>NZ_JACJQL010000080.1 GCF_014696625.1 Nostoc parmelioides FACHB-3921
TGCAAAGGAACTTATTCACTTTAGTTTTGCGTGATTACATTGTAGAAAATCTTACCCATACTTGTGTTGCTTAGTACACATGAATGAAATTTTTTGTCAATGCGTAAGTCCTAGCTACGTACTTTATCAAGATTTTTGATAGCAGTTGCATAAAATTGATTAGCTTGCTCGATTTTACCAGATACTTGATAAAGCCGAGCTAATTCCCATTGCCATTGGTAGACGATATCCCAAGCCTGTATTGACTGAGCATATAACATTCCTTCATAATAAGAACTTTCAGCTTTTGATAATTCTTCAGTAGCACTGTAAATCTCGCCTAAAGTACCATAAGCATAAGCAATAGCTCTAAGATTATTCAAATCTTTGGCATTAGCTAACGCTTCCTGTGATAAGGATAAAGCTACAGATTGTAAATCGGGATTAATTAGTTGTTTAATTTCTAACTTAGGAGTTTGAGTAATGTTTATTAAATTCCGGGATAACTTAAGTTTGCTATAAATTGACTCAATCTTTGGTAATGTCTTAAATTGCTCTAATTCTGAGAGAATATCATTTACTATTTGCGAAATTGAATCATTGAGCGCTACATCTTGAGAAAATTGTGATGATGTATTGTCTAAAAGTAACTTTAACCAATTTAGTTTAGCTTGCACAGAAACTGTACTTTGGCTATTGCTGAGTTTCTGGTATGCTTCTTGAGCAGCAACAAATTTAGACTTGGCTAAGATGAAGGCTTTCTTCTGAGCAGTAAAGTCATCAGTAATTTGATATTTACTCTTGGCTTGATTGTAAAGTATTACTTCTGTATTAGCTAGATTCAATAATAAGTTATCTTGAATTTCTTTGTTTTTTAATTGTGCTGTTGATGTTAAACTTTGTTGTAAAATTATATAAGAAATCTCAGGCTCACCCATAACTCGAAGCACGTTAGCTAGATTATAAAATCCAATAAAATCAAGATCCTCGTTGATTTGCTTTTGAAGTTTTGACTTGAAATCAGACAATTGCGAAGAATTCATTGGCGCTGGGAACGCATTAGGACAAATTTTATCTTTTACTGCTAAAGCCTGAGTAAGAACTTGGCAAGCGTTAACATAAGAGCCTAGCGCTTGAAGTGCCAAACTCTGGTTAATTAAACTGCCGTTCATTCCCTGTTTATTGTTTAATTGTTCATAAGCTCGATAAGCTGTTTGCCATGTTTGAAATGCCGTTTCCGGTTTTCCATTATACAATTGTGAAAAACCTTGCTGTGTGAGTGACTGTGCTATTTCTAAACTAGGTTTAGATGCTAGTATTACTTCATGATTAATCACTACTATTAGCATAAATAGTAAACTTAGAAATAAGTACTTAATTCTTTTAAAATAGCTGATAATTGAGCGAAAAATAAACGCCATTTTCTTGCCATGTATTTGAGTTAGAGTTAGTTTCATTAAAGGGAATGCCCCAATCAATACGCGCATCAAAGCGATCGCTGCGATATTGGAGAGCTAGACCAACAGAGGTTAAACTTCCCGAAGGACTCAAAGTATCAGAACTATTGTTCCAACTTGTGCCAAAGTCAATGAAGGGTATGACCTGTAATTCCTGTGTAGTTCTTTTCCAGGCGGGAATGCGTAGTTCTGTAGATAAGAGAAATCCATTATCAGAGATAAAAGTATCCTGCCTGTAAGCTCTGACAGTACTGATGCCTCCAAGACTGATTTGCTCGAAAGCAGGTAAAGGTCTATCCGCTAATTGCAGACGTGAGCGGACAGCGACAGAGGTATTGCTATTGCCCAAACGTTTCAGCCACAAAGCTTCACCAACCCAACTAAAAAATTGCCCATCAGGAGGGTTAGCATTGATGGTAGAGTCCATTGCATTTAACCCTAAACTCAAGGTTGAACGAGCAAACAAAGCTTCTGTCGCACTACGATTTGACCAGTCTTGAAAAAATCTGAGTGCAAAAATCCTGGTGCGTCCTGACGCATCTGCACCTGCTGATATCGGAAAAGGAGTATCTTGTAAGGATGACTCGCTCTCTAAACGCGAAGCTGTCAAACCCAATGCCAATTCTTGAGCCGAATTAGCCGAAGCCTGTCGTATTAAAGGTTGGCGAAAACTAATTTCATAGGCCCGTGCATCGGCCACAATATCCAGAGAATTAAGCGGTTGCTCAATAATATTATTAGTAATGTTGGCGTAGAGGAAGCGAATAGTGCCATTGTTTGAGTTGACAGGTACAGAATAAGCAAGAGCGAGTGCATTACTGCCATCTGTATTTATATAACCGACACTTAGTCCGTCTCCTAATCCCAGTAGGTTATTGTGCGAGATATCAATGCGGCGCTGAAAAGTTCCGATGACTGGAGAGCGGTAGTTGTCTAGACCAAGATTGACATTAAATTCTTGTCGGGGTTGCACATTAATATCTAAAATAGCTTGGCTGGGTTTGCTTCCCTGTTTTAATGAAGCAGTAATTTTTTCAATTAATGGGTCTTGTTGAAGTAGCTGTAATGCTGATAATAAGTGTTGATTGTTGAGAATTGGTTGTGGAATACGGGCGCGAATATAGTTGTGTAGTCTGTTTGCACCCACAATATTGATTTTTTCTATCTGTCCTTCAACAATGGAGACAGTAACTATAGCATTATCAACTTTGAGAGATTGATTCTGGACAACACCGATATATGCACCAGAGTTAATATATCCTTGCTTTACGTAATAGTCAGTGATGTTATCGCTAATTTTTGATAAATCAGTAAAAGTAATTTCCTGACCAACAAAATCTGATAATACTTTTTCTAACTCCTGACTATTAAAAATAGTGTTCCCTTGAAAACGAAAACCTTTAACTTTGATTTTGGTGAAATTGTTCGGTTGAATTGTCCTTTGAAGAACCGAAGGACTAGAGGATGCCGGCGGTGTTAGTGGGGACGGTGTTGGAGTTAATGGAGAAGGGAGTTGGGGGATTTGTTGTATGGTTAGGGGATTTTCTCTTTGAATCCCACTTGGCTCAAATTGTGCCTGTGTCAAGGAAAAATGGCTGGCCGTTAAAGATGCTAGTAAATGTAAACTCACTCTCTTATTTAGCCCCCTACATCTGGTACTCTCTTAATGCAAGATGATCTCGATGGTGAAGTGTAAGCACTTATTTCGTCAGTAGGGTCTGGGGTAATCACGAAGCTAACAGTGCCATCACCGTTGTTATGCCACCCTTGGGCTACCACTATATTTTCCGTGTTATTAGTTTGAGTAGATTGGGGTAATTGTTGAGGGGAAATGGGTGCAGAGAGATCTGTCCAGCCCAATGCAGTAGTAAATAAATCATCGAGACTAACAGGGAGTCCTCCTCTACCAGAGATAGTTAGTTTAGTTGGTAAGTTAGGAGGCTCTGGTGAGCAAGTGTTGAAGGATTGTGGAGACTGAAACACGCTATTTCTAATGCCAGAGTTGACCACATCTATTTGAGTGGTGTTAACCTGTACTGAGCCGTTAACTCCCCTTTCGGATGTAGCTCTTATTTGGCTATCTGGTGAGGCAAATAAACCTGGAGAATTAATTTTGATGTTCCCACCGCTACCCTCAAAGGCATTAGCTGTGATTTGGCTGTTACTTTGCAGTATTAATGCACCTGTTTCAATAGCAATATTGCCACCATTGCCTGTACTACCGTTTGTGCCTGCGGTTGCAGATATAAAGCCGTCACTGAGTTGAACATTTTCTGCTTTCAAATTGATGTTACCGCCTTCTCCAGACGTGGTTGTGGCATTAATATTTCCCGCTTCAAGTTTTAATATATTGGTAGTGATACTAATATTGCCAGCATTACCTGTTCCAGCATTACCTACACTAACGAATGCTCCTTGGCTAATATTAAAATTTTTAGTATTAATTATTACGTCACCACTAGAGCCAGAAGGAATTGCTGGTAAGTTAAAAATCCTTCTAACAGCCTCGTTCACTGTATTAGCTGAAGAACTGACGAAGCTAAATTGAGAATTTGTTCCTCCGGCTACTTCTACTGATTCTCTAGCATTAATATTAACACTCCCAGCATCTCCAGAGGCTAGAGAGGCTGAATTAACAATTCCACCGTCTCTTATTTTTAGAGTTGAAGTATTTATATTGACAACACCAGCATTTCCAGAGTTAAAAGTTGCAGAGCCTATGTTACTTTGTGCAAAGCGTTCTACTTTGATGCCATTAATTTCAATAGAATTAGCATTTACAGTTACAATGTTTCCGTTACCAGAACTAAAAGTTGAGGATGCGATCGCTCCACCATCGCTGATATATAGCTTGTCAGTAGAAACCTGGACAATACCAGCATTTCCTCTAGAAACAGTTACAGAACCCAAAGTGTTAATGATATCTCCTCTGCGAAAAGGATTAGCAAATCTATTAGGGAGTAAATCTAAAGAATTAGAGGTATCAATAATGACGCTACCTCCGGAACCATCACTGTATGTAGTTGAGTTAATTCTGGCTCCATCTTGAAGTGATAGTTTTTGTGTAGAAATTCTAATATCGCCAGCTTTTCCGCTATTTAGACTTTCTGCTAGTAAACTACTCGAAATATTCCCATCTAGAGAAGTTTTTTCAATGACTAAAGAAGCAGAAGCATTTATATTAATATTTCCCGATGGACTGTCTCCTAAATTCTGAATCAGGATGATTGAGCCATCTTGTAAAGTAATATTAGCGCCATGTAATTGAACAAAGCCACCAGGATTACCACTTGCATTAATTAAAGCTTGTTTAGAAATATCAATGTCATTAAATTTGGATACTCCCCCATATTTGAAAGACCAATTTACAGAATTAGAAATTAGGCTAACTGAACCTGAGTTTATACTGCCTAACTCAATATTGCCTCCCTGAGATATTAAATTCACTCCTTCCAAAACAATTTTGTTACCTAGTAAAGCTAATGTTTGTTGTTGACTTATAGATAAACTTGGTGAATTATCGTTGGGAATAGTTGGGATAAAAACTGCATTTGGCTCCTTTAACCCCTCTCCTGTTCCTTGAACAGTAATACTTCCAGAATTGCCATTAAACCGCAAACCGATAGGAATATCTACAGTTAACAACGTTTGTTGCGGGTTTACAGCACTGAACTCAGAACCATTAGCGAATTCTAGAGAGTCAGCCGTAGTTGCAAATAAAGAACCACCAATGTCCAAACGTGCATTAGTCCCAAAGACAATACCACTGGGATTGATTAAAAATAAGTTGGCTGTACCATTAGCACTGATTAAACCATCAATGTTAGAGACAGAACCACCAGTAATTCGAGTAATAATGTTCTGAATATCTGACGCATTGTTGAAATGAACAGTGCTGCCAGTGAGAACAGAAAAATCTTTTAAACTGTGAAATAAATTATTACCTAACTGAGTACCTCCTTCAATATTTATAGCACTGCCATTAATCTTAATAGTTGTGTTATTGGGTAAAGTTGCATCGGGAATAACTTGTGCGTTAGACGGGGAAGTGGTCATAAGCGAACAAAAAAATCCTATAACTATAGGACTACTAATATTAAATTTCATAAGAAGGTAAGACGCTACTATGGCTAACAGCGCGGCAAGAAGAAATCGAGTGCAGTAATTTACTTTTTGAAAGTAATAACTAAAAATTTTACATAATATTAATGATTTAGCAAGTAGCTATTTTAATTTTTTTTCTAAAGCTAAAAAAATAAACGTAAACAGAAAATTATATTTGTTAGCTATAAATTAAGCTGCATACTGCATCTATCTTTAGACACATATATGCAAATAAAAAGGTTGCCGCCATAATAAGCAAAGATGTTGCTATATGTATATAAGTTTATAAAGGTTTAATCAAAGGTAGTCTTCAATTAAAAGCACTGTTAAATGTTTTTGTATATAGAAAACAGATAGTTACAATAAGTTTCATCTAATGATGAGATCGCTTTAGGTTGTAGAGTTTAAAGTTTAAAAAGTAAATTAACTAGTAATTTTTATAGAGTGTAAATATATAGCAAAATGATATTCTCTTTAACAGCTTTTGCTTTGAGAAGTATGAAATAAGATTCTTACAACTCTGCTCAAGACAAAGTAAACTAGCTGAAAGTGTATTGAGGCAAGCGTATCGTATGCCGCCAAACTAACTGATGAGCAAAGTTCAAAAGACAAAAAGTGCAAGAGTAAGTTAGACAATATGTCTAACTGGTGGAGACTGCAATACTTCTTACAATAAGAGGAGATAAGCGATCGCAGACATCTTATTTCTATGCGATCGCCTGATATTTAATAAAATCAATCACAGAAGCCATCGACCCGCAGATCGCGCCAGATGTCAGAGACTTGCCAGCCGGAGTTGCCTACAGACTGCACTAGAGGAGAATCGTGGACGGGAAAATGAGGAGGAAGATACTCTGGCGTTGGGGCATTTAAATCTAGTTGTGGCTGTGGTGGTTGCTGCTCAATGAGAGGCTCATCATTAGGGATAGTGTCAACTATTGACTCTGGCTCTTGCACTGGCTGTGAATGGGCAGATTTCTTGAGACTGCGTAATTCGGTTTTTTTGATAGGTTTCATATTTGTAAAGGTAGAAAGTCTGGACTGAAAAATGAATTTAGCTTTGAGATAGGAGCAAAATAATGGCTGATCTACATTATGAGATTGAAAGAAAAGTTAATAAATGATTAGTGATAGTTGTATTCAGCACAAAAGCTGATTCATAGAAATAAACAGCCATGAAAAACCCCGGTCACAGTAGGTGAGGCGGGGATAAGTAAGACCATATCTTATACATAGTACATAAATAATCTATACTTAGACACAACGGACTTAATATTACTACCATAGATATAAGTGAATTAGTCAGTAATCTACTGAAATGTTTAACTTTAATCAACTGCTCCATCAAAAATTTCTTCTTCATCCGAAATATCTGACCACTCCTCGTCCCATGTCTGCTCATTGTAGACCTTGGTGGCTTGAGCCGTTTTCAGACGATGAGCAATCGAAACGCAATGTCTAGGTTGCCAGCCGATGTTCGGGTGTTTACCTTGCAGATATCTTACAGCATCCTGACAATCATTAATTACTGGAATGTCTAAGTTTAGATGCTTTCGTAACCCAACGCCTAAACGAATTGCCTCAATTTCATGGTTGTGAAAATAGTATTCTTCATCATCAGGAGTAGAAATTAGTAGAACTCGTACCCAGGCGTGAGTATCATAGACAGCTTTAGCTACAACTACATTGATTTGTTTGGGCTTGTAATTATCCAAAAACTTATCTACAGCAGCTTCATCTTCTAAATCGATATCTACACCCTGCAAAGATAGTAAATCAGAGATATCATCAAACTCTTCAATGAAGGATTCACGCCAGTCGGTAATAGTTTGGGGTCTGAAAAACTTAAAAGCATCATCAAATGATATTTTTTCCCAGCCTGCATCTGTTGTTATCTGCTGACCAGTTTTAGGGATAAACAGATTCTCGTGTGCTAACCACGGGGGGACATTCTTTTGCTTTTTCTTATGTTTACCCATAGTCAGAAGAAATGCAAATATATAAGAATCAAATGAAAAACCCCAACCTAAAAAAAGGATGGGGATATATGAAAACGTTTCTACTATGATGATACAAGTAAATAGCTGTTCAAGCACCTTCAGTCTGGAGGTGGGAGCATGAACCAACCTCCCAGCAAGCGCAAAAGACTCACCCCCACAACTTCCGATAAACCAAAGCCGTCCCTAAAGCCAGCACAAGAGCCGGAAAAGCCAAGCGCAGTCACGGTAGATGTAGAGGCGGTCGAAGTGCCAGAGATGACCGAGGAGGAACAGCGCGATCGCCTGAACTTGGAGCGAAAAGTGGAGAGCGCCTTTGTGGAAGCGGGGAAGGCATTGAAAGAGTTGCGCGATCGCCGGCTGTACCGTTCAACGCACAAAACATTTGAGGAATATTGCAAAGACAGGTTTGGATTTGAGCGCCGTCATCCTTATAGATTAATAGAAGCAGCAACAGTTGTAGACAATCTGCAAAAAATGTGTCCAAATTGGACACAAAATAAAAAGAGAAAAGCCAAGGGAACAGACGACCAGCTAGAGCAGCCGCAAATCTTACCGACTAGTGAAGGACAAGTACGCCCATTGACAAAGCTGGAACCATCACAGCAACAGGAAGCATGGATGAAAGCAGTAGAGCAAGTAGGTGGTAAGGTTCCTTCTGGTCGGGTGGTCAAGGACGTTGTAGACAGAATACGCGATCGCACCGCACTCCCTAATCCCTACCGAGTAGGTGAAATCTGTGTTCTGCATCCTAAAGACAACCCAGACTTGAGGGGCAAAAGTGGCTACTGGGGTGTAGTAACTCATGTAGGTGGGTATAGTTGCACAGTTAAGTGCTGGGATGGCGACTATACAGCCAAAGTTGAACACCTGAAATCCTTGGAATTGCTGGAGGAGGATTGTCGATTTATGCAACAGCTATGTGAAAGACTGCGGCGATTGCATGAGGTGGCCGGACGTGATGAAGCGGTGGATTGGCTATTACAGGGATTGGGAAAGCAAGCCAAACCGTATTTGTCGGCGTTACAAGCGAAGCTGTTAGCGGCCGTGGAGCGAGAGTATGGGATTGAGTGGAAGCAGAGGAAGTAATTGTTACTTCATGGGATGATGAATTATTTGAGTGGGTAGTATCTGCATTTTTTAAAAGAATAGCGTCAACGAGTATATTCAGCATCACCTGATGATTCTTGTACTATATGACGGTGAACGTAACTGATCACTTTCTTCATCTGCGAGAGTTCATCTTGGGTATAGTCATTATTTTAGTGTAAAAATTGAATGATATGTGCAGAAAGATTGTCTGTTGAGACAGGTATAAGACTGTAAGAGTTCAAAACCTTTACATCCTTATACCTTTGTCTAAACCTTTAATTTTTCTTTTTCAAAGGTAAGCCCGATATTTCAAAAGGGTTTGCTCCCTTAAATGGTTATCTGATGATCATACGTGCATTTTGCGGTTGAATCGGGCGATTGTTGGTTCCATTGACGGCAAGTGAAAATTTTTCCACCTGCTGTTGAGAAACTGTTAATGGTTCTTTCATCACCATCCATTTGACACCTTCTGAACATGGTGGTGTTGTCAAAGAGCCGTTAAAACGGTAATACTCCGGTGTTTGGGGCAGAAAACTGTGAATATCTTTCACCTCTGCTTTCAGGGCATTATTTTCACCTGCCTTCATCGGCAGATTTGACCAAATCTTGGCTAATTGGTCATTAGCTTTCCCCTCTTCAAACATGACAGCTACAACAGCTAGGTTGCCATTAGCATCGGCATGAACAAAGTGTGCTTCAAGAGGAAAACTTTTACCGGCAATGTGGTTTTCACTGGGTGTATGAAAGTGGTACTGTTTAAGTGCATAAGTGACTCCATCCACCACAATGTTGCTGCCGGGTTCGACATTCACCTGTATGGTCTTGCCATTATTGATGATTTCCGACGGAGATGTTTTGTAATTAAATCTAATTGATGGCAGATTTGCATCTAAAGAAGTAGTGATATTGATAGGTGACTGGTTTTTGCCGATGTTGCACATTTGATAATTAGGAGAGAGAGATCCCCAATTTTCAGGGCTGTTGTGGCCTGTATAACCCCATTGTGTAGGTTGGTTGTCAGCAGTCGCTACGTTGTTAGTAATTACTGTACTACTGACGAGCAACAAAGCGGCTGAAAATACTGTAAATATCTTGTTTAAACTCCTCATTCTGCTCTCTTGAATTTATGAGATGTGTAATATTTAAAAGTTTACTGCCAAACACAGCCTTACTTAATTGTTTGATATTAATCTACCTAAAGTAATAGGTGATAACGAGAAATGTTGTAAGTAAATCTATACAGCGATTGAATTTATATTATTCACTTTGATAGATGTTTTAAAGTAGTAGAGTAAGTGAAATTTTAGTCTGAAAATTGTCGGTTAAAAGTTTGTAGAACAGACATGACAAAAATTCCCGAAAGGTGTTTATGGCTGCTGTATGTCCATTTGCCGAATTAAGGCATTCTCGATAGTATAAACGTGATGAACTATTTGCTCGTGAATCAAGTTCCCATCCAAATCATGCACAACTTGATGAACTTTAACCGCGATTAATCCATCCTCAATAGGTTGAAATTCCAAAGGTTCGACATGAGGATCAATTAAGCTCCATTGACGAGTCCAGTAATCACGCACCGCCTCACAACCACTAACATAACCACCTTCCATGCCGTTTGCCCACTGAACATGAGTGTGCATCAGTACGAGAACAGAATCAATATCACGAGCGTTGAAGGCAGCATAGGCTTTTGCGAGTAACTCCTGCTGTAATTGGATTGGGGCTGGCTTTTCCACTAGTCTTTCTCCATTGTTTTGATAGACTCATCTTTGCCCCTTTTAGCATCATGTTCAGGAAATCAGCCCATGTCCGAAATCAAAGTTGATGAAGTCCTGTGCATCAACAGCAGTATCCTAATCGTCTACTACACCCCTGGACAGTGCTGGCAGTTCCGCATCATCAGTCGTTCAGGTGGCATCTTTGGAGAACAGAAAATTTACTATAGTGCGGCGGCGGCGTTGCGGACAGGATTGGAGTGGATGAGGGATGAATGGTAACTTTACATGAGTAATAAAACATAACTGACGTAGTGTTACTGAGGTTAAAGTGTATAGTATAAAACGTTATTACTTGTGTTTCCCCCTATGGCGTTGACTTTTAAGTAACAAAGGAGCGCTAGCTAAAGCAAATGCCAACATCACAGATGTAGTCTTGTTTTCAGTCACAGTGATTGTTTGGACTTGCAAAATAGTAATTGGGAAGAGATAATTAGTATCAAAAATAGAATAAACTTGAAAACTGCCTACAACTGGACTAAAAGGAATATCACCCGTGAAAGCTCCTCTCACAAAAGAAGCTTCGTAGAGGGCCGGATCACTACTAAGTTGAGGGGTTAAATTTGCACCTTGAAATTGTAGGAAAAGTTGAATACGTTCGTAGCCACTAGCATAACAAAGGTATTGAGGTTCTCCTGTTTGGGAATCGATAATATCAATGCCACCAGAACAAGTCTCAGAATTAACATTGATAGTTCCACTACCAGATTGAAAGCTAGCTCCACCAGAAAAGCTTAAAAGTTTAAAGAAATCATTGTCAGGGTCAAAATTAGAAAAAACTTCGCCAGTACGAGTATCCAAGCGAAAACTGCCAGCATCTGTATTAAATTGTAATAAGGCAGCGTAAGATGGTGCTATAGCGGCAATGCTGACAAACGCTGCACCTATGGAAGGCATTGTTAAATTGAGCAATTTGAGCATATGACGAATGACGGTATAACTATATGCACAGATGAAGATAAGACGAAAGTTGTGCAATCTGCTATCTAGCTGAAGTAGGAATTAGGTCAAATTGCTCCCATGCGATCGCTCTTGGTGTACTAGCGACCCCTACCGAGTAGGTGAAATCTGCACACTTCAACCCAAGGATAACCCCGACTTGCGGGGCAAAAGTGGTTACTGGGGTGTGGTTACTCATGTTGGTGAATATAGTTGCACAATCAAATGCCGGGACGGCGACTATACAGCAAAAGTAGAACACCTGAAATTATTGGAATTACTGGAGGAGGATTGCCGATTTATGCAGCAGTTATGCGACGGTACAGAAAAACTGGTTCGTCCTGCCGTGTAACTTTTTTAATCACTTGTTTTAAGCTGGGGTCTGGGCTGTCGCTGTCATACCAAATAATATGTGACTTTCCCAAGTAACTAGCATTCAGGAAACTTGCAAACAGCCATTCCATCAATGATTGAATCTGCTGTTGGTCAACGCCGCTACTCTGTTGTCCATAACTATCAATAGTTGGTTGTGCTGGTTTGGGTTTGAGGAAGGAAAGAATCTTCATACAAAAACTTTTATTAATTTTAGTCCTCAAAAGTCGAGCTTAATTTGCATAAAACATCTGCACAAGTTTAATCAAGTCACTTTTTGCAGGTTCACCTTTATTCAACCATTCTATTAAATCAGAAGGGTATAACCAAAAACTTTCAATAAAATCATTCTGATTGTAGTCTGGTTCATAATCTAATCTAATTTCATAAACTTTCATAAAAGCAGAAACTTGATATTTATATGGTGTTAAATAACCCAATAACTGCGTATTAACCATGTTTAAATCTAGGTTTAATTCTTCTTCGAGTTCACGTTGCAGAGCATCTTCGTAAGTTTCTCCACTTTCCACATGACCACCCATGCTGACATCAAGACAAAGGGGAAAAATTCGTTTTTGGGCAGAACGGCGAGGTATCCAAAGTTTTCCAAGTGAATTAACTACAAAAGAATTGACAACTCTAAAATTGCACAACCCTTGACTATATATTTCCGAGCGTCTCTTTTGTCCGATAACGCAATCGCTTTCATCTACAATGTCAAGTATCTCTAAATCTTGCATCATACAGATAGAATTAACACTTATTAAATAATATACAGGTCATAGAGGGCTGGGGGTGTTCCTTCTTTGTTCGCTCTTTTCCTCTGGTGCGGACGCTACGCGAACGCTTGATTTGGGCGATCGCTAAACGGCTTTTATCGCTGCTCTCAAAAATTGGTAGAGTGCTTAAGATTACTCAACATCTGTGCCACTTTACCAATGAATAATGACGTGTAATTTTTATTATCAGTGCTGCACTACTGGTTATGTATCTGGTGTTCTCGGCACTAACTGAGATGGGGACAAAGCTACCTTGGAAGAAGTAGGGAATGGGAGAGTGCGATCGCTTGTGCATTTTCCTCTAAGAAAAAGTTGAAATTACACCCCCATCTTTAAAGGTTCTGGCAATTTGGCAATCACAAGATGGGATAATCTATTTCCTGGTGTTCCCTTAATGGGCAAAACATAGTGTTGGGTGATAATGCAAAAACTCCTTTTTCATGACAGAACTAGCTTTAGAGCGCAAGCCCTATTCCTTGGTAAGAAGATTAACCTACAAAGATTGGAGAATTACGTTTGCTTGGCGACTATGCCATTAATGGTTACAGTAGGTGAATATGGCTGTGCAATGCTGCTAGGCTATGGTGCAGTTGTTCTGTTTAACCTTGAGCCTGCGGAAAAGGTAGGCTTTTTAACCCAACTATCCTCTCAAGTTAGTGATTCTTTCACTGAGCCGGAAACAGAAGAGGTAGAAGTTCATCTCAATGTTGCCGAAAGTGAGCGAGTTAAGGAAGGAAAAATTTTCCTACATGAATTTAGTGTGGAACGTTTGCAGATAGTGGCTGATATTCTTGCTAAAAGTGTTGTTCTTTCTCATTATGAAACGAGTCTAGCAACTGTATTTGATCAAATTGAACCGTTTGCAGCTAGTCTCCAAAGTCACAACAGAAGTAAACGCAAGAGTCGGGAATTATTGCGTCAACTAGGGACTACGTTGTTAGTTCAACATAAGATAGTGGGTCGAGTCGAGATTATCGATAAGCCGGAGTTGCTGTGGGAGTCCCCACAGTTAGAAAACTTATATTTGCGTTTGGAGGATGAATACGAAATCCGTGAGCGTCACAATGCTTTGGAACGAAAACTAGAGCTAATTTCCCAAACCGCACAAACCGTGTTGGAGTTTATGCAGCATAGCAGTAGCCAACGAGTAGAGTGGTATGTGGTGATTCTGATTGTGGTGGAGATTCTGCTGTCGCTGTACGACATCATTTTTAAAAGCTAACGCTTAGTGCTGCCTCCTGTACATTATTCAATTACCGTCACCAGATAGAGTTAGAAAAGGAAAATTAATGATAGTTTGAAATGATGGAAAGTTCATCTCAACCGCCGAAGTGAATAACTCAGTATTAATTGCCCTGACCCTCACAGCGTCTATAGCCCTATCGCCAGTCAGCATTGGTGGTACTGCCCAAGGTTCAACCCAAGCCATCAAAATGTCTTCATTTAACCTCAGTTCCCAACAATGGCAAAACCGCGTGCTACTAGTCTTTGCACCGTCTGTTGATAACCATATCTATCAGCAACAGATGGAGTTATTTAACCAGCACCAAAACGGTTTTACAGAAAGGGATTTAGTTCTGGTTCAGGTTTTAGCAACAGATAAAAGCTATGCCAACGGACAGTTAATAGATGAATCTTCTGTAGCCAATTTGCGAAATCGCTTTGGAGTTGACAAAGATAATTTTCGCATCATTTTGGTAGGCAAAGATGGTGGTGTTAAGCGCAGTGACACTACACCAGTTCCAGCGACAGCAATTTTTGAGCAAATTGACGCTATGCCCATGCGTCAGCAAGAAATGCGCTCTTCGAGTTAGAAAGTAGCTATAAAATACAAGAGAGGAAGCAGCAATCGCCTAGCTTGGGTGCTTTTGAAGAGATAATGCTTGCAATGTTGATATATTTTACGGAGAATTTTGACTTGTGATGAGAGATTTTCGTTTCATCCTAGCTGTTGCAAGCCTAACGGTATTTAATACTGTTGCTGTTGTACCAAACTTTAATGTCCTGCCAGTCCAGGCACAAGGTAGTAAATGTCTTAGTTTAGAAGAAGCTCTTGTACCTGTTAAACATCCTATACGCACCAGCTTAAATAAAAAGTTTCGCGCTGAAGGAAAGTCTGGAGAGATAAACAACGTTGTCAGAATCGGTAATTATGGGGCTGCTTATTGGTGGAATACTGACGGGGCTACTTTTGTGGCAATAAAACTTAAGGGTGACAGCTTAGATAAAGCGGTAACTGTTGGTTCTAACTTGGTTAATGTTCTGAAGTCATGGGGGGCTTCTCCTAACACTGCTAAATGCGTCCAGCAAGTTCTTGAAGAGTCAGGAATTTAAAGCTTATCAGGAAGAACTAAACTGATGTTATGAAAATCCCAGAGTGCGATCGCTGCCTCCTTTACTCTCACAATCCTCACATCATCTGTGCCGTACATCCAGATGGGGTAGACGGTGATAGCTGCCTCGACTTCAGAGAAGACCCCAACGCCCAAGTAGAGGAACTATGGCAACCAGAAGGGGCAACCTATTACAATGGCGAGTTGATTTTACAGCCCCGGCAACGCTGGACACCAGAGCAACAGCTAGAACTGCTAGATACCCATCCTTTATTTACTGGTAAGTGTCCCCAATGCGGCTGTGAGTTTGACCGAGATTACACGGCGCGGGTGCATTGGGACTGCCCTGAGTGCAGCTGGATGGATGATAGCGTGTAGAGCAATGGCAATTTCTAACTACTGTTGTGCCTTGGGAGTTGCAGTAGGTGGATGTTTAATCTCTCCCTCGCTGTAACCTAAATCATACATACTTGCTGCTTGAGCATCTTGTTCTGGTGGCGTTTTGGGTTTTCCCGCCCAAGCATCAGATTTTCCTAAGTTAAACCAATCTTCATCACTCATCTCAGAACTGAGCGTGTTCTTTGTTGTGTTGTTCATCGATGCACTTAAACTTGACTAACTTGTTTTTTGTAAAGTTCATCAGATACTTCTTGAAGTTCTGGTTCAACCACTGTCAAGTGTTTCTCTAAAATTGCTAAATTGCGAATATTAGATTTGTAGAAAGCGTCAAACAAATCTCCTACTAAAGGCACAGCCCCAACGACTGTTTCTAAACCCACATTAAAAATCATTTTGGATAAATCTTGGCGTGATATACCAAAGCGGGTAGCTAAAAATATAATGTAAGCTGAAAACGCTGTACTGATTAAATCACCACCACCTGGAATTAAACCAATAATTGGGTCTATTCCAATACGAAAACTTGTTAAAGGAATGCGTATTGATGTATCCATCAAACGACTGAGTTGACGGATGCGATTTAGAGTAGCGAGGCGTTTAGCAGCGTCCATAATTTCCGATATTTACACCACTTTTAAATTGCACTATTTTAAATTATTTGTCTTGTACCGTTAGAAATAATTAAGTCTAAATAAAAATTCTGGTGTCTGACCAAAATGCAGATAAAGAAGCAATACACTTTATACTTGATTGAATAACTCTCTTATGGTTTATGATCAAAACCAACTCAGAAATTTTAGAACAGCTAAAACAGGCATCCGATGGCTTGTTATTTATGAGTGAGTCTGAATACCCATTTGAGGTTTTTTTGTGGGAAGGATCTGCACCTCCTGTTACACATGAAATAGTTTTGCAGCAAACAGGTCACGGACAAGATGCGCCTTTTAAAGTGGTAGACATTGACAGCTTTTTTAGCAGAGCCACTACTCCCCAAGACTGGTATGAGGATGAAGAAAATGCTGTAGTTGCTAAATTTCAAAAACTGCTAGAGGTAATAAAATCGAACTTAAAAAACCCGCAGGTGTATCGACTGGGTGAGGTAGAACTTGATGTTTATGTTATTGGTGAAACTCCAGCAGGAAATTTAGCTGGTATTTCTACTAAAGTTGTGGAAACTTGACCTATTTACTAATTATCAACTTTACTCTCAATACTTGTTTGAATATTGGGGGAAACATTAGACAAAAAATCATAACCCGTCAAACTTTCTAATTCATCAACACTGACTTTATAAGCCCTCCAGTCATTATTTAATTCTGGGTCGTTGGGAATATTTACTGCGATAACGCGAGTATTAGCAGTAATACCTTCAAGCCCTGAGCCTGGGCTATCTAGTACGACAACAATCTTCCAAGTGGATTTGGGAACTGTCACCTTACCTTTGAGGGGTTTGCCAAGACTACCATTAGGCCCGGCAACAATGTAAAGCTCTTTACCCTGACTGACTAATTCTCGACAATAATCTTCTAAATTTCCCCACGTATTTCTATTGTTATCGGGTGTTTGGGGCATCATGTTTGTCATCAGGAAAGTAGCCGCATTATTTTCTGTTGTCTTGGTGCGGTCTGCTGAAGGTGCAATATGCCCCCGGTCATAACCACTCCCAGAGTACATAGAAGGAGTCACTCGCACCCAACCCGCAGGCAATGTTTTGTCTGGGCGGAAGTTATCTTGACGCTCTGCGTTCCCTAGCCATGAGGAGTTAAGCTGCCAAGCTACCCAGTTAGCAGTTCCCTTGCTGTTGTTGTAGGAGAGTGCATATTGATTTTTGACCATCAGGTAATTATCAGGTGTAAGCTTTGTTGGCGTTGCACCACTGGGATTTCCCAGCAGTAAATGCACGCTGATTGATGGGGAAAGTTCAGTTAATGGTGGCACTTGGGATTGGACAGGCGAACACCCGACAATCAACGCCACCAACGCCGCTACACCCAATTTTCCACAAATTCCCATAAATTGACGCACCTTTAGAGATTTATTTCACTTCAACACTTGTGATTGTATTTCCTGACTTTCACTCAGCTAGGCTTCAAATTTTCAAGTCTCCTGCCCGATCAACCCTAATTTTTCCTCTAAAAAAATTAGGGTTGCTGACGATCAGCTACGCTCTTGCGTTACGCCATCGCTCTTTCGGTGTAGCGTAGGTCATCGCTTACTTTTCCTCTCTGCGAGAGGCGGGAGCGAACGCTTGAATTTGGCGGAAGGGCTAAACCAAACTCAATTGCTTCCCGTATTCCTGCTCCAAACACTCCCCCTTGAGTCTAAAGAAACACACACACCACCTATCACCCACCACCCGTTCAATACCATGCGGCTGCTTGTTGTCAAAAGCAATGCAATCGCCCTCCTGCGTTCATCTCAGTGTGCCATATAGTAAGAAATAGTAAGAAAAATTGCTACTTTAGAGTAAAAATAATGTATTACTATGTCTAAAGTAGAAAAAATCAGTGTTGCCCTGACCCCAGAAATGGTAGTTTTGGTTCGTGATGCTGTTGAGTCAGGAGAATATGCTAGTAGCAGTGAGGTAATTCGTGAGGCACTGCGCGAATGGAGGCAAAAACGGTTACTTCAATTGCAAAATATTGAGGAACTGCGCCGTCTTTGGCATGAAGGAATGGAAAGTGGTACTGGACGCTTTACAGATATAGAAGCCATCAAGCAAGAAGCACGCTCTCGCTTAGGTCAAACAATTCAAAAGGATACTGAACTCAAGTGGGACGTTTAATTCGCACAGCTAAAGCAGAAGAAGACTTAATTGAAATATGGATGTACATTGCAGTTGAGAACCCAGAAGCTGCTGATAGATTACTTGACCTTTCCGGGTAATTTTCTCTCTTTTTCTGGCTTTTATGACATCGAAGATGGTATTTTTTCTAACGAAACTAAACCATTGTCCTCAAAATCTATGCCTAGATGATATCCATTCATCATTCCAGTTCCCAATAAAGGCTTATTAGCAGAAGCCAAAACGAAAACTACTTTTTCTACATTGTCCCAAACAATCGTTGCCAAATGTATAGATGATAAAACTTGGCTACCATCAGCTAATATTGCAGGTATAGTACTATGTAAGGGAAGGTTCATTGCACTGACAGCTTGTGGTGGTAAGGTAATGTAGCCATTAAATCCAGTATCAATGACAAAATCTAGTGAAAAATCTGGTTGTCCAGGTAAACGAAAAATTACTGGAACTGTTGCCCTACCAGCAATTAACCGTCCGTTAATCATTCGGCTATACGCTCAATAGTTCCACCAAAACCAAATGCAGCGTTATAACCTATTCGCATCATAAATAATCTAGCATTTGGGTTTTTCTGCTTTAACTTAAATCCTGCTTCTATACCAATTTCATCAATTCCATACTCCCCAGTCTCAGCATCAATCACAATCATCTTGCCAATATTATCGCCATGCTCAACCTCTTGGCGAATACCATTTTCATAAAATTGATTAGCTCTTTGGGCAACTTCTTCTACAGTCCAAAAGATAGCCTGCATAATCAAACCTGCTTTATGCTTTTGAATTATTATAGCTAAACCAAACTCAACTGCTCAACCCGCTCACCCTCCAAACACTCAGCCTTGAGCCTGAAGAAACACACACACCACCGATCACCCACCACCCGATCAATCCCATGCGGCTGCTTGTTGTCAAAAGCAATACAATCGCCCTCCTCTAGCCAGTAAGACTCCATCCGCCGAGTATCCTGACAACTGGAGATGGAGAAACGCGCCCGGCCCATAACGTTAATCTGTGCTGCCCCCGAAGCATAAGCTGGTGAATCCCGATGTACTTTGATTTGTGTCCCGGCTGGGTAAAAAAGTATAAGTGCTTGGTGAAAATCAGGCAGCAGCTTCTCGCCCAAAGCCTCAATTACCTCAGCACCAGCATAACGCCCCGGCTCAACCACCTTAACCTCAGCCTTCTTACCCGACTTGGCACTGGCGAGACTAACGAACCTCCGCAGATGTAACTCCAGACGACCATCCGCGTATTGCGAGACTGAGGGAAACATCTGCGACTTGACGGATTTGCACCAGTCTTGAATCTGTTTCAACTCAGCATCCTCCAGCTTGCCCAGACGAGTAATCAGTTCGCTTGATTCGGGTTGTGCGGCAACAGGCTGTGGAACTGCAACATCAGCCGTCGCGTTCTTTCCATCAGCAGCAACCATAGGAGTAGCTAACGACGGAACCAGTCGAGGACGATAAAACTCATGCCGCAGTCCCGAAAGCACCCCAAGCACCCCCAACTCTGACCAATCGCCCAAATCTTCACCATGCAGAGATACCCGATAGTAGCCACAAGTTAGGCGATCGCATACAACAGGAAAACCGGAAGCATGGCATTTGTCTATCAAGCTTAAAACCTTTGGCGCATAAGTGAGATTCATCTTTCCACCTTGGATAATTCTCAGTTGTGTCCGAGAAGTTCCAATTTCACCACCCCAAAGCTCAGGCAAGTATTTTTGTACTACTACTTCTCCAACCTGATATCGATGGCAGAAATCCCCAGTTTTTTCAAAGCAGCATAGTGTTATGTCTTGTGGGTTGTTCTTTTGCTTACTCACCCACAAGTCAATCAAAGTCAGCCGAGAATCCAAAATCTCTCGGAACTGTCGCTTATATTCCTGTTCTGCTGCGGCATCTTTAGGGCTAGACTTCCACCAGTGCAACAGTTCAGGAGTCGGGGCGAACAGTGGTAAGTGCTTGCCTGTCCACCCCTTGGGCGGATAAAGCGAAATTGAAACAGCCTCACCCTTGATTTCGCCCTTATAAAATGAGGTAAAAATCATACTACCTCCGATAAATCATGAGGAGTAACCCAGGACAGCCGATTGATGAACTTACCCTGCTGTGTAGACTTCGGGAAGATACAAACGCCTTCATCAGTGGGAAGTTTGAGCGCCGGAGATTTCCACTCAACTTGATAAAGCCAAGCATGATTAATGAGAGACATCCCCAAAATCATGCGAATCTTCGGGCCATCATTAGCGAATCGAAAGTTGACTAATTGCCCCAAGCGGAACTGGGGTTTTGAGATGACTAGGGGTTGAAGCTGCCCGGAGGCGATGATTTCACTGTCGGGGACAGATATAATTCCTTTTTGAGAGGCAATAGAATAACTCCAGCCGTCATCGCTCCACTCAATCCCACAGCAGTAACCGGTGACTTTCTCTGAGGGCAAGTAGACTTTTTCAAGTAAGCTGAGGGCGATCACTGGAACTTGTTGACCCCAAGGTGGTGAGATATACCAGCACGTTTCCAAAGAGTTGATAGGATTAGTCATAAAACTGCTCCTGATAACTGTTTTTCTATGTGTGCAAATAATTGACTAGCGAAACTGGGTGGGACAGAATAGCCAAGGATTGAGCCTGCTGTACCAACTTCGGGCGGGAACTCGTACCAGGCCGGAAATCCTTGTAAAATTGCTGCTGCCTCAATAGACAGAGATTTAACTGCACCATCAGGCAACCAGATGTCTGCGAATTTATTTCTGTTGCAGTTTTTGTGGTCGGTGAAGTGCGATCGCAGTATTGTATTAGCTGGCTCCTTCCCCGCCTTGCACTTGGGTAATTTACGCCCTCCAACTCGCTCAATCAAAAGCGGTGTTGGTTCATTAGTGGCGAGAAATTGTTCTACGGCTTGCTGCTGTTTGGGTAATAGTTGGGAGTCGTTCATCGTGGGGATGAGGTGAGCGATCTCCGTCTCCCATCCAACTTGACCCCTGGTAGGTGGTAGTGTCAGCGCTACATCCTGACAGGCCACAAGAACTAAACGTTTCCGTGCCTGGGGCAATGCGTAATTAGCCATATTCACCACGCTGTAGTTAACTCTATAACCCAGCAATTCCAGCGCGTTCAGGATAATGGCGAAACTGTGACTATCTTGATAACGTGGGACATTTTCGAGAGTGAAGACCCGTGGTCGCAACTGTTGAATAGCTTGTGCTACTGCTTGGGCTGCGGTTAGGTCATCAGGAGATTCCAGCGCAATACCCGCTTTGGCAGTGTGGGCTTGGCTAAAGTTAGAACAGACTGGAGAAGCATGGAGATAGTCGGGCCTTTGTGGAAACCCGATGAATCCTTGGGCTACTTGTTGTACTGTGCGTTGGATGACCGTACAGCCGTACTCGCTGAAGTTGCGGTGGTGGGTTAGGGCGATCGCCTGACTGAGCTTTGGTTTAGTCGGGTCATGTTCCACCGCGACGATTGGGCGGATACCGGCTTGCAGCATACCCGCTTCAATACCGCCGCCACCAGCGAAGAGAACTACGGCGATGGGTGCGTTAGCTTTTAAGATGGGTTTAGAAGAAGGTGGCTTTGCTTTGGCTTTTTTGATGAAAGCGACGATTTCAGTTCTGGGCGCTCCCTGACGTTGCAATTGCTGAATCATGGGAATTGCACCGCAGGGAATAGAACCAATAGAACGACCTTTCCAAGCTCCGTTGTGTTTCTCCTTCCAGTTATACCCCCAGCGCCAATGATGGGGGTTATTGGGGTCGCGTTCATCTATGACTCGTGGGTAAAAAGCTGTTGAGCCATTATGTAGCTTTTTGGTTTCTAAGTACGGATAGAGGCATCCAACTGAATCGTTTTCTGAGTCTTGCAGCCCTTTATCTAAGAATTTTTCGGGTATCGCTAGTGACATCATAAGCATTACCGTATTTGTGTGGCATAAAGCAAGCACGGAAGAAGTTAAGCGACAACTCCCTGAAGCAATTCATCAGGCACATCAAAAAGTCCCAATTGTCCGATGTATGGGATAGGCGTAATTTCGCGTGGGTTTGCCAGATGCCAATGAAACTGCTGTGGCATTCCCCAGCTAGAAGCAGTTTCTGAAAACTGACAACCAACAACTCTAACGACACCGATGATTTGACCGCGACTGAGCAGGTTTAATTCTGGGACTGCTACACCCAGGCTTTGACAAAATTCTTGGGCTTGCAGATATTCTTTTTTGGTGCATTTTAATCCCGCGTGGATGAGAATATCGCCCCGGTAATGAATCGGCCAAACTCGGTTTTCAATATTTTTGTTGGCGTAGATTATAGCCCATGCCCAAGGTTGGCGAACTGTGAGTGCTTTCATAAGTCAAAACTCCAACAGTTGTATATATGCGTCGAGGGCAGCAATAGCTGGATGTGGATGAGGTTGTGACCGTAGCCCATTGCATATAGTAGCGTAGGCGTAGCCCGCCGTAGGCATCGCTCCAGAGTCAACAAAAGCAAACCCGATGTTTTCACGTCGAATAGCGCAATGGTGCATGACAGTTAGCAGCACAAAATTGAGTTGCACCAGCACTATGCTTTGGTCGTTAGCCAAGCGCCATGCAATGTTGTCAGATGTAACCAAACGCCACGCATTATCTGAGTTACGCTTTTCTACGCTTGGTAGAATCCGAACTTTGAACTTGTGGTTGTGGTCTGCGGTTACACATTCGTCAGGCGCAAGAGTAGACCATTTGGAAAGTAATTGTTGGTAAGTTGCACTCATAGTATTAATCTTCTAACGATGAAATAGAATGTTCGTGTTGTTGTTCTGTTAACCATTGACGAGCGATCGCTTTAACATCAACAGTGGGGAGTGGAGCTTGATAACCACTGATGTCGTCAAAGATGATTTGAGGCGAATGCCAGGAAGATTTGTTCTTCATGGCAAATTGAAACCTAGCTAAAAATTGTTTTTTAGTTTCTTCATCCATTGCCAAAAAGAAGTTCAGTCGTTGCTCATCAATCTCCCAACCGTACCGAGCAAAAGTATTCTTGTAGACTTGCACCCGTGGGATTTCTACTCCGATTGAACGCAAATGAAGATTTTCGAGTACACGACGGATTGAGGGTGATTTTGTCTCCAAGTTGATCGCCTCTGAAGAAATTTCTTCTTCCAGAATTTGAAAATGAGGCTGTCCGATACGTGCAGGGGGTAAAAGCTTCATTTGGCTATGAGATTGGCAATAGACAGTTATGAACTCCTTGTTGAGTTTGTTCAACTGCCATTCATCAGCCCAAGCGACTGCATCTACTCCACCGATAACAGCCAAAGCAGTGTGAGCTTGGTCTTTAAGCTGTTGGAGAATTTCTTGTCGCCATTGTTCGTTAGCGGTTTTGGCAGCAGCAATGATTATCTGCCACTGAGCGATCGCAGCGACTTCTTTTGTGGCAGTAGCAAACTCAACAAGTTTTTTGGCACTGGGGAAGAAGTCAAGCCCGATGATGGCCTCTTTGACAGCGAGTGTAAATTCTTCGTCGCTGAGGTGTTCATTGAGGTACTCTGACCAGATAGCGATCGCGCTCTTGCATAGTTCCCGGTTGAAGTGGGTTTGTAATAAGGCAATACCTTTGTCAAATTTCTCTTGAGTAATCATATTTTTTAGGGGTGTAGGGGTGTAAGGGTGTAGGGGTGTAGGGGTCAAAAAATTCCACTTCCCACCTGTCTCAAAGTTCAAATTTGGTATTAGCCGCTTGGCGTATACGGTCTAACTCTTGTTGATGATTGACCGCAGCTGCGACATTGACTGGAGTTTTGGTTTGACGCTGCTGTTGCCACTCCGTCACCCAACCTACCAACTTCTGCCAACACCGAGGGTCACGTTCGCATTTGTTGATCACGCTAAAACCCAGTGAGATAGTTGGTTGTTGCCCTCGCTTGCAGTTCTCTCCCGCGACGTAAACCGCAAACTCGACGGAGACATCATTACCGCCTGTGAGGATGAATCCGCTTTTACGGTAAGTTTTGACATACTGCCCAATTTCCTGCTTTGCCCAGTCCCGCAATTCCCACTGCTTAAGCGGTATGCCATCAGCATCAAGTTGTTGATAACGCTGGAGTGTAAGAATTTCACGATTCTCTGGCTCAGTCACGTTTTGGGTTGAGGCAGGAGTTATATTCACTTGTTCGAGATTATCGAACGACCCCGCCACGATTGAACCAAATGCAGGATCTGAGTTTTGTTGCAAAGATTCGGGTTGATTTGGCAACAAAGAGTGAATTTGTGGGGCTAGTTGATCTGGGTTCTCAAGTTGAAAGTCTAGGGCTGGTTGAGCTAGTTCCTCAACTTGAGGGATTGGGGTGGGTTGGTCTAGTTTTTCAACTTGAGTGGCTGGGGTTGGTTGATCCAGTTTTTCAACTTGAAGGGCTGAGGTTGGTTGATCCAGTTTTTCAACTTGAGGGGCTGAGGTTGGTTGATCTAGTTTTTCAGCTTGAGGGGCTGGGGTGGGTTGATCCAGTTTTTCAGCTTGAGAGTTTGGAAACAGAGGACAAATCTTATCACTGGATGAAAAGTTGGGTGTGGGGGTAGGGGGATCTTCTCTTAATTGGGATTGTTTAATTGGGATTTCTTTAATGGGAAATACTTCGTCTACCAAATCAGGCACCACACCCCTACCAAATTCGGTACCACCACCGCTACCAGATTTGGTACCACTACCCCTGCCTGATTTGGTAGGGGTGTCATGATTGGTAGTACCAGATTTGGTAGGGGTAAGTTTTTGTTCTACCAAGTCTTGTTCAGCTTTATGGGAAGTAAATTGTTGTCTAATTGACTTGAGTTGCTGAGAATAAACCCATTCGGAAGAATGAGTGATTTGATAAATAGTTGTTTTACCTTGACGCTGTTGGGCGATCTGGATTAACCCAGCAGCAATAAGAACCCGCAAGGCTTTTCTGACAGTCTTTTCGTTCATCAAGCAGATTCGAGCCATATTAGGAATAGATTCAAAACAGCCTTCTTTACCAGCACGTCGAACAATGTGGGAATATAAGCGGTATTCCATCGGGTCAAGACCGTACTCGTCGAGTAAAGAAGAAACTGCTATGACGAAATTATTGCGATGCGTTTCATCGGTTTTTTGGTAATCGCGTTGTTGAATAGTATTCATCTTTTTACCTCCGTAAGATTAGAGTTATTTACATCGACAATGAAAATTAGCTTGGAATTAATGACAGTAAGGTAAGGCTTTTTTTATGACTAATAGAACACCTAAAACTGAATACGATTCGCCCTGGAAGCAGATGTTGCAACTGTATTTTCAGGACTTCATGCTGTTTTTCTTTCCCCAAGCCACAACAATTCAAAATTCAAAATTCAAAATTCAAAATTATTTAGGATTGTTCTGTTTGGTTTTGACAATTATTGCAGCGACTATTTTGATAAG
>NZ_JACJQL010000081.1 GCF_014696625.1 Nostoc parmelioides FACHB-3921
ATAATGCCCTTCGAGTGCTGCTTTAACTTGCTAGTACAGATTGGACTGCGGAAAAGATAATGATAAAACTTGCTTTCAACTGGCTTGTATGCCCTTAAAATGTCATACGCAGGACTGGTAACACCATCATATTCAGAAACGCCAATTGCTCCCATCCATGCCAATAATTTATTGACAATGACATCACCTTTTTTAACGAACCAATAACCATCTGTTGTAGATGCCTTGTTACCTCTTTCTTCTAATTCTTTTCTCGGCTTCACTCCAATATCTGAATAGATTGATAACAATTCTTCGCTATTATTTTTAGGTGCAGGTTCAGTAACAAGCCGAAAAATACTCTTGGTTCTCAAAGCTTCCCAATGCTCTGGAATTTCTCCTAACCAATCTTCGCCACTATCCTTATAACTGTCATGCTTGGGGAAAGTCATTAGTCTACCTCTCCCAAACTTACCAACTGCTGCAACAATCTATTCATCTTTAGGTTTAACCTCAAACTCCAACTTGGAGCGATAAAAACATACATCAAACTCTAGAAAAAAGTTACTTTGTCCTAAAATCAGAGAGGCTGTATTGCTTCCATCAGAATTGCACCAGCCCCAAAAGTATCATAGGGTGTTGGTAAATCATAGGTCTTAAACGGCTGTAGCGGTGTAATATCCTCGCTCTTTTCTAAATCTTCTGCCAAGATGCGAATTAGCTTCAGTTTCTCAACTTGAGAAAGCTGTCGGACAGCAGGTAATAATTCAGCTAGTGTCATATTTTCACCCTATTATTTGCAATTAATTTATTTTACCAATCTAAGCCACCCCATAATCTGTATACTGCCGTTTATAAGCAGGTTGTAAACCCAAAACAATATCCTCTCGTGGTACACCCATTGCTACCAATTCCTCAGCCGGATTTTGGTCAGTTAAATTTTGCTGTAGCCAGATTTTTTCATCTTTAATATCGAAATGAATGATACAGCGATAAACACGCTTTAAACCCTCCCAGCCCACATTCATCCACTGATAATGGTCGCGCTTTTCATCAAAAATTAGCTGGACTTCCACCTCACTATCAGCGACATCATCGTTAGCATAACCAGTTAATAAACTTTGCACGCACTCCCGATATTTAGCTAGTTTATCCATTGCACAATTACCTCCTGTACAGGGTCATGGAAGATATCTCTAGCAGACATCAGTTTATCTCCCCAAAACTCACCAACCGTTTTAATAACCCTTCCGTCTCCCGTTCTAATTGTAAAATCTCCGTCGTGACTTCCTCTAAAGTTCGCAACGGCTTGTGCTGATAAAAATACTTGTTAAAACTAATCTCATAGCCAATCTGCGTTTTATCCAAAGCTATCCACGCATCAGCTACATGGGGGCGCACTTCCCGCACAAAGTAATCATATATCTGTTCTTTCAACGGCACATTTTCTGTATCCCGCAACTCACTATCAGATTCATACTCTACCCATTCCCCTGCTTTGTTCCCAGGCCAATAACCATAGTCAGGTAATTTATCCTCAGTAGTTCCCAACTGGGTTAATAAATCACTCAGTTGATTACCTTTTAATTTATGTACCTTCTTCACCACCCTTGCGGCGTTCTCATCCCGCCAACTGACAGCATTTAAAATCTGATTTTTCTCACTGTTAGTTAGCTTAATATTTAGCAACTTTAACCCTGTATCAACAGCAGTTACAAATACATTAAAATCGAGTGATAATTCATCCTCCACCGCTTCCATTAAACGCTCTCCCACAATCATGAGATTGCGTTGTGCTTCCCAAGTCTTGGGTGATAATAAATCTTTCTTAGCTTTGGGGGATAGGGCAATTTCTTCACCCTCGATATAGTCCTCAATCGCCTTTTTATGCACCTCTAATTTTGTATAAATCTCATCACCCCATTGCTCATAAGCCCATGCCATCACCTCACGCAGCGCAGGCACATAACGCAATGTTGCCACCCGTTCTGGTGTAAATTGTGCCGCCAGTCGTAAAGGGCGTTCCACGGTAATTTTGTAAAAACCAAAGTCTTTGTTATCAAATACTTTAGAAATCCCTTGATTGGGCATTTCTAAATAAAGCTGGGTAATCTTCTCAATATGCTCAGTGACAAACTCGCAGTTCTTCGCTCCCAAATTCTTGCGTAATTTTTGATAAAGTTCTGACGCATCAATCAGTTGCACCTTGCCCTTGCGCTGAGATGTTTTGTTGTTAGACAGAACCCAAATATATGTTGTAATCCCCGTGTTATAAAACAAATTGTTCGGCAACTGGATAATCGCTTCCAAAGAGTCATTTTCGATAATGTAGCGGCGGATATTACTTTCCCCACTGCCTGCATCCCCGGTAAACAGGGAAGAACCATTGTGGACTGAGGCAATGCGGCTGCCCAAAGGACTATCATCTAGCCGCTTCATTTTGCTAACCATGTCCATCAAAAATAGCAATTGCCCATCGGAAGAACGGGGAATCGCCGGCACTATTTCTGATTCACCTTGAAAATTTTTCAGTACCACCTCAAAGCGACCGTCTAAAACATCCTTGCCATCCAGAATGTATTTTTGGTCTGATTTATACGACTTACCATAGGGCGGATTTGACAACATAAAATCAAACCGCAACCCAGTAAATTCATCTGTTGCCAAGGTCGAACCAAACTTGATATTTTCTGGGTCATTGCCCTTAATCATCATGTCCGACTTGCAAATCGCGTAGGTTTCGCCGTTTACTTCTTTGCCATAGAGGTAAACCGCCGCTTGGTACTTAATTTCTCCTGCTAAATCTTGAATAAAATCCTGCGATTCCGTTAGCATTCCCCCCGAACCGCAAGCCCCGTCATATACCGTAATTACTGGCGGTAGTTTATCCTTGACCGGGATAAATAATAAATGAGTCATCAATTTAATCACTTCGCGGGGGGTGAAGTGTTCGCCAGCTTCCTCGTTATTTTCTTCGTTAAACTTGCGGATTAATTCTTCAAATACATAACCCATTCCCAGGTTACTCAGTCCCACTAATCTTCGCCCTTCCGGGTCTAAAGTATCGTGGGGACTAAGGTTAATGTAGGGCGAGGTGAATTTCTCCAGCACATCCAATAAAACATCCGCCTGCACCATGCGCCGGATTTGGTTGCGGAGTTCAAATTTCTCGATAATTTCTTTAACGTTATCGCTAAATCCATCTAGGTAAGCTTTGAAATTCGCTTCTAAAATTTGGCGATTATTAGCAGCAGTCTTGACTAATTTCTTTAACGTCCAGTCTGAGGTGTTGTAGAAAACGTAACCTGATGCTTCCCGCAATGCCACAGGGTCAAGCACCGTAAAACCTGCCTCTTCACGCTGAAAACGCACTTCTTCTGTTACTGCATCTTTCGTTTCTTCCAGCAAACAATCCAGCCGCCGCAGCACAAACATTGGCAGAATCACATCCCGGTACTTACCCCGCACATAGACATCCCGCAGACAATCATCAGCGATTGACCAAATAAATGAAACGATTTTATTTTGCAGTGATAAATCCATGCACGTACCGGAGCGTATACCTGAAGACCATCATTCATAGTATTACTTTCTACTCCCTTTGGCGAAAGTAGGTGATGGGCGATCGCAAATTTCGATGCTGTTAATGGATGCAGCAATAAAATTCCGGCGACGGGATTTAGTATCTCCGCAGGAATCTTGTAGCTCAAAGCTATCTAATATTTTTTGTACATTTAAAGTTCTGTTTCTGGTTAATAGTTGGGCATTCTAACTATAGAAGTTATCTGTAAGCTTTATCACTGTCCAATTTATACGTTATTTTATGCCTAAATATTGTCGTGACCAAGCCAGGGACGAACTTTGGTTAATGATGGGAGGTGGAGCCGCCGCCGGAGTTGCTGGTGGTGTTCCTGTTATCGGTGCGCTCGCCTTTAATGCTAGTTTAACTGCTGTACAGGCAGCTATAGTAACTCGTATTGCTCAAATTTACGGCGTTGATTTAATACCTGCTGGTGGTGCAGGAGCTATAGCCGGAGCAATCATGGCAATGGGTGGCGCACAGTTACTTCTCAGAATGGGTGGTACTATAGCAGGATTTATTCCTTTTGTTGGACAAGTTGTTCAGCCTACAGTTGGAGCAGCTGCGGTTAAGGCATTTGGTGAAGCGGCTATTGCATACTTTGAAAATATGAATCCTGATAAAATTTACAGTCAGGAATAGTGTCAAGATTAGGATTTTGTTTTGATAAAAATCTAAACACATCAGGAAGATAAGGTGATTATTCGAGTCTACTGGCCACAACGCGATTGTCATAACAAGACTGAACCCATTGATTCATTTTGGGTAGAAGCAACTGATGAAGAAGCCCAAAAAGCAATTTTCCCTTTCCTTACGCCTGAAGTAATTGAGCAATCTAAAACTCATGCAAGAAACGGAGAAATTATCGCATCGCAGATAGGTAATCCACCACGCCCCTACTGTTTTCTTGTAGCTCAAGATTTAAGCACTATTGATCCATTTGATGTGCATTATCCCTTTCATCAGATGTGGGGTGCTTATTCACCATTTAGGGAGCTTGCAGAATTTCACATCAATACACTAGAAGAATTAACAATTTTTATGCCTTTGAGTAACCCTATCAGGTTTTATCACCTAAACAAGCCTTATGGCTTTTTCTCAAACTTTGCTCCCTATGCAATTTATCTCAAGGGAAAAATCTGGCCTACCTCAGAACACTATTTCCAAGCGCAAAAGTTTGTTGATACTCCTCATGAAGAACAAATTCGTCAAGCTCAGACACCGCGAGAAGCTGCACAGATGGGACGAGATCGCACTCTTACTTTACGTGCTGACTGGGAAGTAGTTAAAGATGATGTCATGCGTGAAGCGTTAGGAGCCAAGTTTACTCAACATCCTGATTTGAACGAAAAGTTACTGGCAACAGGAAATGCAGAAATTGTTGAACATACAACTAACGATAGTTATTGGGGAGATGGCGGTGATGGTAGCGGAAAAAATATGTTGGGTAAGTTGTTAATGGAGACTCGTGAACGCATTCGTAATGAGTTATTTAAGGAGAATGTGAGTTAGTTATTTTCCTTGAATTTCTCTACCTCATCGCCCCAGGAATCCCAACGAGGACGAGATTGGCGCGAGAACATCTCCAGTTTCGTCATATAAAATTGTGATCACATATCGTGCGTTACTCTAATCGAAACGTGATTGCATTCTTGGGCTTGCTTCCTGTTTTACTCCAATGTCGTTAATGACAACTAAAACGGCACAACACGGACGATTACTTGTGACAGGCTTGATGTGGTTCAAAGAAAAAGCCACCAAAATTTTGGTGGCTCTCAGCTTTAAGTTCCGCTAGTTACTGCTGTTGGTTTGAGTTGTCTGGGTTATCGCCTTTACCCTTTTTATTTCGCTCCACTACTTCTATTTGGGCAGCTTGAACAAACAGTCTAGCCAGAGGTATTAAGTGAACACCTAGCGGATTTTGCTGCACCGTAAGAGTAAACGCAGCATATAAACCGAGCGCATAGGCTGTCCATTTTGATAGGCGAGAGAAGGTCTGGTCAGACTTGCGAATATCGTTGCAATTTCTAGACTTTTTAGTTTCGTCGGTGTTCATAGATAAAATGTAGGTGAAATGTAATTTGAACTTCGCCTGGGTGACTCCAGGCTTTTTCCTGGAATCAGGATGTCATCATTCTGCCAAAACACCCAAACCCTTGTCGTTACTGCAAAGTCAGCCAAAATTACGAAAAAGTCAGGTAAAATTACTAAAAAGTTTGTAGCTGCAACAATATTTACTTGGATGACTAATGAATCTGGAAGAAGCCCTACAGGTCGCTGATGAAGCGGTATTTAATAATATAGGTGAGTACTTAACTGATATCCAAAAGCGTATACTTCAGGAATGTTGGGATAGGAAAACTTATGACGAAATAGCTAATAAATATAGTTATAGTTCTCAGCACGTTAGAAACGAAGGACAGGAGTTATGGAAACTTCTTACAGATGCGTTGGCTGAAAAAGTCAGTAAAAATAAGTTCCGAGCAGCATTAGAACGCTACCAACAACGCTTGCACAACTCTGAAAAAAAATCTGTACTACGAACATTGCCAGTTAGCCAAACTGACAACCCAGAAAAAGAAATAAAAATAGATGTCTTGATGCCAGAGGTACGCAAAAAGGTTAAACCTTATTATGAAAACCGAAACGGCACTCTCAAAGTTTTGGGAATGCGTGAACCTGTAAACCTAGAATCTGTCTATACAGCAGTTCAATTTTTAGATAATGATGGCATCCGTAGGTTTGAATCTATTAAAAATCTAGAAGAATCTTTTCGCCACGGTAGTAGCCGCAGGTTTCAATCTCAAAATAAAGGTAAACAAGAGGGAATTAAAGTTGCTAACGAAAACCAATATCTTATGGTGCTTGGTACACCTGGTATTGGTAAGTCTACATTTTTGCGAAAGATGGGATTAGAAGCACTCAAAGTTCAAGATGGAGGATTTAAGCACGACTGTATCCCTGTATTTATAGAGTTGAAAAGATTTCAAAAAAGAGACATCAATATAGAAAATTTCATTGTAAACGAATTTAGTAATTGTGAAGTCCCCCAACCCGAACAATTTACAACTCAAGCCTTAAAGGAAGGCAAGTTACTAATTTTGTTAGATGGTTTGGATGAAGTCCCAACAGAAAATTTAACCAATGTCATTAGTCACATTGAAGATTTTGTTGAGACTTACAAGAAAAATCGCTTTATTGCATCCTGTCGAACTGCGGCTTATCGCAGTAGTTTTCGCCGCTTTAGCGATGTAACAATGGCAGATTTTGATGACAAACAAATTCAGCAATTCATTTATAATTGGTTTTATTCAGAAACAGATAAACAAGCTCAGACAGGCGAGAAATGTTGGGAGTTACTACAAAAGCCAGAAAATGCCGCCGCTAAAGAGTTAGCCCACACACCTTTATTGCTGACATTTTTATGCTTGGTCTATGACGAGTCACAAAACTTTCCAGACAATCGCAGTACTATATACAAAGAAGCATTACACATATTACTAAAGAAATGGGCATCCGAGAAGCGAATTCTTCGAGATGAAATTTATCTAGGTCTGCACACAGAACTAGAAGAAATATTACTATCAGAGATTGCTTATACAGGTTTTGAGGCTGACAGACTGTTCTTTTCCCAGCGTGACATTGTTGAGAAAATCAAAGAATTTTTATCAAGTAATTTGAATGCACCTCAGCATTTAAATGGTGAAGCAGTTTTGGATGCAATCGCTATTCAACAAGGAATTTTGGTAGAACGCGCAAAGGATGCTTATTCTTTTTCTCATTTAACACTACAGGAATATTTAACAGCACAATATATTGATGACCATCGCCTAGTCGAGAAATTGGTTACTGAACACCTAACAGATAAACGCTGGAAGGAAGTGTTTTTACTTGTCGCTGGTTTAATGCGTGGTGGTGCAGATGATTTGCTGTTGCAGATGGAAAAGGAAGCACAAAAGTACATTAACACATCGAAACTGCAAGCTTTATTAAACTGGGCAGAACAGGCAACAACTGGATCTACTGGGGATGTTAAACCTGTGGGTAAACGTGCAGTTGCCATCGCCATCGCCATCGCCATCGCCTACGCCAACGCCATCGCCATCGCCTACGCCTACGCCAACGCCATCGCCAACGCCAACGCCAACGCCGAAGCCATCGCCATCGCCTACGCCATCGCCTACGCCATCGCCATCGCCAACGCCAACGCCAACGCCAACGCCAACGCCAACGCCAACGCCAACGCCGAAGCCATCGCCAAAGCTATTAATTACATTCGTAAACTTGAAGAATTGAAAATCTTCAATAAGGTTAATTTTACTATGCTAATTGACGAACTCAACGAACTGAAAACTAAAATTCCTGATGATAAACAACCTCTAAAAGTGCGCCGAGAATTTGTTCAGCATCTCCAACAAACTTTACTTAATGCTTTCAATCTCAGCCCAGACATGATTAATTTATCTCAGGAAGAAGCCAAAGCACTGGAAAATTATCTCTACGCTAATAACCTGCTCATCCAATGCAAACAAGCATCTGTGCGGGTGTCCCCTACAACCTGGGAAGGAATTGAGGCGCGAATGTTATTAGTTCCAAGTAATTAAATAGTTTACTCTGTGCGGGTGTCCCCTACAACCTGGGAAGGAATTGAGGCGCGAATGTTATTAGTTCCAAGTAATTAAATAGTTTACTCTCAAGCTAACATCCTATCAGCCAATGATATTAATGGATGAAAATCCCATCAAAAAGGCTGCTCCCACTGCCAATCAAAATGCTCAAATCGCCGGGGATTCTCCGCCGTGTAGCGCACAGTATTCTGAATCTGCTTATGCCCCAAATAACTCTGTATATCTCGCGTAGAACGATTCTGTTCCGCCAAAAAATATCCGCAACTGTGCCTGAACATATGCGGATGCACCTTAATATGTAACCCCGCTTTCTCAGCCGCACGTTTGACAATCTTTTCAATCGCATCCACCGACAGCGACTTCCCTCTTTCATTAGGAAAAACAAAAAAGCTATTGGGATAAATCTGCTTTAGCTGCCCCAACAAATCCACCTCATCAGGCTGCATGGGGTGATTCCCACTCTGACTCCCCTTAAGCCGCTTGATATAAATCACACGGCGTTCTAGCATAACAGCATCCCATTTCATCGTCGCTGCTTCCCCCGGTCGCAGCCCATGTCGAAATGACATTAATAACAACGCCTGATCTCTAACTCTATGCCGACCGCGATCGCCCGCCGCCTGAATCAAAATTTTCATTTCGTCCTTCGTCAAATACTCCCGGCTGCGATACTCATCATTATTCAAGCGGCGGAACTTCTCGTTCATTCTCTCACTGTCCGATAAATAGATTGGAAATCCGACAGTATTCATTCTCCCAAATACTGATGCTTTCGTGAACCACTCCCCTCAATTAAGTTACCCTTATCAATCTAGCTTCCAAAAATTCTCTACACAGGGCAATTGATAATTCTGTCTTATATAAAGGGGTGAACGGCTTACTCAACTGTCTATACTCCTTCTATACCAAACCAAGGGTTGATCAATCGTTGCAAGAGAGTGCGTGATATCAAATTGCGGCATTAGTCCAGCTTTTTTCTTGGAAGACGCGATCGCTCTAAAGGGCAATTACACCAAATGTTCAAATTTGAACATTGCAAAAGTTTCCAGTTGCGCCAGTAACTTGACAACATCTTCTTTAGTGAGCGATTCTGCGTTATCTTGACAAACAGAGTTAATAGATAAACCCCTGACGATGATTGTCAGAGGCTTGCTCAAAACAGTTGTTAGGCATGAGAAAGTGAAGGCATCACTGTTGACTACCAATCACTCAAAAAATGAGATGCCCACTCAACTATCTGTGCGATCTTTTGCAAAATTGGTTGCCAGAATTTGATGAAAAACCCTAGTACCGTCAATACAAATGCTGCAATGGGCTGCCAAAATCGGCATAGCTGTCTAACCTTCCACAGTAAAGATTTTCTCCTGCGATTTGGACGTTGGTTTAACAATTTTCGGGAAGTCATCAGTAACTCCTAAATTCAATTTGTCTTATGAGATTGAGTTTAGGAGTTGCCAAATCGGAACTAAATTAGGCAAAAATAGAATAAAAATAGACTTAAATAGAATAAATAGGCTATGGGGTTAATTAAGTGAATTACTCAGCCAAACTCTCAGAACCGGAATCCCGGTTCTTACAGGAAATGGCAACACAGTTCAATTTTGGAAGAGATACGTTAACTGTGTTTTTATATCGTTTTGATAAAGCCAAACGCAATCTACCAAATAATTCACTAGCAGAAGGCATACCCTGGAACAATCCAAAAATTGTAAATAAAGAACAAAAACTCCAAGATGAGTTAAACACAATTTGTGAGGTATTGAAGAAAAACGGCTGTCCGATTAGCAAGCCAACACGAGGCAGACAGCGTGACGGAGAAAGTCCTTGGGAACAGGCTTATGAATGGCTATGGAATACTAAATTTAGTGAATCGCAGCAAAGTCAAAAGGAATTTATCCAGCCCATAGAGATTGATGATTTAGTAAATGAGGTGCGCGAAAAAGTTAGCACAGACATCCAAAAACGATGCGGATGGATGCGTGTTTTGGACATGACTCACCCCATTGGGCTAAATGACATTTACACTGATGTCAACATTCTGGAGAAAATTACAGGACGCAGACGCTTAGAAATAGCTCAACTTTTAGAAAACTGCAACCCGGAAGACTTCGAGCGATTTGGACTAAATCAAGTTGTAGAAAAGCGAGTTCCAGGGCTGACGGCTGTTGAAAAATACTCCAAACTAATGATTTTAGGAAAGCCAGGGGCGGGGAAGACAACCTTTTTAAAACGAATAGCGATTCAATGCAAGTTGGGACAATTTTTAGCAAATCATGTTCCCATTTTCATCACGCTAAAAGACTTTGCTGAAGCACCCCAGCAACCAAGTTTATTGCAATATATCAATGACCAATTTGCTCGTAACAGTATTTCAGACCAGGAGACAACTAAAACGCTTTTGCGTCAGGGTCGGGTAATTGTGTTGCTTGATGGTTTAGATGAAGTTACGCAAGCATATAATGACAGGGTTTTAAGAGAAATTCGCAACTTTTCGACGGAGTACGATGCCAATTATTTTGTGATCACCTGTCGGATTGCGTCAAAGGAATATACCTTTGAGCAGTTCACCGAAGTTGAAGTTGCTGACTTTGATGATAAGCAGATTGCGGAGTTTGCTACAAAATGGTTTCAAACTAAAGACCCAAAAAAAGCCAAAAACTTTATTCAAAAACTCCAACAAAATCAACGAATTAAAGAACTAGCAACCAATCCCTTACTGCTGACACTGTTGTGCTTGCTATTTGGGGAATCAACAGATTTTCCTTCTAACCGTGCTGAACTTTACGAGGAAGGGGTAGAAATATTGCTGAAAAAGTGGGATGGTACACGCAGCATTGAACGTGATCTGGTTTATCACAAACTCTCTCTCAAACGCAAAGAAGACCTCCTCAGCAGGATAGCTTTAAAAACCTTTGAGTCAGGCAATTACTTTTTTAAAGAAAGGCTTGTAGAAGAATACATTAGTGACTACATAGAAAACCTACCTGATGCCAAAACTGATCCACAAGCACTGCTATTAGACAGCAAAGCCGTACTAAAATCCATTGAGGCACAGCATGGGCTACTGGTAGAACGGGCAAGGAGAATTTATTCATTTTCCCATCTGACATTTCATGAGTTTTTCACCGCTAGAAATATTGCTTTAAGCCGTAATCCTCAACAGGCATTTCAGCAGTTAGTTAGCCATATCACGGACAAGCGTTGGCGAGAAGTCTTTTTGCTGACAGTAGGAATATTGGACGATGCTGATGACCTGTTGCTGTTAATGAAACAGCAAATTGATAAACTTTTAGAAACCGATGAAAAGTTGCAGGAATTCCTCACTTGGGTTGATTTGAAATCCAGTTCGGTGGAAGCGTCCTATAAACCTGCTGCTATTCGAGCCTTTTACCTCTCCCTCGACCGTGTCCGCGACCTCGACCGCGACCTCGACCGCGACCGTGTCCGCGACCTCGTCCTCGTCCGCGACCGCGACCGCGTCCTCGACCTCTCCCTCGTCCGCGTCCTCGACCTCGACCTCGACCTCGACCTCGTCCGCGACCTCGTCCGCGACCTCGACCTCGACCGCGACCTCTCCCTCGACCGCGTCCTCGACCGCGACCTCGACCTCGACCTCTCCCTCTCCCTCTCCCTCGACCTCGTCCGCGACCTCGACCGCGCCCTCTTCCTCTCCCTCGACCTCGACCGCGCCCTCGACCGCGTCCTCGACCTCGACCTCGAATTAAAGCGAGCGCTACAAGAACTCAAAGACCAACTGCCCGACCCAAGGGCTGATGATAAAAAATCATTTAAGCATTGGTGGCAAGAAAGTGGTCAAGCCTGGAGTGAACAACTCAGAACAGTAATAATTCAGCACCGCAACATTGGACATGACTGGCAGTTCAACGACGATCAAAGACGACTATTGCAGCAGTATTATGACGCTAATAAGTTCCTAGTTGATTGTCTCAACAGCGAATGTTATGTCAGTCGTTCAGTTCGCCTGGAGATTGAAAATACATTACTGTTGCCAGTAAATCGAACCTAATCTCCTGGGAAAACTGATTTGGCAATGGCGTTGTTTGTTGTTCAAATCCCTAACCAAGGTCGGAGATTTCCGCGTTTAACTTTGATTTTGCCACCAGATTTAGTACGGCAGGTGATTTCACGACTAAGGCTACTGGTTTCCCAAATCTCGACCCGTTCACCGTTATAGTCTCCATCTCGATTAACTCCAAGTTGCCACATAGTATTAGCTGCATCTTTAATATGTTTAATTTGTTCTGGGGTGTATTCGGCTATAACTGCAACCAGTTCTTTTTCATTAAGTGACAGCACCAAGTTTCCCAGAGCAAAAGTGTCATCCCAAGCAGCATTTAGCTCTTGGTGACGGGTTAGTGATGGGTTTTCTTGAATCAACCCATCATCAATGACGGGTTGGGTGACGGCTGAACTACTTGCTAGTGACGAATTTGATGACTTGGAGTGATGGGAGTGTAATTCTGCCACCACTCCCACATCATCATCATCAATTGGCAAGTGATGATGTGGGAGTAATTTACCGTTATCTATTAACCCATCATTTTCTTGTAACCCGTCACTAGCAAGGCTTTGACCCGTCACTAAACTCGTCACTAACCCATCATTTAAGTCATTACAACCCGTCACTAACCCGTCACCAGAAATGGGACGAGGTAGGTAATCCTGACCTAAATGCCTAATAGCCACACCAGTGATATAAGCTCCTTTGCTGTCTCTACATTTGGTAGCATCAACAATTCCGAGTTGGGACTTTAACAGGTCTAAAAGGTTGCGAGAAAAACGAGTTTGACTCACCGCTTTGTAACCTGCTGTTTCTATCCAATGGCAATAGTTAGCAAAGAGAAACTGCTCGGTATTCATCCCCATGTTGCCAATGTAGGTTTTAGCTTCTTTGTCAAACACCAAACAAGTATCTACCCACGATGCAATTGGGTTAGTCTCTAACAAAATTTCGGCACTAAAGCTGGCCAGAGATGGCACTTTTTTGTCGGTGTTTCTGATAAAGTCGATGACTTCCTCATCTGGCATTGACAACACCCATTGCAGCAATCCAGACAGGTAAGGTTTAAATTCTGTTTCTAAATCTCGACGCAGATGCGGCGGTACAACACGGTCAAAAGACATGGATAACCGCCGTCGTTTTAGGCCACTTGTATAGTCCGTTGATTGGATAGATTCATTACAAGCAATCCAAACAATTCCGGGAAATTTAAAACCACCAGTCTGCTGCACACCTTTTTTTTCATAACGCAACAAGTCGCCGCCAGTTAACGCTTTTAAGGTGTCAACATCACCGGCATAGCGTCCAGAGTCGGTAATAATCACTGCTTTTTTGCCATAAAATGTGGCTGTTTCAAAGCGATTTCGCTCTAGCTGTTTGAGTTCTGTTACAGCCACATTTTCATGACCCACCAATGCTGTAACTAGTCCGATAATTGTGCTTTTACCCGTCCCGCCAAAGCCAATTAGTTCCATATAACGATGCAATTCTCTACCGCTTTCTGTCACAGTAGCTTTCATCGCGGCCCGCAATACTTGCACCCAATCTTCCCTGCCTTCACAAATCTCTAATAGCCATTGTTTAATGGGGTTACAGCCAATTAGGCGCTCACTCCATTTGTAGGGTAAAGATGATAAAAACTTATAGCTAGGGTCGTGGGAATATTCCTTCCCAGTCGCTACATCAATTACGCAATCTTGCAAGCACACATACCCAGGTGCTGGCTCCCAGTTAACTTCCTTAAGGTGATATTTGAGAAACTTGATTGTCCCAGCTAAAAAATCGTGTTTGAAATTCAACCCGATTTTTAACTCTACTTCTGTAAAAACAATACTGCCAACAACTTCGTCTGGTATTTCACTCCACACACCTTTTTTGTTTTCTGGAGGTGCTTCGTACCAATACCAAGCTTTATTTTTAACGTGCCAAGCAATTTTATCTTTGTATTTTTTGGCAATCTCTTTGCTCAAAGATGCCTGAGAAACAAACTTGCGCTCTTGAGATAAATCCCGGAACTGCCGCTCCCAAGTTTCAAAGTTAATGGCTTTAGCCATGACCTCATTTTTAAAAGCATCTGCACCATTGCGCTGGATATAATCATCCATGCCTTTGCCCTCGTCTGCTGTCCAGTTACCAGTCACAACATACACTGGAACACTAAACTTTTGTAGTTGACATCCTAATTTTAACTGTGCCATCAGCACGTCAGGATTGGTAGCGCAATCGGCATCAAAACCAATGATAAAACCAAATCCAGCACAAGCAAATCTCTCCAGTCCCTCGACTAAGTAACGTTTACTTTGGGGGTCGCTACTACTGGATGTTAGTCCCATTTCCACCCCTAGTAAAGCAATTGTAGGAATGTCGTTGCTACATCCTGCAATGGCTGTGAAAAATCCCTCCGTCAGCAACAAACAGGGATGGTCATTGATGGCATAACATTTGCTGTTTAATGCCTCCAAATCATCCCAGTAGTTGGGGTCGTTTGGGTGAATTGGCAGCATGATATTGTAGCCGCCAATGGGGCTGCGGTATTTTGGTGCTTTTTTATTTTCTGCACTGCGCCAAGGGTTATCTGGTCGAAGCTGCCCTTGCAAACCAACACCTTGCAGCCAAACACCTTTTGACTTAGCTGTGTACCCCAGGAGCTTAGAAGCTTCTTTTTCGTCTACAGAACGGCAATTAATCTCAACCCATTCTTGAGATAATCCCCTTTCTTGGACGCATTCTCGAAAGTGGCGATCATTAAGTTGCCTAGTTGCACTTGCAGTTTTGTCTCTCGTAACGTTTTTGTCGGTGATTTTTGCAAAATCTGTCGTGCTGATCTCGGAATTATCTTTGCAAATTTCAGCATCGCTCAATAGATGGTTTTTTTCTTGAAATTGAGTGCTAGTAGTCATTTTGCCTCCTGGTAGGAGGCTCTAGTTCATCTCTAAGTCGTTTCTAAAACTGGTGGAGGTGACAAAACTTCTGCTAATCTAGAAGTGGATTTTGTTCTAGGTTTTTTGCAGAAATTTCGTCTTTAGCTTGACATCAATCACCAGCTTGAGAAATTTTGTAGAAATAACCGAGAGCCTGTTTTTTTTTGAGACTTAACCCGTTGTTCGAGCAACGGGTTTTGTCTTTAATATCATTGCAGTTTTTTAGACAATTTCATGGAATTTAGTCCCTCGGTAAAACAAAGTCGGGAGTAACACTTCATCCCTCCCTTCTGCTGTTCCCCGTCACCCTAACAGATATTTCCCAGTGCGGGAATTGCTGCTGAGTAACCGGCAACAGAATAGATTTTATTTTGATTTAGGCGATCGCCTCTTGGTGTTTCATCTGGCGTGGGTGATTTGTTCATTGCTTGTTCTCTATATCCAGGAATCCGGGGGGAGCATTTTGTTTGACCCAATCTAAAATCATGGCTTGGCCTACTTCACTCATATTTGTACCTTTCCACCTACACAGAGCATCAAACTGACGCTTGAGGTCTGGGTCGATAGAGATAGTCAGGCGGTCGGTATTTCCTTTTGGAGCCATTACTTGACTTATCACATGACAACCACCATCTTCTCATTTGCTTATTTAAATTTCATCTTTTATAGCTCTATGTGAGTAATCACATAGTCACACAGTTGATATAGTAACACTGGGTGAGATGAAGCATTATCTCTGCTGGTATAAAATTACGAATAAAAGTTTTATTAGTTTTCCTCGTTGCCGACCAACTCCCCATTTTGAATTGGTTGAGAGTGCGATTGCATAGGTGCTAATGGAATGATGCCTCTGCCAATTCGTTCAACCAGTTCTGAGCGGCTGATACCCAGCAATTCTGCTATTTTGTCTAATCCTTTGACAGCTGTAGGTGTAAGAGTAAGAGTTTGCTTTGTTTTTAATTCATCATAAATTTCTGGCTGCCCTCGCTTGCTCTTAAGTCCCTTTTGAGCCTTCTTTCGCTGCCAAGGTTTTTGTGGGGTAGGTGGGATAGAGATAAATGTTCGCTGGCAATGTTTGCACAACCACCGTTGATTACCGTGACGGTCTTTACCGTGCCGGATAATTTGTTTTGATTCTTGGTTGTGATAGTTGCAATAAGGATTTGGACAAGTAATTTTTTGCGTCACCAGTTTTGCACTCACAGTTGTCATTTTAATTTGTTACCAACACAAATTTTCAATTTGATAGCTTCAATTTGAACTAATATGTGTTGGTATTTTTTTATCATCCTTTTAATGTAAAAGTCTAGCTAGTAAATAGTTCTTTAAACCTAATAAATACCAAAATCTTATTTATCAGATTTAAGTAATAAAAAACTACTGTAAAGCTTACAGGACAAGCATTTGACTCGCGGTAATATTTTCTTCTTGGCAATTGTGCAAAAGTGATAATACCCGAATCGAGAAGAAAAAATCTGATAAGTATTGCGTGTTGTTGTATGTAATAATAAGATTAAAGCATAGATTTTTAGCTAGTATTTACTAGCTATTCAAAAATCAAAAAAAATCATTTACTATTTATTAGCCCATCTCCGTATGGAATCGAAAACAATTTCTGAAGCCTTGCTTCTCTACCGTGAACATTTGTCTAAGGTAAACCCCAAGAGTGCCGAGGATATCTACAACCTAACTGTGACTGCGATTTCTCGATATACTCTGCCAGCTTGGGGACATCCTGCTCCCCAAGGCCGCAAGCCAACAAAAATAGAAAAAGCCGCATTGGATGAAGTATTAAATAGTACCCCTATTAAAAAGCTGGCTAATGCTTTGGATGTTCAACAAAAAGTGTTTGAAACTGTTGGAGCAACTGCCCAGCAAGGCTATACCTACCGCTCCAAGCTGAAAGCTTTTATAACTTGGATCAAACAGCAAGGCTGGTTGCAAAAAGGTCAAAAAGCCAAAAAGAACCATGCTCCTAAAATTTTTCATGGTTATGGTAGAAGTGCTACCAAGCGAGTTACAACTAAAGATAGATTGTCTGAATATGGATTAAAACGTGAGCAAGCTTCACTAGAACTCAAAGCTGAAATAGAAAAATTTCACGATTTCATGACTAAAACTCGTTATCCAGGACGACAAATTGAAGCATTAAAACCAAGTGTCGCTCAAGGATATATAAAAATTTTGTACAGAATTTTGGGATGGCATATCAAGTCTGGAAGGGTAGATTCTATTAACTCTCTTTCTCTTGATAAATTAGTCTCCAACGTTAAGCTCAAACGTGTCAAAAATAAAAAACAAGCTTTAGCTCAAGCAGAAGAAGCTGCAACATATTTAGATGAATGGATTTGTGAGTTCCTTGACTTTCTGGAAATTGAACGAGGAGTTAGTGCTAATGGTTTGATGTCCGCGATTACACCAATTAATGTGTTGATCAAGTTCCAATATCACTTGGAAACTGAAGATAAAGAATTTAGGGATATCCCTGCAATGGCTGTAATTCGCAAGCATTTGGGTGAAATACGGGAAAAACAAAAAACACAAAAACCAGTTGTGGATAATAGTGCTAAATGGCTGAATATGCCTGAAGTATTCACAAAGATAGTTGAGCCGCTAAGACTAGAATGCGCTTACAGGCGTAATTGCCACGATGTTCGTACTGATAATGCCATTGCTGCTAGTTTTCAACGCTTTTTGATGTTAGGCTTTTTAACATTTATTCCTCCCAGAAGACAGCAAGAATGGCGAGAGGCAAAGATAGGTCTAAGTTGTTTGCTGACAGATAAGCCAAAAACCCTCGCTCCAAGTCAGTTCATACATCCTCTGCCCGAAAATCGAGACAAAGATAATTGTCATGGTTACTTATATAAGAATGTAGACGGCAAGTGGTACAAAGATACAACACCGGAAAGTTACAAAACTGGGGACACATACGGGCATCGAAAGCTCGAAATTCCCAATGTTGTTTTTAAACAAGATGGCAAGTGTTTCTATGATTACTTGGAAGCATTTTTATATGGTTATTTCCGAGATGCGAAAGGAAATTGGATGAGTGGAGGTCAATTAGTCAAAGGTAAAGCGCAGCCTAAAAATGGGCAATGGCACAATTTACGCATGGAATTTAAACCTAACCACAACTTTTTCTTTGTGCAATCCAATAAGGGTTGTCCTTTGGGCATGAAGGATTTTGCATATATAATTCGAGCCGCAGCTCACAGGCTAACTGGACAGCTTTTGACTCCTCATCTTCTTCGCAATATTTACGCTACTTGGTTTTTAGATAATGGCTATACAGAAGACCGGATTGAGTCATTAGCTTATGCAATGGCCCATAGTCCGCAAGTGCTACGTCAGATTTATGATGGACGTTGCTCTGAGCAAAAAACTCGTCCGATTAACGAAGAAATGGAGGTGATTATAGACAAATTTATTAATGGTAAATCAATGTCTGAGCCATCGAGGACAAAGAACAATAACAAGGGAGTGGATCTGGATGGTTTGCAACAAGACAAAGAGCGTTTAGAAAAACTTTTATCAATACTCACTCCTGACCAAAAGGCATCTTTAGGTTTAGATTGACAAAAGTGTCCCAGGAAAGCGATCGCATTTTCTGAAGTTTTAACCCATCACCAATGACCACGCAGTCATCTCGTTAACCGATTCTTAGCTACTCATCCACCTGGGTACCCAGATTTTTGATTTGTTCTAGCGCCTCTACTACACCAACTTCATCACCTAGCCGAATAAATGCACTGGCTAATTCTTCTAGTAAGTCACTCCGATCTACTTCTATCCCTTCATCAGCTAAATCTACTAACACACGGTTAATCTGCCTACTCAGCTTTTTAGGAATGCGAAAAGTGGTTTGCGTGTAGTCAGGATTCTCACGCTTGGCTAATTTATCTTTATCCTTGAACTTTTTAGCTGTTTGGGTAGTTGAATTTTCGGGTAGTTGAATGTCTGGGTACCCGGATGTTTGACTACCTGAATGTTTATCTAGCTGGGTTTTTAGCTGGTCAGATACCTGGGCTTTAGTAGAGGCAAATTTTGGGCTTGATGAATGTTCAACTGGTTGAATGTCCGACTGTTCGAGTTGCTGAATATCTGGGTACCCAGATACCTGGGTTTTGGTAGACGCAGATTGTTGACTTTGTAAATTTTCAAGTGGTTGAGTATCTGGCTGTTCAGGTAGCTGGCTTTCTGGGTACCCAGATGTTTGGGTACTTTCTTGTGCTGCACCTAAAACTTCACTAAATCGACTTACCCTTTTATTGCCTGAATTATTTCGTTTTTTATTGCTGTCCAATCCCGCCATACTACTTTTCCCCCGCGAACTTTATGAACAGGAACTCCACTAGCAACCGCATCTTTGTAAGCTTTGTAAAACCGAATTCCGCGACTGAAAACTGGATAATTTTGTAGTTTTAGTGCTTCCATCGCCTCTTGACCATCCTTTTGCGGTGCTGGCGGAATCATTGTTAAGAGAACTTTCCAGTTTGTATCTTGTGGCAAGGATTTTGCCATCAGTGCCATCGCGTCCATGCTCAATATGTCTGGTGGAGTTGGGACAATAAGTAAATCACAACCCCTTGCTAAATCTTCCACTTCCGCTTCATTTGGACGGGCTGGCGTGTCAAAAATGATGTACTCGAACTTCTGCGATCGCATCAACTTCGCTGCTTCCTTTTCTCCACAGACAGCAAATGGTAATCCCCCAGGTCTAGCCCAAGTTGTAGCTGACCGATTGGGGTCAGCATCAATTACCAAAGTTGTACCGTCAGTGCAAAACAAGGAAGCCAAACAGATAGCCGAAGTTGTTTTAGAAACCCCACCTTTGAATGAGCTAAGAGAGATGATTGGCATTATCTTCCCTTACGATAAATGCAATTATCATACTCCTACCTGGGTATACATCAAGCTGGATGTGTAAATATCTGGGTACCCAAGTTTAGATAACTCGGCTCATCGAATAAAGCGTCTGGTGGCTGTAAAAATAAAAGTTCAAGTTTGAACTTTCTTGGTTGGTAAATTCTCCAACAGTCACAACTGAGCAACAAGCTTACTCAACATTGACTCATTGCTGACTTTCATCGTCCTGTTTTCCGCCCAACCAGCGATCGCGCTAATGTGCTGCTACTTTCTCCCTCACAAGGATGTCGTCATAATTTAGAAAACCACGCCCTTATTCATCTCTCCGAGATGAATAACATTATCTTCCCTTACGATAAATGCAATTATCATACTCCTACCTGGGTATACATCAAGCTGGATGTGTGAATATCTGGGTACCCAAGTTTAGATAAATCGGGTCATCTCATAAAGCTCCTGCTGGTTGTAAAAATATAAATCGTCAAATTTTGATGATTTGTATTTTTTAGAAAAAATGTTCAAGTTTGAACATTTGGCGTAATTGCCTACGGTAGGCGATCGCATCTCCCAAGATAAAAGCATAGAGTCAAGTAGTGTGCCGGTGGAGTTGCTTTTCCGCTAAAACCAGTTTTTTAGTTAATTGGTACTGGCTAACTTATGCTAAAAATTGTTGGAATTCATCCAAATTAATCTGCGTAAGTAACTGCATGATACTGGCATCAAAAGCCCGTTTAAATTCAGGGTCGGAAGCGTAACGTTTGTACAAATCAAGTTCGCGTTTGCGTTCTCTGTTGATGGCTTGTTTAATCAATTCCTCTAAAGCCAGGCGGCGATTTTGTTCGTCTGGGTTGTTGACGACTTGGTTTTGGTAATCGGGATTATCAATGACGTGTCTAGCTATATTAATGAATTTCACCCGTTGTTCTTGCGGCGTAGCATCCCAGCCGGTAAAAAAGCGATTGTTAAATGCGGCAATAATTTCATCGAGGGGGTCTTGTTGTGGTGCATCGTCGTGATAGCCCCGTAAGTTGGAGTTTTGTGGGTCAATTTCTGATTCAGAAGCATCAAGTTCAATGTTGTGATTGAGTTTAACTCGCTCAATGCCATAGGTAGAAAGGTCTACACTTTCGAGGAGTTCGTCAAGTTGTTCTTGGTCAGGATTTTTAACAGCAAGTTTGGGAATCAGGAATTTGAGAAACCAATGCAGCATTTCCCACTGGATATTGTTATAGGGAATAATACAGGCTACCTGCCCATAAATTTTGACGAACTGTTTGGCTTTAATTTTCAAGTCGATTTTGGTTTCGTCTTCCAGTTCTAATTCTGAATTAAAACGAGCTGCGGCAGTGTCAATCAGGGGGCTAAGTTGTTCGGCTTCCGCTTTATTGAAAAATAATTCATTGAACTGTTCGACTTCGTACCACTCGTAAACCCCTACATCGTCTAAGGCTTCTTTGAGGTCATGCAAGACATTAACATCTGTTGGTTCGCTCAAAGATGTTGCAGTATAGAATGGGTCAAAGGCAGCTTTAATATCGCTAACTGTATTGTAAAAATCGAGAATAAAAGTATCTTGTTTCCCCATCTTCTCGTTACAGCGATTGAGCCGAGATAGGGTTTGCACTGCCATCACCGACTGTAATTTTTTATCAACATACATCGTGTGCAGTAGAGGTTCATCAAACCCCGTCAGGAATTTATTGGCAACAACTAAAATTTTGTAATCATCTTTTTTGAACTCGTCAGAAATGTCTTTACCGGGGAATCCATTAATGATGTCTTCGGTGTATTCAATGCCATCCACAGTCTTTTTACCGGAGAAAGCGATGATGGCTTTAAAAGGTGCTTTCGCTTGTTTTAATGCCTCGCGGATGGCGAAATAATAGCGAATCGCCGCTTCAATGTTGCGGGTAACGACCATCGCTTTAGCTTTACCTTTGAGCTTTTTGGGTTGCCACACCTGCTCTATAAAATGGTTAACCATAATATCGGCTTTAGTGCCGATGGTTTGTTTGTGTCCTTCCACATAAGCCCGGAGTTTTTTCTGCGCTTTGGCAGTGTCGAAAATGGGATTATCTTGGATGGATTTTTGAATTTCGTAATAGCTTTTGTAGGTGGTGTAATTAGCCAGCACGTCCAGAATAAAACCTTCTTCGATGGCTTGTTTCATGGAATAAAGGTGAAACGGCACAAATTTACCATCTGCTGTGCGCTGACCGAATTTTTCTAAAGTAGCGTTTTTCGGTGTGGCGGTAAATGCAAAGTAGGAAGCGTTTTTACCGAGTTTACGTCCTGCCATTGCTTTGAGAATTTTGTCCTGTAAATCTTCCGGTTCTTCCTCATCCTCTTCTTTATTGAGAGCCATATTTAAGTTATCAGCAGCCTTTCCGCTTTGGGAGGAGTGGGCTTCATCGATAATCACAGCGAAAGTATTCTTACTCAAATCTTCAATCCCCTCAACGATGAAAGGGAATTTTTGAATGGTAGTAATAATAATTTTTTTACCGTTTTCTAGGGCAGTTTTTAATTCTTGGGAACTGGTGGCGTGAGCAACAATGTTTTTTACTTGAGAAAAGTCTTTGATATTGTCTTTGAGTTGTCTGTCAAGAATACGCCTATCGGTGACAACCACAACCGAATCAAACAGGGGACTATCTGCACCTTTAGCGTAGACTTCGATTAACTGATATGCCGTCCAGGTGATGGAATTAGATTTACCCGAACCTGCGGAATGTTGAATGAGATAAGTCTGTCCTGTGCCGTGTGTTCCGGCATGGTTTAGGAGTTGGCGGACGACATCCAGTTGGTGATAGCGGGGAAAGTAGAGGTTTTTGTGCGCGAGGGGGGTTTTGGTATCGCCGGGGATGAGAATCGCAAAGTGTTCAATAATATTGGTAAAACTTTGGCGGGGAAGAAGAGATTCCCACAGGTATGCAGACTTGTGACCATTGGGGTTGGGTGGGTTGCCCTTACCAAAATTAAAACCTTTATTGACGGGGAGAAAGTAAGTTTTTTCACGGTCTAATTTTGTGGTCATCCACACTTCATCGGTATCAACAGCAAAGTGGACTAAACAACGAGCAAATTGTAGCAGTGGTTCTTGGGGATTGCGGTCTTCCCTGTACTGTTTTTTGGCATGGTAAACAGTTTGTCCTGTCCAGGGATTTTTTAATTCCATCGTGGCGATCGCCAGCCCATTCAAAAACAATACAATATCAATGGATAACCCGGCATCGCTTTCACAGTAATGTACTTGACGGGTAATCGAAAATATATTTTTGGCAAAGTCCTCTGCTATAGCCGGATTGACATCGTTGTAGGGCAGACTGTAAAGCAAGGTTATATGAGCATCATCAATGGATAATCCTTTTTTCAGAACTGAGAGGATGCCATCTTTTTTAATCTTGCGATCGCACCGTTCCAAAATCAATCTTTGCCAGTTGGGACGGTCTTTAAGTTTGGCTAGTTGTTCCGGCTGGGTGGTTTCTAAAAATCGCCAGAATTTCTCCCGGTCGATAGCAAACTCTCGGTCAAAATCTGCGGGGTTTCCTTCTTTGTAGCCAGCGCGTTCAACGAGTGCAGTTTTGATACAGTTTTCCAGTGCTTGCTCGTTGGTTTTGCTGACCATAGGTGATTCGTTAGATTTTATACGAGTATTTTCCTATGATAGCTGCTCTACTACAACTGAGATAGTAACCTTTCATACTCTGTATGCGACCCTACCCAAAACCAAATAACTGTATCTCCCTCTAACTGGCCAACGGCTCGATAGCTTCTGCTGACTCTTGCAGAATAAATAGGTAATTCTGGATGCACTTTTTTGAAACGTAAACTTGGATGGTTTGGGTCAAGTTTAAATTGGCGATATGCTTCGCGGGTTTGTTCTCGCACATTTTCAGGTAAGTTACCAAAAGCTTGGCGAAACTGAGAAGTGATGCGAGAATTCACAATGTATCTGGATCTAATTGTTGAGTTTTACCTGCGCGATATTCAGCCATCGCTTGGGCTGCTAGGAGAGCTAGGGCATCTGGAGAACGCTCAAAAGCTTCATCCCATCGCTGTTCATCTTCCAGTTCTTCTAAAATCATCGTAGCCATAGCATTTTGTTGACTGACTGGTAAGCTTTTGAGTTTGATAATCGCTTGTTCGAGTAATTCTGTCATGGTGAATGATTATCTTCTGTTTTATTAATTTTCTCACAGAGTCAGGACTGGGATTTGTTTAGGTGATGCACTACGCCCCGCTTTAGGCGATGGCAAATTCAGTAAGTGCGCGTTTACTAGGGTGATGGAAGCCCAAAATAATATCGGTTTTGGGGATACCTGCTGCTAACAGATCATCAACAATCCCCAAGTCAGTGCTGTCTTCTTCCACCCAAATTTTACCGTTTTGGATTTGCAGGGGAGTCTTAAAAGTTTCCCTTTAGACTTTAATTTTTCCGGTGACGGCATTAGATATTAAAATTTGTTTGAATTCTTTTAAGGTTTCGATTACTCGATATTGTTGGGCGATTACTTCATCAATCTCGGCGGTAGTCCTATCAATAAAAGTAACTATTCGTTGTTGCTCTTCAAACGGTGGATATGGAATTTTAATATTTCCAAATTCATCAAAATATAATCGAAGACGCATATCCATAATGCCCTTCGAGTGCTGCTTTAACTTGCTAGTACAGATTGGACTGCGGAAAAG
>NZ_JACJQL010000082.1 GCF_014696625.1 Nostoc parmelioides FACHB-3921
CAAGATTTAGGCGTAGTCAAAGCCCTACGAAAACCAGTCTTCAAGCTGGATCTATCCCCTTTTCCTGCACCCTCTTGACAAATGTGCAATTACTTTAACCTCTCACGCATGCCCAATGATAGACATGAATTGACATAACATTAGACTTCTTGCGTGAATAGAAGTTTGGAGTTTAGCAATGTTGACCAACCTAATAAAAAAAGGGCTAGAAGCCCCTTTCTATCATTTCCTCTGAAGGTATTAACAGCTTTTTACCACTGATTGAACTACATTTTCCCCACTCCCTGTCCTCACGGGATTCTATCAACCCGAAAATTGCGTTAGTTAAGTGAGTAGTCAGACCATACACCTCAGCAAAATTGGGGGTATGGGTTAACGTTTAATAGGGAATTTGATCATAGGCCAAGAATGTTTTCAGTGGCAGACAGCTTTGGTAATCAAGAAAATTTAGGCACGTTTGGGTTTATTCAACACGAGCGTAAAATATACCCCGAATCTTCACTTCCTTGGGTTCATCAGCGCCTAAATCAGTATCAGAGGGCTGTTCGCTCTCAAAAGTACCAGCAATTTCACCACTAGAGCTATCAACTTTAGCTATTTGTAGAGAAATTTTGCCGTTGAGAATTTCCGCACGCTTAACGTTAGTACGGGTAAGGTCTTCATCATCGGCTTGAGCTGGAAGAGCAACGGCATTATCATAGCCACTAACAACACCCCGACCTTTAGGATCTAAGAATGCAGCACCACGATAAGAAGGTACTTTGAATGTACCCTCAAAGTCTGTGGAAGTATTTAGACTGCTTAAACCAGGTTGTGTTTGAGCAACTAAATTTTTAATGGTGAACAGGAAGGGTACTCGCTCACCACCAGGTAATTGCACCGTAATGGCTTGGAAGTCAAGACCATCTTTTTCCACAAAGGTCAAGCTGCTATCATCGTTGAACTTAAGATCACCTGACACCTGGTCAATAGTGGAAGTGTATCTGGTTAACAATTTGCCAGCTACAAATTCTGCTGCTTGGCGTTTATTAGCAGGTTCTTCTTTAACGAAGAAATTGGTTGGTTCCAAGCAAAGTTCTTTGATGACATAGGACTTGCTGGAATCCAAGGGAATTGAGCCACGGCTTGTTTCTGTAAGTTGGGGACATTTGTTAGCCAGGCCAGTGCCTCGAATTTGTTCGTAGGTCAGTATATCTCTGGTACTAGAAGCTGGAGCGTCACTACAAGCAGTGAGTAGCCCCAAGCACACAGCCAAGAATGCAACAATTAAAGCGCGATACCTCATGATCAACCTCAATGTCAAAAATCGATATATAAAGGGTTTGGGCATAGTGATAAGTACATTTTGCGGCAAATTGGCATCACTACTTACATCAAATAACGCGAAAGTTGGATTTGGCTTCGCGCTGTGCCAACACCACAGGGATTGGCAGGTTTGCCCAAGTCGTTCTGTATTATGTATGTGTTACCACTAAATACAGTCACTTGCTTTATTAGGGAAATCAGCCAGATCATACGATTTTTTTTAACTCAAAATCAAAGCACTTCTAGTCTTGAGTAACTAGCGTTGATCCCATAAGGCTTCCTATGAGTCCGTGTGAATCATTACTGCGCCGCTTTAATATCAAAGGTATTGAGATTGGGAAGGTTTGTCCTTCTAGGAATCAAAGGTGATGGGGATGAGTTACTGAGAAAAGATTACACAAATATATTTGTAAATTTGTCTTAGGAGATGAAAGACGACTATATTCGGTAAATTTGGGTAGACTTAATTTAAATAGAGAGGGTTGCATGAGCAACAACAGCATTACGGAATCAATTGAGTTCTCAGATAAGTTACAAAATATTACGGATGTAGTTCAAGATGCGGCTAAAAGTTGTCAAGGAAATACTACGGCTCTTCTAAAATTGTTACGCCAGTTAGAACAATTACACAGAGAGATTCGTGACGGAACATTTCAAGAGAGTTTACCCAATAATCGCCAACACCTTTACGCTATGTTGAAAGACATTGAATCTGAGGGGGGCTGGCCTTATATTGAACGTATGAGATTACAAGCTTTTTTAAGCAACTTACTAGAAGTAGAAACGGAAGAAAACCAGCAACAGGTAAGTAGTGATGATTTGTTAAGTGATGATCGCTCTTGGAGCTGATACTGCAAGGTGGAATTTAGATACCCTACAGCTAATGCAAGCGCCACAAAATTCAAAATCACTACAAACTAAGCGTTTTGTCGATTTTGGTATGGATAGTCGATTTAATTGCGTATTAGTTCTTAGATACGATCGCTGACATCATCACAAAGCAAGCGATCGCGCTCATCCACATTGTTGTTGTGCTTCAGATAATTATTGACCCAGCCACAACCACGAGTCAGTAGGTCATCAAGGTGTAAGTTCCATAAAATAATTGTGTTGTCATCGCTAGCTGAAGCTAACGTTTGTCCATCGGGGCTAAAACTGACGCTCAACACGGGAGCTTCGTGTCCGTTGAGGGTTTTAATCAATTTGCCCTCACGGCTCCACAATTTGACTGTACTATCCCAATTAGCAGCAGCAAGTATTTCACCAGTGGGACTAAAACTCACAGCATTAACGCTATCGCTAAATCCTCTTAATAAGGTTTGTAACAAAGTCCCATCTTGTCGCCATAACCTGACCGTATTGTCCCAACCAGCAGAAGCCAATAATTTTTCAGTCGGGCTAAAACTGACACCTAATACCCAGCTATCGTGAGGCTCAAAGGTTTTGATTAAACTCCCATCTGGCCGCCAAAGCTTGATTGTTTTATCGTCACTAGCAGAAGCTAAAACCTCTCCATCGGGGCTAAAACTGACGCTATTGACTCGCGCTTCATGCCCCACTAAAGTTTTGAGCAAACTTCCATCACGATTCCACAGTTTAATAGTGTGATCTCTACTAGCCGATGCTAATAAATTACCATCAGGGCTGAAATTAACATTGACTACGCTATCACCATGACCAGAGAGAGTTTTCAGGAGAGTTCCATCCAGTCGCCACAGTTTAACGGTTTTGTCTTCACTAGCAGAAGCTAAAATTTCACCTTTGGGGTCAATACTAACGCTATGAACCATCTGGGTATGACCCACTAAAGTTTTGTCAAGATGAGCATCAAGTCTGCCCTGATTCAACTGCCTTCGCCATAGTTTTACCGTGCGATCGCGACTACCAGAAGCCAGTATCTGACCATCAGGACTCCAAGCAACACTTAGAACTCGATCCTCATGTCCTCGCAGAATCGGTAGTTTAGGGGCTTCTAAACTCCACAATTTCACGCTCTTGTCATAACTTCCAGAAGCCAGCATTTTAGTATCTGGACTGAAAGCTACACTGACAACAGCGTCACTGTGTCCCTTAAAAGTCTTGATTAAGTTACCTGTATGACTCCAAAGGTTGATAGTGTTGTCATCACTGGCAGAGGCTAACTGTTTACTGTCAGAACTGAAATTGAGACTCCATACCGTACTGGTATGTTGCTGTAAGGTTTTATAGATATCAACTTCTGGGTTATTTTGATTACTACTATCCCATTGCCACAGTTGAATTATATTATCTCGGTCGGCTGAAGCTAGTAACTTACCATCAGGGCTAAAAGTGACAACAGTTACCCCTTCCTGATGTGCAGATAAAGTTTTCACCAAGCTACCATCTCTCCGCCAGATTTTGACAGTCTTATCCTCACTGGCTGAAGCAATAAATTGACTGTCTGGACTGAAACTTACCCAGTTGACAGAGCCTTGATGACCCTTAAGAGTTTTGATTAAGTTACCATCCCGATCCCAAATTTTAATGGTTTTATCCCTGCTGGCAGTAGCTAGCAATTCTCCATCAGGGCTAAAATTGGCGCTATAAACCCAATCTTTGTGTTTTCTGAGGCTTTGGGCTAGCTCTGGGGCAAATTCACCAGTTGTTGGGTTTTTCCGCCAAATCCGCACTGTTTGGTCGAGACTAGTTGAAGCGATAGTCTGACCATCAGGACTAAAACTGACACTGGTAACAGCGCTGGTATGACCTTCAAGGGTTTGGATCAAGGTTCCGTCAGGTCGCCAAAGCTTGATTGTTCTGTCTGTACTACCAGAAGCTAATAATTGACCATCAGGGCTAAAAGCCACACCCCAGACAATATCGCTATGCCCCTCCAAGCGATTTAACTCGGTAACTCCATAAACTGCCTGTTGTAAGGCCGTAACCACGCGCATTCGGGTTTCTGGTCGCACTTCCTTGGCTTGTTTAAGTTTTTGCCAAGCTCTCAAACTTTCTAATAAAGCATCAAATTCTTGGTTGGAGGAAAATAGAGCTTCACTGGATGCGGCGATCGCACTAATTTGCAAATTGGTCTCGCTGGTTTCAGCACGGATGGTTTGTAGCTCTGCGGTTCTTTTCTGCATATCGGCTTGCCACCACAAAGAAGCGATCGTGCCGCCCATAACTGCCAGCAATACCCCTGCTGCCCGTGCTTCTCGTAATCTACGCCGCAAAACTGAATTTAGCTGCTCTTGAGATAATTTTTGGGCTACCTCTGCTTTAGTTTTTTCCGATTTGATTTTTTCTAATTCAGCAATGATGCCATAATCATTTCTTTGGCGAATTGGTTCTACTAAATAATCATGGACGAGCTGGTAGCGATCGCCTAACTCTTCTCGCCAGCACAATACTAACCCTGAACCAATCAAAATTTCTAAAATCAACTCCCACCGTGAATCAAAATCTGACTGATTATCAAGATATTTTTCTAAAGCCAGTATTAAATCAGATTTAGTTTTGAGAGGACGTGTGCCTTTTTCGTCAGTTAATTCATACAATAGTTTCCAGCTAAAATCTTCATGTTCTTGACCACAATCTCGAATAACTTCCTCTAGCCAACGTTCTATAAGTTTTTTTGTTCCTCCACAGAGTTTGTATTTTTCGAGATTTGTGATATTTTCTGCTTGTAGCTGCGCGCCTACTATTTGTAATTCAATTGGGTTTACTTCTTCGTTTTCTCCCGCTAAATCCCGCACCAGTTCATTAATTAAATCCTCTTTGACTTCGTATTGAGAGGTTTGGGTTAAGTAACGAATAATGGCAACGGCATCTTGATAAGAAAATTTTCCCAAAAAGTAGCGGATATCTTTATCTAAAATATTTTTGTTAATGACATCTAAGTCATGAAAACTATCTGGTTGTGTTTTATCCCAGCGTTCAAAATCTAATAAATAATGGAGATAATCTTCTCTGATAGAAATAATTATTTTTAAATACGCAATATTCAAGCATTCGCTAAAAAACTGATAAAACTCCAACTTTTGCTGAAAACTACTTACAAAAAAGAATTCTTCAAATTGGTCAAAAATAATAATAATTGTATGATTACGTACAGTTGCAGACCGGAGCTTTTCTAGCAGAATGGCGGGAGTAAATTCTAGGGAACTTGAGATATCTAATGGCGCTAACGCATGATAAAAACTGCGCCCCAAACTATTTATCCAATCAGTATAAGCAGATAAAACAATAGGTAGAGGTATGCGCTCACCAATCACTTTATTCTTTACAGCTGGTAATAAACCAGCTTTGAGCAGTGAACTTTTACCAACTCCCGATGGACCATGAACTACCGTGAGTTTATAGTCAGCACGAGTAATTCTTTCAATTAAACGATTGACATCTTGTTGTCTTCCAGACGCAGATATTTCTTGGGCAACTTCTTCTGGAATAAAGGGGATGCTTTGGGGTTCTAAGACTGAATTGATTTTGTAACGTTGTGCTTGTAATTGACTTGCACCAATAAAAGCACGTAAACCATACTGATGTTCAATTTGAATTTTTTCTTGCTTGAGTTTAAAGGCTTCTAAATATTCATGTCGTTCAATAAAATAGAGCGATCGCAATTCCTCTAAAATTTCTAAATACAAGGAAGGCTCATATTGTAGCTCACAAACTACCCTTGCCCATTCTAAGTTACTAATAGCTTCTTCACACTCTCCCAAGTGCCTTTGTGAACGAGCTAACAACAAAAGATACCAACTCTCATGTTGTCGAGAGCCTGTTACTTTCTCCAGAATGTCTAATGCAGTATTAGCTAATTCATGAGCTAGTATCCAATCATGATTTGCACCTGCTACAGCTGATAAAAAGCCATAATCTTGGGCTATTTGGGACTGATTGCCATAGCTCTTATGTAGATATAAAGACTTTTGAGCTAATTTTTTTAACTCTTCCCAAAGCTGTAAGCGGTAAAGCATCTCACAAGCAGGTAAAATAAATTTAGCTACTAAATCTTGTCTCTTCTTTTCTTCCAATACATCCAAACATTGCTGAAACCACTGTAGTGCGTGCCGCCAATAGCCACTGTTAGCACTCTGATGTAAATCTGCCATCCGGTGATAACATAAACCTAAATGGAATAAGATGATTGCTTGCCAAAGTCTTTGTTGATAATTCAGATCTAAATATTTCTTTTCTAGACTTTCCCTTTTTTCTTCTTGCTGCCATAGAGATAGGCTTCTTTGATAATGGGCTAAGGCACTATTAATTTGATCATTAGCATACTTATCTCTACCTAAAACAAACTCCAGACTAGCCTCTAATCCTGGTTCTAATTTGACATTGTAAGAACGCAGTAAATCATTACGGGCTGATTCAATCTCATGACGATGTTGAGATTTTGGTGCTAAATCAAGGGCATCATTAGAAATGAACTTTTCTGCACCTACTTCTAAAACTTTAGAAAATAGAGACTCTGTCTGTTTGGTAATTAAAGCAATTAAATCTTCCTGAGGCATTTCAAATTTAATAGTGGTTGCAGCCCAACTTTTAAAATCAGGAGCCAACCGAGAAAGTAATGATGCGACTTCATCTTGCAACCATAAGATTAAAGGGAAAGGAAAACTAGCTGCGTAAATATCCCTTGATTGATTTATTCCAGTTAATAAATCTTCAAGGGCAATAACTGATTCTAAGCCAAAAACCATTAAGGCTGATGGTAAACAATCGGTAGCAACACTGGGATTATCTAGAAATAGTTGTGATGTGATTGTAGTATGTAAAGCACTGATTGATGACTGAACATATAGTTCTCTAATGTTGATATCTTTACTTAAATCTCGAAGATTATCCCGCATTTCTTCTCGTAACTGCCTGTAATTACAACGAACTAAAATGAGAGAAAACTCGCCTTTAGATAAATTAATTGCTCGAATTAACCTTTGTAAGGAATGCTCATTATTGTTGGTGATCGCTGTTTTAAGTTCACAGTTGGTCATAATTATTAATAAGAAATAAAAAACTACATACGAAAACTTAAAAAAGCAGACAATACTTTTTTAAGTCTTGTGCATTCAATTTCAAAAACTCGCACAATTCCCGATTCATTTAAATGGGAACTGAGGATTATTTGGAACTTGAGGCTTGAGGGGTTTTACTTTGATTCTCGCCAAGCTAAAACCTTTTCTGTCTCTGCTAAAGCTGGACTAATACCAAACCAACGTCCCATAGGATCGCGGTATTCAAACAAATACATACTTCTGAGTAAACTTTGATAGTCAGATTCACCCTTAACACTTTGTTGTTGCATGACATCAAACAACAATTCCCATTGACATTCATCAATCGCCAACAGCAAATCATCGCGGTAATCCTTAATAACCGCTTCCAAACAATCTCTAGAAAAAGGTGGATCTTGTCGCTGGAGGCAACTGTATAGTAGGCCTAATAAGTTACGAATGTGACCACCACTAACACGACATAAACGATCTAAGGTTTCTGTTTGCTCAAATAACTCTGTAATTAGTTGTTGTCTTTCTTGACTAGCAACTTCTGGAAAGGCTCTTGCCAGTACTAACTGGCGCAGGAGTGACATTCCTGGTTCGTAATCACTGCCATCCCGTTGTCGAACTAGTACCATTGGTAATACTTTTGGTGCAATACCGCCACCTAAGCGATTTTTGAGGGTTTCATATTCACTGGAAAAAATTAATGCCAGGGGGATTGTATAAACTACATGACATTTGAGCCTACGTAACTGTTCGCCCCGGTCAATAAAGAGATATTCTGGTTGCGTCCGTCCAGAGGCAACAGGACGCATATCCACTCGATCTAAATTATCGACAATTACTACTAACCCTTTTTGACCTCGTCGCTTTAGCTGTTCTACGGCTTTTTCTAAGATTTCTTCATTAATCGCTTGCAAAATGTTATTGGTGCGAGGCTCCAAATACTGTCTTAGTTGATTACGTAGTTGAGTGCTATCTTTGGTTTTGGCGGTAATTTTCGCAATTCCTAAAGAAAACTCCGCTTCACCAGAAAGCTCAATAGGAGCTTGTAAAAAATCTCCTATTTCTTTAAACAAGTTATTAAAGTAACCAGGCTTAAGTTTGATACCAATAGCTTCCAGACTTACACAGACTTGACGAGCTACACTTAACAAAATGTCACTAACGTCAATATCTGCCATGTCTAGGTCTTGACTAGACTCGAAATAAACTACGTGAAATCCTGCTGCTTCTAACTCTGCCTTGAGGCGTTGTAATTCCGTTGATTTTCCACAACCAATATGACCTGTAAATAGTTGGCAGGTGGGTTCATCAGGGGAAATACGGCTAATAGTACGTTGCAGTTCTTCTACAATTTTGCAACCACGTACGTTAGCAAAATCGATGTAGTACTGGCGATCAAGCATCACACCCATGTTTAAGGTGTAGCTAGGGTTACATGCTTTGTAGAAGCGTGACAAATTGATTGTATTTCCCATTCTAAATAGTAGATGCTTGTCTTTTTGTCTTTTTATATACTAATTCTCTCTTAATATGAGTGATTCTGTATAAGTACTATTGCTGAATTTTGTTTGAATTAACTACAAATGCTGTTACTTTTTTTTCATGGCTACTTACAGCAAAACAGTAAAGATAGAATAGTCACCACAAGGGTATGTTGTTGTTTTTGATAACTTTTTTCTGGCAAGATATGTGGAACTTATGCCATGATTCTGATGTGCTTGCTGTAAAGTGTTAAGCTAATGCACGTTAAAAAAGCATAACTACTAATAAGGGCTGTTAACGGTTGACTGTTAACTGTTAACTGTTAACGCTCAACAGCCCTCACGATGGATTATGCAACTTAAAAGCAGAATAGCTTACTAGCTCGTTAATTCCAGCAGCGTTGCTGAAATTAACCAATAGACACAAGCATAGTGAAGGAATAACCTGGAGCCGAAAAGGGGTATTGATGCCTGGTATAGCGTCGGTCAGCCAAAAGGAATTAGCTCAACGCCGTAAAAAATTACGACGGCAGCGTCAGATGAAGATTATTCAAGCTATTTGGCAAACTATAACTATTAGTAGTCTGGCAGGTGGGTTGCTTTGGGTCGCACTCCAACCAATATGGGTGCTGAAAACTCCTGAGCAAGTATTGATGAAATCTGACAATCAATTACTGTCGCAAGAAGCGATCAAGTCTTTGCTGGTTTTATCTTATCCTCAGTCTTTATGGAGAATTCAACCTGCGGCGATCGCTGAGTCTTTGCAGAAACAACCAACTATTGCCCAAGCAACTGTCAGCCGTCGTCTTTTTCCACCAGGTTTAATTATCGAAATCGAAGAAAGAATACCTGTCGCAGTGGCTCAAAAAAGAAGAGAACAATCTAGTAGTGCTAGTAACAAACAAGTAAACACAGGCTTAATTGATGCCAATGGAGTTTGGATTCCTCTGGAAAAATATACACTAGTGAATCCTCAATTCAAACTTCCTACCCTCAAAGTAATTGGATTACCAGAGCAATATGCTTCCTACTGGAGTAAACTATATCCTTATATCAGCCAAAGTTCCATAAAAATTACGGAAATTGATTACCAAGACCCAAATAACTTAATTTTGAAAACTGAATTGGGAACAGTTCATCTTGGTGCTACAAGTGACCAGTTAGCTGACCAGATTAATTTACTAGCACAATTACGTCACATCAATACAAAACTAAATCCTGCGGAGATAAACTATATTGATTTAACAAATCCCGAATCACCTTTAGTACATATGATCCAAAATAAGGAGACAACTAAAAATCAAACTCCATAACCGTGTGTCACAAATTCCTTATATGTTAATTAATTTTATTTAATAAAAAAATATTATTGTTTGCTCCATGCTTTGCATCGTAATTGTGAAAAGCTGTTTTCTAGGAGCTTAGATATTAGGAACAAAGATAATTTCTGGACACTTGCTGTCACCGTTGTAGTACGTTTCTAGTAGCGATTGTTCAGTCTGTGGTATGTATTCAAACTGATTGACTTGACGACTGGTCAGCTTGATAGGCTTAGATAGTATCGCTACTAAGTTTCTGTTTGGTAACAAAAAGTAACAAATTAATTGATCAGTCAAATTTTTCTTCCTTTGTTATCTTTAAATTTGTGCATAAATAATACAGATAGGAGTCTACTTTGATTTCTGTTGGCGCAGTGTGGCATAGCTATAGGTACTTGTGTATGTAGGGGATGGTAACGGCTTCACAAACAAAATTTAAATGGGATGCCTTATGGAAATCTAATTGTGCGGTGAGAGTTGTAATTATCCCCAATTTTGAAACCTATCAACTATATTATTAAGGCAGTGAAGACTTCGCATAGCATATATTTCTCGCATGAAGTGATCTGCTGAGAACTATGAGTTATGTAATTTATTGTATTTTTATTAAGTGTATGTTTAATTGCGTAGAGTTAGCCGTTAGAACTAATTATCCCAGAGTAAATACCTCAAATCCTCAGTATTGCAAATCAAATAAATGACAAAATATACAAAATGCCTTCAGTATTTAAAATTTCTTCTCAGAAGACAAACACAGTTAGTAACCAGATGAATAACTCATCAAAATCATCAACAGAAGTATTAGCTGTGTCTCCTGCATCCCAAAGGTATACTATGCAAAAATTGCCATTTAGAGAAAATATTAATAAGTTGTGGAAGTTATACAGATCAATTTTAAGTAAATGTATGTATACTTCTCTAGAATTAGCTGTGCATTCACCTATGGTGAGCCAAACACTATCTCCTGGGTATGCTCATCCAACATCCCAGGTAAGGCGAAGCCCAGTCCGAATGTGGGTGTTTGGTTTCATAGCAGACTTTCACGCTTACAATCTTGTTAAGGTTGGCAGTAGTGATAACAATCAAGAATAGGGACAAATTTTTAGTGCTGTCAAACTTAATAGTTGACTCCTAGATGTGTAACACCTAAAAAAGTCGTTTATCTACCTTCCCGAATCCAATGACACTTGATAATAACCAAGAGCTTACCTATAGAAATTCCCAATCGTTGGGACAGCCAGGTTTCTCACTGGCAGTGAACTCAAGCAACCCTTTCAATCACTCTGGGCTGAATTTTGGACAAAATAACGACAGCAAGAAGATTTCTGTGGAAAATAACCGTATTGGCGAGATTGTTCCTGGCCGCGTTGCCAATATCAAAGTAATTGGTGTTGGCGGTGGTGGTGGTAATGCGGTTAACCGCATGATTGAATCTGATGTCTCTGGTGTAGAGTTTTGGTCAATTAATACTGATGCTCAAGCTTTGACCTTGGCAGGCGCTCCTAGTCGTTTACAAATCGGGCAGAAACTCACGAGGGGTTTAGGTGCAGGTGGTAATCCTGCAATTGGTCAAAAAGCGGCTGAAGAATCACGTGATGAAATTGCTACAGCCTTAGAAGGTGCTGATTTAGTATTTATCACTGCTGGGATGGGAGGTGGTACTGGTACTGGTGCTGCACCAATTGTTGCGGAAGTGGCAAAGGAAATGGGCGCGCTTACGGTTGGTGTGGTAACACGTCCTTTCGTTTTTGAAGGTCGTCGCCGGACTAGTCAGGCAGAACAAGGAATTGAAGGGCTAAAAAGTAGAGTTGATACTTTAATTATTATTCCTAACAATAAATTATTGGAAGTGATTCCAGAACAAACACCAGTCCAAGAAGCGTTTCGTTATGCAGATGACGTACTACGTCAAGGGGTACAAGGCATTTCTGACATCATTACTATTCCCGGTTTGGTCAATGTAGACTTTGCTGACGTGCGGGCTGTTATGGCGGATGCGGGATCAGCATTGATGGGTATTGGTGTGAGTTCAGGAAAATCTAGAGCCAGAGAAGCGGCGATCGCCGCTATATCTTCACCACTGCTAGAATGTTCTATCGAAGGTGCTAGAGGCGTTGTTTTTAACATCACTGGTGGTAGTGACCTCACTCTACATGAAGTAAATGCTGCCGCAGAAACAATTTATGAAGTAGTTGATCCCAACGCCAACATTATTTTTGGTGCTGTGATTGATGATAGGTTACAAGGAGAGGTACGAATTACCGTCATTGCTACTGGATTTACCGGGGAAATACAAGCCGCTCCCCAACAAAACGCGGCTAATGCCAGAGTTGTATCTGCTCCCCCAAGACGGACACCCACACAAACAGCACCAACTAATTCCCCCGCACCTACTCCCGAACCAAAGGAGAAATCTGGATTGGATATCCCTGATTTTCTCCAGAGACGGCGACCACCAAAAAATTAAGCGGTTTTAGATTTGAGATTATTTAAAGTTTGTAGTCTCTAGTCAGGCTAAATGCTGTATAAAAACTGCTAATTTTCAAGTTCAGAGGTATGTTTTTTACCTCCCGTAAATCTTGTTGCTGTTACAAATAAATTGCTACTATTCAAAAACAGAATACGCTTGGGCGATAGTTTGTTGACTTTTACGCCCAAGTGTGTGTTCGTGATATACAGGAGGGAGACTGAAAAGAGAAATGTTCATGTCCTCCTCATGTAGTTTTCCTTTGATTACTTGTCTTTAATTTTGGATTTGTAGGTTTTTTTCCACCCATTGAATTACTTGATTAGCCAGGCGAGTACCATCTAGTCGGTCGATTTCTCGTATCCCAGTTGGGCTAGTAACGTTAACTTCTGTAAGATAGCCACCAATCACATCAATACCCACAAAGATCAAACCATCTTGGCGTAAATTGGCGGCGATGTGGCTACAAATTTCTTGTTCTCGTGGGGTAATTTCGGTTTTTGCAACCGTCCCACCAGTGGCCATGTTATTACGAAAATCACTGCCACTGGCCAAACGATTGAGAGCGCCAATGGGTTCACCATTAAGTAAAATTATCCGCTTATCTCCTTCTTTGGCTTCTGGTAGATAAGTTTGTACCATTACTGGTAATCTGCCTTGCTGGGTGCTGAGTTCGACGATGGAGTTAAAATTGCGATCGCCTGCTTGTAAAAATAAAATCCCTTCCCCGGCTTTGTTACCCAAGGGTTTGAGAACAGTAGCGCCCTTTGCTTCGACAAATTGCCGGATAAAATCTTTATCTGCACTGACGATGGTTTCGGGAATTGCCTTGGTAAATTGCAGGGCATACATTTTTTCATTTGCCCCACGGATACCATTGGGATTATTAATTACCAAAGTTTTACGTTGGTCAACGTAATCCAGAACATAGGTAGCGTAAAGATAGGCATCGTTTATGGGCGGATCTGTCCGCATGAATACAGCATCCATCGTTTCCAAAGAATTGAGGGAACGAGCATTTAATTTATACCAAGGACTTGCTGCTACCCAGCGTCCATCTACCAACTGCACTGGTACAAGTTCTACCTGTTGCAATATAGCCCAAGCTTTGCTGTCTACCACACTCAACCAATTAGCCTGAGTTACCCAAACTTCATGTCCTAAAATTTGCGCTGCTTCCATCAGCGCCACGCTGGTATCATGGCATGGGTCTAACTGATGGATGGGATCTATAATAAAAGCCAGTTTCACGCCTTTTGCCTCAACGCCAGGAAATTCTCAGATAAATTATCCCCCGATATCCTGACAGATTGACAATTACTCTTGAGGAAAAAAGCGTAATCCTGTTGCATGGGTATCTAGAGGCTAGTACTAGATGCTAATAACTCATCAAGTTGGCCTTGACTTTCAAGAGCGTGGATATCATCACAACCACCCACATGGCGATCGTTGATGAAAATTTGTGGTAATGAGCGTCTGCCATTAGCTCTCTGAGCCATTTTATCCCTTGCTTCTTCATCACCATCGATACTGTATTCGACAAACTCAACACCTTTTTTATTAAGCAAATTTTTCGCTCGAATGCAAAAAGGGCAAGTTCTCCAAGTGTAAATTTCTACTGTGGCAGCCATAATGTCCTCAACATGATCTCATAACTAATTTTATAACTTTGGTACTGATGGTAGATGCTTAATGTAGTTATAAACTGTATTTTTGCTGGCTGGGATGAAATATATCGGTTAACTTACAATTAGGAGATTTATTAAGAAGCAGGGAGAAGATTTCCCCCTGCTTTTTCACATGGAAAGACCTAGATATTTACTGAGAGTCAACAGCGTATTGAATCAGCAGACTCAGCCGCAGACGCAGGGTTTCTAAACCTAAACGCTGGCTGGCCGAAATAAATACGGCTAGAGGAAACTCTTCTTGGGCTAAAGCTAGAGTGGTGCTATCTACTTGATCAATTTTGTTAAAAGCAACCAAGGCTGGGCCGGGAGTAACTGGCATTTGTGCAAGTATTTCCCGAACTGCGCGAATGTGACTCAACCATGCAGGATGAGATAAATCTACTAGGTGCAGTAAAGCATCGGCTTCTGTCACTTCTTCCAAGGTGGCGCGGAAAGCATCCATCAATGACGCAGGTAATTCGTGGATAAACCCTACTGTGTCTGTAATCAGAATTCCTTGGGGTTCTCCAGTCTCTGCATGGGGAATGACTAGGCGGCGCGTTGTGGGGTCAAGGGTGGCGAATAACTGGTCGGCTGTGTAAACTTCAGCATTAGTGAGAGCATTTAATAAGGTGGATTTACCGGCGTTGGTATAACCCACGAGAGCGACTGAAGGCACTTCCCGATGTTGTCGCCGTTGTCTTAACCGTGAACGGTGGGCTTGTAGTTGATCAACTTCTTGTTGTAGTCGAGAAATACGTCTTTGAATAGCGCGCCGTTCGGTTTCTAGTTTGGTTTCACCAGGGCCGCGAGTCCCAATACCGCCCCCTAGTCGAGACATTGCTTGACCTCTACCGGTGAGTCTGGGCAGCATATATTCTAGCTGTGCTAGTTCGACTTGTAATTTACCAGCGCGGGATTGGGCGCGTTGAGCAAAGATATCTAAGATAACTTCGGTGCGGTCAACGACGCGGATACCGATTTGTGCTTCTAAGTTGCGGACTTGGGAGGGTGAGAGGTCGCGGTCAAAGACAACAAGATTACATCCCAAAGTTTGGGCTGTGAGGGCAACTTCTTGGACTTTACCTTCACCAATTACAGTTTGAGGATGAATGCGCGATCGCTTTTGTTGTACTGTCTGTAATACATCTCCACCAGCTGTATCCACTAACCGCGCCAATTCTGCCAAGGTATCGTGGAATTGTTGGAGTGACATATTATCGGTCATGACACCCACGATCAATACACGATCATGATCGGCATCTACCTCTTCGGCGATGAACTCCCGACGGAACTCTGCCTCTAGCCCTTCCACCAAATCGATGAAATCTTGCTGTCCAAGAGCATCTAGATCCAAAGGTGGTGATATAGTCCAACTGGTAGATTGACCATTTTTTGATAGTGCGATCGCTGCACTAGGAATCAAAGCACGGGCATCTTGAGGGACTAGGTGCGCTAAATACGCTTCCTTAACGTATCCTGTAGCTCCTCCACCGCGCCGTGTAAAGCCAGTCCCGGTAATATTTATCACTACTAAAGCATCTAAACGCTGCATTGCCATCGCCGTCAGAGCCGCTTCATTGGGTGGTTCTATCTTGAGATGGGTAGCGATGCAACGAATACCACTAAGACGTTCTGCACCATAACGCGGCAATTCCATTGGCGGAATTTGCGTTTGACGCGGTGTGCCTATGCCAACGCGAATCACTTGTCCGCGACGGTTGACATAGGCACACACAGGTAGGTTAATTTCCGTGCTAATTGCTGCCAGACGCTGGGAAAACTCAGGCGTAGTGATGCGATCGCCTGGTATGCGCTGGTGGTACAGTCGCTGTAGTTGTTTCAGCTGACTGGACTTTAAACCCTGAAGATTACCGAAAATAGTTTCTATAGGCGTTTCGACCAGTTTACTGGCCCCCCGAATCCATCTATTGTCTATTTTACAACAGTGCTAAGGTGGGAAACTCAATCTTTTGGGGGTGTAGGGGTTTAAGGGTGTAGGGGTGTGGGGGTAGAAAAAACATTTATGGCTTATGCAACAGGACTCTTAGTTATGGGAGGGTGTAAGGGTGTTAAACACCTATACGGCGATCGCTATAAAGATCCCTCCCTCATAACCCTTACACCCCTAAACCCTTACACCCCTAAACCCTTACACCCCTAAACCCTTATACCCCTAAAGCCGATCGCTTCTGTGATTACAGAAAACTAATACTGAATCAGTTAAGCTGGCAAAAGCAGTATTTATTTTCGGAAAAATGACCGCAAGTAATCCTACAATTTTAGCCCTGGATTTTGATGGGGTAATTTGCGACGGACTAATCGAATACTTTGAAGTAGCTTGGCGTACCTACTGTCAAATTTGGTCGCCGGCTGACGACACACCACCAGATGATTTGGCTTTGAGATTCTATCGACTCCGTCCTGTAATCGAAACAGGTTGGGAAATGCCTGTTTTAATTAAGGCATTGGTAGATGGCAATTCTGATGACCAAATTCTTCAGGAATGGACAAGCATTACTCCCAAGATTTTGTTAGATGACAAGCTACAAGCAAAAGAAATTGCCACGAAATTAGATGGCTTGCGTGATGAGTGGATTGCTAATGATTTAGACGGTTGGCTGAGTCTGCATAGATTTTATCAGGGTGTAATTGAAAAACTTAAAATCACTGTTGCCAGTGAAGTCAAGCTATATATTGTGACTACCAAAGAAGGACGCTTTGTAGAGCAGTTGTTGCATCAGGAAGGTGTAGATTTACCACGAGATGCAATTTTTGGTAAAGAAGTCAAGCGCCCTAAGTATGAAATTCTCCGTGAATTAATTCAAGCAGCAGATCATAAATCTGTGAGTTTATGGTTTGTAGAAGACAGAATCAAAACATTACAGCTCGTTCAACAGCAGTCAGACCTTAAAGATGTCAAGCTTTTCTTGGCAGACTGGGGCTATAATACCCAATCAGAGAGAAAAGCTGCCCAAAGCGATCCGCGAATCCAATTATTATCCCTGTCTCAGTTTGCTAAAGATTTTCCTGGGTGGGTATAGGGGTGTAGGGGAAAACTAATGAGTAATGAGTAATGAGTAATGAGTAATGAGTAAGGACTATGGACTGTTGACCATTGACTAATGACTAATGACTAATGACAACTGACAACTGACCAAAATATGCTTGATCTGACGAAATTAGCGCGACAAATGCAGGGTTTAAGTCAGCATCTATCTCTGGAGGCTGTGGCTAGTCGCCAGCGTTTAGAATTGGCGCAGCAAAATCTGAGGAAGGCTTTTGATTGTCAACAAGATTTAGTAGAACGTCAGGAAAAATGGCGCGATCGCATTCTCTTTGCTAATGCTACACCCCTGGAGCCGCTCAACTCCTGCTTAGATATTCCCACTCCCCCCAAGGTGCATTCTGTCATTGCTACTGATGGTTCGCAAATTGCCCCCAGTCATCACGAAATTGCTTATTGTTATCTGTTGAATATCGGTAGGGTAGTTTTACACTACGGACAAAATCGCTACCCTATATTGGACAGTTTGCCAGAGGTGTTTTACCGTCCAGAAGATTTATATGCGTCCCGTCAGTGGGGAATTAGAACTGAGGAATGGATGAGTTTTCGGCGCACTGCTAGCGAGGCGATCGTTTTAGCTGAGTTGGCTTGTAGTGTCCATGATACGGGGGCTTCTTCATCTCCCCCGACTCTGGCAATGGTGGATGGTTCTTTAATTTACTGGTTTTTGGAACAGTTACCCGTAGATGCACGTAACTGTATTTTACCCCCTATATTGGAAGCTTGGCAGCAAATGCGTGCTGCTAAAATTCCTTTGATGGGTTATGTAAGTGCTTCTCGAAATGTGGAAGCGGTGAATTTTTTACGTTTGATGGCGTGTCCTCATCCTGTACCCGATTGTGCTAGTTACTGCCCGAATCAACTAGAAAAAGTCCCATGCAAAGTGTTTGACCCTTTGCGGGATACAGCATTGTGGACAACTCAACTCCAGCCAGGACAACGGGGGCCGCTGTGGCGGAGTAATGCCCGGATTTTAGACCTTTATGAAGACCAAGCTATATACTTTTGCTACGTCCATGTTGGTACAGAAATTGCGCGGATAGAAGTGCCTGCATGGGTAGCTAAAGATACGGAGATGTTTGACCAAGCTTTGGGATTGATGTTGGCACAGGTGCAGAAAGGATATGGTTATCCAGTGGCGATCGCCGAAGCACATAATCAAGCAGTAGTCAGGGGTGGTGATAAAACCCGTTTCTTTGCCCTACTGGAAAAACAAATGATTAAAGCTGGCTTAAAAAATGTTGGGACTTCTTATAAAGAAGCGAGGAAGCGAGGCAGTATTGCTTGAAGAAATTAGGGGTGTAGGTGCAGAAATTATAATGCGGAACTTATCACTTAAAAAGTTTATTTGTTTCGTTCTTCGGCTGCTTTCAAACCCTGTTCAAATTCATCAACCGCTTGAATTGAATCTGATATTAAAAGGCATTGCTCTAATAAAGAAATGTCTAATTCTGGCAGAATTTCACTGGTGACTATCAGTTCATACCCATAAGTTTCAGGGTAAACAGTGGCTTCCTCGTTGTCGGAATTGTTCCGTAGATGGTACAACTTAAACTGGTTTTTCTCCCAAAACCAGACTTCTGTAACTCCCAGTCTGCGGTAAATTTCTAGTTTATTGATACTGCCACTAGTAACAACTACCTCTATAGCTAAGTCCGGTACTTTTTTTTCTTCACCTATGCAGTAACACTCATCTGGTTCTGCACCTGCTTTTTTGGCTTTGTTTTTAAAAGTAGAACTTCCCAAAGGTACAAAACGAATGCGCTTGCTGTAAAAGAAACGCTCTAACAGCATCCCTAAATTCGTTTTGATTTTTTCATGTCTGATTGATGGCGACACTATCTCTAATATTTCATCTAAGTAAGTAACACGGTAATGAGAGTTGTTTTCTAGTTTGGCTAGTAGCGATTCATAGTTTTCCCAACTCACCCCACTGCTGATAAACCTTTCCTCTGGGTCGTCATTATGACCTAACTCTGGCTCATCAATTAGTTCTTTAAGGCTGTTGACCATGATCATCTCTCCTGTTTAATCAAATTATCTCTGCTTACCCTCCGATTTGTGACATTGTGCGGCTGTAAACTCCTGTAGTCCCGGAGTCACGCCCTTTATAGTTAATTTCTGGCTTGATTGCTAATAAATGTCTCACCTGTTCTCGTAACTGGTGGGTACTCACACCAGAGCGTAGAGATGTTTTTAAGTCAAGTTGACCAGTTTCGTTTAATAAGCAAGGACGTAGCCAGCCATCGGCACTTAGACGCATCCGGTTACAACGATCGCAAAAACACTCTGACATCTGGCTGATAAATCCTAGTGTGCCTTTGGCTTTAGGGATTTGGAAGACATCCGCCGGGCCGCAACCACGAACTTGAGCTTCTGTCAAGCCCCAGCGATCGCGGATTTGCTGGCGTAATTCGGCGGAAGATACCCAACCGCGATCGCCAAATAATTCTCCGTTACCAATGGGCATAAATTCAATAAACCGGACGTGCCATTGTTTATCAATCGTTAAAGCCGCTAAATCGAGAATTTCGTGGTCGTTGACACCAGGAATTACCACTACATTTAATTTCAATGGATCGAAGCCTACACGATAAGCTGCTTGAATACCATCCCAAACTTGTTGCCAGCGAGAACGTCCATGACTGCCGATAATTTGGTCAAAGATATGGGGATCAAGGGAATCTAAGCTGATATTGATGCGCCGTAAACCAGCGTCGTAAAGATTTTGGGCGATGGGGGCGAGTAAAAAGCCGTTGGTTGTCATGGAGAGGTCTTGGGTTTGGGGTAAAGATGCGATCGCCCCCACCAAATCCACAACGCGAGGGCGTAATAAAGGTTCTCCCCCCGTTAACCGAAATTGTCTAAAACCAACAGGAATAAATACTTCTTGAACTAAAGTGAGCAATTCCTCATCAGTCAATAATTGTTGCTTGAGGATATAGTCTAGCTCTGACCCCTCTGGCATACAGTACTGACAACGAAAATTGCAGCGATCTATTAAGCTAATACGGAGGTAGTCTACCTGGTTCATCTGGGTTTTATTTTCTATTGTGTGCGATCGTTATAGATCCCTGCTTGAAACCTCACCTCAATTTCTCTGCTTGATTTTTCATCAGCCTTTGCACGCTGACTAAAGCCCGATTTAACTCATAATTGCGTCTTTGGGGATTCTGTAAATAAGCTTGCTGTTCTTCTTCAATCATCTGTACATCTTTAATCACCAAACCATCGAGGAATTTTTGGGCTGCACCAAACAAACTATCTTTGACAAAGCGGCGAAACCGTACAGGTAATTTATGCAAGCGCCAAAAAGCGTTTAAAGATGTGAAATGAATTAAATAAGCTTTTGTTTGTGTCTCATTTATCGGACACAATAAACAGTAAATTTTAAAATCTTTACCCAATGTAGACATCCAGTGGGGATAAATGTAACTTACGTCCAAGGGTTCAGGATGTAAGCGGCGCAAAGCTGGGAAAAATAATTGGGAGATAGACCAGATTTTATCTATTTTGTAATAGCTTTGGGCTTGATAATGAGCATCTACACGTTGATCATTTTCCTCAATATCTTGTAATTCTGCTTGCGCCCAAGCTTGTAAATCCTGATGTAAATGTCCGTGATACATATCCATCAGGTTTTCAATTAAATAAGAATAATGCGCCTGACAGTTAATAATGGCAACGCTAGCAATGTAATTTAAATGATCCCACTCCGGCAAGCCCAGAGGCTCTACAGATGGTTGTCCATCACCGGGAAATAACCAAATAAAACCGTCTTGTTCTTTGACTGGGTAAGAGCGAATTTTGCAGTTTGGTAGTTTCTGATTCTCTGCTAAGTATGGCACGGCTGCACATTCACCATGATGATTCAAGCGCCAACCATGATAAGCACATTCCAATTCATTACCGATAACTTGACCGTGACTAAGTTTAACTTGGCGATGTGGGCAACGGTCTTCTAGGGCGTGTATTTGTCCTTCGCTATCTCGATAAAGTGCGATCGCCTGATGCCAAAGTGTCACTCCCAAAGGTTGACTTGTGACTTCCTGACTACGTGCAACTACATACCAATGATTCAGGTTAATACCCAATTGACGGACATCATGAATAGACACAGCTTGGGACAGAGAAGACATAAATATCCTTTTTGAAATTTGTCAGTTGTCAGTTGTCATTAGATACTTCCCCTACACCCCTATACCCTTACACCCCCACACCCCCACACCCCCATAACTAAGCTAAGGTGTATGTCAACACCATTAACTAAGGAGTCTGACATGGAAGCTTTAGACTTGAAATGGATACGTGGACAGTTTCCGGCGCTTACACAAAAAATTAACGGACAACCAGCTATATTTTTTGATGGCCCCGGTGGTACACAAGTACCTGGGTCTGTTTTAGATGCTATCAGTGACTATTTAGTTAGGTCAAATGCTAATGCTCACGGCGCTTTTGCTACTAGTGCGCGGACGGATGCTTTAATTATTGCAGCTAGGACGGCGATCGCTGATTTTTTAGGTTGTCACAGTGATGAGGTGGTTTTCGGCGCTAATATGACGACGCTCACCTTTACCTTGAGTCGCGCTATTGGACGGACGCTGCAACCAGGTGATGAAATTATTGTGACACGGCTTGACCATTCGGCTAATGTTTCCTCTTGGGAAGCATTGGCAGAACAGGGCGCAGTTATTCGTTATGTCGATGTCAAACTTGATGATTGCACCTTAGATATCAATGATTTGGAGCAACAAATCAATTCCCGCACCAAGTTAGTAGCCGTCACTTATGCTTCCAACGCCGTGGGGACAATTAACGATATCACCGCCATTGTCAAACTAGCCCATGCTGTAGGCGCTTTGGTATTTGTCGATGCAGTCCATTATGCTCCTCATGGGCCGATTAATGTTCATGCTTTGGGGTGTGATTTTCTCGCCTGTTCTGCATACAAATTCTTTGCCCCCCATGTTGGCATTTTGTATGGTAAGCGGGAACATCTTGCAAATCTGCAACCTTATAAAGTCAAACCAGCATCCAATGAAGTCCCATCCCGTTGGGAAACCGGAACCCTGAATTATGAAGGATTAGCGGGTGTAGTGGCGGCTATTAACTATTTGGCAAAATTAGGTTGTCATGTCTCCCCGACTATTGATCAAGAGTTAGTTTCAGCGTTGATTGAGGCTGATAAGGAAGGTTTGGAACACTTCCACTGTCCTCGGTTTTTAACATCAGCAGAACAGCCATCACATGAAATTGCCTCAGCTTATCACAGCCGTCGGGCGGCAATAGTTGCAGCGATGTCAGCCATTCAGCAATACGAAAGAGAATTGAGCCATAAGCTAATTTCCGGCTTGCTAGAAATTCCTGGCTTAACTATCTATGGCATCACAGATCCACAACGCTTTGCTTGGCGGACACCAACGGTAGCAATTCGACTCCAGAGTAAAAGCCCAGAAAGCATTGCGAGAGCATTAGGCGATCGCGGTATTTTTTCCTGGCATGGTAACTTTTATGCCTTGAATCTGACTGAGAAACTAGGTGTGGAAAGTGATGGCGGTTTATTGCGCCTGGGGTTGGTACACTACAATTCTGTGGAAGAGATTATACAATTACTCCAAGCTTTAAAAGAAATTGGGCGTGACTAAATCAAAATAAGAACCTTCAAAGATAGTTATCCTCAGCACCTAACACAAGCAGAAACACCATCCCACAAATATGTAACCATAGAAGGAAACACCGAGAAATACGACTGTAATCTTTTTAAAATTTGTTTTATGGCTGTATCAGAAATAGATATTGATACCGATCAGCTAAATTTTGAAGACAGTGGGACTCGCGCCATTGTCATTGGTAGTGGTATTGCTGGTTTGGTAGCAGCACAGGTATTAACCAAACATTTTGACCAAGTAACAGTTATTGAGCGCGATCGCCATCCCGAAACACCAGCCGCCCGTCAAGGTGTACCCCAATCCCATCAAACTCATGTTCTACTAACCCAAGGGCAACTCATCCTAGAACACCGATTCAGTAATCAGGATGAAGTAGGAGACTGCTCAGTAGCACGTGTAAAAAGTTTTGCAAGGACATGAAGATTGTGAACAACGGCGGTACGGCGAAGATCAAAGAGATTTTTGCGAGAACCAACGTAACGAGCTTTATCTGTTTGCCAGCGACCAATATGAGATAAAGAATGCTCAACAGCAACGCGTTCTCGAAGTTTTGCACGACCAGTGGGAGTTAATTGACGTTGT
>NZ_JACJQL010000083.1 GCF_014696625.1 Nostoc parmelioides FACHB-3921
ATTCTTCCCAAGTTATTGTGTTGTTACAATGCTTTTTCGTTCCATATTTTATCTGCTAAAAATTTTAATGATAATGATAATCGAAAAGAGGGGGGAGGAGGCGAGCGTCGCTCGCCTCCTCCCCCTCCCCACCACATGATTATCATTTTTATTTAGATAAGTTTAAGTATTTTAGCTCATTGACAAAATACACTTTAATCTAGCCCCTCACGAGTGGCGGTGCTTGCTGTTTTCCTGTCTTATCTGTTATGTTAGACCACAGGTGATTCACCTGTCAATATTTTGATTCACCATTGGAAAATAAGACTCAAAGGGTGAATAATTAGGCATGGTATTTTAATTTGACTATGCCTTCAAAAAAGCCACAATTAACCATTCGTATTGAGGAGGATGAGTATTCATATTTACAAGAATGGGCAAAAGAAGAATTTATGACTCCTCCTCAACTAGCAAAAATACTTCTGAAAAAAGCTATTGCGTCAAAAAAGAAAGAAAAAGGAGGTAATGAAAGAGAAACAGCATGAGAAAGGAGAATCAATCAAATCATGTAGAGCAACAACAGGGGAGGTTTGATCCAGTTACAAATAAAAAAGATTCGTTAGTGGCAGTTGTTAACCAGACTGCAATATGTGCCTAGTGTTACTCAATGGTATGCTGACTCCCAGACAACTTTTTAGTCCCAACCGAATAACTTGAATAACCTCTATTTATGCCTTTTAATCACTTATTTCTAACTTTAATCACTGAAATTTGAGCCAATAAATGCCAAGAAGTCTGCGAGGTACGAACTCACAGACTTTGACTCAAATTATTCATTTGATTTCACTTGCAATTTGTGGATTCGGTGCTTGCAACACCTACCACGCGTCCACCCCGCCAGAAAAGACAGAGTGTAAAAACCCCACTGGAGAAGAATCAAGTGGAGACTTTCTTTGATTATAAGTGTCTATCAATTTATTTCCAACAGATGAGAAGAAAAAAATAGGCATGAAAACTTTAGGGAAACTACTTGATTCTTAACCATCTACCGCACAAGTTACGCCGACTGTTCTGTAGATAGAAGTTTAACAACAGTCTTTTCTGAGCGAGGGCAATGTAAACCCAGCTTGGAAAAAGAAATTGAAAAATCTATCAAGTGTTCTACCATCTGCTCAAAACTTATTGCCAGTCGAGAGCATCGAGCAGTTTACCAGCCGAATAGAGAAAGAATTTATTGCAGGCTCGGCGATCGCCCCTTCACTCTACACAGAAAACATCCGCATCATCTCCGACTTAGAAATTGGTGCAGGCGGGGATGTCGCCACCCCAATACACGATGCCCTCAACTGGAAATATACCCGATTTGGGCATCAGGCCAAACCCACACTGCACGCCGCATTACTGCATAACGAAAACGGCAGCCCTTGGCAAGCCAAACTCAGCACCCCCAGGACTGACCCAAACAAAGGCAAGATTCAAAAATACGAAACCCCAATCGGCAACGGCTCACGCGCCTATCTCCCCACCATTAACCGAGAAACTAGACGCTTAATTGCCCAACGCTACAACGTACAAGTGCCACCAGCAGGGGAAAGTTTCTGGCAGTGGCTAGAACTGCACCCAGAAATCCCCATCATGATTACAGAAGGTGGTAAAAAATCCCTATGCCTGTTATCCCAAGGATACGTCGCCATTGCCCTTTACGGCATTAACGGCGGCTACCGCAGCAAAGACTCACTAGGCAACCCCATCTCACCCCACCTCATCCCAGACATAGCCCGATTTGCTGTTAAAGATAGACACCTGACCCTAGCCTTTGACCAGGACACCAACCCAGCCACCCAAAAACGAGTTAACGCCGCCACATACCGCTTTAGCCGCTTACTGATGAAAGCAGGCAGCCGGGTTAATATCGCTATCTGGAACGGTCAAAAAGGGCTGTGTAAAGGCGTGGATGATTTAATCGTCAACTCCGGGATTACAGCCTGGGAAACAGCCTTAAATCAAGCCCTACCCCTAGCACACTGGCAACTGTGGCAACGCTTAGAAAATCGCTTAACCTACGAACCCGCCTTACAACTGACCACAGCTGACCTATCCACCCTAGAAATTAAAGACTTACCCCAACAGGGAATTATTGGCATCGACTCCAACAAGGGGACTGGTAAAACTAAATTTATCGCCAAAACCACAGCTAAATCTCCCAAAGTCTTAGCCGCCAGTCACAGAATTGCACTGTCACAAAATTTATGTGCCAGGGCTAACTTAGATTACCGTGGTGATTTAGATAAATTTAACGGCAATTTTATCAAAGGCGCAGCTTACACCCTAAGAATCGGTTTCTGTGTTGATTCCCTGTTAGCCATTGACCCCCAAAAATTCGCCGGTTGTGACTTAATCATTGATGAAATTGTCCAGATAGTTCGTCACTTACTCACCTCTAGCACATGCGATCGCAATGGCAAACGCCCCGCATTACTAGCCAGATTTGCGGAATTAATTAAAGTCTCCCGTCGCATAATTGTGGCTGACGCTGATTTAAACAACCAGACCCTAGATTACATTAAAGAACTGCGGGGAGATGACACCCCCATTTTCTTAATTCGCAACGACTACCAACCCGAACCCTACCATGTCACCTTAATTCAAGCCAAAGATAAATCAGCAATTATTAACAATTTAATTGCCGATGCCCGTCAACTACAGCCGGGTAAAACACTGTATGTCACCACCGATAGTAAAGCCACCAGCAAGACCACAGCACGACTGCTGCAAAAAGCCATTCCAGGAATCCGCATTTTATTAATTAATTCAGAAACGAGTGGCAATACCGTAGAAAAACAGTTCATGAAAACACCCGACCCTGTAATTGCTCAAGGATTATATGACGTAATTATTTGCACTCCCACCATGGCCACGGGAGTCAGCATTGAACTCAAAGATTTTATCGCTAAAGTCTATGGAATTTTCACCGGCGCATCATCTACTGACGCGGATATGTCCCAATCCTTAATTCGGGTAAGAGACAATGTAGAGCGTGTGGTTTGGTGTAACGAACGTGGTACAAATTACTGTAAAGTTTCCCGTTCCAGCAATTATCTCGAAATTAAAAACCAATTACAACAAAGAACCGATGCCACCGTTAGCTTAATTCGCTCCAACCTCAGACCTGACATGGTTGAAGAAATTGCTAATTACAACTGGCAAGATAACCCCCATGTTAATCTCTATGCCCGGATTAGTGCCGAGCAGAATTATTCCATGATGAATCTGAGGGATGCACTATTAATTCGCCTCAAACACGAAGGACATCATATCAAAATTGATTGCCAACAATCCCAGTTATCAGTCAACGTGTTGTTAAAGTCAGCCAAAGAAGAAATTCAAATAACTGAAGCACAAGCGATAGTAACCGCCGCCGATTTAACTTATGCAGAAGTGGCACTTTTGGAATCCCAAGAGAGCGTTTCACCAGAAGACGCACTAGCAGTAACCAAATTCTATCTCAAAGACTTTTACTGTTTAGACGAGCTAACCATAGACGATGTGCTTTGGGATAAAAACGGCCAACGCCGGGGAGAATTACTGAACTTAGAGGCGCAATTAAACCCTGATTTAGCCCTGGATAGAACAGCCAAATCATTAGAAAAACAAGCTAGTTGGAATCAAGGTGTTTGCCCTTGGGATATTTCCGGTACAGCACTACGGCGACAGATTCGAGAAGCATTAGGGTTAAACGATTTTTTAGACCCCAATAAAGAATGGACGAAAGCTGACCTTAAACCATACGCCGATAAAATTCGGCAATATGCCCCAGAAATTAACCTGCATCTCAACCGCACCATCAGCGACAAAATGAGTGATACGCAGGTTGTACATCAGCTGCTATCCCAGTTAGGCATCAAAATGGCATTTCGTTGGTCAAGATTTGAGCCGGGTTTTGAGAAGCAAAAAATTAAGGTCTACCGACTGGATAATGAGGTTTGGCATAGCCTGATGTCTACTTTACATCGACGTGCCACACGACGCGAAAGACTTGCTGATACTGGAGATGTTTCTGGATCTGGTATGCCTTTTAATACTAAAAATCAGCTAGGAGATCCAACACCACACCAGCCCAAATCTCTTGCAGAACAATTAATTGGATGTGTAGTGACAGTGGGAGGAACTGACACCCAATTCCTAGTACAGAGCTTGACTCTAGACTCTAGAGCTAGGTGCAATAGTTTGACTGATAAGACTGTGGTTTTTCTACCTATATCTGACCGAGAAGATTGGAGATAGAAGATTTAAGATTGCAGATTGAAAAATCAAGCCCCTAACTTTAGTTATGGGGTCAATCTCCAATCTCCAATCTGCAACCTACAATCAGTTGACCTAATCCCAGTAGATGGGACGTGAAATCAACTTGAAATTCCTCATCAATAACACAGCACATAGTTGGTTAGCAGCTAAAATCAGTCCCCAGTTGTGGAACTGAATGTTCAGGCTATGGGTAAAAATATATTCCTAATATATTTATATATTTATATAGATAACTCCCTTGATAAATATCTTATTGTCTGCAATCAAGGGAGCAGATAAGTTAACTTATCTTCTACGATTACGGTCAGTACCAAGACGGCGTTCAACCCGTTCTAATTTGGTATTAGTCCAACCAGTCCGCTCCCAAATAGCTTGGAGATAAGTCTCTACATCGTCAGAGATTTTCATCGGAATAAACTGATTCCAAATAAAGAAAATCGACAAAGTAGATAAAGCGGTAAACAGTCCAACCCAGAAATATTTACTCACCCCTTCAGCGCGATAAACCTCTTTTTCGATGGTGATGGGTTGGGGGCGAGGGGTGTTCTTCAACTCTCGAATGCTCTCCGTCAACCGATTGGTGTGGCTCACTAGGTCGCTCCAATTCGACTTGAGCGTGGAGACTTCGCTCTTTAGCCCTTTGAACTCTAAGTTCTCGATTGTGGGCGACGATTTGGGAGTATTCTGTAACTGCGTCATGAAGAGAGTTAATTGCTGCATCAAATCGGCGTTGTTCTTCTCTAACTCGTTCGAGGAGAGATTCTGAGTCTTCAATTGTTCCGTCAGCATCTCGATAGTTATCATCGCTTTGCTGAGGAGTTGGTTCTGAATTAGATTCGTTTGCGCCCATGCTTGTAACTCTGCCCTATCGCGTTCACGTTCAGTTTTTTGTGATTGCCTAAAACTTTCAAACTCTTTATATAATCTGCCCAGTGCGGTTTTCACCTCGCCTAATTCTGTTAATTCTGTTGAGGTAATATTTGAGGCAGAGGAATTATTACTTTTGCCATTGCCGTTGTCATTATTCATCAGTTACACACCCAGATTACTTTTGACATAAGCGTGAGGCTTGAGTGTAATCAAAACTCTTATCCTATACCCTAATTTTTACACCCAGCCCAAACCTATAACTTTTTTCATCAATGCCTAAGCTCATTACGGCTACGATTCATTAGTTTTCTTTTGACCCCGACGAGAAGTAGGCACACTGACTTTCGCCTGAGTCGCAGTTTTAGCACCAGATGAAATAGCCGGCTTACTTTCTGGTTGAGTCAACCCTAAATAAACCCCAGCCTTGGATAATTCCGGTTTAGCCAGATCCAAAAACCCACTCACCAATAAATAATCACCAAAAGGAAAACCATTCTCCTCCGTCGCCGCCGAGTAAGGCAGACCCTTCTCAATCAAAATATCAAAAGTCGAATACTCCAACTCAGGCATCTCAATTTCAACGCCCTGTAACTCCTCAATAACAGTGCGAGTCTTACTACTTTCCCACCGCAGAAAACCTAAACCCTTATCCCAACAGAGATTCTTTACCACCACATAATCAGCCTGATTACCGCAGAACTCCACCATAGCTTTTAGACTGGTAATCACCGAATAACCCAAATTAAAAACCGTCACCAGAGTTACGCGATAACCCAAATCGCCAGCAATCTTAAACAGACCAAACTTGCTAATAATCTCCCTAGTTTTATTACCACTAGCTCCCGGCATATCCACCACAACCACATCAGGAGTAGTGGCTTTAATTTCTGTAAAAAACCGCTTCGCTTCCGTGACTTCGATAAAGTTTAACAGTCGAACACCAGAACCAAAGCTTTGATAATACTCATAGAGTTCTGGATTCTCCGTATCAGCATCATAAGCGAGATAATTAATCCCCAAAGAGTGCATAACATCCAGTAGCAATCGAGTAAAAGCAGTCTTACCAGTACCACCTTTACCACCTAAAATCATGACAATGCGTTTCATAAATCACTCCTGTCAGTGACATTAAACTGTCCATGAGTCTTAGCTGCTGCTCTTTTTCCTTTAGTGGTTTTATTTGTAGAATCAGAAGATTGTTCACTTGGTTCTGACAATGAATTAGATAAGCCATCTGAATCAACTGCTGAAATACCATCACCAGTTATAGTTTCTTGTGAAATTGAAGGAGAAGATAATTCAGAGGATGATTCAGAACTTGATTCTTCAGATGAAACTCCAGAAGTATCACCAGATGTATCAGTATCAGTTGCCAAAGCCCGTTTATGAAAACTCTTAATACCACTAGCAGCTAGTTCAACACCATGCCCTTTAAAAACCTCAGCCACATCCGAATAATCGTAACCAGCATCCAACATATCCTGAATAGGTTTAGCCAAACTCTTGACCAACTCCTCAAGACTGATAGTTTTGGGAGTGGCAGCTTTTTGTTTAAGGCTGGCTTGAATGTCGTCTAGTTTAGATAAAGGAACAGCTTTAGGTTTGCGAGGCATAGTCAGCAGTAGTAGTAACAAATTATTCAATTGTAAAGAAAAATAGTACAAAAGAACTTTAAGATTCTTGTGTAGATGTGACGAATAGAAACAAAAAACAGCTACACATCTGCCCTTTTAGATTAGGCTAAAAAATATCAAAAACAAGAAAATAGGTGCTGGCTCCTTACCAGTCATCGCATAGAGGCACATCTAATAATTGCCCCAGATTACGCACTGTGGCGTTGTTGCTAGATCCACGCTGTGCCCCGGAGATTGGGTTGCCCTAGTTCTCGCGTAGGGGCATGGCAAGCAATACGCCGTAACGCGCTACGCGCTGCTTTTACCTGCGGTAAAAGAGGCGTGATTGCTTGTTGGGGGTGTCCCCCAAACCCCCATTAAACAAGTCTTTTTCAGGGGTAAAATAGTCCAAAAGTTCCAGGTTATTCGCCTACCTGCTCGGCACTGCGTGCCATAGCAGCTACAGTGAATAACCTGGAAAAAGAATAAAAATTCAATAATCAAACGCCTAACACTTATGCAAATAGACCCTCGCACTAATCTAAGTAATCAACTAGCCCAAACTCTAATTAATCGGGTAGTAGAACCGGATGAGAAGCGAGAGATAACTATCACGTTTAGGGTGAGCTATGCCGAGAAAACAAGGCTAGAACAACGCTGCAACGGGGTGGTACAAAGTGATTATATTAGAGCAAGATTATTTGATTACGCTTTACCCCAACCAAAGCTGACTATACCTGAAGTAAACAGACAAGCTATCTACGAACTAAAAAAAATTGGGAACAATCTCAACCAACAAACCAGAGCCATCAACGAAGCAGTAAAAATTGGTAGTCAACCTCTAACCACTGAAGTTAAAGAATATTTGCAAACTCTAAAAGAATTAACTGCCCTATTAGAACAAACTCACATCAGCTTATATCAGGTAGTACCAGAGGAGGATTAGTGGAATGATTACAAAAATAAAAGCCAATAAATCATTTCGTGGCACTACTAAATACGTACTAGAAAAAGAGAAAGCCAAGATTATTGGCGGGAATATGTACGGAAAAACCACCGATAAATTAGTAGAGCAGTTCACCCTGTCAGCCCACCTCAACCCCCAATTAAAAGACCCATGTTATCACCTCATGCTGAGTGTGCCGAAAACTGATAGGGCTTTAACTGATGACGAATTAGCTAATATTTCGCAACGCCATTTCGCCTCGGTTATCGTTTTATCGCGGCTAAAAGGAGAAGAAGCTCAAGTAAAACAAGCAGATAAAAGAATATCTGACACCAAGCTAAACCAGCTAGTTGATGAATTTGTAGAGACAGAATTACCTGCTTATGACTTCTTTATAGCCCGACATTCTGACAAAGAACACGACCATACCCATATCGTGGCATCCAGGGTAAATAATTTAGATGGTCTTTCCATTCGTACTTGGAATAATTACGCCCATTCGGAACACTCAGCGCGACTGTTAGAACGAGAGTTTAATCTCACTCCAGTACAGAGTAGTTGGGAGAGTAAACGTAAAGCTATGACTCGCAACCAACTAGAACGGGTCGATAGTATGGGGCTTCCAGGTGAAGAAATAATGAGGCAAGCGATTGAGCGAGTGGCGCTAGATAAACCCACAATGCCAGAGTTCATTGAGCGATTATGGTCAGAGCATCAAGTCAAAGCTGTCGTAAGTTATTACAGTCACGGCGAGGTAAGGGGTATCAAGTTTGGGATTGATATAGGTTCAGTTAATGAAGATGGTTCGCCCCGACTACTCTGGAAATAGGGAGGTAATCTCAATAAATATAAGTGTTCTTTCGCCAAACTACAGACAGAATTAGGGATAAGTTACGACCCTCAAAGGGACGATAACGAGGTTAAACGCTTAAACAATTTCTTAGAATCTGTAAATAATCAACCTAATAATCAGCATATAATATCTACTATATCTGCTATTAATTCTCTAGATATAGCAGAAATTAATCCCCAGATTTACCCGATATTATCAGAGCTATATCAGCATGACAGCGTTGCCTTACCATTAGTAGCACAATCAGAAAATCGTCAGTTATCACAGAAAGCTATCAACGCAATCGCTGAGTTTATTGACTCGTCATCTGTTGAGTCAGTTCTAGCTGAAGCATTACCATCGGTGAACCAGTCACTTGACCAATATCAGCAATCTTTAGCTGAAGCTAACGCGACGTTTAATCAACTACTATCAGCAATAAATCAAGGAGGAAAATCCCCGGTATCCCAGAAAGCTATCAACGTAATAGTTGATTTTATCGACTCTTCATCTGTTGAGTCAGTTCTAGCTGAAATATTACCATCAGTCAGCCAGTCACTTGAGCAATATCAACAGTCTTTAGCTGAAGTTACCGCCATTTTAAACGACCTAACAGCAGTAAGCAATCAAGTAGAAAAAGAGCGACTATCACAGAATGGTATCAACGCAATCGCTGAGTTTATTGACTCTTCATCTGTTGAGTCAGTTTTAGCTGAAGCATTACCATCATTGAACCAGTCACTTGACCAATATCAGCAATCTTTAACCTCAGTTACCGCCACTTTTAATCAGCTACTAACAGCATTAACTCAAGCCGAAAAATCCCAACTATTCCCAAAAGCTATCAGCGCAATTGCTGAGTTTATTGAACAGTCATCTATTGAGTCTGCACTGGTCGAATTACCGCCTGTACTTAAAGAGCTTTCTAAATTTCAGTCTGATACAATTATTAAACCACTATCCCAGATAGTAGAACAATTAAAGCAACTGCCAAAGTTATTACCAAGTCAGTCTGACAACTTATCCACTTCTAAACCAAAACTAAAAGATGAACTAAGAGCCGAGTTATACAAGTATTATAGTGCCGACTTGCATTCTTTATTAGTGATTGACCGCGATAAAGAAATTGCTTTTAGGGCATTATTAGATAATAAGCCAGCCCGATATGTAGAAGAAATTATCTTAGCTAGTCCTGCCGGATGGAGCGAAGAAGAAGCAAAGGCACTAGTATTAATTGCTGAAAATCAAGTAGTCAAAAAGCAACCAGCACCAGTTACACAACAAGCAGAAAAACAGCAATTAAGGCGAGAGTTATTATCTATAGCCGTACCTGTGGGTGTTGAGTTAATCAATCGCTTACTCAAAGGTACTGGTAGAAATAGCCTAAAATTTAAACACTCTACTGTGTCAAAACAAGATAAGGAATTAGTGTTTACTCATGATGAACGAGGTGAGGTATTTCGTGTCCAGGTCAACCTTAATCCTCAAGGTGAGATTGAGTATTGTGTGATGAATATAGGTGAAATTCGGCAGTTAGATATTGAGACTTGGGAAAAAGCGAAGCAGGTATTACTGGACTATATAGAACAAGAACAACAGCAATTAAGAGCTAGAGATAGAGGATTATCCCTGTAGGCGTAAATAGAAGATTTTTAGCCACAGGTTGCCCCTGGTTGCACGAACCTTCTATTTACGCCTATTTGCAACACCGATTTTAGCGTTACTTTATTTACAAAACTTCATTAGCTTCAACTGGTGAATTATGAAACTTTCAGGCTTTCATAGTGTTAAGCAATGTTTCGCCAAGAGTATTCTTAGGGGTGACCGATTCGTTGAGTTTAATATCACTGCTCATTTAGCCTCTCTTATCTCGGCTCCATGCCAGAACCTTTTTGTGGAAAATCCGGCTTTAATGGTAGACTCCCACACTGGTGATATAACAATGTTTCTTCGCTTGTTCCTGTTTGCAATTCTCTTCTTCGTTGTTCATATCGTTGACAAAAGGTTTGTTGCCCTGCTCTGCAACGGTTTTCCATTTCATCTAAAAAATAAAAGCCTTGGGGTACTGGATACTCATTTTCTTTAAAATCACCAGTGAAAGGTAAATACGGTAATCGTCCTTGAAGTGGGGTTTTTAAATTGCATTCTGACCTAGCCATATTAGAGATAAAAATAGTAGTCAAAGAAAAAACACTAGCTAATAAAAAACGATTCAACATAGTATTATTCTCCTTGTGGTTTTTAATTAGGATTGTGGATTAAATAAAGTGGCAATGGTAGTGATTCCCCAAAAATTATTTAGTTAATTAGTCGGTATTACATCTGGCAATTCATCCTCCACTAACCGCAGGGGGGGGTACTGGTACGCAACAATAGTCGTTAGCATAGTACAACAACCCACGACAATGAATATTAAGCTCATACCTGCTTGAGTTCCTGTGCCGATAATTTTTCCGATACTGACTGCTATTGGACTATTGGAAATCATTAAAGGTTGAAAGATTTTTTCCATTAATGGTCCAGAGACCAAATAAGCTAGTAAGCGGAACAAACTACCAATCATACTTCTCACTGCAAAAGCCCTTCCCTGCAAGTCAGGTGGGACTTTTCTTTGCCAAATGACTTGATTGCAACCATAGATGATTGGTAAACCAAAGGAGAATAGAAAAATTGAAAGGGTGAGGAGTGGGATGGAGGTGTATAATCCCATAAATAAAATACACAGTCCTCCTAGCAATTGAAAGCCGAATAAGCTGTAAATCAGTTGTTGCGAACCTCCCCAAGTACTGATCAATAGACTGCTTGCCACTGAACCAATGCCACCGATGGATACGATGATACCAAGAACATTAGTTGAGGTAATTGACAGCACAAAGGGGGTAAATAAAACGTTAAATATATTGAAGAAGAAGTTGTTAGCAACCATGAAAATCAGTAATCCTAGCAGTCCTTCTCTGGCAGTAATGTAAGCACAGCCGGAGGTAATCTCTTGTAATATCGAACTTCTCCCCACTTGTTTTGTATCACTAGTCTTAACAGTATTAATCTCAGGGAATCTAACTAAAAACAGAGTAATTAAAGAGACAAAAAATGTAGCGAAATCTAATAGGATAATTCCCTCAATGTGGATGGTTCCCAATAGTACCCCTCCTAGTACAGGTGAAATTAATTGGGTAGTAGAACCCGCTAGTTGCATCATGCCACTGGCACGGCTAAGATGCTGTTTAGGCACTAGCAGGGTGGTGGCAGCAGTATAAGCTGGCCACTGCAAGGCACAGAAGGTTGAACAGATAGTAGTAGCTAGGTAAATGTGCCAGATTTCAATCCGATTGGTAGCAATGAGAAGAGCGATCGCCACAGTAGCCAGAGCCGCACAAGAATCACTGAGAATCATCGCCCAACGGCGATTCCATCGGTCTACCAAGACACCAGCCAAGGGAGAGACAACAATCAGTGGTAGGGTTCCGGATACAGTAATTAGGGTAAACTGAGTAATCGATCCAGTCCGCTGATATACCCAGATGCCTAAAGCAAAATCAGTGAGGCTGGAGCCGATTATGGAGACTAGTTGTCCAAACCAGATGAGAATGAAAACACTCATCCCTATTGGCGTGGGGTGTTTTATCATCTTTTTTGCTGCCAAAATCATCTATTTGTACCTATTCAAGGCAAACTCACAGAGGTTTTTATTCCTGATGAATCAAGAGAATTTATTCCCAGAGCAACACTGAGGGTAGTGCTTCTGGGTGTGCCAACCGCAGCAACTCATAGCCAATGCCAGCTGTTCCTTGAAAAAAGCCAGGGTTGAATACATGGTTGGGCAAGTTAGTAAACAATTGATAGCCTCCCGCTTGTTTGGCTCTGGCTACTACCCAAACTGCCCTTTCTTGTGCCATTGTCAGCAATTCAGGGCGAGATAGTTTTTTTGCCCCCAGCAGCAGCACTTCGCAGCGACCTAAATGACCACAGCAGAGATGGTCTACACCTTGCAAGCCGTACTTCTGAGTCGTCTGCAATGCCACTTCTATATCTTGATGAATTTCATCAGTTTCTAAAATCGACAAACCACCCAACCGTCCTAAGCCAATGCCCGTAGCACCATAACACCAACTAACCGCAGTAAAAGCTGCTTGACCATTTTGTTGAGTAAAAGAACGGAAATCTGGCCAGTTAGCGGCAGAGGTTGAAAAGACACTGCGTTCATAAGCAATTCCATCACAGGCGGCCTCTAAATAGTTGCTGTCCTGAGTCACTGAGTAAAGTCTCAGCAGGGCATAGGCAATTCCGGCAGCACCGTGGGAGAAGCCAGTGAGCGGTCGTTTGACAACTGTATTCCAAGCTTTAGGTACACCGTCTTCACTCACTTGCTGGTCAAGCAGATTTTCTCCGCAAGCGATCGCCTTTTCTACAACCGTAGTTTCAGCCGTTACTTCATAGAGAGACAATAACCCTAAAATTGTTCCGGCTGCCCCGCCAATAATATCCAACTGTCGATCTGCGACAATCAGTTCTGGGGTAATCCAACTGGCAAACCGAAGTGCATCCGTTAATAAGGTTCCATCTTCCAGAAATTGATTTACCTTCACTAAGGCATAAATGATTGACCCTAAACCAGTTGCACCACCTATCCCCGTGAGCCGAGCAAAGCGTTGCTGGGCATCTGAGTCCAACATTTCTAGTTGCCGTCGCAGGGGCTGTAACACTCGCAATGCCAACTCACTGAATCGAGGCTCCTGAGTCACCTGATACAGTCCGGCAAGGAATAATGCAACCCCACAGCGTCCATCATACAGGCCATCCCCCAGCACTTGTAGCTGAAAGCTTTCGGCTTCAGGGACAAAGCCCATGCCAATCCAATTGAGACTGCCATCGGCATCTTGAATCGCTCTGGCTTCAAGTTCAGTCGCAATCTTCCGTGCTTCTTGAATTAGTTGTTCTGAACTGAGGGGCAGCAGAGACTCTTCCTGCCGTTGTTGATGCTTCTCGGCAGTGGTTTGTGCGACTCTGGCAAAGAAGGCTCCTTGAATAATCGCTACTTGTCGGGCCATATCCGTTTCATCCAGGTCTTGCAATTGCTCTATCACCTTTTGATAGCTGGCTTGCTTGAAATACTGGGGAATTACTGAGATACCCTTCAGAGTTAAGTCATCGCCATTTGCGCTAGCCGTAAAGAAAGGAATATCCAACTGTTCCATGGCGTGGATTTCTGCCTGGAGGATGGGCCAGGCATTAGTTTTTTCCTGGGCAACTAGATAGGCCTGACTGAGGCGATCAATCTCAATGCTGTAGTCTGCGCCATTCTTGAGATAATCCGGTGTCCAGGTTTGTTGCAAAATGGTGAAGTAAATGCGGGTAGCCCGGAAAACAAATCGGATCTGCTGATGCTGGAACACTGCTAATGGGCTTTCTGATGCCAGTAAGCTTCCCTGGTGAGCCATCAAAAAGCGGTACATCTGCTCAAACCCGGCACAGAGTTGCCCTTGATAATCGTTGGGAGACAGGGCAGTATCCCCTAAAAGGGGTACATTTTTCTCGATAGGCAAGGTGACTGTTTCGTTACGCAGGTGCATATCATCGGTGTTGATGGCCTGCCACCGTGGCACTTTTTGAGGGGCTTGCTGAGAATGGGTGCTGCCCAAGCCACTCATATCGTAGGCAATACGCTTATCGATACTGAATTCCCAACGGGGCAGCAGTCCTGTACGTAATACAGAACCCAAAAACAGTTGCGTGGAATCTGTTTCCAATGCTTGGGTCATAGGTGAATTGTCGATCAGATTTGCTTCATGGTGCAGTAAGGTTTCCATATCGATCAGCACTAAGTGTTCGCCATTGGCAATCAGGTTCTCATGGTGACAGTCGGTTCCCCGTAAGGCATAGATCAGACACAGCAACATACCCGCCCGCCGATAAAAACGCTCGACTGCGGCTTCGTCCGTACAGGGTTGGTGTTCGACATATTCAACCCAGCCGTAACCCTGCTGGTTAAGTACCTGGATTACCTTAAGATCTAATAATTGGCTTTGATGATTACACCAGTCGAGAAACTGGTTCCACGCCACTTCCAGACCCAAATCCTTGGGTTTGTAGACCAGCTTGAGTCCTGAATCCCAGGTGAGCAGAATGACAGTGCGTCCCTGATTGTGGGAATCAGAAAGGGAGGCTTTGATTTCAGAAACTTTGCCAAAAGGCTGGGGTTCTGGGTTTAATTCCTCTTGTTCGGGGCTAGGGAGACTCTCTACGTCCCTATCCTGATATTTGTTATTTGTGATTAAGCCAAATGTCTGCTGAATAGCATCCCGGTCTTGAGTCAGACGCTGAATAAATTCAGCCGTTGTTTCAACCCAGAAATCCACGGCGGTTGCAAGCAATCGACCTAACACGGGGTAATTCTGGAAAAAGTTGCATAAACCATCCTGTAAGAGTTGAGTAACAAACAGGTTATATCGTGTCTTGCTATTGCTGGCTTCTTCTCCTAGCCCAAGTAGATTGAGTAAATTTTGACCAAAGGGACGAACTTTAGAAAATTCAAAATTTAGGGTCTTGCTAGAGATCATCGCTAACCGTTGCAACAGACTGCGTTCCAGAGAACGGTACGCTTCTTCCGAAAGGATAGATAGTGGAAGTTCTGCTGAGGAAAACTGATAAGACCCCAAGCAAGTCAGTAAATTCTGTCTAGCAACTTTGATGGCAGGCAACAGGATATCTTCAAAAGCAACGGGTGCTTGTGCTTCGGTTGGCAGTAATACTTCAGTGTCACGATTGAACTCTGTTGCAGTTTGCATAATTTGCCGCAAGGTTTCTGCCCATGTTGGCAAAGGCTGTTCACCTGCAAGCTGTACTGTTCCCAATCGAGGACGAACCGTATCAAGATCTAAATTCTCCCACTGCAGGCGTTTCTGCAAAGTTGCTAGTTTACCTTCATGGGCGACGGTTTGACACCAGCGACTTAGGCGATTTTCAATCGTTTGTTCGTTTGTGTTTTCCACAGCAACGACGAAACATTCTTGATCGAGCCGTTCCCAGAGGAAACTGGCATTGGCAACAATCGTAGCGAGATCGGCTTGGGTGATGTAGCGGCGTTCAACAAGCAGTTGGGACATGGGCGATTCCTCTTCTTAAATTCTGATTTGAGTTCAATGTTATAAATCACTCAACCCAGACATGAGTCACATGGCTCAGTGATTTGTTGAGGCAAACTGTTCAAGATACCCTGATGCTAGGTATCTAAATTGCCCAAAACCAGATGGCTTTGTAGAAGTCCTTCTCAGACATCGGTTTTGGGCAAACGATTTTATGCCTTTAGGCTAAAAAGAATATGGAAAAGCGCATCAGTTACAGCTACACCAGCTTTTAGTACCAGTCGTCAGCTCTAACCCTCGGCGTCCCATATCCCCTCCCGCTACAGCTAGTAAATCTTCCTCGCTCAGTACTTGTGAATCTAATTCATATCTCCATAAGTTACTGATCGCAGCTTCTACTGCACTAGCAGCTTGCACTTCTTGGATGCTGAAGGAGTAACCGTATTCTTCACCCAACACAACCACTAACTGAGAAAGGCTTTCCAAATCGGTTGCTGCTTTGAGTTTGTTTTGCAGCACAGAGTTGCTCAATACTTCTTGGAAAAACTGTTCCAAGTTGCTTGTGTTAGCTGTGGTTTGTGCTTGATTTAAAGTGATAGTAGTCATGTTTGTTTCCTTTGAGAAATAGAGTGTTGTTTAGAAATGCTAGATTTAGTTTGTTTGCTAATCCCTTCGCTCTTTCTTAATATCAATATATTTGAGGAAGTATTACGCCACCAGGGCAAATTAATGCTGTTAAATGCAAATAGTGAAAAATATGTTTTACTTAATTAATTAGCACTAATAGTTACTTCAATTACAAAATTACTAGCTTTTGTGACTAAAAGGGCAGTTAAATGCAGTTAGTTAAAATCATTTATTCGCCCTTTAGATAATTGGTATAATTATCTGAATTACGAGTTTCTGAAGCCTGAGATAGGTTATTGCCATGACTCAGAAAAATAGACGGCGTGGTTTTTTCGCCAGTAATGAAGGAATGAAAAAGCTACAAGCAAGAATGAATGAAAAAGGGTACATTCAAGAGCAGCTTGCCACTCAGGCAGACGTAAGTATTGATCAGGTCAAGCGACTACTCAATCCTCATTGGGGATACAAGGTGCAGAGAGATGCGGTAGAGAAAATTGCTCATGCTTTAGATTTGACACCAACAGATATTGTTGCTTCCCATGAGTGGTATCCCCCCCAACGAAACTTAGAGCCAGAACAAATAAGAACTAATTGGAACATTAACAGAGTACATAGCGCTAGAGTTTTTATTAGTCATTGCATACAAGAGCCAGATTTTAGCGTGGCTCAGCAAATAAGTGAAAGTTTGAAAGCAGATGGAAAAAGAGTGTTTCTTAAAAATGAGACTGAAACAGACTGGCGGCACTGCTTCGATGAAGAATTGGAGCAGTGTGATTGTTTGATATTCCTATTATCCCCTCAAGCATCTGTCAGTGAAATGGTCACTGAAGGAATTCGACGAGCTAGAGATTTACAAACTGTTAGACCCAACCGCAAACCACAGATTGTACCCATTCATATAGGTGAAAGTAAGACTTTAAACCATGACCTGCGTGGCTACCTACAGGGAATTCAAGCGTGGGAGTGGAGAACACCTACCGATACTCCAAAACTTGTTCAAGTAATTATAAACCTGCTAGCAGGAGACCAAGTACAGGTAAAAGATAAACCTTTAGAGGCATTGTCAGCAGTATCCCCTTTGCCAATAGTAATAGCCGAGGAACGCCCTTTACCAGTTGCAGAGCCAGAACTGCCTGTGGGTCAAGTTGGACTTGCTTCTGCCTTTTATATAGAACGCCCTCCAATCGAAACTCGCTGTTACCAAGAAGTTTTGCAACCAGGTGCCCTGATCCGTATTAAAGCTCCCAGACAGATGGGAAAAACTTCGTTAATGGCACGGATTTTGTATCAAGCAAGAGAGCAAGGCTATCGCACAGTTACCCTGAGTTTCCAACTTGCCTCATCTGAGGTTTTCACTAGTCTAGATAAATTCTTACGCTGGTTCTGTGCTTGCATAGGTCAAAGTCTGCGGTTGTCGAATCAGTTAGCTGATTATTGGGACGATATCTTTGATAGCAGCTATAACACCACTACATACTTTGAAGATTATTTACTAGCAAAAACTGATAGTTGTGTAGCGATTGGCTTAGATGAAGTTGATCGAATTTTTTCATATCCAGAAATTGCCAACGACTTTTTTGGTCTTCTACGAGCTTGGTATGAAAAAGCTAAGTATGGCGATTACAGTAGCGACATATGGAAAAAGCTTCGGTTAGTGGTGGTGCATTCTACAGAAGTTTATATTCCCATGAACATCAATCAATCACCATTCAATGTGGGGCTAGCGATTGATTTACCAGAATTTAGCTCGGAGCAAGTAAAAGATTTAGCCCAGCGGCATCGGTTAGATTGGAAGACTGACCATATAAAGCAATTAATTAACCTAGTGGGTGGACAACCGTATTTGGTGCGGTTGGCGATGTATCACATCACTTCTAACGACATCACGCTTGCACAATTGCTGCAAACGGCTCCTACTGAAGCCGGACCTTATAGCGACCATTTGCGACGCCACTTGTGGAATCTGGAACAGTATCCAGAGTTAGGAGACGCATTTAGCGAGGTGGTTGCTACAAACAAACCTGTGGAATTAAAACCAACACTGGCGTTTAAATTATACAGTATGGGTATGGTAAAGAAGGAAGGTAATTATGTAATACCACGCTGCGATTTGTATCGCCAATATTTCCAACAACGTTTGCCATTTACTGACATGGAAACGTGAACTTGATCTATGAATAAATTCCAAAACTTAGATTACAAATATCAAATTGGGGGTAGTTTACCACCAAATGCTCCAACCTATGTAGAGCGACAGGCAGACTCTGAGCTTTATGAAGGGCTGAAAGCAGGTGAGTTTTGTTATGTACTAAACTCACGACAGATGGGTAAGTCAAGCTTGCGAGTTCGCACCATGCAGCGATTGCAAGCTGAGGGTATTGCCTGTGCTGTTATTGACGTTACAGCAATTGGCACTCAGCAAGTGGTTCCAGACCGTTGGTATGCGAGCTTAATTGGCACTCTGGTGAGCAGCTTGAAATTAAAGATAAATTTAAGAACTTGGTGGCGAGACCATGAGTATCTTACTCCTGTCTATCGTCTAAGTGTTTTTATTGAAGAAGTGCTGTTAGAAGAAATTCAGCAAAACATTGTTATTTTTATCGATGAAATTGATAGCATCATCAATTTAAATTTCAAAGACGATTTTTTTGCTTTGCTTCGAGAATGCTACAACAAGCGTTCTGACAAAACAGAATACTCACGCCTTACCTTTGCCCTATTGGGAGTAGCGACTGCTTCAGATTTGGTTCAAGATAAAAAGCGCACCCCTTTCAATGTTGGTAAAACCATTGAATTGAGAGGTTTTCAGTTGCATGAAGTAACTCCTTTAGTTCGAGGATTAACGGGATTTGTTAGTAATCCAGATGCTTTACTAAAAGAGATTTTGAATTGGACAGGTGGTCAACCTTTTCTCACTCAAAAACTGTGTCAATTGGTTCTTACCTCTGCTGCTACGATACAAATTGGTAACGAAAAGAATTGGATTGAAAAATTAGTCAACTCAAAAGTAATTGAAAATTGGGAAACTCAAGATGAACCAGAACATTTAAAGACAATTCGAGACCGACTGTTGACTAATGAACAGCGTGCTACCCAACTTTTAGGTCTTTATCAGCAAATCTTGCAAAAAGGAGAAGTTCAAGCTGATAGCAGTTTTAAACAAATGGAGTTACGGCTATCAGGGTTAGTTGTCAAGGAGCAGAGCTGTTTAAAAGTTTATAATCGCATTTACGCATATGTGTTTGATCTGGAATGGGTAAATAAGGCGTTAGCTTCCTTACGTCCTTATTCCGAGACGTTCACGGCATGGTTAGCTTCTCATTGCCAAGATGAATCACGACTTTTGAGAGGGCAGGCATTACGGGATGCACAGGCGTGGGCTGCGGATAAAAGCTTAAGCAATTTAGATTATCAATTCTTAACAGCAAGTCTTGAGTTGGAAAAGGAAGAAGCTCAAACTGCTTTAGAAGTAGAAAAAGAGGCGAGTTGGATATTAAGTGAGGCTAATCAGACATTAATTAGGGCACAACGTAAAGCACAGCGAATAATTCGTTCTGGAATTGCTGTACTAGTCATTATTCTGCTTGTGGCAGGAGCAGTTGTAAATTTCGTAGATGCTCAGGTAAAAGAAATAACTAAAGTAAGTGAACTAAATACAAATTCTATAGAACTTTTACCACATGATCAGCTTGGAGCATTAGTCGCTAGTCTAGAAGCAAGTAATAGAGTAATTACGTTTAAAACCTGGCCAGACTATGTTAGGAATGCCACGATAAAACAGCTAAGACAAGTAATCTATGAAATAAAAGAGCAAAATCGATTAGAAGGTCATAAAAGCTGGGTATACGACATAAGTTTCAGCCCTGATGGCCAGATGATTGCTACTGCCAGTGCTGACGGTACTGCTAAACTTTGGAGCCCAGATGGTCAGTTGCTGTATACCTTTCAAGGTCATTCTCTAAATGTACGTAGTCTAAGTTTCAGCCATGATAGCAAGATGATTGCTACTGCTAGTTTTGACGGTACTGCTAAAATTTGGAGTTTAGATGCTCATCAATTACTTCAAACTTTCAAAGTTAATGAAGGCCGAGTATACGACATAAGTTTCAGCCCTGATAGCAAGATGATTGCTACTGCTAGTGCTGACGGTACTGCTAAAATTTGGAGTCTTGACGGTAAATTACTTCAAACTTTCAATGGTCATAAAAGAGCAGTTTTAAGTGTAAGTTTCAGCCCTAATGGCAAGATGATTGCTACTGCTGGTCAAGATAAGACTGCTACAATTTGGAGTCTAGACGGTAACCGAATTCAAACTGTCAATGGTCATGAAGGCTGGGTATACAGCATAATTTTCAGCCCTGACAGCAAGATGATTGCTACTGCTAGTGCTGACAAGACTGCTAAACTTTGGAGTCTTGACGGTAAATTACTTCAAATTTTCAATGGTCATGAAGGCTGGGTATGCAGCATAATTTTCAGCCCTAATGGCAAGATGATTGCTACTGCTAGTCTTGACAAGACAGCTAAACTTTGGAGTCTTGACGGTAAATTACTTCAAATTTTCAATGGTCATGAAGGGTCGGTGTACGGCGTAAGTTTCAGCCCTGATGGCCAGATGATTGCCACTGCTAGTGCTGACGATACTGCTAAACTTTGGACTACAAATAGTATTAAACATGATAGCTTTATTTGGAACGTAGCTTTTAGCCCTGATGGCCAGATGATAGGTACTGCAAGTTGGGATGGTACTGTCAAACTTTGGACTAGAAACGGTCAGCTATTACATACTTTGAAAAAACATGAGCAACGGGTTAACAGAGTAAGTTTTAGTCCTGATGGACAGATGATAGGTACTGCAAGTTGGGATGGTACTGTCAAACTTTGGAATTTAAAAGGTGACTTTCTTAAAAATGTGACAAAAGAAAAGAATCAATTCAGTAGTGTAAGTTTCAGTCCTAATAACAAAATAATTGCCAGTGCAAGTTGGGATGGTACTGTCAAACTTTGGAGTTCTGACAGCCAGAAATTTCTGCTCTTAAAAGCACACGATGAGGTAGTTCGAGATGTGACGTTTAGTTCTGATGGTAAGAAAATTGCTACTGCTAGTGATGATGGTAGTGCCAAACTTTGGAGCGCAGACGGTCAATTACTTCAAACTTTTAAAACTGATTCCTTTTCTATATCTCCTTCTATATATAGCGTAAGTTTTAGTCCTGATGGCAAAACAATCGCTACTGCTAGTGATGACGGTAATGTTAGACTTTGGAGCGCAGATGGTGGATTAATTCAAACCTTTAAAGCTCATTTATCTTCTATATACAGCGTAAGTTTTAGTCCTAATGGCAAGACAATCGCTACTGCCAGTGATGACAAGACTGCCAAACTCTGGAACACAAAAGGTCAATTACTTCAAAGTTTTAAAGGTGATTTTCCTATGTACAGTGTAAGTTTTAGTCCTGATGGAAATTATCTGGCCATTGCGCAAAGTTCAACCGTAACTATTCAGAAATTAAATATTGATATTGCCGAACTAAAAGTGGTATCATGCCACTGGTTAAAAAATTATCTAAAAAATAATCAGTCTGGAAAAGTAAAAAAACGCAGTCTTTGTAAGTAAAAGCAATTTCATAGTATGAATACAAATCCGACAGATATAACAAATTCGGAATATAAAAAAAAGAAGTGTATAGCTGAAGGTGGTGAATGGATAGATCCTCCTGGAAAGTGTGTTAACATTCCTGCGTCCCCCCCTGAAAATTTAATGAATGCAAGTACAACTTATATAGAAGATAAACAAAATAATGAACTAAAACAAAAGTGTGAAAATCAAGGTGGTGAATGGATAGATCCTCCTGGGGAATGTAAATTCCCAACCATATAGTTTTTAAATGTATAGCACATTTATTATCACAGCAATTCTAAATTCAAAAAATTAGGAAGTATTGGGCATTGAGCCGAGATGCGCGACGTGAAAGTTGTGCGTAGAGGCAGTAGCCTATTTTACTGAGGAGCCGTCTCCTCCTGAAGTTCCCTCCCTTCAGTCCCCACATAAAAGGGT
>NZ_JACJQL010000084.1 GCF_014696625.1 Nostoc parmelioides FACHB-3921
TGGGCATCAGGGCAACCTAAGAATATCGGAAGCTGGATGCGTATAAATACGCACGTCCAGATTTAACAGAGAGGTGCGGGGTGTAATAGCCCCCATCGACTCTACCAGCACAATAGACGCTGTGTATTTACAACGCATTTCTTCAGAGCCAGCATCTATCTGTAAAATCTCAGCACTTGATTGTTGTTTTGTAGAATTTGGTTCCTCAGTTTCAGCACTTACTTTGTCCCAAAATTCCTTGATTCTGCTACCGTGCAAATTTTTCACCATCCAACCTACAGTTTCACGTCCGTCCTGTATTGACTTGTCAACTAGTGAACGAAGCTCCTGATTGGATGCTGTGAATGGGGTGAGTTTTTAGTTTGAGGCGATCGCAATCTTTTAATGGAATAACCTGTGATTCACAAGTTGGTGGAAACGAACTTTATCTCCCTTGCCCATTTTGACCTTCGCCGTTATCACCGCCTCTATCTCCTTTATCTGCGTTCCAAGCGCTTGCGCCTGCACCGAAATTGCCAGTTGCTAACCATTCTGCTTTGAGGAATGACCACCAATCAGCCGTGAGTCCTCTAATAATGTAATCATAAGGCATCCAGCCGTAGCCACCTTGACCCCAACGATTTCCCCAAGAGTTGCGAATTAGCAAAGCACCCTCAAATCGCTCACCATCTTCATTTTCGATAATCTTGCGGTCATGATAGGCATAGCCTATATGGGAATGCAGTCAATGCGATCGCTTTTGTGGTGCGCGCAGAACTATTCCGCCGCTACAGTGCAAATACAGTCTCGACTTTCCTGTTTATTGCACCAGTCATTGGTGTAGTTTTTGGGCATTGGTTTCTCGGTGAGCCATTAACCTGGACTGTAGGATTAGGAGGTGCAATTGTATCTTTGGGAGTTCTTCTTGTGTATCGTTATACTCTTTCTTATAACGAAAGTTGCAAGAGCGATCACTCTTGCAGTATTATTTAAAGCCACGACCGATATGTGGAACGTGGATAAGTTTCTTCGGCTTGTGAGTCACGTAAATATCAGTTTCAAATTCTGGCTGTTCTTCTTCCTGTGTTGAAAAAGCACCAGGCTGGCTGAGGTCTTGGATCAGCTCATCAATCAGAGCAGTGGTAACGTGTGTCATGAGGAAAATATGCGAATACTCACGCTTTTGACCTTTCACATACAAAGTCTCGCCTGAGAGAGAATATTTAAAGACAATATCGTCATTAGCACGTTTGAAGCGAATACTCAGGGATAGTGGCGTATGTGCTACCCATAAATCTTCTCCCAACTTCTCTTCTAACGCCTTTAATTGCAAGTAGGCATAGGTAGCAATATTCTCTGTATAAAGCACCTTATCAACCTGGACTGCGTAAGAATTTTTGGCCAAGTAGTCCCAAAAAAGCATAGCTGAAAAGCCATTGCGAGAACCAGCAAATGTAGTATCTTGAGAACCGATATATTCTGGATCGTCGGGTGGACGTAGCTGATACTTTGTCTTGGTCATATAAATGCCGCATGGTAAGGGTGCGCCAATCCACTTGTGTCCGCTCATGGTGATCGAGTGTACAAAAGGCAAACGAAAATCAAAGTTCGGCCCGCGCTGCGAGATTTTACCCATGTTATACGCCATTTCAATAAATGGCATATAGGCAGCACCAAGCGCCCCATCTACATGGAACCAGTAGCCATTGCGAATATCGTACTTGGTTGGGTCTTCGGGGTCGTAATACACCTTGCGATCGTCAAGACCATATTTTTTAAAAATAGGAAGCAGAGCTTTGCCTGCCGCTTCTACATCGTCGTAAGCACCTTTGAATGTAGTGCCGTAGTTGAAGCACACGAAAATCGGATATCCCTTAGCAGCAAAAAACTCGACGAGCTTGCACAGCGCTTTAATATCAATCGAGCCAGGCCCATCGTTACCGCCTTGGGATGGAACCTCTTTTGGCCAAGGCTGACCAGGTGCTAGTGGATTTTCCTGTGGATATTTTTCAGTACCAATCTCGTAGAAATTCTGCATAGCCATCACACGCATAGCTTTGATAATTGAGTAGTGCGTGTCTTCTGAATAAAATGCAACTGGAGTGTGGGCGTTGGGATTTTCTTCTAAAACAGGTGCCTGCTGATAGATGAGACGGGGCGGTACTGAGCGTGGCTGACCTGACAAACTAGTAATTCTTGCTTCTTCTTCAACGGTAGGGTCATTAAGTAAGAACTTGCCAGCTAGATAATCCCGTCCGTTCCACAAACCGTATAAATTACCTTCCGTGCAACCCATCGTGAGGACGTAACCCCAGTAAGACTCTGTGTCATTGGGATCATGTGGCCAGCGTGCATTCCACAGTGAGGCGTAATAATCCAGTACCGCACGCTCCATAAACTTGCTGTTAACGGTGAAATTGCCGCTTTGGAAAGGGTCGCCGACGTTATTGATATGATAATTGAGGTACTGCTTCAAGTCTTCTTCGTAGTTGAAGCTTTGGCTGACTTGATAGCCAAGGAAGTGATTTTTCTGCACAAACTGATAGTTCTGCAATTGCGAGAGAGCAATGCTTTGTTGTTCGGGAGTCAAACCTGTTGAAGATAGAGCGAAGTTCCTGTAACTAATACCAGGTACTGTGGGGTACGTAGAGCATGAATCTTTTGTAGGAGGTGACACAATTGCAGCGTCGCTATCAAACACAGTTTCCTGCCAAACTCCAACTTCTGACATAGCAAACAGGATATTTTCTGGATTGTTTGGTTTTTTTTCGTCCATAACTTCACACTCTTTAGTAGCGTTTTCTCCAGCCACTCCAAACAGGAAAACCATTTTTATCTCGCAATTTCATTACGGCGTTACCTTTTTTGACTTCAGTCGCAATGATAGTTGGTTGTCCTGCAAAGTTAATTCTTGAGCCTTTGACCTGAATTTTATCCCCTGGCTGAATCTGAATATCTTGATTTTCAATGTACCACCTTGGGACTAAATGCACTGAAATTGTTTCTTTAGCTGTTTTCAATGCCAGATGCACACAATGAGACATTCTTTGCATTGGCACGCTCGTGTTGAGGCTGACTACTTCTTTGCTTAGAGTCTCAAGTCTTTGGAGATCATACATCCGGGTGTACTGTGTCTGTGTACCCCAGCCACCACAACCTCTTCCCAGCATTCCTGGTTGAGCAAAAGACTGTGCAGGAAGAATAAGTCCCAAAGCAGTCAAACTGCCACAAAAACTCCTATTTTCCTCACAACACTCAAACCCATTTATTAGGTCTAATTCTGAGTTCCATAAATATAGTTATAGAAAAACAACATGAGGAACTCGTGAAGAAAATCTTATTTTCACCTCGATACAAACTTTTGAATCACTTTCACCCAATAAGCGCCCTACATAGTGTCTAAACTCTCTTTTTTGAGCCTTATGAGTAAACACATCATTAAACTGTTGACATCATCCTTTCAAAGCATGGGGCGTGGCTGCGGGGGTGGTTTCTTTCATGAGCTTTTTTCAACGTCAAAGCTATGATATCTGAGTATTGTACTCTTTTTCGCTTTTAACTTTTGTTTAAGTCCCGTTAATTCTCCATAAAAGTTTCCGAAGAGCCAAAAATGTTTCACATCAAACGCAGCGTCGCGCCAAGGTACGCAAAGTATTTGCTGAAAAATTTTAGTAGATTTACCTTATCGTCTATGTCTACGATTTCTGAGCCAAGCAACTTTTCTTAGTTCTTCTGCGCCTAAAATAATCGGCGGACATACTAGCAACAGCAACCATTGCCAAGGTGCTAAGGGTGCAGTGGAAAAAATTCCACTTAAGAATATGCTGTTGGTAATCAGTATGACTAACATCCATTCAATTGCAATTCCTAACCAAATCAGAGGATTGGAAAATAATCCTAGTCGCCAAATAGAAGTGAGATCCGAACGGCAAGCGAAAACATTACCATCCTGACAAGCGACAATGGTAGCTAAGGTCATGGTTGTAGCCTGAGCATATATGGCAACGCTAGCGGCGTTGGCTGAGTGCGATAAAATACTGGGTGTGACGACTTGTAATTGTTGTAAGTTATAGCCGTAACTCCACCAGACGAGGAAGAATGCAACCATTCCCAGAATTGCTTCCAGCAATCCTAGAAAACAATAGGCGCGTAAAAGTAGGGAACGGTCAAGAAGCGATCGCGATTTTTTCCGAGGTGGTTGTTGCATTATGCCAACTTCTGGTTTTTCTGCACCCAAGGCTAGAGCCGGTACTAAGTCAGTACCTAAATCAATGGCGAGAATCTGCATGATTACCAAAGCGGGGGGAATTTTTAGGGCTACCATTAGCAAAAAAGGCACTAATTCCGCCACATTCGATGCCAAGATATAAGTCATAAATTTGCGGATATTTTGATAAACCGCACGTCCCTGCTTAATCGCGCTGACAATAGTGGCAAAGTTATCATCTATCAGCACAATATCGGCGGCTTCCCGTGCTACATCTGTGCCATTCATCCCCATCGCTACCCCAATATGAGCCGCTCTTAAGGCTGGGGCATCATTAACTCCATCCCCTGTGACTGCAACGACATCACCAATATCTTTGTAGGCTTGCACTAACCGTAACTTGTGTTCTGGAGACATCCGCGCGAACACCAACCCAGAACGATATTTGACAATTTGCTTTAGTTGTGCATCAGATAAATGTCCTATGCTTTCACCTGTGACTACTCGTACCGAGTTGTTGACCAGTCCAATTTGACGGGCGATCGCTTCCGCAGTTAAACCATAGTCACCTGTCACCATAGTTACCTTAATTCCGGCGGCATGGCATTGAGCGATCGCATCACTGACTTCTGGACGGGGCGGATCAAACATCGCCACTAAACCAATGAAGGTTAAATTCTGCTCCAAATCTTGCGATCGCAAATCTAACATCTCACTCCCACCACGTCGCGCCGCTACTCCTAGCACCCGAAAACCTTGGGCGGCTAAACTATCGTTGGCTGCTACCACTTGATTCCAGTCGTCTTGGTTGATGTCTGCCAGTGTACCATTGCGTAAAATGGATGTGCAGTGGCGTAAGACTTCTAACGGCGCACCTTTAGTAAAAGCTAAGTTCGGCAAGTCACCAGTCCATACCGTTGAAGCACGCCAATCTAATATTACTGTCATCATTCGCCGCCGCGAATCAAATGGCACTTCCCGCAAGCGTGGCAGTTGTTTTTGCAAGATTTCCAAATTTAGCCCAGCCTTAGCAGCAGCGACTAACAAAGCTGCTTCTGTGGGATCACCAATCTCTTGCCAACGGCTAGGGGCTGTCAGGTGAATCAGGCGGGCATTAGAGCAAAGTGCTGCGCCTGTGAGTAACAAATTGACTTTCCAGGCGGCAGCAAAATCACTAGACATCTGTACTTTCCCAAACGTAGGGTCATATCCTGCCCCAGTGACTTCAATCAGGGTGGGTGAGATAGCCAATGGTGTTTCCGGCTGTTCATTGACAATAGGCTGCCAGGGAATCCAGAGATAATGCACCGTCATTTCGTTTTTCGTCAATGTGCCAGTTTTGTCTGTACAGATGACCGTAGTAGCACTTAAGGTTTCCACCGCCGACAGCCGACGCACTAGAGCATTGCGCCGCACCATCCGCCGGACTCCAATTGCTAATGATAATGTGACGGTTGGCAATAACCCCTCCGGCACTAAGGCTACAATGATACCGATCGCAAACATAAAGCTCACTTCCATCCCCACCAACAGAGATGTCAGCAAAAATACCAATACTCCCATCGTCAGAGCGATCGCTGTGATCACCCGCACCACTTGTGCCACTTGCACTTCTAAAGTGCTAGGTTCGTGTTGCACAATGGTTGTGAGATGGGCTACGTGACCAAATTCTGTTTGTGCGCCTGTGGCATAGACTACAGCTACCCCTCGTCCTGATGACACTGTTGAGCCTGCTAACACCAAATTGGGAATTTCCGCCAAATTAGTTGGTTCTTGTAAAGGTTGTTCCCCGGTTGGCAGAGTCTTACCACCCCGAATAGAAGCTACTTCCCGCACCCTTACTGGATAAGCATTGCGAGCCACAGGCAGAGATTCACCAGTCAGCACAGAGACATCGAGGTATAGACTTTCGGATGTTACCAGACGCGCGTCAGCCGAAACGCGATCGCGAAGCGTCTCTGAAAGAGAATCGCCTTCTTCCAATTGCATAACATCCCCACGCACCAGTTCTCGTGCTGGTATTTGCTTGAGTTCACCATCTCGATACACTTTTACCTGGATCGGTAACACATTCTTGAGTGCTGATAATGCTTGTTCTGCCTGAAATTCTTGCCAAAAACTAAATACGGCATTAATCCAGATCACAGCCCAGATTGCCCATCCCAGTTCGGGAGTGCCGGAAATAAATGCCAAAATTCCTGCTATCCATAGCAATAGAGCCATAAAGTGGGTGAGTTGATCCGTGAAGCGAAGCCACATTGGACGCTGGGCTGTTTCTGGCAGTTCATTCGCACCATAACACTCAAGGCTTTGTATTGCCTCATATTCAGTCAAGCCGTTCTCAGTAGTTCCCAATAACTCATAAACGGCTGCAATGGGTAATGTCCAGACTGGTTGATGAAACGACATTAATAGTGCTAATAATTGAGAATCTAGACAACTATTTATGAATAGTACCGTCAGGCATAATTGTGCCAGTTAAAAAGGCTTCACTCATATCTGTTGCATTTAAATTTGCCCCAGTCAGGTTTGCGTCACTCAAATTGGCCTCACTTAAATCAGCACCACTGAGGTCAGCTTCTCTCAAATCCGCCTTCCACATCCTGACTCCACTCATTTTGGCATCACAGAGGTTCACACGCTGCAAGTTAGCTGTACTGAGTGATGACATATGCAAACTTGCATTACATAAGTCTGCATCACAAAGATATGCACCGCTAAGGTCTGATTCATTCAGGTTAGCTGTCGATAGAGTAGCTTCACGCAAATCTGCACCACTTAAAATCACTTCTGATAAATTTGCGTGTTCAAGGTTCGCGCCTTGAAGATTTGCTTGACACAAATTAGCTCCATTCATCGATGCTTTTGTGAGATTAGCACCACTTAGGTCTGCTCTACCAAAATCTACACCACCCAAGTTAACACCTCTGAGGTCAGCTTTTGGTAAGGCAATACCGTAGAAGTTCCTTTCGCCTGCGGCATATCGATTTAGAAGTTCTTTAACGTCCATAGTCTTAAGTTTTGTGAAATTTTAGTTTTCTATTAATGCGGCTGTAGTAAAAATTCTTCGTCAATGTCCAATGCTGCTAGGGGATTTTCTGTATCTAGCCATGCAACTTGGGCTTGGAGTTTGTCACAACACTCACGCACTAGACACAAACCCCCATCTAAGGTCAGTTGAGCAGTTGTTGGAGTAAATTCTTGCAATATTCCAGCTTCTATTGTTTGATAGCAATCCAGATATTTGCTCAGTTTTGCTAAATAATTTGTTCCTTCGCCTACACCTTGACCCCAATCCCATCTACCTGAGATAGTGCGTAAACCATTCACTCGCCAGTTGTGCGACTGCGGTTAATGCACCTGGTTCTTCAAATAGATGGGTGGCTTTGGGGACAATTTCTAAGCGTTTTGGCGATCGCAACTGTTCTAGTGCATCCTCGTTCATTGCGATCACTGGCAGATCGTAACCCCCAACAATCAACAATGTCGGTGCGGTGACATGAGGTAAGGCTGAACCAGCTAAATCAGGTCGTCCGCCACGAGAAACAATCGCCTGCACCGCCTCTGGACGTTCTGCGGCGGCGACGAGGGCTGCACCACCCCCTGTACTCGCGCCAAAGTAACCTACTTTCAGATGTCGAGTATCTGGGTTATGTGTCAGCCAATCTGTAGCCCCAACTAACCGCGAGGCTAACAAACCAATATCAAAGCGCAAGTGTCTTGTCCGCAGGTCAATTTCTTCTTCTTCCAGCGTCAGCAAATCAATTAACAAAGTTGCGAGTCCCGCCTGTTGTAAGACTTCAGCAACATAGCGATTACGGGGACTGTGACGGCTGCTACCACTACCATGAGCAAATAACACTATGCCTGTCGCACCATCGGGAATCACCAAATTGCCCTCTAGCTTGACCTCACCTGCTGTCACCAACACCAGATGTTCTTGGGGATTCTGTGTTAATGTCCTATTCATTGACTGAACCTCTGTTTACAAATCATTAGCTACCAGTAATTTTTGTCTTGTCAAAAGTTCACATACCTCTGCGTCGGTTGTTTGCTCAAAATTCTCGTACCAAATACCGATCGCATATAAATCTTCTGGCATCATCACGCAGACAACCCGATCTACCTCTGCTTGTAGTTCTTCACAAGTGGCTACACCTGCAACGGGAACTGCAACCACCAGTTCGCGGGGTTGTTGCTGTTTTAGTGTGGCGATCGCTGCACGAATAGTTGCACCCGTAGCAATACCGTCATCAACTAAAATAATCGTATGATTTTCAATTTTTGGTAGCGGACGATCACCCCGATAGGCTATGTTACGACGGTCTAATTCCCGCATTTCAATTGCTGCTACTTGATCAATAGTTGCTTGGGAAATCCGCAACCAATCTACAACATTTTCATTTAATACACGTACTCCTCCGGTAGCAATTGCGCCCATCGCCAGTTCCTTATGTCCTGGTACACCTAGTTTCCGCACTAAGCAAACATCTAGAGGTGCATCTAGTGCCTTGGCTACTTCAAATGCTACAGGCACACCGCCACGGGGAAGTCCCAATACTAAAACATCTGGACGATTAGCATACTCTGTTAACCGAGCAGCTAATAGTTTCCCAGCTTCCGTCCGATTACGGAATTTATGCCACATATTTTTATACCTCTAAAATAAATCACTAATTGAACTATCAGTTTTAAATCGTTGAATAGTAGTAGCAATTAAAGGTGCGATCGAGACAATTTTTAATTGCTGCCAGTCGGTTTCTTTAGGAGTCACACTGTCGGTGACGAAAATCGCCTTCACACTGGGATGGCTTAACTTAGCCCGTGCTTCCTTGACAAATAACCCGTGAGTAGCAGCAATAATTATTTCTGGGCGTGCTTCAGCTTTGAGTAAGGCTTCAATACTCTTTGCAAGAGTGCCGCCAGTGGAAATCATGTCATCGATAATTAAGCAGGCACAACCCTTTACATCCCCGACAACACGAGTTACCTCTGTTTCCGTGCCACTGGTGCGGTGTTTGTGTAGCACGACTACCGAACTATCGAGCTTTTGGGCATACTGGGTTGCCATTTGGACGCGCCCCGTGTCTGGTGATACAACTACGAAATTAGGCGGTAAGTAGTCGCGTATAGCCTCGCAAAAAATGGGTACAGCCGTCAGACTGTCTACAGGAATGCGAAAGAAACCTTCAATTTGCAGTGTGTGTAAATCCAATGTGACAACATGATTTACCCCGACAGCCTGTAATACCTCAGCTACCATACTAGCGGTAATTGGTTCGCGCCTACCATGACGTTTATCGGCACGGGCGTAGCCAAAGTAAGGAATAATTGCTGTAATTCGACTAGCCGCAGATCGACGACAAGCATCTGCAAAGGCTAAAAGTTCTACTAGATGATCGTTGACAGGTGGTGCAGTGGACTGGAGGATAAACACAGACTTTTGGCGTACCGATTCCAGAAGCCGCACATTTACCTCACCGTCTGGAAAGCGTTCAACCGCAGATTTACCCAAAGGAATATCCAGTTTTTGGGCAACTGCGACAGCTAAATCGGGGTTAGCTGTGCCAGCAAAGAGGATGAAATTGTCCATAATCAAGACTTTGTTTGGTGGATTTGCTTCCAGGCGGCATCTAGAGACGCTTTTGCACGCTCTCCTGCACGGGCAATACTTTGTTGTACACTATGCCATTGCTCTTGCAAAAACTCCGTAGCTTCTTGCAAAGCATAATGTGGATGATTAGTAGAAGCTGCTACTTCGTCGCTAACTTCCTTGATTTTGACGCGGACAACTTCTGGTTTATCGCTGGGGGAAATCAGATGATGCAGGCGATCGCCTATGATATGTACTAAATGTTGTACCTGTTGTGATTTCTCGCTGAAGAAACCCTTCAATCCCTCTGAATTAGCCTCAAGTTGATGTTTAACATCTTCGCGGATAATTACTTTATCGATGGCAATTTCCTCAACATCTTCGGGATACAATACTGCGCGTCCACCACAAGGAGCAGCAATTTCTCCCGCCACAATGTAAGCTGCGATTTCTCCCGTTTGCCAATCAAATAAAAAATCTTCCACCCAGCCAAGAGGCTCACCTAGAGTAGATTCAACTGTAATTTCATGCAAGCAGCGGAGATTTTCTGGCGTGTCTTCTAGTGGAGGATAATAGACAGAAACCGCACCCATACCTACCCCAGCAATTTTTTCTACTGGTAAATAAGTTTCTCCACCTGAAAAATAGGCAATACGTCCAGAATCATCTAACCAAACTTCTTCTAACTCACCAAAGCTATTAGTTGTTGAACTATCTATTGCTATCCAACCGATAATTTGACTGCGACGCACAACATTGAGCATACTTTTCCTCCAATACTCTCTATTTCTCTTGGAGTTTAATCTATAAACGCAGTAGCTTACCTTTTGCCATCTTGTTGTTTGAAACGTGGATTCTACTTTGAGGATAGCAAGAAAATGTGAGGAGTTATTCAATAAAATAATCGCACATAGATAAAAGTAAATAAGATGTTACATAATCAAGTATGAATGAGTAGAGAATGAAATATAAATTGCTTACTCTATCTAATTTATACAACAATCATCAATACCTTTTCTGACAGTAGGAGATCGCAGCGATGCTCCATAGAAAGGCAATCTCTAACAAATAGCTGACACAGACACTGCGATTCAGCAAACCATCCCATAGATAACCTTTATGTTGAGGAGTAGGACTGCGCTTGAAAGTATAAGTCCAACTACCGTAAATTTTAGGACTACATAAACCGTAAGTATTAGCAAAAATGGCTTCTATTTGAGCAACACGGGGATAAAAACCACGCTGAAAATGTTTCCATTGACTTTCGAGAATCCAGAAAAATAAGGGTATAGCACAACCCATAAAGGCAATGGTACTGACACTGAGATTTTGTTTTTCTCTTAACATAAATCCCAAAACAGCACTAGTTCCAGTAATACCCAGCGCCTTGATCACCCAAATCTGTTTATTATAGTCTTCGATAGTAGTCTGAAGAAAAAAATATTCCTGTTTGAGCAAATCAAGTTGAAAATCACCCATTGGACTCGACTGAGATTCAAAGGACGGTGTTTTAGACATAAGTGAATCCTGATATCATAGAAGTTAAAATAGAGTTTTTAGCAACATAGAATGCTGTTTGATAAAATTTCTTTCAATCTGTAATTGCTCGTCATGTGAATTGTTGCTAATTCCTTAGCAATAAAGTTTTTGAAGTATTGTCAACCTATTATGCTGGCAGCATTATCTTTTTTTGAGATGTAAAGAAACATGAACTATCTTTTTTAGGCTATCGGGAACACCAGAATAATGACCTTTGGCAATTTCTTCTAAAATCTTTAATAAAGAGCCTGGATAAATCATTATTGATAAGTCGTCTTTAACCAGACAGGCAAAGATAGCTAATTCTTCGAGTAAATATCTAGATGACAATTCTATATAACGATCAAAATTTTCAGTATTTTGGTCAAAGTGCCGAAGGACAAACTCTTTCACAGAAAATTTAACTGAATTGGCAAAATTATCATTCTGTCTAAGAATATTTTGTAACTGTTCATAATATTTAAAATAATCTTCTGATTTTTGTATTTCTGAGCAAAAAATTACATTAAAAAGACAGTTAACATTGTAATTATCAAAAACATAATTTGCATTATATACATACTCTCTTCCTAAAAACAGTGCCTTGTTAAGGGACTGTTTTTCATTTAAACCTTGATTTATTTGTAAAGTAATCCGATGTATGCTGTCACCAATTAAAACAGTACATTTTTTAAAATGTTTGCTAATCCAATCCGTCATTTCTATTAATCTTGCTATGGAAAAATTTTCACTTTCTAAACTTATCCCGAAAAAACAATGTTCATATATATCAAGTTCATGCCTAGCAATTTGTGGGATAACTGCTGCAATCTCTGCCCGATATTTTGGTCTAGTCAAAAATACTATGCCCTTGTGAGGATTGATTAGTTTTTCAAAATCAGCATACTTCATTATAACCAAATGAGCATAAGAATAAGCGTAGAATGCAACCTCTTGGTTTTTAGCTAAATCTTGCCACCAAAAAACCTCCATATTGTAAAGTTCCCCAAAGGGAGGAAGTGTACCAAATTTGTAATAGGGGAATAAATGCTCAAATTCCTCCTGCTGAAGTAATCTAACTTTGTTTGTATCTAAAGCTGCTTGGAGAGAGCCTACATTGGCTTGTAAACTTTCTGGTAAAAGAATCACAGCTATTTTTTGCCCGTCAATTTCTACTAGTACAGACTCAATTAAATTTATTCCTAATGTATGTTTATATATTGTAAGTTCTTGTGACGTATGAGCAGGTGAATAATGAATCGTTTTATATTTAATTTTGTGCAAATTGAGAAATTCTTGAAGTTGCTCGATAGACATAATTAAAATAAGATAATTTATTGATAAATCAAATTTTTAAATATCAATTTATATAACCATAACAATAGTTAAACTAGGAAGAACTATCTGTGTTCTCACACACCTTTAAATCTTTTTGATCATGAGAATAGTTCGCAAAATAGTCCTTGAGCCAATTACACCCTCTTGCTAAAAGAGACTCCAAATTTTCAATTGACCATAGCCGAACAGTTCCATTGACGGAAGTTGTGGCTAACATCTGCCCATCGGGACTAAAGCTGATACAGAAAACCCCTCTCTCATGGTCTTTGAATTCTTGCACTAATTGTCCCTGTAAGTCCCATAGGCAGGCAGTACCATCGGCAGAACCAGTGGCTAGCATTTGTCCATCAGGGCTAAAACTGACACTCCAGACCCAGTTCTTATGACCTTTGAATTCTTGCACTAATTGTCCCTGTAAGTCCCATAAGCGGGCTGTACTATCGGCAGAACCAGTTACTAGCATCCGTCCATCGGGACTAAAACTGACACTCCAGACCCAGTTCTTATGACCTTTGAATTCTTGTAATAACTTACCTTGTAAATCCCATAGGTAGGCTGTATTATCGGCAGCACCAGTAGCTAGCATCTTTCCATCAGGACTGAAACTGACACTCCAAACTGGATTAGTGTGTTTAAATTCTTGTAATAAGTTGCCTTGCAAGTTCCACAAGCGAGCTGTACCATCCTCAGATGAGGCAGTAGCAAAATACTTACCGTCTGGGCTAAAACAGATGCTCCAAACCCAGCCTTTATGACCTTTATATTCTTGTAGTAAATTGCCCTGTAAATCACACAAATGGGCAGTACCATCTTCTGAGCCAGTGGCAAGTTTCTTTCCATCAGGACTAAAACTAACACTCAAGATAGGGCTGTCATGATCTTGAAAAGGATTACCAATAGCATTACCTTGTAAGTCCCACAAGCGGGCAGTTTTGTCAGATGAGCCAGTGGCTAGCATCTGTCCATCTGGGCTGAAACTTACACTCCAAACCAAGCCCTTGTGACCGTTGAATTTCGCTAGATACTTGTTTCTTGAGTTCCATAGGCGAACTATACCGTCAGCAGAGCTGGTGGCTAGGTGCTGACCATCTGGGCTGAAACTAGCACTCCATACAAAGCCCTTATGGTCTTTCAATACAGCTAATTGATTAGCTTGTATGTCCCACAGGCGGGATGTGCCGTCAGCAGAGCTGGTAGCGAGGTACTGACCATCGGGACTAAAACTGACATTATATACCCAACACTGATGGCCTGTAAATTCTTGCTGTAGGTTACCTTGCAAGTCCCATAGGCGAGCAGTACCATCAGATGAGGCAGTAGCAAGGTACTTACCATCCTGCGGATTAAAACGGACACTATAAACTGTACCCCCATTGACTAGAAATTTATCCCAAGAGTTACTTTGTAAATTCCATAAGCAAACATGACCATCAGATGAGGCAGTAGCAAGGTACTTGCCATCCTGCGGACTAAAACTAACGCTCCAAACCCAGCCCTGATGACCTTTAAATTCTTGCTGGAGATTGCCCTGCAAGTCCCACAAACGAACAGTACTATCTTCTGAGCCAGTAGCGAGATACTTCCCATCAGGGCTAAAACTGATGCTCAAAACCCAGCCCTGATGACCTGTAAATTCTTGCTGGAGATTGCCTTGTAAGTCCCACAGGCGGGCAGTATGGTCAGTAGAGCCAGTAACAAGATACTTACTATCGGGGCTAAAACTGACGCTATAGACCCAGCCCTGATGACCTTTGAATTCTTGTTTTAAATAACCTTGTAAGTCCCATAAACGGGCAGTACCATCTTCTGAACCAGTAGCAAGATACTTACCATCAGGGCTGAAATTAACCTTATAGATGGTTTTTACGTGTGCTTGAAATTGATTCTCCTCTCTGATTTTGTCAAGAATCTGCTGCAATGTAGCTTTTAATTGGGGAGCGTGACAGTTTTGAGGTAAAAGTCTATCTTGAATGTGATGCTGAAACTCTTGCCCAGCACGCATCACTGTCAGTAATGCTTCTAGCTCAGAAAACTCGAACTGTAGCAAAGCATCTTTCGCCATCTGCTCAATTTCTTTGAGTTTGCGTTGACGCTGTAGTCGCTTCCAGATTGCTTTAGCCAAAACATCTAAGAAAATTTCATAGTAATCAGCAGCTAGTGGGCGGATAATTCGAGCCTCGCCTTGACTTAGTTTATTTAGCCATTTATAAACCCTTTCTATCTCAAGTTTTTCAGTTTGGTTTGGTTCTGCGTTAACGTAATCACATAAATCTCTGGCTTTGAGTGCAAGTTTATCACCAGATGGTGTAACTAAATAGTAAAAGAGACTATCAGAAGTATCAATATTGAAATCAGTCTTTAAATCTTCCAGCTTTTGATCGAGATGATCTTGGACAATTTTCTCTGATTTGCCTAAGTTTATATAGCTTTGTTTTGCTAGGCTGCGAGATGGAGATTCACCTCTCATTTCCTGTTTCCATAAACGAAGCATTACCAGTTGGAGGTAAGGAGTTTCAAACCTCTGTTCTGATGGTGTTGGCGAAAGAGCTATATCATCCAAAACTGCTGTAACTAAGTCTGGTTCAATACTAACTAATTTATCTTCGATAGGTTGAACAATTGTAGACTTTATCAAATTATCTACAATGGGTTCTTTTTTGACAAAACCTGACGACATATGTAAATAATATGGGCATAATTTTACTATGTCATCTTTAACAAAATCCAGCTTTTGAAGAGTATTCTTATGAAGACAAAGGAGTAAGTTAATATTTAGTTCAGGATGATTGATCGCACGAAAAAGCTCATGTAACAATAATTTTGTCTCATCTATTGGAGAATTAATTAAGTACTCCTCGAACTGGTCAAAGATAATAAAAAACTTAGCGGATTCATCAATATTAATAAACTTTGTCCATGCCCGTAAGGTGTCAGTAAATGGTAAATCTAAGTAAGGAAGTTCAATATTTCCTATGTTTTTAATATATTGTCTAATTTGCAACAATAAATTATCTAATGGTTTTCCATCATCCCAAGAATTAAATAGAGTAATTGCTAAATTTAGCTTGCTGGATTTTTGCAAGTTTTGTTCTGCTGCTTGATGCAGATAATAAGCAATACCATCGCGCAAAATTGTACTCTTACCTGCACTACTATCACCGTAGAGTACGGTTAATTTTGATTTACACAGGTTATTAAAGATAGTTTGCTGTCGGTTATATTCAGTGATTGGTTTCTCAATAGCATACTGGGCTGATTGGCGGTTTAGATGTTTGATTGCTATACGATTATCTAATAAGTTACGGAAGATGCGTCCTTTAAAATGATCAAGTTTAGATAAGGCATCTTCACGAATAGAAATGAGGAAATGAAGATTCAAGCTAGAGTTATTAACAGCTTGAGAAAATTCATCAGCGAAGGTGTCTTTAGCATTATCGTTTAAGAAATCAAAATAGTCCTCGAACTGATCAAGGATAATAAATAACCTACCGCTCTCATCTTCTTGGTGAACAATCTCTATCCAAGCCTTCAAGATATCGGTAAAAGAAGGTTGTTCTGGATTTTTGGCAATAGCTTTGAGCGCTTGCTCAAATTGTTGCTTAATTTCATGTGGTGATTCAGTTTTGAAAAGATTAGTTATTTCTGCTTCCAATTGTTTCTTTATCCCTGTCAGTGGATCTTGCCAAGACAAACTATCATCTAATTCGCCCTTTAGTGGAGGAAAAACGATCGCACCCCACCCTGGCTTACCAGTTGTTTCTTGGTTTTCCAAGGCTGCTTGACGCAAATTATAAGCAACTCCTGCCCGCATGAGCGAACTTTTACCTACACCACTAGCCCCATAGACAACTGTCAGCCTTGAAGCCCACAAATTTTGAATCACTATTTGTTGTTCTTTTTCTCGCCCAAAGAAGAACAACTTATCTGTTTGTGAATAGGGAATTAGTCCTTTGTAGGGTACAGGAATCTTAATGCTATCACAGTACATAATTTCCTCGGATTCTCAGTTTTTAATTTTTACTAATGTTTTTTCAGTTTTTTGTTCAATTCATCAAAATATATTTCTAAAGATATTTCACTCATGATTTCTACATCTTTATTCTTCCAAAGGAACTTATCCAAAGCATCAGGTTTTGGGTGAACTGCCCACCATGTTTGTGTCTTCCTTTTTTCTTTCTCTGGCAATAAGCGGTGTAAAATGACACGCTGATGCCAATAGCGTAGGCTATATCCTAAAAACCAAATATGGCTGTTGTTGAGTTTGCCTAACAAATAGCTTGGCAGTAAATCCACAGGTTTGTTATCGGCATAAGCTAAATAGTCAATAAAATGATCTTCTGTGATCGCAAAGCTTTTTCTTGGACGTTCTGGCAAATCAACAGGGCCATAGAGTTTTAAGATGACTGGACGCTCATTGAGTGAAAAGTCTGAATATTCGTTAGCAGTTCCTGGCGGAATAGGTTTTAGTTGGCCTTTTTGAACTACTAGTGAATCCTTATCTCCCTCAATTTCATGTTCAAATTTTTGATGGACAAACTGTTTAACAATCTGTCCTTCGCTATCTTCACTACCTGCTGTGTAAGAAACTAAATCGAATGGCTGCTTGGCGTTTATAAAGGCTTGTTCTAGTGTTCTATCAAAATTGGTCGTTACTATGAGTTGATAACGAGTTTTTTCACCTAAACTTTTAATCCTCGCAGAATAGCCCATCTCATCCATGAAATGAGGAAGTTCAGCTAAGAACTGATGCAATCGGTTAGGTTTGTATTTTTTTTCATTGATGGCTGCGATTGTCTCTTTGATGTTCTCTTCACCCTCACTCAGAAGATTGAAGTATTGCGACACATTCTGAAGATCCAGTCTAGTCACAAATTGTGTCATAATTGGACAGTTAGCAGGCAAATTTTCTTCATCGCATAACGGACAACGCATTCTCTGTAAGTATTTATGGCTTCTGTCCAGGTAAGCAGCGAGTTCTACACTAGTAGGTGGATAGTTACTGTTAAGGTTCCATTCCCACGGTTTGGGCGCAAAATTTGGATCTTGTGAGCGATCGCATAAGTTAATATCTGCTCCCAAGAAAGGAATAACTAAGCCATTTTTTATTTTGGGAATTAGCCAATCGAAGTGTTGTTTAAGCGTGTTTTGTATTTCATCTGGAACTGTGACAATATTTGGGATGTTTGGGCGTTTAATCTCTTTTTTTGGAAGTTCAAAGATTACATACCCATGCTCATGCGACCTTGCTATATGTTCGCGCCAGTAGTTTTCATCATAATCCCAGAGACGCAGATATACGTTTCCTTTACTAGTTTCAAAATCAAGATGAACAAAATTGTAACCATTGTGATAACCACGGTTGCTGTAGCTGGAGCCAGCTGGAATAATTACACAGTTTCCTGTTGTCCCAGTTACTTGATAAGCTTTAGCTTTATGCTGATGACCACACAGAAGAAAATGACACCCATCGTTGTCTTGGAGACGTTGTGTGATTAGATCGCGTTCAAATTCAGCTAGCAATTCTAACGGATGATGCAGCACTGCAATCCGAACCTCATCACTAGCTATCTTGTGGAGAACATCATACAATTGAGGTTCTCCAACAATTAGTTTTCCATCATCATTTACCTCACCTCTTTCATTTACCCGCCCAGCCATTAAAGCAGAGTTTAGACCAAGCAATGCTACCCGCTTTCCTCCGATCTGTAGTCTGCGGATACTGCTGTATTCAGGTTGAGTCTGATGTGTATATTGAGTAACAAATTCTCTATAGGCTTCAAAGGGTTCCCGCAGGCGATCGCATTTTTTTTTGTTCGTCAGCCAATCTTTGACCTGCTCATTAGACTCAAAAGGCTTGAGGATAGAATTTGGTAGCAATTCAAAGGCACTGCGATCAAGGTCGTGGTTGCCTGGTACAATGAACAGCCGCTCGGCAGTTAACCCAGTTGCTTGAAGCACAGGCTCGAATAAATTTTCCCACGCTGCTGTATATTCTTCCTTTTTACCAGCGTGAGCCACATCACCACTAAAGATGATTAAATCAATCTTTGCCAAGTCTGGACTGATTTTCTCCCGCTCCTCAATATCTCTAATTAAGGCATCACGTACAACCTGCCTGTCAAATTCTTTCCCCTTCTGATGCCAATCCGAAAGATGAAGCCAAGTCATTCCCGCCATTTTAATTTCTCCCTAGAGGAGTCAAGGGTAATTGGGAATTAAGAAGAGAACTTTCCCTATTACCCTGAACCAGTATTAGAGCATCTGTTCTGCAATTTCTACCCGCAGGAGCGATCGCACGTTTTCGATTTGATTAACAATAGTAGCTACTGACGAGCCAGCAAATAGTAACCCTACAGCAGCCGGAACGTTATTTACCAAAGTCGCAACCAGTGAACCAGAATCACCACCAGCAGAAATGTTAGTGGTAATAATCTGATCCTTGAAACGGGCTACCTTGCCGTTACCATAGCCGACATCGACGGTAGCACTAATGGCTGTAATTCTACCGCTTGTAAAGTTGGTAGTGCGTCCAGTTTTAAACACAGGTGTTCCCACAGTTACATCCTGCTTGCGTCGCCAACCTCGTACATAACCCAACCAGTAAATTTCCCGATCAATATCATGGAATGCTGCTTCTGCGATCGCAGCATCTACAAGGTTGCGATGTTGTTCTCTAGGAATTGTCGGTTCAAAGTCAATCGGTACAAATCTGTTCAGACGCGCAATAATATCTGTGGAAGCGTTTCCCCCATCAAAGGGGCCTGGCTGCAATATCGGATCGCCCACAGCAGCATCGTTGCTGTTAGCCAAAACGTGATTATTGCTGAGAATATAGTAACGGGGTGGAGTACCTACACCATGCACAGGTGGATTAGTAGAACCTCCTGGCAAAATATCATATACGCAAGTAGCAATAGTACCTGCGGTAATCTTGTAATGTCCAACGCTATAGCCTCCTTCAGCTGGGCGGGCGCGTTTAGCCAGCAACTCAACCCCCATCTCTGGTATCTCCATCCTTTCTGTTACACGGTAAGTTCCAGTTGCACCATTAGTAGGTTGTATTAACTCGGTTCTTACCTGTGTAGGTTTTTGGCGTAACTCTCCCACTCCCGCAAAAGGATAACCGATTTCCAAAACATCAGTTTGCATATCTGCCAATCTCGATGGTATGAGATCAGCCCTACTCAACTCATCTCTTGGTATCTTGTGAGTTACTAATGTCAACAACGCTGGCTCACCCGTAGGCTGTCCATCCCGCCATTTTACGCCCACTCCCAAACCAACAACATTGGGGCGTAGCTGCTGTGGATTCATAAATTCTTCTACGGCGGCTCTGTGAGCTGTTTGTACCTCTGCTGTGTATTGTTGAGACAGTATCATCTTATTTTCATCTAATTTCATATCAAATCTCCCGTTGATTTGCTTAAATTTGTGCTGTTACAGTCCCAATTTCTTCAACATCTGTCTCACACCCTTCTATGGACTTGGGAACAACTTCATGGGGCTGTAAGTCGGATTCTGGAACTTTTTGAGTGACAAAAACCTTAATCACTGGCTTTCCCCTCCTCTCACCAATGCCAACCCCTGTAACGTTGGGTAGCCTCATCAGTTGTTCCTCGTAATCCTGTTTAACTGTATTAACTTGATTCATTGTCATCTTCTATTTACAGAGATAAAATACTGGTTATTGTTGAGGCTGTGCTTGAATAGTTCCCGTCACTTGTGTATCTACTTTGAATCCATCCAATTGCTTTGGTATTTGCCTTTTTAAATTCGGAGATTCATTGTTTAAATATACTTTTATGCAAGGTTTATCTTCACATTCACTAATTCCTACACCTACTACACCATTAATACGCAGTAAATCAGATTCGTATTGCTCTTTTACCTGTTCAATATTTGGGCTAGATAAGGAGTATGATACAAATAAAGGCTGCTGATTTTGATTACTAGTAAATAATGGTAAAAATAGTAAACTTGCTAATGCTATTACAATAAAAATAAATATTAATCTTTTATCCATATACAGTTAAATTAACTTAACTTAGAGTAATTAACAGACTTGCTATAGGATTCCTATTTGATTTTTGATAGCTTGCGTGGCGTAGCCATAAAAAACTCAGTATACCCTGATTCCTTCTTATCTGTTCCCTGTTCTCTGCCTCTACGGATAATTTCAGTAATCAAACCGGATTCCTATAGTCCTTCCTAAATAGTAAAAAATAACTGGATTAACTTATCAACCAATGGATGTAGTTTTTCAAAATATTTATCTCTACCTCAAGAGTGTAAAAGAGGCAACAACCTATGTCTTAAGAAAAGTATACTGATACTAATTTGAACAAATATTAGGCTTGTCAAAACTGAGGAATATAGACAGCATAACCTCTAGGCGGAGACCAAAATTCAGCCCAGCCATTTTCTTGTGTCCATTTCTCTTGAGGAACTCCGGTATCATCTCTGCCTCGCCAAGCCATAGGAACAAATTTGGTGTTTTGCCATTGTGTTTTAACCCAAGTTCCGTGCCAATTTCCTCGATTGTTCAAGACAAAGATTAATCCTTTTTGGCTACCCCAACCATTGCGCTGCATAATGTAAAGATCATCATCAACATAAAGTATAGAAGTAGAACCACCTGCATGATCTTCATGTATTTTTACTAATGCCGCAATTCCGCTTTTATAACCCTCTTGTCCTAGTTCCCATGTGTAATAATCTTGCCAAAATACGCAAGGATAACCTTCATGTGTGAGGATAAAAGCGTAAGCTAACATTTTATCTGTGATGATTGAGTCTCCCCTGACTACATCATGGTTTTCTACAAAAGTCACAGCCTGAGAAGGTCTTTCTTTTAATACCGTTCCGCCTTCAGTCAGGTGTCTCAAGCTATATCCATAAACTTGGCACAAATCTTTTAATCTGTATCTCAAGGGAAAATCAAATGCACCTGTGGGATTATCTGACCAGGCGTTGGTTTCGTTTAGCCAGTCCTGAATTTTGCGATCGCTATCCCAGCACTCACCCACACCATAGGGTTTATAACCCTTTTCATCCCTAATACCCCTTAATTCTTGGATAGCGCGAACCATCCAGCCACCGTATCCCTTAACACAATCGTACCGAAACCCATCAAATCCTATGGCTTCAATCAGCCATCTTGCATACTCCAAAAGTTCAGTATAAACGTGAGGATTTCTGTGGCATAAATCAGGCATATCTCCAAAGGTTTCCTGATCCCATGTTTCATAGGGTGAGGGATGAAAGCATTTCCAATCTCTGAGAAATTTGCCACTTTTGGGTTTGAATATTGTCCATCTAGTTTGCTGGTCAATTGGGTTAAATTCTTCAGCATCACCGCCACTATTATGATTGATTACTAAATCTGCATAAACTTGCATTTTGTGTTCATGCACAGTTTTAATTAAGTCAATCAAGTCATTTTTCCCACCAGGGCAAACGCATCTAAATATAGTACAAGAATACTAAGCAAGGGATAAAGGCAGGCATATCTAACGGCAAGGTTCTGTCTAAGTAGGTGGTATAGAGGATAAGTAG
>NZ_JACJQL010000085.1 GCF_014696625.1 Nostoc parmelioides FACHB-3921
TTGGTATTACCCAAACTGCTTTAGTTGGATTAGATGAGCTAAGTCAAGAACGGGCAATTTCGAGGAGCGAAATGATTGAACGTATTGGGCGCGGATTAATCAAATTATTAGATAGCGCTACCTCTAGCTAATACATAAAAGCTAATTTGCTTTGTCACTTAAAAAACCTGTCAATTTTCATGCCTACTAATTCATCAATAAACAAGTTATCAACCATGCTCAGGATTTATTTAAGACCAGTTATTTATTTACTTTCATCAACTTATTTATTGAGTTTGATTGATGAAAATCTACTCTTCATCTTGAATTAGCAAGATGTTCAGGTCTTATTGAAGATTTGACTGTTCGCCAAAAGGATTACTGATAAATCCGTTCTCTGACCATTAATTGTTAATAAATCTGCCGTAATTGATTTTTTTTCTGTAGTCCCTAATCTATCACATCTTAAGTCTTATCTAAGACTTAATAAACAATTTGAGTTTTCCACCCATATCAGGAGTTATTTATTATGTCCAACAATCCTCAGAATTTGTGGGAAGTTTATCAACTTTATTCCGCTTGTTTATCCACCATTTATTCCTCTCAACAATTGCCGAGAATCGTCAATGAAATTAATTCGGCTATCTTCAGATTTTTGTTAACTGAATTTGGTTTTCAACGTCAGCATCCACATAAGAAGATGACTCTGGCAGAAACGGAGGCGGCTAAAGCTCATATGCAATCACTGCCTACAAGTTTATTACCTCAGGTAAGACCAGCAATTCAAAGAGCCTTTGACAAATTGAAAGTATCCCAAGCTAGTCGTAATACTTATGGTGCCAGAATTAATCAGTGGGTAACTTGGGCTGAAAAAGAAAGTTGGTGGCCGGGTAATTTGCGGCGGACAGAAAAGTTTCGCTCTCAGTGTTGTCCACCCAAGGTGAGTATATATGGGGAGATGTCCAATACGCCTTTGATGCCCGGTAAGGGTAAATCACTGTCTTATCGTCTCCAACCTGAAGAAACTCCACCCCAATTGCAAGCCGAATTGAATCAATTCTATAGATTTATGACCACGGCTGATTGGCACGGACGAGTGACTGAACCAGTGAAAGAATCAACGGCTCAGGGACACTGGAAGAATGTCAGCCTATGTCTGGGTTGGTTTTTCAAGCATAGACCTCACCATGTAGGTACAGTCAACAACGAAGTATCACTGTCATTAATATTTCCTTTAGTGACAGATGAACAGCTAGAAGAATTGACTCCCAAACAACAGCAAAAGCTGTGGAAGGCACAGAAGGCTTACTTAGAAGAGTTGATTTGTGAGTATTTCAATTTCTTACGGTCAGTGATGCATTCCACAAGTCCAAGAACTCGTCATCTCAAGCTGTTATCGATTCTGACTTTAGGTAAGTTTATCTACCGTGATTGGGTGGAAGATAAGTCAGATTACGACAACATTCCCTTATTTAAGCTGGTGAATAACCTTTTAAAGCGGGAAGCTGATGGGACGAAAGAATGGTCTCGAAATCGCTGTTATGTTGCTGACCAATCGCTAAAATGGCCTGATGTGCCAGAGGGTAAGACTGCGCTGACGATGGTACAGTCAACTGTGATTGAGCCGTTGCGATTATACTGCCGACCTCGTAATCATCGGGGAGATTTTCGTTCGCCACAGCAGATAGCTATTAATCATCAGGAGTTTTTAGCTTGGGTGGATTTGGGATTAACTCCAGCTCGTCGCCAACAAGAGGTGAGAAATTTGAGGGTGGCGCTGTGTTGTCCTGTGATGCGACCAGCTGATGTGAAGGCGAATGGTTTATATCACCCTTTACCCCCGAATGCGGTGCGGGATAAACGCCCTGATGGCACGCTGGAGGATAATTACATCTACAAAACTTATACCTATGAAGGGAAGTATTACCAGGATGGGGTTTGGGTCAAGGATATTCAGGATTATAAGACTTATAAGTTTCATGGTCACAAGTCATTGATCATCCCGAATCGCCAGTTTGCAGATGGTAGTTGTGTTTATGACTATATTGAACGCTATCTTTATGGCTGGTGGCTGCCTGGTAGTTATAAAAATTCCCAAACTTATAGCTGGTGGGAATCTGGGTTACAAGGGGTAAGGGGACGTTGGGTGACGGCGGGGCGAGCCGAATTTACGCCGCTAGATACCTGTTGTTTGCCAACAAATACCAAGTCAGAGATGTGGTCTTGGGGATATTTCTTTATTGTGCCTGATGTGGGCAAATGTTACACGGATAGTACGTTTGCTAACTTTTTGGCTAATTCAGCACATACGCTGATTGGTAAACGGATAACGCCGCATACGATGCGCTATATTTGGGCGACTTGGGGTTTTCAAGTGGGGTTGTCGGATGCCCAATTACGGTCTTTGGCTGATGCAATGGGTTCTACGTTGGAGACGCTGCGTTCGATGTATGAACGCTGTACGCCCTCCGAGAAGCGACGGTTAATTAAGGAGGCGATTGATGAGTTGTTGTTTCCTGATGCTGGTAGTGATGATGAAGCAGTGATGACGAATGCTGCTGATTTACAGGGGATTTTTCAGTCTATTCAGTCTTTGAGTGATCAGCAGCGTTCTGAATTGATAAAAATGCTTAAGTCGTCATAGTCCTGACTATGACTGTAGCTCTTCCTAACTGTAGGAGTCAGCAATAAGAAACACTTCGACCTGCAAACAGGTTCTTTATATTCATGTGCCAATTTCTACCGGGAGCAAATGAGTCATTTGCTCCCGGTAGAACCATTTTTATTGCTGATTACACCAAATTAGAATTTGGTGGAATTGGTGCGTCAGCATCAATCAAAAATAAAGTATCTTGTATTTGCTAATTTGGTTAAGCTTTTTTTAGATGTTTTCTTTTTAACATCACTCCAAACCCGCCAGCCAAAATAGAACTAAGGATAATTGAAGGTTCGGGAACTGATTTTGATTGATAATTAGCGTTACTCACTGACAAGATTGATGAGCCAAAAGTATCATCCACATCGACAACACCAATGCCAATGTTGTAGATGCCAGATGTTGCAAAGGTATAGCTAAAAAGAGAGCTTCCGGTTAGAGGGATAACTGAGTTGCTAATCGTCAAAAAGGCGCGATCGCTGGAGAAAGTATCGTAAGTTAAAAAGGAATAATTAAAACTGATAACATCCCCAGCCAGAGCATTAAAAGTTCTCTTAATGGCAGAACCTTCTGTAGCATCAAGACCAAGGTCTCCTGAATTGAGACCTAAAAAAGTTTCTAGGGAGTTAATATAAGTTGGGTCATTGCTGGAAACATTGTAGTTAGAAGCATCATCACTGCCATCTGAGAAGGCATTTGTTAGGGTCGCTTGACTTGGAACTGCAAAAACATCACCTGATTTGTCCCAACTGCTTAAATCAAGGCTGGCAGCAAAAGAGGGGGAGACAATGGTGAAACCGCTCAAGCTGAACAAGCTAAGAACTAGAGCCTTTTGAATTGTTTGTCTGATAAAAGTTGTAGCCAAGATATTAAACTCCTACAGTTAAATTTAAACAGGTTGTGCTTATATAAACGTGTAAATACAAGCCTTTGCTTTACCCTCTAAAGAAAAACTTGGAAGGTAAAGCATAGTCCTAAAACACAAAGTTGCTGGGGTTATTGAAAGTGGCTGAATTTGTTAAATTCACTGTGATAAAAGGTCTGAAGATATCACCACTACCAAATCCATCAGTGTCAATTTGCACGTTAAAATTGCTGGTACTATTGCCTTGTACAACTTTCACGTAGCCGTCGGCTATGGCATTAGTGCCGTTGTAACCTCCTGTGACTAAACTATCGAGCAGTTGAGTCAAGACAATATTATCCTTGCCAACCTCAAAATCAGTAATTGTGTCCCCTCGGTCGCGGATACTGGTATATACAAATTGATCGTTACCGCTACCGCCTGTGAGTCTATCTGCACCTTGTAAGCCGATGATGCGATCACTGTTTGAGGTGCCAGTCAGTTCGTCACGACCTGATGTGCCAGAAATTTCATTAATAGCTTTTGTCAACTCGATGCTAACTGTGGCTGTATCAGTGCCTCCCTTACCGTCGGTAATGGAGTAAGTGAAAGTATCAGTAGCTTTTTGACCTACAGCTAAAAAATCGAATTGACCATTTGGGTTATAAGTAAGAGTACCATTAGGATTGAGAGTAATTACAGCACCAGAGCTTAAAGTAATCTGGTTCCCTGTCGTTATATCTTGGTTCTGAATTTTGGTGATAGTTAGAGGGTCTGCGTTGGGGTCGCTATCATTAGCCAGCACGTCGATGGCCAGTATTGTTGCAGTATCAGTATTGATGCTATCTCCCAGAGCAACAGGAGCCTGTGTTGCTTCATCAATTGCATCTAAGATGGCAGAGACAATTTCTCTAGCATCCGCAGCTCTAAAACTCTTACCGCCAGTTGCTTCAGTGAGGCTTGTGAAATCAGCGATCGTCCTGGAATTATTGCCGATGATGATAGTGAAGATTTGCACAGGAATTTTAACTTCAACATCCTCAGCATTCACTGCTGATAAGGTAAAACTTGTGCGAGCAAGACCTTCTGTAACATTACTAGTTTTTATATCTCCTGAGATCGAAAATGCCCTAAGTCCACCGTTGATTGAAACTTCAACATTAGATGCCAGCTGAACCACTTGTGAGCGAAGTTCAGTATCTTTGGCTGGTGCGTCACCGAAGAGGATGATTGTTCGGGAAACTGCCTCTTCATTCCATCTACCAGCCCCGCCGGATAAGGCGCGGATTAATCCAGCATTTACTGCTTCAGGAAAGTCACCACCGCCACCAACCGAGATACTATTGATCGCGTTGACTGCTGCGGTTTTTCGATCTTCAATTTCCTCTTGATCAGTGAAGGAGAGAAAAGTGTTAGTTCCAGGATCATTGTATCCGACCACAGCGATCCTAGAAAAAGGAAAGCTATCATCAAATATCGTGTTGATAATACTGTTTGCACTGGCTTTGACAGCAGCAATGTCGTCGAACATACTGCCAGTTGTGTCAATTACAAATGCCAGATCTAACCCCTTGAGAGGGACTTTTCTGTCCTTAAACTGAGCAAACTCAATATTGGTTAGAGTATCTGTTCCGTCTTCTTGTGTACCACTGTTATGGGTAATAGTAACTGTTTTAAAATCTGCTGACAGAGTTAGTTTATAGTCTTTATAGTCGCCGGAATAGATAGCAATATCTTCCTCTCCGTCTCCTCCATCAAGAGTGTCATTTCCAGCCCCACCAATTAAGTGATCATTTCCAGCCCCACCAAACAATTCATCGCCGTCATCTTCGGAACTAACATTAATATCTCCTCCATCAAGGATGTCATCTCCATCACCACCATCAAGGGTATCTTTACCCTCACCACCCCGGAGAAGATCATTTCCTGCATTCCCTTGTAAATCATCATCACCAGCCTGACCCCAAACAACATCGTCGCCATTGCCACCCAGAAGAACATCATCACCACCTGAGCCGAGAATCAGGTCATTACCATCGCCCCCCTCAAGCGTATCATCGCCACCAAAGCCTAATGTAGAATCCTGTCCAAATAGGATATCTGCTCCAGAAGTGCCGCTTGCTCGAATGGAAATTGTTGGCGAACCGATACCAGTGTTTGTTGTAATCGGATTTACGTCACCGTTATAACCTAGATTAAATTCTGTAAACCCACGACGCGCTGCTTGGTATATCTCAGCGTCAGGAGGGAGAGTTTCGTTTATATCTCCAACTTGAAAAATGTCTAGGATGATTCGGTTGTCAATTAATGTTGTTTGCGTCCATATTGAGTTTCCTAACTCAAATGCAGAGTTTGTAAATCCAGCAAGAAAATCTTCCGGCTGTTTAGAGATAAAGGTTGCCGTCGTTCGACCTTGCTCATCAATGACGAGTTGCCCACCAGGCACATCAACGATTGAGTATTTACTATCACTAAGAAAGTCATCGATACGTTTACCTGTATAGCGTCCAAACAACGATCCGAATCGGCTTGCGCCAATGCCAGGGTTTCCCTTATCGAAAAGAGTAAAAACCTCAAATAGAGGAATATCCAAGAAGTTGACATCAACGCCCTCAATTTCTGTAAAACCAGCGGCATCCAAGAAGTTTCCTGGGAACTGGTTAATTTGTCCCTTATTTCTCCAAGCATTGGCGGCAGCTTGGAAATGCTCCTCATCCGTAAGTTTTCCTGTGCCACCGCTGCTAATGTCTTGTTTTACAGCGTTTAAGATCGATTCAGCTACTTGTTGGGAGAGGTAATAGATCCCTGGATAGGCAGTAGCTAGGGAAAAATCAGGTGCATCCTTCCCAAACCGCAGTTGAAGCCACCAATTCGAGGCAAAGGCGATACCGCCCACAGTATCACTGAAGGTTGAGATTTTAGCTGTTAATCGAGCATCACCATTGTCAGCTAACTCGGAGTAAACATAGTGAAAAGCCCCTCGGTCTCCAGCTTTAAGCAGAGCCTCTAGAATATTTAATTCCTTGTCAGTAAGACGGAGATTACCGTCTACTGTGAGTGACACATTTGAATCCATTTATTCTTGTCCTCTCAAAAGTGTGGTTTTCATAGTGAATTGCTTCATCCTTTTCGATACCGTAACTAGCCTTGAAAGACTTCTTGAAAATGAGTTATGCGGGATTTAACTGGCGATTCTACAAGTACGCTGTTGTTGAGGATGCGAGTTTTACTCATGTCTATAAGTTTTTTTGTGATTAACGGGTGAGGATAGTCAAGGAAAATTGCCGAGGAGGCTATGGCTGATGCTTCTACTGCCTTCGGACACTGAGGTTGTTTTTCAATCACCTACCATCTTTAAGAAGACACTGTTTTGCTCTCCGACTGATGGGAAGAATTTTTCTTCAAGCATCTTTCGGAAAGTTTTCAGTTCACCTTGCCATTTCTAAATCAATTACTGTAGGCGGTGTAACCGTTGACTCTAGTAATTGCTTATTTAAAGTATTTTTACTTAAATTTAAATACCATACTTTTGGTAGATGTAAGTAAATTTTCTTACGTCGTTCATCAACTATTTATAATTTTCAGTAAATTTACGACTAAAGTTTTAAACACTAAAGAAAGAATAATAAAATACCTTCAAAAACTGATGGAGTAAAAAGTATTGGAATTCAGCTACAGAAAAATCTAGTTAATGAAATCATATAGTGTATATTATCTAACATTAATGAGGCGTTGCTGATTAGTGGGATGATTTTTGTCTCACGCATACCGCAAGCGGAACCCGCAGGGTAGGTGCAAAGACGCAAAGAATCAATATTGGGGAGAAAGTAGCGAAGATACCGTTGGCGAAGTCAAGAAAGAGCAGACATGGTCAAAGACTAAGGAACGTGGATTAAATAAAGTGCAAAACTTGGTTTAAAAACTTTTAAATACCAACTTGGGTGCATTCATTTATATCTATACAAATTTCTTGGCTAGGTACTATATAAAGGGATTCCCAAAAATGGGCACAACGTAAAATCAATAATTTTCGCCTTGATTCCACGTTAGAGCCATTTCGTGGAGTACGTGGCTCAAACTCTTCTCACTTCATTCATGTCTCTCGCGATCGCCATACAAGGGGTAGTGTTAAGGTAGCTGCGACCAAGGGCAAACTAGACAGTGCACGTTTTAGGGTATCCACCGGGTATCTGATACTGTGATACTACCCATATCTACGCCAAGTTAGTATCTTTGAAATTCGCCAACGGTATCCCTATCTTGGCGGCTACCCCTTTTCGCGATCACTGTTTTGAAATAGTGTTCACGTCCTGTCACAGTGTCTTCAAATCAATTTTTTCTCAAATCCGGAATATCCCATAGCCAATATGTATCAAAAATGAAATGTAAGCGTTTTCTTACCCAGTGATGCCCCAGAACTTCTTCAATCAAAATCTTTCCAAATTTAATGGGGTGCGATTAGCTTATGTTTATATGCAATTCCCCATAAGAGAGAACGCTGACCCACTTCGCAAACCTGATAATTACAAGGAAGTGTTTGCTGATGGGGAGTTTGATGATTTTATTCAAGCAATTTCCACACCTTGGACTCATATCACAACTAAGGTGTTAATTCAAGAGCGATCACGATTTTATTTAAGAAGTTAGCAAAGAAACAATTAAATCTTTTACCCTGGTCATACGTATAGCATAAAAAATAGTTAATTATGAGAAGTATATTTCTATTTAAAAACGCAAATATCCAAAATAAAATTAACATAATTACAGAGGAAATATATAAAAATATAGACTTCAAAAATACACATATAGGCAAACAAATACTAAATTATACTAAAAGCATGATTCTAACGCTAGAAACACACGTAGGATCAGAAGTTTTTGAAGAAATTTATCAGAAGATAACTCTTATAAATAAAGAAAATAAAATAGATTTAGAATTTAATAATCGAAACTTAAACTCATATTTTAGTAACATTTTGGAAGGCAATTCGATAGATGAAAAGTTGGCGGGAGTAGGTCTAGAACAAAGAAGAAGAATGGCGTTTTTTAGAATTATATATGTGTTTACGGGGAAATTTGAGAAATCAAAACCTAAAGAAGTGTATGCCCTTTTAGGTTTTATTTACTCCTTAGATTGTCAATTGGCTGCATTTCAGCTATTGGCTAATAGAATTCGTCCTAGTTACAAGCATTACGTAAAAAAGCTTCTTCTTTTATGGGTTTTAATAAAAGAAAAGTTGATAGAGAATATTGCAGAACAAATAATTAACATCTCACAATTGAAACTAATTGGAACTGATATAGAACAGAGAAAAAAATGGAGTGCAAAAGCTGGGGTGAAAGAATTAAAAGAAAAAATTCAAGTAAATAACTTGGTTTCTAGCTGGGCCGAGAAAGGGAATTGTTCTTTCTTTGTGACAATTTCTGAGTCCACACACAAAAAGGAAAAAAGATTCGATGGGCTTTTAATTGTAATGCCTGACATCTATAGTTCTCAATATATATTGACACCTGAAGGAAAAAGACAATCAGGAAAATATTTAGGACTAGTTAAAATGCGAGAGAATTTTTTAGCTAATTTATTTGCGTTTCGTCGAATAATTATGATGAGGAAAGAGGATAATGACAAACCGTTATTGGGGGTAAAATTTATAGAGGCTACGGTGCTTATATTTTTTACTTACTCTATCTCATTGTTCAAGGTAATTCTGAAAAAACAAAATTTGTTGTCAAATGATCCTTTCGGACAAGTTAATACTAGACCTGTAGAATTGAAGACAGTAGAGTCAAAAAAGAAAATTAAAAAAAGAGTTAAAGAGGGAATTATACAATTAAGAAATTGTGGAGTTTCAAGTGGTGCAGGGTCGCTCGCCATTCAGTTAACCGATCCTTCGCATACAAAGGAAATTGTGGTTGAAGCAGTTGGTAATGCATTTCGAGACATAAAGGATAATTATGATATAGAAATAGTTGTTTTCCCCCCATTCGATAAGACAACCGGAGAATATTTAGAACCAATTTACCAACTAAACCGAAGTAACTATGAAAAATAAACCAGCTACAGAGCAAGTACCTGCGCTAATTGTTAAAAGTAGGCAGTTTTAGAGTAAGCCAATTGGAATAAAAGTAAGATACCATTGGCGAATTATTCTTTCACATCCGAAATACAGATTCTGCCTTAGCACGTAAAAATAAAAAGTACTATTGATTACTGGATAATTAAGTAAAAATCAAGAAACTTTCGTATTAGCAAAATTGTTAGCAATTTGCCACAAGCATTTTTACCAAATCAAGCTGCTGAAAATAAATACTCTATTATGAAATTAGCACCCTCTTTAATACTGTTCTTAGCATTAAGTTTATTTACATGGCTGAGCATATCTGAACCAGTAGTTGGCCAAACAAATAAGCTTGATGAACAGAAAAAGCAGCTTGAAGTCGAAAAGCTGAAAGTGGAAATAGAACACATGAAAGATTCAGATCTTGATGACCAAAAAAAACAAGCTGAGCTAGACAAGCTGAAGAAAGAAACAGAACAGATAATGATTCAGCAACAGCAGAGTTGGATAACTTTGTACGCAACAATGGGTGGAAGTATAATAGGTGCTCTTGGATTAGGATGGACTATATGGTCTGGGTTAAACACTTTAAACCAACAGATACAAGAAGGTAGGCAAGAGCGTATATCATTACTATTAGAATCATTATCTTCACAAGAAGAGTATTCACGTTTAGGCGCTTCAAAAGGACTGTCTCAATATGCAGATTCCTGTGTTTTAGAACTACTTACTTCATCTTCTATAGAAGACTCAGATCTGGTAAGACAGAATCTTGAAGACACACTTTCTTTAGTAGGTTATCAAGGAAAACAACAAGTTCTAGAGTCAAATAACAGAGCACTATTAGAAAGATTAGAAATTGCTGGTAAAATTCAAATTTTAAGAGCAAGTGATCAAAATCTTACCATAGATATAAACAAGTTATTGCTATTATCAGAACCTACATTAAAAAAATTACGAAAAGCTTTTAACGTTCAATATGAGTACGGACAAAAGATATCTCGTCTTTATTTAGAGAACTTAGAAGCTACACCACCACCCGGTATAATTCAAAGTTACTTAAGTCAAAATATAGAATCAACAGCATCATATTTAAGAAAACTTAATCAGATTACGAGTAATGTGATAGCAATATGGCTAAGAAAAGGCATAAAATTAAAATGGTTTAGTTCAGGAATAGATCTTTCATTAACAAATCTTTATAAAGCGAATCTATTAAATTTTAGAGGAGTTGGTTGTGTATTCAATTATGCAATAATGAGGCATTCTAATTTAAAATTAGGAATGTTTGATAATTGTATTTTTTATGATGTTGATATGTATGATTGCAACCTTAAACAATCTTATTTTAAAGAATCAGATTTATCTAATAGTAACTTAAGGAAAATAAGAGGGATTGGAATAATCCTAGATGATTGCATATTAATTAATACAGTACTAAGTGAAGCTGAACTCACAAAAGCAACCTTTCAGGATACAGACATAAGGTTTGCAAAATTAAACGGAGCGATTCTTAAAAAAAGTAAATTTGTGCAAGTTAAATTAAATCAAGCAGAACTACGAGATGCAAACATAAATCAATCCATTTTTGATGGAGTAACTTTGTTTGGAGCAAAAATGATCAATGCTAATTTATCAAACTGTCAAATATCCAATACACAATTTAATGGCGCTGATTTGCGTGGTGTCGATTTTTCCAAATCTAAATTTAAAAATGTTGATTTTTCAGGTGCTAATTTGTCAGGGGCTAAATTTACTGGAGCAAAACTAGAAAATGTGAACACCAGTCATGCTAGAGAAGTAAACAATGCTATAGGATTGAATGAGGCTATCACAGCAAATTCTATTCCAAAATCTTGGTGGCAATCCTTAAAAGATATATTTAATTAAATTATTTTTTTTATCGTTGAAACCATTGCTATGTAATGCTTTCATATTTTATATTGCAGATGGTGACAAGCTCACTACTTTTACTAAGCGTAAAAGTTCTAAATAAGCTTTGATTATTAAATGATGAACTGTTGTAATCTTGCTTATTAATAAGCTGACTGGAATATTATTGGATATTATGGCAACAAAATAGCATCGTTATAGATTTTAATCTATTAACAACTCATCCTAGCCGCGACCGCGCAACAGCGATGCGAGACACTGGCTCTCAAAACTCTTTCTCTGCTTACATTTCAACTTTCAATTAAGAAATGCCTTCACGAGTTTTTCTTAGAGGCGGGTCAGAGAAACGTTTCTCTGACCATGCTTTTTAGTCCCACTCACTTCGTTCTGGCTGCGCTCGCACCATATTCTTAAATTTTGTAAAATGTGCATCAAATAATAGCTTGATTGTGCCTGTAGCCCCGTCGCGGTTTTTAGCAAGGATAATCTCTGCAACTCCTCTATCTACCGTACTTGGTTCGTAATATTCGTCACGATACAACATAATTACTTTGTCCCCGTCCTGCTCAATCCCGCCGCTGTCACGTAAATCAGAAAGCATGGGACGTTTGTTATTCCGGCTTTCCACTGCCCTTGATAGTTGCGATAAGCACAATACAGGAGTCTGCAACTTCATCGCTAAACGCTTCAGTCCGCGTGTGAGCTTTTCTATTTCATTGTTCCTGTTCCCCCCACCGTTACCATCCATCAGTTGCAGGTAATCTACGACGATTAACCCTAAATCACGGCGCTCTCGTGCCATGATTTTACGACACTCAGCCTCAATGTAGGTTAATGGTGGGTCTGGGCGGTCATCAAGGTAAACAGGTAACTCTGATAATGTGCCGATGCCCTGTGATAGTGATTGCCATTGTGTATCAGAGATACGTCCTGATTTCAAATAACCGCTGTCTATATTCGCTTCACTTGACAGCGCTCGCATGGCAATTTGCAACTTTGACATTTCCAGACTGAACACGACCACAGGGTATCGATATGCGGATGCCAGATAAAAAGCTATTTGAGCCGCAAACGCCGACTTGCCCATTGCCGGACGACCCGCCACGATGATTAAGTCAGTACGATTAAATCCCCCTGTTATTGCATCAAGGTCATAAAAGCCTGTAGGAATGCCGGGTAATACCTTACCTTGGCTACGGTCTTCAATTTCCTGATATAAATTAACAACTACATCTGAAATGTGATTAGCCCCCGTAGTATTAGACGATCGCTGCAACTGGTAGATAAAGTCCTGCAATTGTTCAAAGGCTTGCTCTAAGGGTGCTTCTTCATCTGACTTGTGCTGCAACTCAATTGCCAGATTTCCCAGTCTGCCCAGTTCCCGGCGCTTCCACTTGGATACAACCACGGTTGCCAGCGCATCAATGTTAACTGCTGATACAGTGCTATCAACCAGCGATGCTAGTTTGTTTCGCCCACCGATAATTTCTAATAAGCCATTATCAGTTAGATAGTTCGTTACCATCAGTAAATCTGTAGGCAATTCCAGTGCATTGAGTTTCAGGGCGGTGCTATAGATTCGACCATGAGCGCTGATATAGAAGTGATGCGGCTTCAAAATGTCGCGGACACGTTCTATTGCTACGGGGTCAAGCAAGATACCCCCAAGTATCGCTTCTTCAGACTCAATGCTTTGTGGTGGTAGCTTAGAGGCTGTAGTGCCAAAAGGAATTACGTTGTCGTCACTAGCGTACATATTCAGCTTTGATTCTCGTTAAGATTAAAGTCATACATTTATGCACTTAGGAAGTACAAGCAGTGGTGTGATTGTCGTTTCATCAGTCGGGAATATCGACAAATCTTTCAGGGTATCTGGCACTCGCCCATTCATACCATTTGGCAGATACAATATGCTTGCAAAACTTAGATAGTCCCTCGGAAAGCAGCATATTGTAGTAGTGATCATGCTTCCAAGCCTCCCAATTGAGAAAATCATACTTCTTGCGCTGTTTTTCTTTCTCTGTGGGATCATCAGCGAAGTTGTTAATTTTCTGCTGTAATGTCCGGCAAGCTGCCTTCCATTGCTCAAACATACAAAGTACCTCTGTACTACCTTCATCTTGTTTAGAAAGTACTGTGGTCACGTATGAAGCAACGCTGTTAATGTCTTTGCCTTGCTGACGCTGATAGGTTTGATAATAAAGCAGGAAATCGACCTCTTTAACTGGATCTGAGCTAAAAACTAAGCTTTGAGAATCGTTCTCACGCGCCGCGCCGGAAAAATGGTTTTCATGAGTGGATTGGTCGTTGGTTGTAGAGACTTTTTCTTTATTAACAGCGTGGCGATCATCTTGAACTGCTTTGTCAAGGCCAGTGGCTTTGCTCCCCTCTTCCTCTTTTTTCTCCGTCCTTCCAGTGATCGATTGAGTTAATATTATTTCTTTGATCTTATTAGAGGGCTGAAAAGTATGCTGTGACTCACTTTCAGGCTGACCATCATACATTTCATGCACTACCCCATTCATTTTTTGCACTATCCCATTCATTTTTTGCACTATCGGTAGGTTTGTATTATTTGGATCGTGCAAATTTTGAACCACGGTCAAATCTTTTAATAAGAGTTCTCCAACTTTTACGGGGTCAACGCGATAAAATTTAGCAGCATTACCCTTAGTAATGCCGGGTTGACAGGAAATAACATACCCTTGTTTTTCTAGTCCTAGCAGGAGATGTTGAATACCACGGGCCTTACCGAGTGCTGGATAATTTTCTTCCCACTCTTTATAAGTAGCACTAGTCCACCATTCTCCATGATGAAAGTAACTACGCTTGTTGAGTCTGGCATTACTTAAGCACCAGCTTTCAATAACTTGAATTAACAAAGCCTGATTAGTGCCTACTACGTTTGCAACGCTCCAATAGAGCTTAGTGTATGCAGGTTCATAGCCGTGAGTTAGTCGATAAGCCGTAGCCGCAGTTGCTGCGGTCGCTTGGTCTACGCTTTGATATTTCATTTTGTAGCATCCGAATTATTGGTATAAATTTCGGATAACTCCAACTGTTGCAACGCAACCGCAGAACTGGTTATTATAGTATTGCGATCGCGGTCAACTCAAGACTTCCACATCTTTAGGAGTTACCGCTATGTTTAGCCGAATTACAGAACCCGCTTAGATTCCCGTCCGAGCGGGTTTTGTCGTTGAACCAGGGGCAAAAACATTATTTAACTGTCCTTGCTCTGTGAGATCCGTTTGCGCCTTTGCGTTTCGTTGCTTTTCTGTCTCAGTCTCCATATTCGCAGGTTTGCATAATCAACCCCGTAGATGGGGCAGGGATGAGAGCCAAATTTACTCTCAATACGTTTGATTCCGTTGTTTAGTTAATTTCCTTCGGTGAAATTATCCCCCTATTTTTGTTGTGAGCGATCACGGCGTGCGTTTGCTGCCTCAGCCAGCATGACTTTTATCTGCTGATTAATTGAGCGCTTTTCCTCTTTGGCGAGCGCTTCGATTGTTGCGTAAAGCTCTATCTCATCATCTTCACTGAAATAAACATTTACCCTTTTTTTCTCCATGTGTGAGTTTTAGCTCTTTTGTGCCATCATCACACAATTTATCACGCTACTCCTTGACACGCTCGTGCATTCTTGTGCTATATTAGCACACAGAGAAACGAAAAACAGTAAGGGTTAGACGTAAAACACTGCGGACTCCTCAAGACGAGGTTGTTTAAAACCCTGAAATGTTTACACGATGAACATCCTATAAATTCAAGCTAAATCTGCGGTCGCAGCTTATATCTGCGTTCGTGATAAACTTCTGCACCGTGATAGATATGGCGAGAGTAATAAGGTCATATTTTCTTAGTTTTCTACTGCCAGCTACGGCAGTAATTAACTAGTAGAAAAGCCATGAATCAGAAACGAATTGTATTACCTCAAGACTTGATACCCCTTGCTGATCACATTTGCAAAGAAACGGGTGTTTCAACACATAGTCAGCTATTTGTGCTTTTGCTCAAGAATTACGGCGAGCGCTTTGTCAAAGCAATAAAGGAGGCTTAAACGATGGATATCAAGTTATGCAATTTAGAAGCAATCAACGAATTACCTATTGAGAAAACAATGCTTAATCAAAATCAATTACGAAGGTTAGAAGCAATAGAGCGCTGGCTCAAAGAAATTCGAGATTCCAAGGAATTCATGCAACTGGAATACTCTCCAGATGTGATGCTAAGTGATGCAATTCAAGCAGTGGGTGAACTACTTGATGAACACCAAATTTATGATTACAAGTCCTCAAATTTTACTGATAATCAGTGGCTAAAGTATTTAGAACAAAAGCCAGTAATGAACATTCGCCGTGTAAATATAAGGTTGACTTAAAGCTCAATCGTGACAAGGTGCTAAGACGTTGTTACGAAATTCCGAGTTTATATAAACAGCACACAGCAGAGATAACAAACACGAGTGTGCAGTTGAGTTTGTTCTAACCTTTGGTAATATATACTACCGCGCGTCGCGGACAAAGGCAAAGGTACAAGCGCGTCAACTAGTCTAAAAGGGGCATTTTTCCGAGGGTAAAAGGAATTTTGTCAATATATCAGAAACTCTGGCAAGGCTCGTTATTGCGTGATTATAGCCAACGAAAAAAAGAGAAAGGGAATTTTTCAGAGTTATTTTTCAGAGTTATTGATAGGTTTCAGCTAGAAGGTCGTACCAAATACACCTTTTCAGCTAATTACTTATGTCAAATACCTTGGACGCATTCGGAATACGAATCAATTTTATACACACCTAAGTAATAGTTAGGGGGTAATGTGGCAACAAAAAAGTATATCACTAAGTATCATCAGCTAAAACAAATCTACGAGCGCGAGTTAGGAAAAGAGATTGCTGATGTCACTTGGTATCGAGTGGTGGCTACTTTAAAACAGCATTTTAATTTCAGCGTGCTGGGTAGCGACGCGAACAAGATAGTTGAGACATTCGCCGGATTTAAACGGCGCTATGGCAGCTTTACAGGTCGTGGTGAGGGGTTTAGTGAACGCTGGCAAGCATTCAGACATTTCTATGAAATAAATACTCAATATCAAGGGGGAGAGTTCTTAAAGCTTCTTGCAGAGCATCTAAAAATCAATCTTGATGATGTACCGCGTAGCACTCCTTACTACTGGTTTGAACGTGCTGAACTATCTTTCAGCGCTGAAAATATTTACCACAGCAAAGATTTAGCACTTGTGGCGTTTGTTGCAGCTAAATGGGCAATTAATAAGCGATCGCAACCAGTAAAATCTGCTGACCCAAAAGTTTTAACACTAGCCAAATAAAGAGCAATCACCATGTCAGACAAATTTACTAATAACGTCCGCGCTCGCTTGTACAAACAGGGTTATCAAGGATTTACTAAAGACGATTACACAACAGCAGCGATCGCTGTAGGATGCGATGACATTAACAATCCCACCAAAGAACAATTGAGCCAAGCCGTTGACTATCTCAAAGCCAAAGCTACAAGCCAATTATCCGTAGCTGATGAACCCACTGAAGAAAAATTTCTCACCCAAGCAGAGTCCGAACAGTCCGAGACTGAAATTGAAACAGGTGCGCTCACGGTGGCCCCTCAAGATGTAGGCGAGATGATCACGTCTAAGGCGGCTTTCCTGGGTGTAATCCTGTCAGAGCAACAAATCAATGACATAGCCGATAGCGTTGACACCTCAGCCAGCACTTTTGACGAAATTCTTGAACAAGTAGAAACAGCACTACTCGCCTATGCTGATTTAAGAGCCAATCAAGTTGACGCAAAGATTGGCCAGACCTTGAGCAGAGTACAACAGAGAGTAGTTAATCGTCATGAACAAAGCAGAAACAAGCTATCCCTTGGGCTAACGGGTATTAGTGCGGCTCTGGAGGATAGCCGTAATCAAACTAAAAGCCAACTCTCCGGGATACTCGCCAGACTCAACGCGGCTCAGGCTCAATAGTGATGACTTAACACTCCTTGAGTGCTTAGTAATTCGCTGGTCAAAACTAAGCTACTTCTCAAGAGTTGCTGTTAGTTTAAGTGCGATTGCTGCTTTCATTTTGCCCTTACATTACTGGGCATATCTGCCAATAAGGGAGCATTATAACTATCAGCAATATCTCAAACGCAGGTCAGCTATTGAGCAATACGTCAGGCGAATGGAGTATCACTGCCACAAAATATTTACCCCAGAAAAACAATATCGCTGTGAAAAATTCAATGAAGCTCAAGAATCAGGTAACTTCCAAATCTCGCCACCTGGAACGCCAGTTAAAAAATAAGTTTAACGCCTCTACTAACTTAGTAGTCAGAGCGTTAACAGGTGATAAATCAGCCCTGAAGTTGATAGGACAAATGGGTAATGACGGGGCAAAGATTAGTGAATTTGCCCCACAAGTCAGAGAGCAAATGTTAGCTGCTATCAAAGGGACTGAGGACTTAAATCTAGTCCTGGGTGATATCTATAAACAGGCGGGTGTAAGCGGCGAGAAGATTGAAAGAGCAGTGCAGTCAGCAATACTAGCTGACACTCATCTAGCAAATATCCTAGAAGAAATGAAGCTTGATTTCGCTTCATCCCAGAATAAAGAAGCTCTACGCCATCAGCAAGCAACAGACCACATCAAGTTGAAAGCATGGGTGGATAAACACATGATGCAAGTTGATGGTGAATATAAGATGTTGCAAACCGAATTACAGACAGACATTAGACAACAAACAATTGACCTGCAACATGATAGAGAACTGGGTAAGTATTACCTAGAAATGGGTGATAACGCTCGTGATGACTTCAAGCCAAAAAAACAATATGCAGGGCGTTCGATTGTACAAAAAATCAAAGATGCTCTGCTAGGTTTTTGACAGTTAACACCCGACAGTGACAGCATAAATTTACTGTCGGGCAAGCAAATATCCTAACAGTAATATGACATACGATATTGATGAGGATGGACAAGAAGAATTAGCCAGCGAAATTGCCCCAGATACCCCGTTACCCAAAGACTTAATAGAACATCTAGAATCGCGCAAGCAGCACCGTAAGGATGTTATCCATACAACTGATAAATTAACTCGTTTCTTTGTTGGTTGGTCGCTCAATTCTACAGGATTCTTTATAGCTAAATATCTCTTAATAACTGGCGGTGGCGTTAACTTGTGGCTGGCAATTATGCTCTCGTTTTCTATATGCAGTGTTGGCTCTATGACTGGGTTAACGGGCTTGAGAGTTAATTACAACAGTGATGGATTAGAGGTAGATAATATGCAAAATCTTTTTAAAACTGCTGGGGGTTTAGTGTTTGCTGGTGTCACAACTTGGTTAGCAGTCAAAGACTATCAATATTTTGAGAATTTAACGAAAGAAACAGTCTCCCAGATTAGCCAAGATATCCAAACCATTGAAAAACAGAATCCACAATCAGACCCTTGGTTAAGTATTGCCGTCGCGTTGGCTTTATTCATTGGTTCCATTGCAATTATTTTTAGGGGACGAGAATGAAACAGGGTGTTTTCGAGTTAACGCTGGCTGGTGTTTGTGGTGTAGCCGCAATCATTGGGCTGGCAACATCGCAAACACGCCAGCCCTACAATTTGACACAGATTCAGTTCTGCCCCAGGTCAATTAATGGTGTAGAAAGTCAAGTAGCACTGGATAAACGTTTCTGCAATCAGCCCCGCTTTGTCCTGACTGAAGAATGGCTTCGCTACGGGCTGTATGGTAGTATCATTCCCTACAAAGGTGATGCCATTCAATGGGTGCGTGACTTGCCCACAGACAACCCTAATCAGTTGTTAGGATATGGGATTTCTGTTACTGGGCTATGGGGTATTGTGGGCTGTTTGGTCGTGCGTTCGCAACGGCTCAAGCGCATAGATTATGAATTGGGAGAACTGGAAAAGACTGGCGATTATGCAATTTGGCAGCACAATTTGCATAAACGTGAAGTTAAGCAACATTCGATCCAGCTATATACTGAACGCTTGAAAGATGGACTGTCAGGACTGGATACAGAGGAACGTTTAGCATTGGGATTGACTGATTCAGAAAACGAACACGCTAAGGCACGTATCCAGCTTGAAGATTTTATTCTAGCCCGTGCTGTTAATCATTCTGTGATGGATAAAACCATTGCTGAAAATCTTCGGGACAAGGCGAAGGCTGACCAGGAACGTGGCAAGATTGAGGGCAAAACCAAAGGCGAGATCGCAGAAACTAACAGCAATCAATCTGTTGACCAGCAACGAGCAACGGAACTGATAGAAGCACTCAAAGCTCATGAGGATGGCTGGTTGTGGAAGATTATCGACAACCTAACGCCACTGTGGTTAATCGGTCGCCAGGGGTCAGGTAAAACTTACACGAGCGCGGCTATAGCTCTTGTTAGAAAGCATTGTTTAGGGATTCCCATCTACTACTTAATTGACCGCCACGCGACTGGGGATAACTCTAAAGCATGGCGATATCTTGATACTCAAAACATTGCCGAGTCAGAGTTAGAAATAGGTACTGTCCTTAATGCTCTGTGTGAGCATTGGCTATTAAGAATTAAAGGGAAGAATGACCTAGAGCAATCTACGACTATTACGCCTGAACAAGTGCTGATTGATGAGTACACTAACCTGAAATCATTAATTGGTGAACCCGCAGAAAACTTTTATAAACTGCACTTGACAGACACCAGAAAAGCAAAAGTTTATGTGACTGGTATTACTCACAATGATACAAATTCCAGCTATCCAGAAGGTACACAAGCAATGAGAGAGGCGGGTACAATCCTCATTCAAAAATTCTCGGCTAATGGTAAGAACCCACTGCCAAGAGTCAAGATTGTTCGCGGCTTGCTTGATGATAATGGCGAGGAGTTAAAAGAGGCAGAGCGCACACTACCAAGCTGGTTTAACCCAGAGGACATTTATAACCATTTCAACGGTCAGCCGATTAATTTTGATGCGTAAATTTATGTGTTTGCTAATGAAATAACATTGATATATTTACTAGTTGGCATTTATAGATGCACTAAATCGTCCAAACAAACTCGGAGAAGATTTTGTATTCTCACATCTTGCACCAATAAAAATTGATGTAATTTTATAACTCAGTAAAAAGCTGAAATAGTTAATTTAGCGTTAAGAGCTTATATAAATGAGGTAGCTTTATTACGCATCTTTTTACCTGACCAGGGGTTGTACGTAGAGGTGCAAGATATGAGTATTGCTTCATAACCCAATAGCAACGAGGCAACTACCTAAAGGCTTTATTAAGTTAGGTCGTGAATATTGGGTAGATGACTCAGAATTAAAGTGTACTACTTGGGATACATAAATAAAATCTGCTATGTGTTAGGTGACTGATAAAATTAATCCTGAATAATCAGCAAAACTAGATATTTTAGTGAAACGCGATTCGATTTATTACCAAATATTTAAACGTTTTCCTGCGTTAATTTTTGAACTCGTTGATGACCGTCCCCAAGAGGCGCAGAATTATCGATTTGAATCAGTTGAGGTGAAAGAAACCTCCTTTCGCATTGATGGGGTCTTTTTACCTCCAGAGGGTGCAACGCCCAGGATTATCTACTTTGCAGAAGTTCAATTCCAGAGCGATGAAGGTTTGTATCATCGGTTTTTTACCGAATCAATGATGTATTTGAACCGAAATCGGTCTGAATACGATGACTGGTATTGTGTGGTAATTTTTCCATCACGCTCAAATGAACCAAGCGATACAAGAACTCATCGAATATTTTTAAACAGCGACCAAGTGCAGCGCATTTATTTGGATGAGTTAGGTACTACTAATACTCTGCCAATAGGCATCAATTTAATGCAGTTGACAATCGCATCGGATAAAACGATGGCAGAGCAAGCGCGTCTATTGATTGAGCGAGTACAATTAGAGTCTACTGCCGCACTGCCGAAAGACGAGATAATAGATATTATTACGACAATTGCCGTTTACAAGTTTTCTTCGTTAAGTAGAGAGGAAGTGGAAGCGATGCTGGGACTAACTTTAGAGGAAACCAGGGTTTACCAGGAAGCGAAAGCTGAGGGTAGGGAAGAAATATTGAAAGCAGCTGTGCCACTGTTACTAAAAACAGGAATGAGTATAGAACAGATTGCTCAACAACTCAACGTTGATGTAGAAGCTGTCCGGCTTGCTGCTATTGAGAACACGGAGAAGTAAGCGTATGGGAGGTGGGAATTTATAAGTTTTGTTTCGTTTTGTGGTGAAGACGTGAAAATCTTGGACTGGGACTGCTCGGTAGCGTTGATATTACCCCAGTGCATCACTCAAGGCTGACTTGTTCAAGTAGTCGTTTAAGTAAACCCAAACTTACCAACTCCTATCAGTACCAATCTCATGAGCATCTATTTCGATAAAGCAGCAATCCATGTCAGCATGAGAGTCCATTTCTTGTATTAAATCCCAAACTTGCTTATCCAAGTCCTCATCATTTTCGTAGGGGATAGTGAGAATGTACTCATGGCTATTA
>NZ_JACJQL010000086.1 GCF_014696625.1 Nostoc parmelioides FACHB-3921
AATCTTTCGAGTAGCCAGTGATAGATTTCGTCTAGCTCGACATCGTTATAGTCACGTGATAAAGACGGTATGTGGATTAGTTAGGTTACATCTCAATGCTTCATTTAAGTAAGTCGATGCAATAAAACCAAACTATGTAAAGAAAAGTAAATAAGGCTCAAACGCTTTCTCCCCCTGCTCCCTGCTCCCTGCCCCCTGCCTTATTCCAACAATAATTATTTACACCGACCTACTTATACTAAACCATGATATTTAAATAATTCGCTTGAACATTTACTTTTTTAGAAAGCTATGTTTTGAGAAACTTTTGATATTTTTCAGATTTTCATCCTTAAACCGTGATTTTTACGTTCAGCAATGATAACTATCTTATCTCAGTTATATCTCCTATAATCCCTTCACAGTAAGCTTTTTATCTTTTGTAGACAAGTCTAATGATGGCAAAAAATATGCTGGGGAACGCTTGAAACAAGCTGTAGAATATTTTATCTGTTTGCACCTGGATATAATTGCTAATTTCGTTCTTACAACTCCATCATTCCACTTGTGAACACGAAACTTCAAGCTTAAAACTGGAGCGATCGCCTCCAAAAACCCATCATTCCAAGTCAGAACACAAAACTTTGAGTAAAAAGGGTGAGCGATCGCCTTCACAACTCCACCATTCCACCTCAAAACACGAAACTTCGAGTAAAAAGAGTGAGCGATCGCCTTCAAAACTCCACTATTTCACCTCAGAACCAGAAACTTTGAGTAAAAAGAGTGAGCGATCACCTCCACAACTCCACTATTTCACCTCAGAACAAAAACATTCTCATGTAAAACAGGAATGTTTTCATTTAGAACAAGAACATTCTCACTTGAAACGGGAACGTTCTTATTTGAAACATGAAACTTCAAGTTCAGAACCTGAAACTTGGAGACAAAAGCTTGATCGATGAGGTTATAGACTTAAATTCTACTGTTCTCATTGGAGAGAATTGCGTAAATCTGCTAAATTTTTACGCACAGTCACAGTATGAGGATGATTGTCTCCCAGCAGGCGTTCCCTGAGTTCTAAAGCTTGGAGAAAAAGGGGTTCGGCTTGGTCGTATTTTCCTTGGCATTCGTAGAGTAATGCCAAGTTGTTGAGGCTGGTAGCAACCAAGGGGTGTTCGTCTCCCAGCCAGCGTTTATCGAGTTCCAATGCTTTTATAGAAAATTCTTCTGCTTCCTTGTAGCGACCCTGCATCCTATACATGGAACCTAACGCGGATATAGTATCTGCTACAAGAGGGTGATCTTCTGTCAGTAGATACTGTTTGAGCTTTAAGGCTTTCACAAATAATTCTTCTGCTTCGCTATAACGTTCTTGCGCTATATATATTAGAGCTAAATTATGTATATCTGTTGCTAGATTCGGATGATTTTCTCCTAAAGCCTCTTTATCTATTTTTATCGTTTGTAATGCTAAAGGTTCGGCATCAGCGTAGCGCCCTTGGTAGTAGTAGAGTCCTGCCAAGTTGTGGAGGCTGGTGGCGACATCGGGATGATTGTCTCCCAGCAGGCGTTGTCTGAGTTCTAAAGCTTGGAGATACAGGGGTTCGGCTTGGTCGTACTTTCCTTGGGAAGAGTAGAGTCCTGCCAAGTTGTTGAGGCTTTCGGCGACATCGGGATGATTGTCTCCCAGCAGGCGTTGTCTGAGTTCTAAAGCTTGGAGATACAGGGGTTCGGCTTGGTCGTACTTTCCTTGGGAAGAGTAGAGTCCTGCCAAGTTGTTGAGGCTTTCGGCGACATCGGGATGATTGTCTCCCAGCAGGCGTTGTCTGAGTTCTAAAGCTTGGAGATACAGGGGTTCGGCTTGGTCGTACTTTCCTTGGAAAGAGTAGAGTCCTGCCAAGTTGTTGAGGCTTTCGGCGACATCGGGATGATTGTCTCCCAGCAGGCGTTGTCTGAGTTCTAAAGCTTGGAGATACAGGGATTCGGCTTGGTCGTACTTTCTTTGGGAATCGTAGAGTCCTGCCAAGTTGTGGAGGCTGGTGGTTAATTCTTTCTCTAAATCTAACTGTTGTTGCAGTTCCACAGCCTTACTTAAATACTCAATTCCTAATTCCTGCTCTTTTTTATAATCCTGACACTCACCACGATTGAGTCTTTTTCTATAAATATCCCCTAATGTAAAGTACAAAGTCGCTAAAGTTGTATCTTTAACACCTCGCTTTTCGGTATCTTGAATAAACCTTTGTAAATCTTCTATGGGTAATAAATAATCATTATCATCATCAAAACTTGAAAACTCATTATCACTGAAAGCAAAACGAATCGGCTCTAATTCTCTACCAGAAATAGTATTTTTCCTTCTAGACACAAACCGAAAAACACCATTGCGCCAACTCCAAAAATCAGGTGCTTTCTTTCTCAAATCACCCAATATTTGATTAGTCACCCAGAGAACTATAGCAAAAGGAAATTCCCTTAACCCCTCCCTAGTCCACTGCAAGTAACCGAAAAAAATCTCTTGTTCTGAACGTTCCTTGCCCAGCTTGAGAAAATAAAGCTGTTCTGCACCAGTTACAGTAATAAGTGCTGGATTATGTTGCTCCAAATATTCTTCTCTTTCCACCAATTGAGCAACAGCAGACCTCAAACTCGGTTCACCCCGCGCCAATGTCACCCGATAGCAACGAATTTCCGGCTGTAATTCTGCTTCATACTGACCAATGATCTCATCCCGGAAACTAGCATCATCACAAACGGCAATTAGCAAATTTAACCGATGTGCTTTAGCTTCAATAGAAACCATTAAATCATCATAAGCATCTCGATTTTCTGCATCTGCTAATAAGTCTTCATTCACCATTAATTAACCCCCTGCGTCTCAGAGTTTCTACAAGAATGGGGTGAACATCATACCAAGTTTCATCATTACGATATTCCAAAATATACAACCCATGCAGTAATTCTAAAAACTCCTGTTGCTGCACATCTTCAGGCTCGAACTGCTCATAAGTAGTTTTCAAAATCTCAAAATCATCCCTTCCAAGACGCATAGAAAGATCATTACGAATTTGCTTAATAGCTTCGTCTATAATCGGGTCATCAATAACAATTTTTTCTCCCGGTTTCTGCCTGATAAGTCGCAAACAAATGCGACAACACACATTACCCAGACGAATTAATTCACGCAGCACTCCGCCACTGTAAACAACAATCTTCTCTGCGGCTGATCTGTCTATTAATTCACTAGGAATACGTTTTTGTAAGATTTCACATAAAATATTTTTGGCTTCACTTCGAGGCTGGGCATCAGGCAAGCGATTGTTACCCTTAGCAAAAATCTTAATAACAGGCATCACCACAGTTTGATAATTAGTTTCTGCACCAATAAGCGGCCAGAGAAAAGTGTCACACATTACCGAAATAGGGATAGTATAGATAATCCGAAAATTAGGTTGAAACAGAGCTTTAATATTATCTCGATAAATATCATTAACTCTTCCTAAATCTAGTTTATCTAAATCATCAATGATGACTATAACTTCTTGTTTAGTAGCAAATTGAATCAATGCGGCGATTTCATTAATTCGGGCAACTAAATCTGATATTTTTCGTTCAAATTCCTGTGTAATTTCCTCTCTAACTTTTGCGTCAGCCTTTAATTGAGCTTTCAGGAAAGTGAGCAAATTAACACTCGCTTCAATCCCACCTCCCAACTCTGCCTCTGTAGTCCGAGTACGAGTTGCAAACCATCCATAGAGTTGGTCTTTAGTAGTTTGAGGAATTTGTACTTTGCGTGCCTCTGCCTCATACATTAAATTAAGAGCGATCGCAAACAGAATATTGACATGATTAACAGCCGACATTTCAATAGTGTCAGCAATAGAAAATAAAACTACAAAAAAATTATCCTGAACTTGTCTACTAAATTCAGCCAATAAAGAAGACTTTCCACATCCCCGATGTCCAGTAAATACAAACTTGCCATCACCATTCGGACTATCTTCAACTAATTGCCGCAAATCTGCTATTAAATCATCACCATAATCTACACGAAACTGCTCCATTAATTTCTCTCCCATCAATGGAAACAATTCGAGATTGCTATAAGCTTCCTGAAAAGATTTTAATAATTCTTTAGACATAAACTATGGCAACATAACATTTTTCATACTTACTTATATCATCACTCATCCAGATCCCACTAAAAGATATCATCTCTCTCCATCCTAACCATTCCCAAAAACATTACCCCTCTCCGCCGCCGGAAAGGGGTTAAAGATGAGACATGAAAATTCTCACAAGCTGACACTTAGTACTCAGCCTAATAAGCGTCCTGTAACTCGTAGAAATCAGGCGAAATGTAATCCTTCCGCAAAGGCCAGCCTACCCAATCTTCTGGCATCAAAATGCGTTTCAAATTGGGGTGTCCTTCGTAGATAATGCCGAACATATCGTAAGATTCGCGTTCTTGCCAGTCTGCGGTTTTCCAAATCCAGTAAACTGAGGGTACTGTAGGATTTTCTCGTGGTAAGAAAACTTTTACCCGCACCTCTTCCGGTCTATCAGCATTGTCACCCACTTTCACCAAGTGATACACGCTAACTAAATCCTGTCCTGGGCCGAGGTCAATACCGCCTTGAAACTGAAGATAATTAAACCCGTAAGCATACAGGGCTGTAGCAATGGGAAGCAGAAAATCTGGCTCCACTTTAATTATCTCAACACCGTTCTTGTCGGCTGCTAACGATTCATGAGCAAAGCCATTTTCCGTTAGCCACTGAGAAGTCGGGCCAGATGGAACTATAGCCTCTGCTGCTGCGGGTACTGGTTTTAATTCTTCATCAGCCACGTTTTTGTTCCTCCTTCTGTGTTTGTGATGTCAGCAGCGCTGGGGGAACAGGAAGACCGATCGCTTCTGTCAATTCTTTTGGTGGGTTGAAGCGAGTCTCAGACTGCATATACTTACCAGTTAAGATTTCTGCCACTGGCTTCAGGTTATGAGTCGTGCTGTAGAAACGGTGGGTTTGCCGAATCAGACTCCGTTCCTGCATAGAATCGTTAGCAATCTTCTTCCGCAGCTTAATAATTGCGTCGATAATCGCTTCTGGACGGGGAGGACAACCAGGTAAGTAGACATCCACAGGAATTAACTTGTCAACGCCACGCACAGCTGTAGGTGAATCGACACTGAACATCCCCCCTGTAATTGTGCAAGCACCCATCGCAATTACATACTTAGGTTCGGGCATTTGTTCATAAAGACGCACCAATTGAGGAGCCATCTTCATGGTAATTGTGCCGGCTGTGATAATCAAATCGGCTTGACGGGGACTGGAACGGGGAATTAACCCGAAGCGGTCAAAGTCAAAACGGGAACCAATTAGGGCTGCGAACTCAATAAAGCAGCAAGCCGTACCAAATAACAACGGCCACAGACTCGAAAGCCTAGCCCAGTTGTAGAGGTCATCAACCGTGGTCAAAATAACGTTTTCCGAAAGGTCTTGAGTGACAGTAGGACGTTCAATGGGGTTGATGATGCGCTCTTTGTCCTGAGTAGTTAAATCAGAATTCAAGACCATTCCAATGCTCCTTTACGCCATGCGTAAACTAGGGCGACTACAAGAATTGCAATAAAAATCAGCGCTTCAATGAATGCCAATAGCCCCAGACGGTGAAAAGCAACTGCCCAAGGATATAAGAATACAGTCTCCACATCAAAGACGACAAAGACTAGGGCAAACATATAGTAGCGGATATTGAACTGAATCCAGGCTCCACCAATTGGTTCCATCCCAGATTCATAAGTGGTGCGGCGTTCCAGGCTGTTACCAGTTGGTCGTAGAAGCTTGGACGCGGAAAGCGCTAATGCAGGAACTAGGCTACAGATAATGAGAAAGCCTAGAAGGTACTCGTAACCGCTAAGGACAAACACAATGAATATCTACCGCTTATGGTGTAAATAAGGCTGTTACTTTATTTCACATTATATCTTCTTATCTTTTCTGAAATCTTCGCAACAAACGCATTTCGGGTATTTGATTCGTTTCTATGATTGATAGAAAAGTCTAACGGGTATGTCATAATTTTTAACGTATATTTAATATTTCTTTTCTGCGAGACTTTCACCATGAGCGAACAAGCTGTTGAAAATACAGTGTTAGACCGCTTTGAGTGTCGCTCCTGCGGTTATGTTTACGAACCTGAGAAGGGTGACAATAAGCATGACATTGCGCCAGAGACACCATTTGCCGAACTGCCAGTCAATTGGCGCTGTCCAGTTTGTACAGCGAAAAAGGCAGCTTTCACGAACATCGGCCCGGCGGGTACAGCCTCCGGTTTCAGAGAAAATCTCGGTTATGGTTTAGGTGTTAATCAGCTCACCCCAGCACAAAAAAATATCCTTATTTTTGGTGCTTTAGCTTTGGGATTCTTGTTCTTTATCAGTCTTTATGGCTTGCAGTAATGCTGGAGACAGGGGTTTAGGGGTGTAAGGGTGTAGGGGTATAAAAATTAGTATTTTTTTACTCAGCACTCATTAATCTTTCAATCTGCTTAAGGTAAACCTTCTAGAGAAACCTTACACAAATTCAGAAACAAATAAAGAAATCGATGGTTATTGTGAAAAGTTGGCAAAAAGTATTTGCTTTGTTGGTGGTCTTACTCTTGTGTATTGGTTGTAGTAAGGTTCCCTCTACCAGCTACAACCCTTGGGCAGTGGTTTCTTTGCCAACAGAGGCCAAATTACTGGATCTTGCTTTTACAGAAAATCCTCAGCATGGTTTTTTAGTAGGTAGTAATGCCACATTGCTAGAAACCAATGATGGTGGTAACAATTGGCAGCCCCTAAATTTGGCGCTGGATGATGATAGATACCGTTTTGACTCAGTAAGTTTCGCTGGCAAAGAAGGCTGGATTGCCGGTGAACCTTCTTTGCTATTACACACCACGGATGAAGGTCGTTCTTGGTCACGTATTCCCTTGAGTGAGAAACTTCCTGGTAATCCCATTGCTATCCAAGCTTTGGGAACAGACATAGCTGAGATGGCTACAGATGTAGGTGCTATCTATAAAACTACTGATGGTGGAAAAAATTGGAAAGCTCAAGTAGATGCTGCTGTAGGGGTAGTGCGGAACTTGGAACGTTCTGCGGACGGTAGGTATGTTGCTGTTTCTGCAAAGGGTAGCTTCTACTCCACTTGGGAACCAGGACAAAATGCTTGGGTTCCCCATAACCGGAATAGTTCTCGCCGTGTAGAAAATATGGGATTTTCACAGGATGGGCTGTGGTTACTCGCTAGAGGTGGTCAGGTACAATTTAGCGACCCAGCTAAACCTGATGAGTGGTTAGATGCCCAAACTCCTGAACTGGCCACCAGTTGGGGTTTATTGGATATGGCCTATCGCACACCAAACGAAGTTTGGATTGGCGGCGGTAGTGGTAACTTATTGGTAAGTACTGATGGCGGCAAAACCTGGGAAAAAGACCGGGATGTAGAAGAAGTGGCAGCTAATTTTTACAAAGTTGTCTTTCTCAAGCCGGATCAGGGATTTGTGATCGGCGATCGCGGTGTTTTACTAAAATATCAACCAGAGGCAGCAAAAACTGCCACAACAGAACCAGCTGCTTAGGTAGTTTTCCTAACTTTTATGAGAAGAAAGTTGCAACTTGTAACTCTTTCTTAACTTTGTAGGATAATAAACTCAATAACAATCTTTGTGAAGGTGGGAATCTAAATGTCAGGGACTACTGGAGAACGTCCGTTTTCCGATATCGTCACCAGTATTCGTTACTGGGTAATTCACAGCATCACCATTCCAGCATTATTTATTGCTGGTTGGTTATTTGTCAGCACCGGGCTGGCTTATGATGTGTTTGGCACTCCTCGTCCTGATGAGTATTACACACAAGCACGGCAAGAACTGCCAATTGTGAACAATCGTTTTGAAGCGAAAAAACAAGTTGAACAACTTATCCAAAAGTAGTTTGAAATCATGACTAGCGGGAACAACATCAATCAACCGGTTACCTATCCTATTTTTACGGTGAGATGGCTTGCAGTTCACACACTGGCAGTGCCTACCGTATTCTTTTTGGGCGCGATCGCCTCAATGCAGTTTATTCAACGCTAGTTCCACACTAGGAGTGAATCATGGAAAGAACGCCCAATCCTAATAATCAACCGGTAGAACTTAACCGGACTTCGCTTTACCTGGGACTATTACTAGTTTTCGTTCTAGGTATTCTATTCTCCAGTTACTTCTTTAACTAACTGGAACTTTTGTTTTGAATTTTCATTTATTCAACCTGTGTTGATTTGTTGTTAAGGGAGGAGAAAGCTGTGTCTGCTGGAAGTGGGAGAATTCCCCTGTGGGTCGTCGCTACGATCGCAGGTTTAGGTGTAATTACGGTTGTAGGCATCTTCTTCTATGGAGCCTACGCTGGACTTGGTTCTTCAATATAATTTAGTCTGAGTTTTCTAGCTTTTGTTTAGAAAACCGCATTAAAAAACCGCCTGTCTCCAAAAGATAGGCGGTATTCTGTTTTGTGAACTTAAGCCAATTAGTTGAACGTTTGATAACAGGCAATAGGTAAAATTTGGTAACAAGTAACTAAAAATAAATTATTACTCATTACCCATTATCTATTACCCATTACCAGTTCTTAAATTGATGACTAACAACTTAAGTTAGTATCAAATTACATATTACCCGTTACGTCTGCCTGCATTAAGCAACATCTTCGCCTTCAATGTATAAAAATAGAAACGAGAAGATGGCAATTGGTACAACCCAACCAATTACGGGAACGAAGATAGAGGACAAGAAAGAAGCGTCAGCCAAGATAGAAGGCAAAAATGCAGTTGCCATAGTAAAGTTTCCTCTTAAATCACACTACAATTCAAGACGAGCTTACTGCAAATTCAGTCAATTTTTTTAAATTCTCAAGATTTTTAACACAGCCCCATGCAGATGGTATTTACATACCAAGTAAGTCATTTAGGCTCACATTAGGCAAATCCGGAGGAATTACAGTCTTCACTATTGTGACCTTGTGACTCTCCTGCTGCGTAGCTGTATTAAGAGCGATCGCTTCTATCCGAATCTCCATACAGCCAAAAGGAATATTGATTTGAGTCATCGCTTCCAAATTACCTGAGGAGTTCTGTAACAACTCTTTTATTAGGTGAGGCCCATCCAACAACCAGCGAGTTTGACAGTCTTCCATCCACAATTTAACTACAACTTGTGGGGATACTTGTGGCAACTCTACTCGCATCCTTACCAAAGTACCAGCAATCAGTTCCCCATCTGGTACATACAGTTGGGGAATCGGTAAGGGTTCCAGAATTTCCTGGGAAGCGTCAATTGTATTTGCGATTTCTTGCTGCTCGGTTTTTGGTAATTGATTCTTGTTTGTCTGCAATTCCGGCTCACTGTCGCTGTCATCCACAACAAATTCTTGAGCTAACCAACTTGATGCTGTGTAAGTAGGTTCTGTAGTTGGTAATTCGACTTGTAACACCAATGATTCTGGAGAGATATTTTCTATCTCCACAGATATCTGATTTTCTGTTACCTCTGGTGTGGTTAAATCTGTTTCTACCGCCTCTGCTAGCAAATCTGAGAGAGAAGTATCTTCAAACTCTGGAATTTCAGGATTCAGGGAAATGATAGCTGATTCTTCGGTTGGGTTCTGCTCCTGGGGGAAATCATCTTCAGGAAAGGAGTATCCTTGACGCTCCATCCATTTGCGAATTAAAGGCGATGAATAGGGAAGAGATGGAGCAATGGATATTGCTGATACATTTTCATCAATGAACTCTGTTAGAGGCTCTGCTGCTGATTCTGTTGTCGAGGTGTCAGTGTCTAAAGTCTCAATGACTTCTGCTATTGGTGGAGACTCTAGCTCTTCCTCAACTGCATCATGAACTTCTATATCACTCAGCACATCTTCTAGACTAGTTTCCGGCTCAGTAATTGAGTTATCAACCTGTGGTAATTCCTCTACAACGGATGCGATTAATTCTTCAGCAATTTGGCTTGTTTTTACTTCACTGCTGCTAGGCTCGGCGGGTAAGCGCTTTAAGTATGGTAAAGTACTGCCCAAAATTCGTGAGGGACGGGCTTTGATGAGCAATTGATCCAAGTTGATGGGAGCAGGAGCTTGGGGGACAGTTGTGTCATTCTGTTCCAAGGGAGGAAGTTCTGAGGTCACTTCTGTCGCTAAATCAGATGGAGCGATGCCATCAGTGGGATTATCGGGTAATTTTGGTAATTGTGGTAAACGGAAATCGGCTGATTTATTTAACGATTGCGGTTCAATTTGCCCTGGTAAAGGCGCGTTTACAGATGGAATAGTTGACTGTAATTTTCTTGGAGATGATGTTTTAACTAGGTTAAACAGTTCCAAATCCAAACTTGTAGGGGTTTCAGCCGTGGATATTCCCGACATGATGTCATTTTGCTCATCTACAGGGCTAGTCTTAACCGCATTTTTAACCGCCAGCAAATCAGCGACATCTGCCGTAATTGTGAAAGAATGGCTAGCCAGTAAGGTCACTTCTCCAGGATTAGCTTTAGCCTCCGGTATGGCGTAGCTCATCACCCCATACAATTTGATATCTGCCAAAATTAGCTTAGATTCACAGTCAGCAGGAATATCTATTACGGAACGGATAGTGATGGGTAATGATTTTTCTCCTAGAGATTGACGCAATTGAGTTAATATTCCTGAACTTAGAGGCGATCGCAACTCAATGCGGAGTTCCAAAGCCTGGAGGTTTTCTGTCTTATCTGTCTTATCTGCCTGTTCTAGATTCTTTTGTAACGCTACATTTCCATGAATAGTTAATAAATGTCCCCAGCGAGTAATGTATGTTTCTCGATCCAGTGTCAGCAATAGGGGTAGGGATGGTTCCGACGTTGGCGAATCGTCGATCTTTGTTTCTTCTAATAAAAGTTCAGAAGTGGGTAACGCTAAGTCAATTAAATTTTGTAAAATTTGCTCTGCCGTTTCGCCTTTAACCCAAACTGGACTTACAGGCTCATCAATTGCTGTATTTTCTCGGTCTAGGGACAAACCAGTACTGAGAAAGTAACTCTCGTTCGTAATTGTTAGTTCTGTTCCAGAATTTGATGTCAAATTTTCATCAGATACTGAGTCTGGCTGATGAAATGAATCGATTTCTAAGGTATTTTCTATCTCTAATTCTTGCTCTACCTCATCTGCGTCCTGAGAATTTACTTGCAGATGAACACCATATTGCCAAGATTTACCAAGAATATCTGATATCAAGTCGCCAGAGCAGCGCAATTCCCAAATACCCGGCTTGAGGTATGTGAAAGGAATTACCGCCATTAACCCTTCGGAATTGGTGCGGCGCAATCGTTTTTGAATCCGCCGCTTTGGCGGCACTTCCTGGGGAGAGAAGTAAGTTACGCGTACTTCTACATCTTGATTGGGAAGGCTAGAACGAGCTAAAACTCTATACCGACCCTCTAAGATTTCTGTGTTTGGCGATTCCAAGGCGTGCCAAGAGCGATCGCCTTGCTTCTGAATCAGAAATTGCCAGTGTTCCATTGTGAGTGATGCCCAGACTGAAGAGCAGCTGAGTAGTAGTTTGCGTTATTTTTCTTGCAAGTTTACCTCAGCAATCTGTAATTTCATGAATGTAATATAATGTTTCGATTCAAAAACTGTAAAGAACTCCGGCTGAATAATAATTTTATTTAAGAGCGCAATTCTTAACTGTCAAGTTATAAAGCTGATATTTACTTGACTTCTCGCACCTTACCCAGTCGAGTGAAGCGAATTTCAATGCGTCGCCGTGTCTGATCATCTTGACGAGCGATCGCCGCAACTTCACCACTTGGTAAAATCATTTGTGCCGCAGAATACCCTCGAAACGATAGCTTTGACAATTTACCCTGCTTTCTCTGGACATCACGTAGCACTTTGACTACTGCCAAGGCACGCATCAATCCCAAGTCGGCGTTAGAACCAGCACGAAGATTAACTATAGGTAATTCGCCGTTAACTACTTTTTCTAAATTTTGGTCTAAGTTACTTACTACATTACCATTAGGTTGTCCATCAGTATGACCAATTATTTCAACAACATTAATATTATATTGCTTGGTTCTAGCCTCTATTTCTGGTACTATTCGCCTCAAAATGTAGGTTAACATTTTAGGGGGAATTTCTGCACTACCTGAGGCAAATCGATAAGCACCTTCATCTTTAATCAGAATGATTGGTGGTGCATCAGTATTCTGTTTTTGTTGTGATAAAGACGATGTAACGATATTTAACAATAAAAACAGAATTGCCATGAGAAAGGCATTAGACATTAAATCGGTAAAAGCCTGCCAAACGTTCAGTTCTTCATTATATTCTTTATGCCTTGAAGTACGAGCCATAAGAGTTTTATTTACCGGAACGAACTAATTTTGTGAATTACATTTCAAGAATGGTCATTACTTAAATTTACATCTTTATAAACCAAGGTATTATTATTGATATTATTCAATTTGTTCATTGCTTCTATCAGGCGATCGTCTACTTTTTCATGTTCTACACATAAAGCATTATTACTGTTCTGTAACGAATGTATTTCCTTGATTAATGTATTCAATTGAAAATTTATCTGCTTGATTAATTCTTCAAAATTACTAACTAAGCTCTTAACTGATTGATGATTATCATCTAACTTTTTGGATACATTCGATAAACCAGAATTAGATTTTTCTGTATATTGATTTAGAGATACTAATAATTCCCCTAAAACAACTTCCACCGTTTTGAAACTATCTGCTTTATCCTCAAATTTTTCCTCTAATTTCCCCAGCTTGTTAATCGCTCTAGAGAAACTAGTAGCTCCTTGCTTTAATTGCGGTATTATCTCTGTCAACGCATCTTGATTAGATTGATGTAAATCAAACACTTGTAAAGATGTTTGATTAACTTTTTGAATATCTAGTCCTATTTTGATTAATTCTTGGTTACAACCTTTAACCTCACTCAGTACTGTTGCAAAAGATTTAACCGTATCCGCCAGACTTGTAGCCGACTGCGAAAATTTTAACTGTATGCTACTCAAATCTGCTGTAGCTGCTGACAACTGCTGAGGAAACTGGCTTCTTTCAAAAATTTCCGCAGATTGTTTAAATATTTGCGATTTTGCGTTCAATTCTTCAATTGTATGATCAAATTTACTAGCGGCAGTAGATATAGTACCAGCTGCTTGATAAAAGCTTTCATATACTTGCTTGGCTAAATCAGAGGCTTCTTTATTTCCTTGAGCAATTTGTTTAGCTACATTACCAAGGGATTGTTCCACTGCATCCCGAACCGTAGAACCAAATCGTGTTAAAAACTCATCTTGCTGGGATACCATTCGATTGACTATTTTATCGAGACGAGTATCACCTTGGATTTCTGGTTGATAAATATTATCTAGATAATCTTCAAGACTACTGATAAGTCTATATTTAGCAAAACCCGTATTTTTTAGCCAGTTAAATACGGTTAATATACTACTAAAAAAAAGTCCTGTTAAACTAGTTACGAAAGCAATACTCATACCTTCTAATGGCTTGTTCAATGCAGAAACTAAGTCATTGACATTATTAGCATTATTTTGATTTATCGTTTGACTGATTTCTGATAAATTACTTGTAATTCCCAAGAAAGTGCCAAGCAAACCAAAGGCTAAAAGTAAATTAGGAAGAATTCGACACCAGTATTCAATTTGTTCACAGGTAAATCCGTTAACTTTTTCTCGGCTATAAACTTGGTCTATTAATGCTACAGTATTAACCTGATCTAAGTTATTACTAGCCTGCTGAAACCTCGATTCTAATTCTTCTAATATTTTTGGCTGTTGTCCTCGTGACTGTCTATTAATTAACCTTCTAACTTTATCTTCTAGAGATACTAGATGTTGATAAAGCTTGAACCGTAAAAAAATAGTAATTATCGATGGTATAACAACTAAAATAACGGTGATAAAAGTTAAGTAAGGTGGGATGGGTGGCATAACAGTAATTGTAAGTTTGTCAAGACATATTTACAGCTTTTCCTACTCTGCTGATGGGAAAATTTATCTCTGTATATCCTCCTATATCTGAGATTATCGTAAATTCAAGGGTTTAAGACCCCTACGTCTACACGTAGTATCAGTTGAGTTGGGGTTTAAATCCCCGACTCCAACTGTCTTTAATTTTGAATTTTGTTGGCGCAGCCTTCCCGCAGGGTATTTTGAATTTTGAATTTTGAATTGTTAATTTTTGGCTGTTGTTGTTCAGGTAGAAATTGCTATAAGAATATATTAAAGATTCTAAAGGGGATATTGAGCAAAAATCCTTTGTTTTTCACGCTCGTATTCATCTTGAGTAATAAAATCTTCATCCAAATCTTGTTTCAAGCGCTCTAATTCTAAGCGCCGTCTGACTCTATTATCAGTAGTATCAACAGGCATATCCACGACTATTTCACCAGCAATAGCTGTTTGCATTGATGTATTATTATTTGGTGCAAAAGTGCGACTTTGAGATATGCTAAATCGCTCATTCATTTTTCTCCGAAAGCGATTAATAATTCCTTCTTTAACTGTGGGGTCTGTGCTAGAGGAAGTTCCTACTACTGCGAGTTTGTAGGGATAATTGGGACTATCTTCTGGTAAATCATCTACCGCCTGCACAAATTGCCTTAATTTTGGTAAATACTGATTTTCCCAAAGTTCTGGTTGTCCAGAAATTAGAGAAATTTCTCGCTCTAAAAGCTGTAGCAAAGCCTCAGTCATGTCGTTGCGGTTAGCTAATTCTTCCAAGGCTTGACTCCACTCTGGACTCAAAGTAGCAGTATTGTAACTATCACGCAATGAATCATAATATTGAAATTCTAATTGTTGATTTTCTTGGTTTTCCTTGAGCAACCTAAAGGCCAAACAAGGATAGAAGACATCTTCCAGTTTTTCCATTGCGATCGCATCTGGGGGGATAATATCTGGAAATGCTACTTGATAATCGTTATGTAGAAAGGATGTGGCAGAATTTTGTTCACGTAGATAGGGGTTCCTCATCCTATCCAGACTACTAATTAGCCTGAGAGGAAAACCAGCATATTCATTGACAATTAAAATCTCATCTTCAGATTGCGTCGCTTTTATCACACTGGATTCGATACCTAAATCTTGTGCTAATAAAGTTTTAAACTGTCGTACCTCCAATTCATCCTTATCCTTAAACCCAATTAATTTACTACTTTTCGCCGGGTCTTCACGGAAATAAGGGTCACTTAAATTCAGTCTCAGCAGAGGTTCAGCTTCTTGCATCACTTGCGCTAACCGAGTCGAACGTGCTGCTAAAGGATATTTTTGCATGAAACGCTTAATCACAGAGTTGACAATATTAGTAACGCGAGAAGCAAATAAACTGTCAACCTTTAGGTCAATTTCTGTTTGTAGCTGTTCTGGCGTAGTTCTTTCTCTATCTATAAAACTTGCCAAAGATTGTCCCCTTCCAGCAGGTTCCGTAATTTCAGAACTAGCTAATACCAGTTGTCTGCGAAGATCATCTTCTGGCAACATAGTTTGATAACAGCGATCAATATCTTCACTATCAAATATAGCTTCCCCACTCATTTCATCAAAGTTTAACTGTCTTAAATCACTATCTTGCTTCTCATAGAAAGTTTGTATATTTTCAATGACTCTACTAAAAGCAGTAACTTGCTTTCCCCTCTCCTGAACGTGTTTTTGTAATTCATTGACTATTTTTAAAGCTTCTTGAAAGACAGTAAAATCAAAGTTATGTTTAATGATTTTGCAGACTTCTTGCACTACTCTTTTAACTTCACTTTGCACTTGGCTATTCTTAGTATTAATGATAGGAATACCAATTTTATGCTCAATATCTTCAATCGTTTGATCGGCATCACGCCATTTTTTATCAATATCCTCCACGCGTTTCATCCCACCAAAATCAGTAATTGCTTCTTGCAGGTTGAATTGATAGTTATGTAGCTCATGTTGCAAAGCATCTAGCCAATCACGACTGCTTTTAATAGAAAAAATAGGCTCACTAGGCGTGAGTAACTGAATTAAATAATCGTCAATATTAGTCTTTAGTTCCTTGGTGATATTTGGAGAAGACTGGAGCAGTTTTGTCAGCCAAATACCTCGGATATTTTCTGTTTCTCCCGGCTGCACTTTCCGAAATTGCTCTCGAAACTCCCTTGGTAGCTGTTGACGAATGCCGTTACGATCATCTTTATTCTGACACTCAGCAATTGACCGCTCTAATTTACTTCTCCAGGTACTAATATTGCTACTAAAATTCTTATTTGTATCTTCTACTGATTCTGCTATTTTCGTAGTTAAGCCATCTTTTTTTGCTAAGTCATTATGCCAACGAGATTGAATCAGAAATTGATCCAGCAGTTTCTGAGGATCTGGACTTTGACCTTTGCCATTTAACCAAAACTTTACTAATGCTAAACTAACCCTTGTTAAGGCAATTTCCACGATAGTATCACGGGGAAAATAAATCGCCGCTAACCCAAATGTTAAATACCTCTGACCATTGGGACGTGGATGTTTATCCCACTGAATTATATGTTGGAGAAAATTATCTCTATGCCCTTTAATTACAGGTGCTAACTCACCGGAAAAATCGAGAGCTATCTTATGAGCGATCACATTACATAACTTACCTTGATCAAGAATTTGATATTCGCCTCCTGTCTGATGAGAAACTAAATAAGTGTAGTCAAAAGGCGGACGCTTTTCTTGGAGAAATTCTAGATTTTGAATATCATAACAGGCTGCAAATTTTGTCCCTGGAGTACTGTAATAATTTAACTCTTTCAAAGCAGCATAAGTATTAGCACTCATATTAGGAGTATTACCATATAATTCTGGACTAATCACTAAGTAGCTGACAATTTGAGCGCCTTGTTCACCATAAAGATGTCTGAGACTATAAGCAACATCCAAAAACATACCGCTCCCTGTACCACCACACAGAGAACCAATCACAAAAATATTCAATCCTGGTTCAACTCTCAACCCCTTTCTCAGCAATAAAGCATCATGTCCCCTAGTAAGTCTTTCTGCGGTTTCAATCGCTGTTTTTATCTTTTGATAATTATGAAAAAAAGCTAGTCTCCCTACAGGTCTAATTCCTTTTGCACCTTCTTCCACGGCTTTAATATTTCGCAATAGTTGGGGAGGAAACCATCTAGCAATATGGTCGTAGGGGCCGTAACGAGTATATTCTGAACGCCTTTCTAGTCCTTCCACAAACATCGTTACTTCCTTGGCGGACATAGTAGCGCTAACTTTTTCGGCTTCTCGAAAACTGAGATCAACACCATGATAAGTACTTCCTGTACGAATGCCAGTAACTTGTGTTGCAGCTTTATCAGTATCGAGATGAACAAAACTCACAATTGGCAGATTGCTTAAATCTCCATAACGGTCAACAATTAACCGTCTAATTCGCATCAAAACATCTCGTCCAGTACCACCTAAACCAATACAAATTGTGCGGTTAATCCCACGATATTGCAGTTCATTTGCACTTACTTGACTCATTTGATGCAACCTCTAATCCTACTTATTAAGTTTAATATTTATTTCGTATTCACCTTGGCGGACATCTGGGCAATTTAAACGAAACCGGGAACTAGATATCAAAGTCCGTGATGTAATTTCTCGACCTTGATAATAAATTGGTGCTGAGTTAGTTGGTACTAAATAAAGCTTTTCACCTTTGCGCTCCAAATATGCTCTAACTTCTACACCTGGACAATCAATAGAATCTACACAAGTCGAGTCATATTCACCAATAGCAATGCGTTTGTTATTAGGTAATCGGCATTTCTGGTCTTCTGGTTTGGCTGTAGCTTCAAAATCTACTATTAATTCCCATTTTTTCTGTAATCGATAAAACTTCCTAGCCGTTACCAATAAACTAAATGATATTAACAGCACAATTAATCCAGGTAGCCATAATTGTCTAGTTAAATAAGGATTAACTAGACAAGTTTCTTCTCCCCCTGGTGCTGGTGTGCAAAATTCCTGTACAGTGGGAAGAATATCGACAACAGTGAGTTTATATTCTTTATTGTCCTGAGTAATAATTGACCGCGATCGCACTTGTAATGGCAACGCTTTCATCCAAGCCTGTCGCTGTTGACTTTCTGGCGATTTTGCTACCCGAAAAGGACTGTCAGCAGGAGTCTCCACCCATACTTGTGAAGTAATGCCTGGTTGGGTAAATAAAGGCGCATCACTAATCCAAACTACTGACTGTGGTTTAATTGGTTGCTGCTTTTGCAGACGATTTTGATTAACTTGAGCAATACCTTGATAAATAATTAATTCTGCTCTTTGAATATCTGTACCATAGCGATTGGGATCAGAAACAAAAGGTATTTTATTTAATACTTTGTCTATATCCGCTTTACTTTTACTACTAAAATTTATGGGTGTTCCCAACTGATTGACACCGGATGTCCCTTCACCTAAGACTACATCCCTAGCAAAAGGAACAACGTATACAGAATCTCCAGGCTTGAGACTATCTTCCACTATTTGCCGTAGGCGAATACGACCTTCATCATTCAAACCCACGCTTTCGGTCATATCAATTGCCAAAACGACATCTCGTCCGTTACCAAAAACGGACACCAGATTTAAACCGATTTTTTGTGTAAAACTAAGCGGTTGTCCAGGGGGAATTGGTGTAATTGTCACAAGCAGGGCAGCCTATCAGATAACATATCAGAGCCGCATAAATACCTGAAAAATACAGTTTTTATTAATTTAGTTTATATAAGTATATTAAAGCGTACAAAGTATAGTCTAGTTACCTCTACTGACATTAACTTTTACGGAAAAAATAATTTCCGCATTACTGAGGTACGGCAATTTTCATACATGGTGACTTGAGCAAAATCTATGCACGTTTATGTGTTTATTATAACTGGGCAATGGGAGGCTACTTTTAAAGAAATGTAAATTATAGGAAATTAAACAGACTGATTGAAGCGCATAACTAAAGCCCCCAACAGCAACTCAAACAGAGAACCACCGGGGGAAACAGAATATACAGATTATCTTCCACAAAGATAATCAAAGGCTGACAAAACCTCAGTCAAACATCTAAGATGAAAAAATCCAGTACTGTCACATGACTCATCAAGCCAAGTCAACATAGACTATAACGATTTCTATAGTGTGTCAAAATCTGCTGCACGCGTTGCCGGCTCTCAGCATTAGCAGTTGCTTTCCAAGCAATACACAAGCCATCAATTTGACTTTGATAATAATCAAACTGTTGGGATGATTGGGGAATTAAACTGACTTCTACACCTTCGACTTGACGTAGATGAGCTGCTATCTCTCGATAGACAGCTAATGGTAAACCAGCAAATTCGACTTTCTCTTTCGTCTCCATCTTTATGAGGCTCCAACAGCAGGAAGATTAGTAGTAGGTGTTACAACTGAAACCGGACTACCAGTAGGGCTTGTGCTTCCTGGTATAGTTCCAACAGGCGCTTCACCCACCATTCTGGCAACTTCAATACCATATTGTTCCAGAATTACGATCGGATTGGAACCTGCATTCATTTCTATTCGTTTCACCAACAGACCATTTGCTAGTCTTTGTCCTGCTTGCACGTAACGACTGGCGATTTCGTTAGGTATTTTAATGATGGCTTGGGGTTCTCTACCCACTATCACTACACCAGTAACCACAACTGCTTTAGCTAAATCAGGTTGTGCCGGTGGTGGTAATACTGAAACTAAAGTCGGATTGGGGACGACTTGAGGTAAAACTTTAGGCAAAACCGGCATTAAACTAGGGCGTGATTTTGCTATCAGTGTTTTCTTGTTTGTAGTTGAATTTGCATTGTTTTTCACATTTACCCTTTTTGGCGTAGTACCAGGGGGTAGAGGTGGTAAAGAGGGAACTATTTTAGCAGGTGTATTTGCTGGCATTTCGGCAATTGGCTGTCCGATAATTTGAGCAAAGGGGTCAATCCGTCCTTTAGAAACTAAATTTGCCCGTTCAGTACCATTGGTCAATTGAATCAGATTAGGAGACCCAGAGGCAACCTTTACAGACGCATTAGGAGACACCACCGGATTATTAAAGGATTCAGCCTTAACTGGCGCTTTCGCTACAGGCGCAGCCGTTGGGGGAGGACTAGGATTAGCAACTGGTGGTGTCTCTTCCGAGGCACATCCGGCGATCGCCACGGTTACAATGCTTGCAAGTAAAATTTTAGATTTTCTGCCCATTAGCCGTTCTCTAACGCTTCAGGAAACTGTTATTGATAAAAGACAAAATACCTGATTGTATTTCAGGCATTGTTGTCGTTTCCTTTATAACCTAATTTTTTGGATTTAAAGAGTTGTTTTTGACACTAATAATTCCGAATAAATGCTGATGACTTAATGGAACTTTAATCGTCTGCCACGCACATAAGATGCTTTAGCAAGTCCAACCCTTTTTTGACTCTCCTGGAAACTGTGACGACACTAATTCCTAAGTGTTCTGCCACCTGTTTCTGCGTCAAGTCTTGTAAAAACACACACTCTAAAACTTCACGAGTGCGTTGCTCTAACTGAAACAAGGCTTGTTGTAAACGAATCTGGTCTTCTTGCGCCAACTGAAAACTGCGGTAGTGATGATCAGGAACCAATTCTCCCAAGCTAGTTGCTCCTTCTTCACCATCTTGAACTGGTACATCTAAACTCAAAGGAGCGCGATTCACCCATGCTAATTTGATTTCCTGCCATTCATCTGGGGAAATTGCCAATGCTGTTGCCAATTCTGAGTCGGTTGGTTGGCGGTTGTATTGTTCCCGCAAAGAACGCGAAACTCCTATTGCTCGCTGTTGTATTGCCAAGTAGCGACGAGGAATTCTTACTGTTACACCTTTATCACGGAGGTAGTGCTGAATTTCGCCACGAATATAAGGAATGGCAAAGGAGCTAAAAGCGTGACCTTTAGCAATTTCAAATCTTTCAATCGCTCTGATTAAACCCAAACAACCAACCTGAACTAAATCATCATAGTTTTCACGACATTGATTCATCCAGTAGTGAGCTTCTTTCCTCACTAATCCAAGATTCAGTTTTACTAGTTGATTACGAACAGTTTCTGATCGAGATTGCTGATATTCTCGTAACAACTGCCAAATTTCGTACTTCAATTCGTTGGTAGCTGTTGTAGGCATAGCACCGCATTTATTAAGTAAATAATTATTTGAGTAATCGCTTTTAAATAAGGCTGCGATTAAGCGCTATCAACGCAAATATTAAATTATTTGCTCTGTGAAAATTTTGATTAATTCACAGTTGGTGTTATCAAAATGTCAAGAGACCGAAAATCAAACAGAATTTAAATTAACGAGAATTGCATCGTGTCTTTATTTCTTTTTGTATTTTCTGGAGCTTTATCAGAGCTACATACAGACAAAATATAGAATTTTGAGTTAAAATTGGAACCGAAATTTTACCTAACTTTCTTAATAAGTATTCAGGCTGAAATTTTCATATATCTTGAGTAACACGAAGACTGAAATTCTCAGTGTATTTACTATTGCTTGGTTAAAACTTTATGTAAACTTTAGAATAAGTAATTAAAAAATCGTCAATTGAGCTACTTATAAAGATTTTTGTAGAACATTTGGGTTTAATCAGTGCAGCACTTAAAAAATTAATTAATACTGAAATAAAATTAAGAAAGTTTATTATTTTTTTATAAAAAACTCACTATCGTACAAACTTGCCCAATGATCACTCGTGAGGGGTTAGATTAAAGTGTATTTTGTCAATGAGCTAAAATACTTAAACTTATCTAAATAAAAATGATAATCATGTGGTGGGGAGGGGGAGGAGGCGAGC
>NZ_JACJQL010000087.1 GCF_014696625.1 Nostoc parmelioides FACHB-3921
GGAACGGAAAATTTTAGTCTTTGATGAGCCAGAGGTAAGCGATGTCAGCCAAAAGCGAGGTCACAATAAAATTTAGTGGTGAACTACCAACAGCTACACCCGTAGAGTTCAAGGGGCGACAATCGCCTCTAAACCCCGCCAGATAAAGGTTTAGGAGGCACATAACCCTTGAAAAAATTGGGTGCTTATTGAGAATGAACTGTACAGTTATTAAGCAGCTACCTGTGGGGTACAGTTTAATGGTAAAAAAGAACGGTCTCGTAATTTGATCAAGACCGTCGTCAAAATGCTGGCATCATTCTACCAAAACTTCTTAGAAAAATACCTAAATAAAGCACAGTTAATCACCCTAAAGATGTTGGTGTGGTTGTTACAAAATCAGAAACAGGTGAAGATAGAAAGACTGGCAGCAACTTTACCTCTACCAATACAACAAAACAGTCGTAGACGGCATATACAAAGATTTTTAACACTAAATGCCTTGAGTGTAGTCTTATTGTGGTTTCCAATCATTGAAGCAATAATTAACCAACATTTTAAAGTAGGGTCACAATTAACCATTGCGATGGATAGAACACAGTGGAAAGAAAATAATGTGTTGATGGTGAGCGTGATTTATCAAAAAAGAGCTTGGCCAATATATTGGTGCCTGTTAGGGAAAGATGGTTGCAGTAACCTAGAAGAACAGCAAAAAGTATTACGCCCAGTAATTCGCTTATTAAAAAAGTACAAACTAGTAATTATTGGGGATAGAGAATTTCACAGTGTAGAACTAGCACATTGGCTCCACAAGCAGAACCTGAGTTTTGTATTCCGTCAAAAAAAGGATACTACTTTTCGGAAAAAAAGACAGAAATTTCAGCCTTTAAGTAGCATTGAGATTTATCCTGGTATTCGCTCCTTTTATACCGATGTTAAAGTTACTCAAAAACAAGGTTTTGGTTGGTTCAATTTAGCTGTTTATTGGAAAAGGAAGTACAGAGGAAAACAAGACAAAGAAGCTTGGTATTTATTAACTAATTTGCCTGACTTAAACACTGCTCTCAAAATATATTCTCAACGTTTTGGGATTGAAGCTATGTTCAAAGATTGTAAAACAGGCGGTTACAATTTAGAAAGTTCTCAAGCTAACCCTGATAGACTTGTACGCTTAATTCTCTTGATTGCTTTAGCAATGACCAGTGCTTGGTTACATGGACAAAGAACTAAATTTCAAAAACTTGATTCTTATATTTGTCGCCAAGAAGAAAACAATAGAAATGAGAAGCGTCACAGTAATTTCTGGATAGGTTTATATGGTTTCAATTGGATAGTTGCTTGGTATGGGTGTCAAGCATGGGTCGAGGAACTGGTCGGTTTCAGTCGCAATAAGCAAGCATATTATCAGCGAGGTTTAAGGGCTATGAAGCTTATACAGCAAGCACTTTAGGGGGCTTGTCGCCCCTTGAACCCGTAGAGAATAAGAAAGTTGCAATCGAGTTGACTGATCAGAACGGCATAGTCTTTACCGCTCAAGTTAACGCCAAAAGCTGGCGTAAGGCTGAGACTAGCGCCTCGGAATTCGCAGACTGGGCTGGGGCTGTATCGGGCAAGCTTGGTCAACGAACAGAAAAAGGGTTTGAGGTGGTTGATGCCGGAATCCAGATTTTTGAAAAAAAAGTGAAGGAGTCCAAACCAGATGTAGCGGCGGCTGAAGCTGGCGCAAGTTCATAGATGTGTCTCAAGCATTCATGAACAAATTTCTAAGTCTGCAATGAGATATTGCAGACTTAGAAGCACTTTCAGTTGGCGATTCAACGAAATCCTAATTATGTGTAATATCCGTCAGCAAAAATCAAAAACTAAGAAACGCTTGTGATCTCAAAATGTAGATGGCTGACCACAAGCGTTTTTGGTAGGTCGCGGCTCAGAATGTAGAACACCTCCAGCCTGCTGGAGGTGTTCGCTGTTCTAAATCACGCTTGTACTAATAAATCAGTGGTTCCTAAAGAAGTGACCCCTGATAAAGTTGCGAATTGTCCTCCAGAACCTAAACCTGCTGTTGCACCATCGGTATTGTAGAAGAGGTCGCCGTTGGCACGATTGAAGACGATTCGGGCGCTGCTAGTTCCAGCGATTGTACCTCCGTTTGTGGATGCGTTGATGGTAGCAAATTCGCTGGCGTTGAGGGTAGATCCAGTGGCAGTAGTGAGGGCGGTGAAAGTGGTTTTATCCAGGACGATTTTGTCGGTACCGCTAAGGAAGTCGGTAATGGTGTCGATGCCGATCGTGCTGCTATTGAAGGCAGCGTTAATGTCGAAGAGGAAGCGATCGCTGCCAGTTCCGCCTGTAAGGGTGTCGTTGCCTGCACGACCGTTGAGTGTGTCGTTTGACTCATAACCGATAATCACATCATTTCCAGAGGTTCCCGCTAATTGCAGAATACGCAGATCGACCTCAGCCCCTGACCAAATTGTGCCATTGGCAAAGACAAAGCTTTCGATCCGATCGGGATTGAAACTGGTTGGTAGTGTGCCAGAGAATTGATCTTTGATTGTTAATTGATCTGTGGTGCCTACAATTTTGATGACCAGATCCTTACCAAGACGAAACATCTGTAAATCAGTGGGTAAGGTTCCCGATTTGAATGTTAATTGGTCAGCGGAGTTCGACCTGCTATCACCATCATCATTTATGATATCTTGCCCGTATCCGCGACCAAAAACATACGTATCATTCCCCGCAAAACCTTGGAGTAGATCATTTCCTGTACGTGCATCAATTAAATCGGCCCGGGGTGTACCGCTAATGGTGTCATTGCCCATACTGACCTGTCCTTCAATCGCCAGAACATCCACAGCAGCAATATCCAAAACCGTTCCATTTACGAACTGAAATAACTCAACTGCGTTATAGCCGAAGCTAGAAAAATGATCTCGAATCGTTAGGCGATCGGTAGTAGCAGTAATAGTAAGGACAAGATCTTGTCCACTCTTGCGGAATACAACATCGGTAGGCTGAATATTCGTGCCAAACTGAACTTTATCGGGGTAATCTTCGTAAACAGTATCGATACTTTCTTCAATGATATCTTGCCCTGAGCCTCGACCAAAAAGATAGGTATCACCGCCGCCAAGCCCCCTCATTACATCATTCCCAAGACCGCCATCAAGTATGTCATCTGTCCAGTAGCCGATGATGGTATCATTAAGAGTGGTTTGAGAAGCTTTGATGAGGGATTCTCGCACAGTTGCATCAGTCCAAGAAACACCATCGGCAAAAGTAAACGTTTCAATGTCATTCCAGCCGGGGAACCAAGCGCCGTGGCGAAATTGTCCTTTAATCGTTACCCGATCAGTACTACCCTGAAAGCCAATGGTTAAGTCATTACCATTTCTAGATAGCAGTGCTTTGGTTGAAGTTAAGTCAGTGCCGAAAATAATTTTATCATCGTCAGGATTTGAGACATTATCAACAGTTTCTTCGATGATATCTTGCCCAAAGCCAACGGCAAATTGATAAGTATCGCTGCCATCACCGCCCCGCAGGATGTCGTTGCCTGCCCCACCATCGATTTGGTCAGCACCACTGGTGCCAGTGATGGTATCATTACCGGAGGTTGTCTGCGATTGGACTGCTTTTACTGTGATTTCTGCCTTGTTAAGCTTTACTCCATCGACAAAGGTAATTGTTTCAATAGCGTTATAGCCAGTCGAATTGAAATGTCCTTTTACAGTTAGCGAATCACTGGAACCTAATATAGAGATTCTTAAATCATTGCCAACTTTCAGAAGTTTAACGTCTATATTGGCAATGCTTGAGAGAAAAGCGATTGTATCGGGGTAATCTTCGTAAACAGTATCGATACTTTCTTCAATGATATCTTGCCCTGAGCCTCGACCAAAAAGATAGGTATCACCGCCGCCAAGCCCCCTCATTACATCATTCCCAAGACCGCCATCAAGTATGTCATCTGTCCAGTAGCCGATGATGGTATCATTAAGAGTGGTTTGAGAAGCTTTGATGAGGGATTCTCGCACAGTTGCATCAGTCCAAGAAACACCATCGGCAAAAGTAAACGTTTCAATGTCATTCCAGCCGGGGAACCAAGCGCCGTGGCGAAATTGTCCTTTAATCGTTACCCGATCAGTACTACCCTGAAAGCCAATGGTTAAGTCATTACCATTTCTGGATAGCAGTGCTTTGGTTGAGGTTAACCCTGCGCCGAAAACAATTTTATCGTCATCGGGATTCAAGACATAATCAACAGTTTCTTCAATGATATCTTGTCCGAAGCCAGCGGTGAATTGATAAGTATCGCTGCCATCACCACCTCGCAAAATGTCGTTGCCTGCCCCACCGTCGATAGTGTCGGCACCACTAGTGCCTGTGATAATATCATTACCAGAAGTTGAGAGAGCCTGTGTTGCCCCTATCGCAACTTGTGCAGCCGTTAAAGTTGTACCATCGTTAAATTTAAAGAATTCCACCTGGGCAAACTTTGTTGCGTTAAATTGTCCCTTAATTGTTAGGGTATCTGAGACACCAGTAATTGAGATTCTCAAATCATTATTTATTTTCAGAAAGGTTACTTCTGACCGCGCAACATTTGCCGCAAACTGAATTGTATCTGGCTGGTCTTCATAAACGGTATCAATACTTTCCTCAATCGTATCCTGTCCCGAACCTTTACCAAAAATGTAGGTATCACCGCCACCAAGTCCACGCAGTGTATCGTTTCCTGCTCCGCCATCTATAATATCGGCAGTAAAGAACCCGGTAATAATATCGTTGTTATTTGTTCGTGCCTGCGCGAGTAAACGTTCTCTAATTTGAGCGTCGCTCCAGGTTGTGCCATCAGTAAAGCGGATAGTTTCGATATCAGTCCAGCTTGGAAAATAGGCACCATGTGCAAATTGACCTTTAATTGTAAGTCGATCTGTGGAGCCAGTAAAAGTGATAATTAAATCGTTACCGCTACGACTTAATCGGGTATTGGCTGCTGTGATACCAGTACCAAATGATATTGTATCAGCATCTTCATATGTTATTAGTCGTACTTCTTCCTCAATTACGTCTTGCCCGAAACCAGCAGCAAAAATGTAAGTATCTGAGCCGTCTTGTCCCCGCAATGTATCGTTTCCAGCCCCACCTGTGATTGTGTCGTTCGACCAAAACCCTTCAATAATGTCGTTGCCGCTGGTTTGCTTTTGCTGGATATACTGTCTCCGCAGGTCGGCAGTACTCCAATTAACACCATTGGAGAAGGAGAAAGTCTCAATTTCGGTAGGACGGTAGTTAATCGTGCTGTAGTCGAATTGACCTTCTATCGTTAAAGTTTCTCCGGTAGGTATAATCGTCAGATGCACATTATTCAAAGAAGTACCAGTGCGGTCAATGCGTAGGTCAGTGGGCAAAATATTGCTGCCAAAAACAATACGATCGGCATTATAGGAGAGGATATTTGTCCATTCATCACGGATGATATCATTGCCGTAACCGCGATTATATATGTAAGTATCGGAACCATTTCCTCCTTTAAGCGTATCGTTACCTGTGCCCCCATCAATGCGATCGTCAAGATGGGTGCCAACGATGAGATCGGCACCTGTAGTTTTTGCTGCGGCAATAATTTCTGCTGCTAAACCTGCCCAGGTTTTTACAGTGCCATCAGACCAGACAAAACGTTCGATCTGCCAGAAGGCAATTGTGCCGAAAGGACCAGTTTCAACGTAGGTATACTGCTCCTGAACTCTGACTTGATCGGTTGTTCCTTTGATGCTAATGATTAGGTCTTGGGTTTCGCCATCGCGGCGGAAGGTAATATCAGAAACGGCAATACCAGCTTTGAATTGAAGCGTATCTGGCGTAGAGTCTAATACATAGTCAGGCGAGTCTTTAATAATATCTTGACCATCTCCACGACCAAAAAGATAGGTGTCGCCGTCATCTCCACCATCCAGAAAATCATTACCTGCCTTGCCATCGAGTGTATCTTTGTACCATGCGCCATAAAGGGAATCGTTGCCTGTGCTTCCTGTAGTCACCCTGCGTAGCACGTCTTCCCAGGTGAGAACTGTGCCATTAGCAAACTGAAACTTCTCAACACGATCAAACCAAGCAACACCAAGCAGATTAAATATGTCTAGCTTTACACCTTTGAACTGGCTCTTGATGGTCAGCGTATCGGTAGAACCTGCGATTTGAATTACCAAATCATGGTTCGCTAGATGGGTGAAAGTAATATCCGCAGGAGTAATTGTGTCGCCAAATACTACCGTATCGTCTGATGCCCAGTTGTAACCGAGTATACTGGTGATAAAAATTTGGGGGTATTTTGATTGATCGTGAATAATATCTTGACCTGAGCCACGATCAAATCGATAGGTATCACCGCCATCAAACCCAACTAGCAGATCGTTGCCTGTACTCGTGGCGAAGTCATCTGGGGTGCCAAAGCCGTAGGTTGCATCATTGCCAGTGGTTGTATAAGTTTTGATGACGGCAGTTTGGAGATCGAGCCAGTTCCAAGCTCCACCCTGTGAGAAAAATAATGCTTCGATTCGATTATCGATTGCAAACTTAGTCTGATAGCCAAGTGGTGTATAAGCAAATTGGTCTTTAATTATAATGCTGTCGCCAGTCCAGGCGAAGCGAATTGTCAAATCGTTGCTTGCACCGTCACGGGATAAACGTAGATCGTCGGCTGTAATACCAGTTAATAGGAGCGTATCGGCGGCATTGAGGAGTGGATTGGTCATTACATCCTGGATGATGTCGTTACCATCGCCGCGCGTGTAGTAGTAAATATCACCGTTATCTCCACCTTGTAGGGTGTCATTACCAGTTAAGCCCTCAAGTTCATCACCAGTGCCAGTACCCTGAAGCAAATCATTACCATTTGTACCGCGTCCTACAGCGGCGGCGATGTCACCTGCGCCGTAAATTGTGCCATCGGCGAACTGAATATCTTCCACACCTTTGCCTGACACGGTTGGTGCGGCAGTCATGATTGCCAGTGGGGTTGCAAACTGATCTTTGATCGTAATCGTATCGCTGGAATTCTTGACGCTGATGACGAGATCTATTCCCCGGCGGGTGAACACCACATCTTGTGGATTGTAAACAGCAAGGCGAATGCGATCGCCACTTTCGCGACCTTCATTGTCAATAATAGTATCGCGACCAAAATTACGTCCATAGACATAAACATCCTGTCCATTCCCCCCAGTAATCGTATCGTCGCCTGCACCACCAACATAAATTTTGAGACCACTGTCATCGCTTCGTCCTAAAGCGTCATTACCAGCGTTGCCCAGCACCACACTAGTTAATCCTAACCCTGCTATCAGTTGAGCCAAGGTAAGCGATGTAGTGATTCCGTCTACTGCCCGCACTAGACTTGCTACTTCAAAGTCAGCTTTGATGCTATTAGAGTCAGCCCGTAGTAAGACTTTGCTCAACGTGGCGAGCATGGGTCCCCAATTGGTATTCCATGATGTCAAGGCGGTTGATGCTGTGGTTGAAAGTTGCCGGATGGCGTTGCGGTAGATGTCGCTTAGTGTTGTCGGGCTGGTTGCTTGGAACAGATCGTTGGATAAATCGTAGGTTAGCGGCCCTAAAATCGACTTCAGTGGCCCTTGGGCAGCTAGTTTAATGGTTGCCCGATCAAGGGCATCATTCCAATTGGCAATTAGTTCATCGATGTTCGCAACTGATGGCACCCCATTACCGTCGCGGGGTGTTAGTTGTTCACCTGCATAAATTTCTAAGAAGGCCAATTTCCGCCGATCAAAGGCGGTGGTCATGGCAGTGGTGGGAACAGTATCGACTTTTGCCCAGCGAAATAGAATATCGTCTACTCTGTTTTTGAGAGCAGTCCAGGTGGTTGTGTTTGGCAGTGCGTTGAGGCTGCTCACCAGGTTTAGTAGCGTTGCATCGTTGGTCATGGACACGGGCAGATCGGGCAGAGTGCCGTAGCCTTTAAGTTTGGGTAGTGCGGCAGCAGCAGCGGAAACGGTTTTGTTGCCAAGATACTTCGTATCTAATTGGCTAGCATCGAAGGCGACATCGGCGATCGTGCCAGTTGTTCCATTAGCGCGGGTGAATTTAGCGGTGGCACGGATGAGGTTATCTTGGATGGTCGTATTTGTGAGGTTAGTAGCACTCAGGCTGAGTGTGGTGATGCTGTTTTGGGTGAGGGTTGTCAATTCACCTGCTTCGGTGGTGCCATTTTTGTTGAGATCGCGCCATAGCCTGAGGCTGGCAAAGCCTGTATCTGCTGATGTGATCAGGTTATCGTTGTTAGTGTCAAGAGCTTTTAGAGCGGCAAAACCCGTGGTTGTGGCATTACCAAAGAGTTCGCTAATGTCGTCGATTTTGCCATTGTTGTTTAGGTCGCGGGCGAGGAAAGCATCGTCTCCTTTTACCCAGGCGGTCTTTTCGGCAAATCCATCTTTGTCGAGATCGAAATAGACACCGTTGTCCAGGCTGGTTAGTTCAATGCCATCACCATCCAAATCCAGCACTAGTGGATCAGTGCCACTAAAGGTAACACCAAACCCAGCAGCTAACGCCAGCTTGATTGTCCGTCGAATCGCTGAAATGCTGACTTGATTGGCAACTACTAGTTGAAATACAGTTACATGACCAGTGGCTGCACCTGTATCGAGATCAAGCGAGTAGTTTTCAATAACTGCCTGTCCCCCCCGTCCACGCCCAAATTGCACCAGAAGTTGATTGGTTTCGGTCAGTCCATAGCGAAATGTCGCCATCATAGGTATGTCAATTAGCGTTGTGAATGCTCCCAGCAATGAACCATACCCAAAAGGAACGACCGATGATAAGGAACTGAAGGGTGACCAATAAGCCCAACCATCCTCATTCCACCACTGCCGCACTCCGCCATAGAGTGGAATAATACCTGCCCAATACATGTAATCATCGGTTCCAGCATCGTGGACGAAAGTATTGTTCATGAGACCGAATGAATCACTGGCCCCATCATTATCTTGGCCTGTGCCGCCCCAAAGATGATTTTCGCCGCCATACGCAAGCAAGAAGTCGCTACCCTCTCCACCATAAAGAAAGGCTCCAGTTCCTTTGTAGGAAAACACCCAATCATCTCCATCTCCACCTCGGAGTTCCATCTTCTCAATCTGGCTTTTATATTGAGAACCGATCCCCACTAGAATATCGTTGCCCGCCCCGCCATCGGCTTTAACAAGATCCGTTGCTACAAGAAGATCGTTATCGCCATCTCCGAAGAGCTTTGCACTACCTGCTCCAAGTAGCCAGTCCCGTCCTACACCCCCTTTCATTTGCGCCTGGTCGAACCCTATCAGAAAATCTTCACCTGCACCAGCAGCAACCAGAGCAGTTCTAAAGCCCACAATAATGTCAGGATTAGCTGTTCCAGAAAAACTTCCCTCATTGCGTAAAACAAGACCAAATTGCTCATTCCAAACAAGCTTGGAAGGAAGACTTGCGGTGGGATTTACGGGGATTCCATCAGCACCCAAAAACCGCTTAAAGTCAAAAGCCAAGGCATTATCGAATGGAACACCTTCAAAGATTGAGTTTAGTAGAGAGCGTATGCCTGTAAATACCGCTTGGCTCGCTGCACTGTTTTGATTGAGAAGTGTCGTTCCAGCTAGAAGACCAAGTCCGGCGGTTACACCCAAAGCTAAGGTTAGTCTTAGACCAAATCGCGAATTTAAGGCACCAAGATGTACAAGTGCAAGTGTAGCTCCTTCCGTAAGTTGGCTAACTGACAAATTGGCCAGTCCGTAGGTCTCTTTGCCTACCAAGCCTAGCTTGTCTGCGACGTAAACAATTTTGTTTGAACTACGCTCACGAATAGCAATGTAATCGGTCGTTTCGATGCGCTCATAGGCACTGCTAGAAAACTTTGATTCTTCATTACCGATTTTTGCTCCTAAGAGCAGTTGAGAAAGTGCCAAAACCGCGGCGAGCGTTCCAGGCGTTGCTAATACTGTTGGGTCTTGTTGCAATGCAATTTGGATATTGCCAGGGAAGTAATCCCCCATCTTATACTTGTTTTCCCAAACTCCACGATCTACAAGTTGAATTTGCTCTTTAGTTAAGACACCATCTTGATTAGCATTAACCTCAGCAGCAATTGCATCGATTAAGCCTTGAACAATATCAGAAGAAAATTTATCAAGACCTTCCGCAGGGTATTTGTCGGGATTACTATTCTTTGCGATCGCATTACCAATCATAGCAGCGCCGCCAAAGAAGCCACTATAGGTTGTAATTTGTGCTTGAATCAGAATCTGACTTACAGCCTCCCTGTCAACATCTTTAATTAGGTTGTAATAGTATAAATAAGCTCCACCGCGATCGCCTTTTTTTAATAAGGCGTTCATGGCAATGATGTCTGTCTGGGTGATTTGAACTGGCATAAATTATTCTCCTGTGGAAAATTGATCTGGGAAATGTCAGATATTCGTTTACAGAGTGGGCGTTGCATCCGTGCCTAAAATAGATGAATTTTCACCCAATCTCACCTCACCCAGCTTTTCCCCGGAGAGGCATCTATAGCCAAATTTGTTATAAAGACATTGCTATTAAAAATCGACGCTGCTAGCAAAACGGTTTATAACCTTCTAAATACACCTAATAAAGGAGGAATTTTAGACCAGTTCTCCCCTTTTAAGGCTAGGGTGGATCAACAAGTGTTTATAATCACAGCCGATTTCTTTGCAATCACTCTCTGAATACACCTTATTTTCACGGAATTTTGGTAAATTTTGTATAAAAAATTCATGAAGAAAACTGATTGTCTATGTAGTTATTTCGTATTTCCTTTGTTTTGATTCACTCCTAAAGCCGATTGAACTGGAAATATGTCAGTAGCTATCCGAACCCACGGCATCAGGAATTGTACGACAGGCTCTGGTAGATAAATTCTGGTTTGTTTAGCGATTGTGTGTGGGTAAGCGGACTAGCCCACAGTCTATTCGTTGTGAAAAAAACGATTATTTGGAAGTGTTCCAGGCTTCATTAGAGTAACTCCATCAGGGGTTGAGTTCGCACTTTAATCTTCTGCTGATGACAGATTGATATCCATGTATGTGAAGTTAAATTTTAAACCTTGTCCTGTTGCCCTAGTGCGGGGTTGAAAGCAGGGAAGCACGTATTGACAAAATTTACTCATTTTTTACTTATTACCGATAAATACTAAATAATATTACGTATTTATTATTTTGTTCACTCAAATAGGGATGCCGCGACCGGGCAAGAGAGGTATCCCGCATTGGCTACCAAAAACTTTGATCTGACGCGGCTTGGGTCTATTAAAGTAAGAAATTAAGTCTCAGAGTTTCTTACTTTGGGGTATTTGAACGTATTCTTCCCTCTATCCTTGGGCAGCGATCGCTCTCGCACTCAAAAACCCAGCCGAGATGACTGGGCTTTTGTTGGGTTTGGTTATCTTCCCCAAAAACTTGTTTCTGAAGATAATATTTCTGCCGTGCAGCCAATTCATAGTCAACTTCAAGCTTGATAAAATCAGGAGCGAATAAAAAAGTGGAAGTCTCACTGATTTACTAAAGGTATGAGGCTGTCTTATCTAGTTAAGCTTTAGCTTGTGGGGTTGATTCTAATGAGGCAAGCGAACGAACATAGGCAGTTGTATGGCGGACAATAAACTCAAATTGCTCTTGATTCAGGGCTATAGTTTGGTCTGGTTGGAACCAATTGATAATTCTACAAGTTTTCACCTCGTTAATTGCCCTGCCTGAATTATGAATGATTGAACGCCTAAGATGACGTATATCGCCAAAAATATCAGAAATTAGTTCATTTTTCTTTTTACCAAGTGCTATCGCAATTTTTTCACGGTAATGATCTTCCCAATGCTGGTAAATTGCAACAAGGCAGAGGTTGCCTAAAAGGATATGATTGTTTCCACCAAATCGGTTCTGCTGTTTAAACTCACCTTGTGTTCTTAGATGCTTAATCTGCTCACCTTGATCTGGTGGTTTATCGTTGTATCCTATTATTCGTTCATCTAAATACTGGATGTTTGCGTTTATAGGATCGTTGATAGAAAGTTCTTTCAGCATTTTTTTTTGCTCTGCTTCCAGCCATAACGCCTGATTTTGAAATCCAACAGTAGCGTCCAAGTAGGTTCCAAAAATTCCATCAACTAGGGCAATAAAATCTGAACAGAGATTCTCGACCGTCATAACAAGGATTGTGACATTCTAGACAGTTATCAGTAGCAATAGCTTAAGCTAAACTAACTCTAGTTGCTTCATCTGTGAACGCTGTGTCCCTTAAGATTATTTCTTTTTTTAATCAAGCTGGTGGAACTGGTAAAACCACCCTAACGCAGAATTTGGGTTATCAGTTGGCTCAACGGAGACATCGAGTTTTGCTAGTGGATATTGATCCTCAAGCATCACTGACTGCTTTCATGGGTTTAGAACCGTTCGAGTTGAAGCAGACCATAGCTGATTCTTTATTAAAAGATGCTCCATTACCACTCCACCAGAATTTACATAATGTAGACTTAGTTCCTAGCAACATTCTTTTGAGTGCCATTGAGGTACAACTTCATTCCGTAATAGCGCGTGAATGGAGACTAAAGCAAACATTATTAACTGTGCAAGACAGTTATGACTTTGTACTCATTGACTGTCCTCCCACCTTGGGAATTTTCAGTATTTTGAGCTTGGTAGCTTCCACTCATGTACTTGTACCAATTCAAACCCACTTTAAAGCTTTTTTAGGTGTAGAACTACTGCTAGATTCTATTCGCCAAGTAAGAGAACGTATTAATCCTGGTCTGGCGATTGCTGGGGTAGTGCCTATGATGCACGAAAGCCGTACTAGCCAAGGGAAAGTTATTCTTGATGGCATCAATGAACAACTGAGTCCTATAGCTCCAATTTTTCCAGCTATTCCTAGAACAATTAGCTTTGCTGATGCTTCGATGGCAAGACAGCCATTGGCGGTTTATGATCCAAAACACCCATCTGTGCAAATCCTGGAAGCCATTGCTCAGAAACTGGAGGAAGTTTAATGCCAACAAGAAAATCTAATCGAGTAGCACCAAAGCTAAATACGGTTGATGCCTACCTTAGTAGCTCTTCCACCTCATCATCTACTACAGCCCCAATTGAAAAGATTCGATTACCGCTAAAACAACCACGTCGCTACTTCGACCCGGAGAAGTTAGCCCAATTAGTGCAGTCAGTCAGAGAACATGGCATTTTAGAACCCGTGCTGGTTCGTCCACTGCATGATGGGGAGTACGAGCTGGTAGCAGGTGAACGACGACTACGGGCGGCGCGTGAGGTGGGATTAGGTGAAATCCCGATTGTCTCTCATGATTTAGATGACAAACAAGCTCTCCAAGTAGCTTTGATGGAGAACTTACAACGGGAAGACCTAAATCCAGTGGAAGAAACTGAAGCAGTTCTAGAGATTCTGTCGCTTTCCTTAGAAATAGAACCGAGTGAAGTTGTGTCCATTTTGCACCAGTCTTTCAACGCGAAACAAAGAGGTATTGAATTGAATCAGAACGTTCTGATTCAACTTGAACAGATTGAAACAGTGTTGTCTCAAATAGGACGTTTCAATGCTGGAACATTCCGCTCTAGCCGACTTCCTTTGCTAAATCTTCCTGAAGATATCCTTTCTGTACTGAGGCAGGGCGAGATTGAGTACACTAAAGCCCAAGTAATTGCACGAGTAAAATCAGAACAGCAACGCTCTGAATTACTCAAAATAGCTATTGCTGAAAATTTATCTTTAAGTGAAATTAAGACGAAAATAAAAGAACTCACACCTGAAACAGAAACAACACCAGATAAAGTTGTAGCTGAACGATTAGCTAAGATTAGCAAGCGACTACAAAAAAATAAAGGAGTGAGTGTTCAGAAGAATAGAACACGGATATTGAAGCTTCTGGATGAGTTAGAAAAACTCACATCAGAAAGCTAGGTTGATGAAAGCGTTGTCCCCTATATGTCACTATGCGCTTTGCTCATGATCCAATGGAGTCAAATGAATCACTACTCGCTGATTAAGAGCGTGAGCGATTTTTTGAAGCATTGACAGAGAGTGTCCCTCGTAATCACCATCTTCTAGCCGTGCAATCACAGGCTGTTTTGTGCCAACAAGTTCAGCCAGTTGTTTCTGTGTTAACCCCGATGAAGTTCTAGCTTCATAAATCAACTGTGCCACTTCTGCATTAATTGATGCTTCTGCCACCATTGCCTCAAGCTCAGGGTCGCTGCTAGTCAGGTTATCAATTATTTTTATTGCATCGTTAGTATTCGCCATTCTCTTGCTCCTCTACATAGGTATGAGCTTCTGGGTTTTCTTCAAATAAAAGCTTTCGAGCGCTCGCTCGTTCAATATCAATTGGAGGTACAGCTGCTTCTTCCTTTGTAATGGCGTGTGCGAGAATTGCCACATTTTGCCCATGAAAGAAGTATAGGATGCGGTATTGCACATGAATATGCTTTGCTCGAAGCTCATATATCCCGTCGCGTAAGTAATCTGCCGCAGGGCGACGGAGTTCGTATCCTGATGCCGCCAGTTGTTTAATTCGAGCAACACAGTTTGCATAACCTTTGCGGTCTTCTTTCAAAAGTCGCTTCAGCCATTCAAGAACAGGAACTTCATCTTCTTCTTCCTGGTAGAAAACAACGCGGGTTTCAGGCACAGCACCACCTTCTAATATATCAATATTGTTATATTAAGGCAATGAAGGAAACGAGACTAAGAAACATAGTAATTAATTTCTTACCAAGAGTTGGCAAAGTCCAGGTAGAGTAAGGTGTTTGAGAGCCAATACCACGCAACCTTCTTGCGCGGTCGCACTAAGAAAGTAACTATCTCAGCTGCGACCGTATAATCTTTAATACTACTAATACTTTTCTATAACCCACTCAGGATAATTCCATCTTTAGCTCGCATATAAAGCACTGGTGTTGCAAAGTCAGGTTTATCCAGTCCAACTTCTATAGAAATAGCATTGCGGGTTGTTTGGATGGCTGCGTCTACTGGCCAACCTAGTGCGAGTGTGCGGTAAAACTCATCAGCAAACAGCTTTGCAGTGGTGTCAAGTATAGAATATTGCATAGCGACTACTGCGGGTATCCCTCGCCGCACTAGGTTAGGTGCTATCCCTGCAAACGGCGCGGGGAAGCTGTCAAAAAACGGGCGATTGATTTGCTGAACGTGCCTTACAGTAGGCGGGATAAGTGAAACCTTCAGTTGAAAAAAGCCAAATATGTCAGTTTTGGTCGTTGTCACTTTTACCTTCCACCCCAGTTGGCATCTTCAGATAAGCAAGTCCCACACTTGAATTGACTAGCAAAGGCATGACTGTATAGGAGCGCTGGATTAGGAGAGGCAGCGGAAATGGAGTGGGAGTCCAGGAGCAGAATGCTGTCAATAAATTTAGTACAGAAGTGCGGAAATTGTTTTGATTTTGTTGTAGCTATATAGTTTGTTAATTAATAAATAAATTTTATGGCATCTACCAAAGGATAGATTTTTTCCATTTTTGTAAAACTTTAATCATTTTTCATGCAAAGATGTTTTCTGTCAGTATATGAACACCACGTAAGTTTTCTCATACTTATATCCCTCTTTCAAGAAACACATTCCGTGGAGTGAGAAATAGGGATGTTGAGCAACTTGATCAAACTTCGCCTTTGTATAGCTGTGGGGAAAAAATGATAGCAAAACTCTCTACAAAATTTGATGGTGCCGACAAAAGAGTAATCCCACGACTCATGTACACTAACAAATTAAATGGCGTTGAGAGAAATTCGTGTCATCAAGTGTTATAAGGTATTGAGCTAAAAATTATGGACCCGATTACACTCATTCTGACTGCTCTGGTTACGGGTGCTGCAAAAGCAGCAGGTGATGCGGCTCCGGATGCGTACAAAGGTTTGAAAGCGTTAATTCAGAAGAAGTTTGCGGGTAAGCCAGTGGCAGAAGCGATGCTAGAGGAACATGAGAAAGACCCGGAAACCTATGCGGCACCGCTTAAGAAGAATTTAGTGGAAGCAGGAGTTGACCAAGACGAAGCGATTCTCAAGGCGGCGCAGGAATTGCTGAAGCAGTTAGAGCCTGAAGCAGCAGCACTAGGAACAATTAATATTGGGCAAGGTGCAAAAGGGATTATTGGTCAAACGGTGACTGGCGCAACGATCCAAGGCAATATCAGTTAGAGATCGCTATACGATGGCTTTAGTCTGAGTTACCAATGAGAAGTTGGTACTGGCATGCCTGGTTTGTTACTTGCGACGATATTGTTGTTCTGCAATGTTGCCACGACCAGTCATGCTTTGCCGCTTACCCAAAATCGTGTTTGTTTGACAAATGATCTGAAAGGCTCTCTGTAGAAAACCTTCCAGCCGAAGCTTTAGCCTTACTTCAACACCTGAAGTGCATCAGTCATTCCAGATTTAAGCTAATAAGATTTGGCAGTTGATGAATTCAAAAACATTAGTAGAGTAATAATTTGAAGATTATGCCAATGACTGACGGTAACTCGCCTAGCAATACCAATATTGGTCAGAGTGCAGAAGGAATTATTGGACAAACCGTGATGGGGGCTGCCATTGGCGACCACAATCAAACGATTGGTCAAGTGCTAGACGGTGGCATGGTGGTGTATGGGCAGGTGGTTATTTACAATACCTCGACTGTTGACTCAGATTCCTCCACTTCCAAGACTAGAGCCTCCGAGATTGGGCCAAATCCTTACCAAGGATTGTTGGCTTTTCAGGAAACTGATGGCGATCACTTTTTCGGACGAGATCAACAAATTAAGGATCTCTGGGAGAAGTTTCGGGGAGTGCATGAAGCATCTATTATCCGTTTCCTTGCCATTTATGGTCCATCGGGATCTGGAAAGTCCTCCCTCGCAAGGGCAGGGCTGATTCCAGAACTGTCACGACGGCCTTTGCCAGGGCGCAATCGCGCTAGAGTTGCAGTACTGATCCCTGGTAGCCATCCTCTGGAAGCACTGGCAACGGTGCTGGCAGAGATCGCGACTGGTGACCGTACACCCATTATCAAAGCAAAAGAATTTTCCATAGTATTGCAGCAGCCTAATTCAGACGGAGAGTATGAAGGGTTGCGTCAGATTGCTAATGCGTTGCCGGAGATCGCAATCAAACCGCTAGTCGTATTGGTGGACCAGTTGGAGGAGGTGTTTACCCTTTGTGAAGATCAAAGGGAGCGTGATGCGTTTATTGGTAATTTGCTATGTGCCGCATCTGAATCCTCGAAACGGGTGTCTGTGATTGTCACGCTGCGAAGTGACTTTTTAGGTTTAACTCAAAAGAATCCCCATTTGAATCAATTGCTTGCATCACAGGGTTTTTTTGTGGCTGCCATGAATGTAGAGGGATTGCGGGAAGCGATTACTAAACCCGCTGAATTGGCTGGATATCCCCTTGATCAAAGCACTGTCGATCTACTAATTGAGCAGACGGAAGGTCGTGAAGGTGCTTTGCCGCTGCTCCAGTTTGCTTTGACCCAGATTTGGGCGGGGTTAGCCGAGGGTCGGGAACCTGCGGAGACGCTAAGGGCGATCGGTGGCGTGGGTGGGGCATTGGCAAAAGAAGCCCAACGAATTTTTGAAAGCCTTAATTCTAAAGAACAGAAAATTGCAAAGCGAGTATTTCTGGGACTGGTGCAATTAGGAGAAGGAACAAAGGACACCCGCCGTCGAACAGAACTGGAACGAATTGTTTCGCACGGTGAGCAGCAAGAGCAAGTAATGAAGGTCATTGCCCGATTTTCTGATTCTGGAACACGACTAATTACACTAGCAGATAATGCTGGAACAATAACAGCCGAAGTGACCCATGAGTCGTTGATTGATAACTGGCAACAGATGAGGCTCTGGCTCAATGAAAGTCGCGGCGATTTGCGATTTCAAAGACGGTTAGATGAAGCGGCAATCATCTGGAACGAGAATGGGCGACCGGATGGGAATCTCTGGCGATCGCCCGATCTAGATTTACTGCGGCAATATCATGAACGTGCTGATGATGATATGACTCCCTTGCAAATAGAATTTTTCAACCATTCAATCCATGCATTTGATGAAGCGGAGAAAAAAAGAAAGCGGCAGCGAGTGGAACAATTGGTGGACAAGGTAGAAATTTCTTTAATTCGTAACCAACCCATCAACGCGATTATAAATGCCATTGCTGCTACAGGTGTAAGTCAGTCGGTGTTGGAACAATTTCCCGGACATCCTAAATTTAGTTCAGTGATCGGTTGCTTACTTGATGTCGTTCGGGTGAACTCTCTGGAGAAAAATCTTTTACTCCATGAGGATGTGGTTTCTTCTGTAGCGTATAGTCCAGATGGTAAGTCTATCGTTAGTGGTTGTGAAGATAATACGCTCCAGATCTGGAATGCTAGAACAGGCGAACCTATTGGTACTCGTTTGGGCAACCCACTGAAAAAAGAGGTTGGCTCTGGGGTGACATCAGTAGCGTTTAGTCCTTATGGTCAACGTATCGCTAGCGGTCATGCAGATAATACAGTGCGGCTTTGGAATGCAATCACAGGTGTACCGATTGGTAACCCTTTAGTTCATGGTGACGCGACCAGTTCACAATTAATTTTTGACCAAACAGTAACTGCTTATAATTCAGTAAATTCAGTGGCATTTAGTCCAGATGGAAAATACATTATTAGCGGCAGCGGAGACGATACGGTTCGAGTCTGGGATGCAAACACAGGAGTGCCCATCGGTAACCCCCTGAAAGGTCATGAGAGTTCTGTCTATTCAGTGGCGTATAGTCCCGATGGTAAGTACATCGTCAGCGGTGGTCCTGACAATACTATTTTGATCTGGAATGCGAAAAGGGGTGCCCAGATGGGCAGACCTTTGGTTCATGAGTCTGCAACACCCCATGAGGATTGGACTTATTCAGTCATGTTCAGCCCAGATGGTCAACGAATTATCAGTGGTTCTGGCAGGACGATCTTGATCTGGGATGTGAATACACGCCGCCTGATCAACACCTTACAAGGACATACGGATTCAGTTTATTCGGTGGCGTTCAGTCCGAATGGTCAGTATATTGTCAGTGGTGGTGAAGACAATACGGTGCGAGTCTGGAATGCAACTACAGGCAAACAAATTGGTGAACCCTTGCGCCATGAGGACGATGTCAAGTCAGTGGTGTTTAGCCCCGATGGTCAGCATATCGTCAGCGGCAGTAAGGACAATACGGTGCGGATTTGGAGTGTGAGCACTAACGCACCCATTGGCAGGATTTTACAAGTTCATAGCAATCGAGTCACTTCTGTAGCATTCAATCCAGATGGTCAGTACATCGCCAGTGCAACTCGTCAGCCCATTTTAATGGTACGCAGTGCAGATGGTCGGAGCCTCGTCAGTGCAGATAGTCAGAGTATCGCCAGTAAGGCTGGAGGCGAAACAGTACGAATCTCAGATGTAAATACCGGACAACAAATGGTACAGCCCTTACAAGTTTGCGCTTGGTCAGTTGCTTACAGTCCGAATGGTCAGCGTATCGCCAGTGGTGGTACTGATAAAACGGTGCGAATTTGGGATGCCACCACAGGAATGCAAATCGGGAAACCCCTTCAAGGTCATGAAGACGATGTCAAGTCGGTTGCTTACAGTCCGAATGGTCAGCGTATCGCCAGTGGTGGTGATAAAACGGTGCGAATTTGGGATGTAACCACAGGTGAACAAATTGGTGAACCCTTGTGCCATGAAGACGATGTCAAGTCAGTTGCTTACAGTCCGGATGGTCAGCGTATCGCCAGTGGTGGTGATAAAACGGTGCGAATTTGGGATGCAACCACAGGAATGCAGATCGGGAAACCCCTTCAAGGTCATAGGGAAGGGATTTCCTCAGTAACCTTTAGCCCAGATGGGAAGCACATCATTAGTTGTAGTTATGACTATACAGTCCGAATTTGGGATGCGGAAACGGGAGTACCTGTCGGTAAGCCTCTGCAAGGTCATACGGACGCGCTTGATACAGCTGCTTACAGTCCGGATGGACAATTTATTGTCAGCGGCAGCAGAGATTGTACAGTCCGGATTTGGGATGCGAACACAGGAGTACCGATCGGCAAACCTCTGCAAGGTCATACAGATACAGTTTCTTCAGTGGCATTCAGTCCAGACGGAAAGCGCATTGTTAGCGGCAGTTGGGATAATACCGTGCGCGTATGGGATATTGCCTGGGAGTCTTTACTGCCAATTGCTTGCAATCAATTGCGCTATCATCCTAGTCTCAATCAACCAACTACGGATGAAGCCTGTGAAGCAAAGCAAATCTGCGAAAGGTATGTTCAAGAAGCTCAAATGGTGGAGCAAGAAAACTCTCAAATACAATTCGTCAATCAGACTCAAACACAATTTGCCAATCAGGTAATACTTACACCTGTTCAAGAACAAGTTGCTTTAGAGGAGACATTGACACCATTTACATCTGAAGAATGGCAAACTTTACAATACGCGCCACTATGGGTTTTTAGTGCCGTAGCACATGCTGATGGGAAAGTTGATGATCAAGAATTTAGTGTTCTTGCTAAAAATATATCAAAAGCTTCTCTCTATAAAATTCCACTTACACGCGATGTATTTGCATCCATCTTAGGTGATTTTAACAACATCATGGGACAGTATGGTGCAGATTCTCGTGATGTATCAGAGGGACTTAGAGATGTTGTTGAGATTCTTGACAGCAAAGTATCTCTAGAAGAATCAGAAAACTTTAAGCAAGCTTTGATTTTTCTTGGAGTTGAGATTGCCAACGCCTCTGGAGGAGGATTTCTTGGTTTGGGTAACAAAATGAGCAATGAGGAAGCAAGTGCGCTTTCTATAATTGCTGCTTTGCTGGAGGCTGATTTATCCTAGTTGGATGCCTAAGCCAGAAAGTCACCCTCCTGACTCGGCTACAAAACCGTGCGTGAAACGTTAATTTCACACGGCTCCTCAATGATTTGGTGCTTGTCACGCACACCTCTAAATTCAGAGTTAAAAGGGATTAAGGTTGAGATAATCCTCATCTATCTCTGGAACTGTAACAGCAAATTTATCTTCTGCCGTTTTAGCATCATGGCAATGTCCATGAAGTAATTGAAGATTGTCATAACTATCCTTACCGCCTTGAGAGCGGGGGATTTTATGGTCGATTTCCATCAAATCTTCATGGTGAAAAAACAGTCCACAGTGAGTACACTTTCCTTTCTGGAGAGCGAAAAATTTCGGGGGAGATGAGGGACAAGACGCAGTAAGATGACTCAATGATTGATCCGGCTGAAAGAGTCATATATCAATTAAAGATAGTGCTGTTGGGCATTAGCCCAATGATTTGGCGACGGGTAAAAGTTAGTAGCGACAGCACAATAGAAGACTTGCATTACACGATCCAACTGGCAATGGGGTGGGAAGATATTCACCTCCATCATTTCATCATCCACGGTAAGCAGTACGGGATTATCCAACCAGGGGGAACAATTTTTAGCGATCGTGCCTGTGAAGTAAAACTTGCATCCTGTGACTTGAACGAAAAAATGAGCCAAATTGTGAACAATAAAATGAGCCATAATTAACGGCAAAATAAGCCTTATGGGAAAAAGCGAAATAAAACTTTGCAATCAAA
>NZ_JACJQL010000088.1 GCF_014696625.1 Nostoc parmelioides FACHB-3921
CTACTTATCCTCTATACCACCTACTTAGACAGAACCTTGCCGTTAGATATGCCTGCCTTTATCCCTTGCTTAGTATTCTTGTACTATATTTAGATGCGTTTGCCCTGGAGTTAGCGAAGCTCTTCCCTTTGGAAAGCATATATTCCTGCTTGCTCCCTAGATTTACAAATCACTCCATCACCAGGAGCAATATCTTTGGCTTTAGTTATTAATTAGACACTCATCTAAATTAAACTATTAATTTATTATTGTTCGGGCGTTACCCCAGTGAAGCTGATACTGCAAAGCATCTAATATTGTTTCAGCCTCATCAACTGTTAATCCTTCTAAGAGAAAGCAAACATCATACAAATCTTGTGGAACATTATGTGGAATTACTAATTGGCATAGTGCATCTTCTACGGCTTCAGAAACTGGATATTCAGTTGAAGTATATTCTCTCTGTACTAGAACATAGGTTGAAAGTGTAATCCTGAGCAAGAGTTTAGTTTCTCTGCTGAGAACTTCAAGAGAATTACCGTATTTAACAACAAGCTGGTCAATACAATTGCTTTGCCCGTTGTAAACTACTAAATCTTTTGACATTTTTTTTTATTTTTTGGAACAGGATCTATGAATGGCTATCCTAATCTAAGAATACATAACTTGACGAGTCTGCTGAACAGCTGATGATAGAATTTCTGCTGCCTGTTCAATTTCCTCAAGCTTTGTAAATTTACCAATACCAATACGTAACGCACCATCAATAATGTCTGTTGGCAACTTCATAGCCTGGAGGACATGAGAAGGTGCTTGTACCCCTGATGAACAAGCTGCTCCTGTAGAAATCGCTAGTTTTTGACGGACTCTAGCAATAATTGCACTGTTGGGAACATCAGGAATAGAAATATGAAGGTTGCCAGATAATCGGTTGTCAACGTCACCATTAATAACTAAACCGGGAATTTTATCCAGTAACAAGCCTTGTAATTTATCTCTAAGGTTGGCGATCGCTTTTTCGTCTCCGTCCATTTCTAACATTCTTAAACGGCAGGCTTCCCCCAACCCAACAATGCCAGGAACATTAAGAGTACCTGAACGCAATCCTTTTTGATGTCCTCCACCAAACAAAATAGGATTGAGTTGAAGCCCTTTTCTTACAATTAAGGCTCCTGACCCTTTTGGCCCGTATAACTTATGTGCAGAAATCGCTAGATAAGTAATGCCCCATTCCTCAAAATTTATAGAGATTTTTCCTACCGCTTGAGAGGCATCACATAAAAAAGGGATGTTATATTTTTGAGCTATTTTTCCAACTTCTTGAATAGGATAAATATTTCCAACTTCGTTGTTTGCTGCCATTACACATAGTAATGAAATCCCTACAGCACAGACTTTCTCAAGATAATCTAAGTCTAATCTACCTTGTGAATTAACTTGTAAATTAATAATTTCAACTAGATTTTTTTTGACAAGCATATTGCAACTATCTAAAACAGCCTTGTGTTCAAGTGGCAAAACAGCTATACAAGGTTTGATTTTTGCAATGTTATTAATAGGTATACTACCTTGAATGACTAAATTAATACTTTCGGTAGCTCCTGATGTAAAAATTACCTCTTTAGATGATGCGCCAACTAATTTAGCAACATTGGTAGATGCTTGGGCAACCGCCTCTTTTGCTGAATCACCGTAAATATGATCAATGCTGCTAGCATTACCAAACTCTGTAGTCATATAATGTAACAACATTTCTGCAACCCGCTTATCGACAGGCGTTGTTGAATGATAATCTAAATATATATAATCAAGTTTGTTAGTACTAGTTATCTTTCTCATATTTTAATTAAGTTGAAATTCAAAAATAATCATTATGGACTTCTTTGAACACGGTAAAAAATTTCTGAGTGATTCGGAGTAAATAAAATGTAGCGATTAGGTAAAAAATAACGTAGCCAACGCATCAGAGTTTGCCAAGCATACTCTGCATTAAAATCAGGAACTGTTGCACATGGAAGCGAGGAAAGAAAATCACGTACTGCACCAAAGCGTTTTGGAGTTGCAATAAATTCATCAACCTGTCGTATTATTGGCATTTCTAGTAAAATAAGACCCAAGTAAGACTCAAAAGCATCTTTTGGCAAATTAGGAGTTAATGGTAATGTATGTATATCTAATAGTGCTGCTTTTCTACTAATTGTAGTTAACTTTTCTAATTGTCCAGAGTAGGCTAAATATAAATCTTCTGGATTACGTAATGTTGGCAACCAATAATTAATCTTAGCTTGTGCTTGGGCTAAATTTTCAAAACTTGATTCTTTTACTTCAACAGTAGGTAACGGTAATTGCTGCAAATGATGGTTTTTGAGAATTTCTATTGTTATAGACATTTGCTCAAATAAACCATCATCAATCTGAATACATCCTGCTAAAAGCTCAACCTCAAATGTTTTTAAATTATTATATGTAGCTGGAAGGGCTACGAGAATTTCAAAATTAGGATGATTAGACCATCCCAAAGCGGATGCAGTTAGATTAGCCGAACCTACAAGACATTCTTCGTCGGCACGATAGAATTTTGCGTGTAAGTTATGTTTTAACCAAAGTGAACAATTAGGACGTTCTTTAATAATATTCCATACTTCTAAATCACTTACACCAGATAAAATTTCTTCAGGATGCCAACGTGTTATACATTTAACTTTAACATCATTAGATATTTTTAAAAACAATTTTTCTAACACAGAAACTTTAATGAAAGGTGCAGCAAGTAAAATATCTTTATGAGCTTCTGCACATAATTTCTCTAACTGAATTGCGGGGAAAGTCACAAATAATCTATTCCAATTTACTCTTCTTTCTCTAAAAATTGTCTAGCAATGCGTCCCCAATCTACACGAGTATCTTGAGCGGCTTGACGACGTTTACCATCAGGTTGCTCATCTTCATATCTTGCCCAAGCCATTAATAAAAGTTTTAATCCCTCTAATGAATTAGTCAGACGATATCGTAATGTTTCTGGATCTACTCCATCTACATCTTTCTCTAGAATTTCTACTAAGTTTTTATAAGCAGGATGGTTAGTATTTAAGGTAACTATAATTGCACCACCTCTAGGTTTGACAGAAAAGAAAGCCGGCGTTTCTAAATCAGCTTCAGCAAATATGTACTTCAAGCCATCATCAATGGTAGTTGCAGCTAGCTGAACTGCTTGATTTTCTGTTAATCCTTCGTCAGTTAAGGTTTTTTCAATTACTTCTTGTCTTTCTTGTTTTGATAAAAGTTCTTGTTTATCACTTTCACCTGTATGTCCTTCTTTTTTTCTTTCTTGTGTAACAGCCGTTGCTACTTCTTCTGCTTTTGACCCAGAATGACGTTTTAAATTTCCGCGCCTTCCCTTAGTTTGTGCGTCTAAACAACTACGAATAATCCGAAGTTGGCTCTTAATTTTTTGGGAAATTTCTAATAGTGGGCCTCTTGGGTCGCCGTCTTCTTCAAACTCTGATTTTAGTTGAGTTATAGTTTTTCCATCTTTCAATAAAGATTCAATATCAATACTTAATAATTCACTAAAATTTCTTGCTGATTGTTTATTATTAGTTACGCCAAATAAGTCATCTAAGGCTGGTGGGAACTCAACCTCAATTCCCCACCATCTATCTGTTGGATCATAACCACTAACTAAGGTTTTATCAAGTTCAAGTTCACGTTCTGCCCTTACAACAGATATACCAACATTTTTAGCTGCGTGTTGTCCATGAGGGAGGCTTCCTGGCTGTTTTCCATCCAAAGGTTGGCGTGCTTGATCTTTTGCATAGGAAAAGCGTATTTTTACAGCGTGCTGTTGACCACGAAAATCTATTATTTTTTCAACTTCGTATGTATCTTTTCCTTCCCAATATTGGAACATTGAAGTACTATCATAAGGGGGTGGGCAAGATGTTCTTGCTATTAAATAACCAGGATCGTTAGGTAAAGCATACTTTTCAATAATTATATTAGTTAAGTTGTCGTAATCAAATGTTGTCATGCGGATAGAAACTCTACCACTATCTAAAAATCTGCGGTACATCCTGCCAATTAAGAGTTCAGAATTATCAATAATTGCTTTACCCGTTCTCCAAATACACTTGTCAATATTTGACCAAACTACTAATGTTCCACTTTGTCCAAAACTGTTACTAACTCTTTGCCAAATATTAGGAATTGCCTTTGGTTGTGGTTCTGGTACCTCGGTTTGTCGTTGTTGCTTTATTTCTTCTAAGTCTAAATAAGTATATATAGCGTTCTCTGTACCATTCTGCCAACTCCAAACCTCGACCTTTTGGCATTGAGAAACTGAAGAAGATGGTAACCCCATACCAAAGCGACCAATTCCTATATGCTTTGCGGCATCTAGATAAGTACCATTACCAAATTGCAATGCTAGACGGAGAACTGTAGCATCCATCCCACAACCATTATCTAAAACTGCAAGTTTATAGATTCGAGAACTACGGCGCTGATCAACTAAAACTTGCTTTTCGCCACAGAGAAGTTGGACTTCTGTTGCACCTGCTTGTATTGAATTATCCATCAATTCAGCAATTGCATAAGCTGCATTTTTATAGCCGTTGTCTCGCATAGCCTGTACAGCTAAGTGTGCTGGAACTATATCATGAGGATTGGTAGTCATAGGATTTACCTGATAACCTTAATTGAGTAGTTGATGTAATCGAGTTCTACTTCTAGGATTCCCTAAGATTGAAGCTCTGTATCAATTTAAACTTGAATTATATAAAAAATAAGTAAGTTATACTTAATAATTTCCTAAATTTTTTCTTAATGCCAAACATCTTCCCAATTACTAAAAGCTTCTTCAAGAGAACCAAATCCTCGTAAAGCGCTGTCAACAACGGTAACAATCTCCGCAGTTACATTACCACCTGCTTTTACACCCCGAATAGCCCGCCCAATCATTTGGCTGTAAAGGACAAGAGATTTTGTAGGACGCGCAATGACTGCTGCGCTTGTTCGAGGAGCATCAAAACCCGTAGTTAAAACGCCGTAATTACATATAATTTTGGTTTCATCAGAATCATCTTTAAAACTGTTAATTAACCGCGTTCGCTCCAGTAATGGAGTATCGCCAGTAACTACATTTGCCTGTAAACCCCTAGCTCTGAGTACCGTGGCAAGTAATTTTGAATGTTTTATTGAAATTCCAAAAATCAAAATTCTCTGATGACGTTTAACTAATTCTTCTACTTCTATAATAATGCTGAGATTTCTTTGTTCATCATCAGCTAACTGTTCTAAAATATGTTGAGGTATTTCTAACTCTTGTTGTATTCGCTCCAAATCTTTCTGTGTTAACTTCAAGCCGTTTTTATAAAATAAAGAGCGAAAATTGGGCTTTGCTAAATATTGCTCTGATATTAGGTAATCAACGGGATTGCTGTACCCCGAAACTTCAAGAGTTACTTTGTTTTTCGCAAAAAATTCTGATAATTCAGTATCTGCACTAATATCAGACCAAGTTCTACCAGGGGTAGCAGTTAAACCTAAAAGGGCTGTGTTTTCATAGGGTACTACAAGTGCATCAAGAACTAACTTATAAGTTTCTGCAATAGCTTGATGTGCTTCATCGATAATTACTAACGATGAAACTTTACCAAGTCTATTGATAAATTGTATGCTTTGCTTTGTACGATTATAAACTTTTGAAAGCCCTGCTACTACTATGCCATCTTCTAACTTATCTACATCTATTTCATGCTCACCCCAAAAACGATAGAGACTTACTTGGCGATCTCCTAAACATTGCCACGCTTTCTGAAATTCGGTTGCGGCTTGTTCACAAAGTTCTTCACTATACGCTAACCAAACAACTATAGTCGGTTCAATTGAGCGTAAATGATCAGCAATAATATTCATAGCGGTTCGAGTCTTGCCCGATCCTGTAGGCATATGCAGTAAAACCCGACGTGGCTCCTGCTTAAAATAATTTTTAACTTTTCGCGCTGCAATACGTTGATGGGCAAATAAGGAATAATTAGATGCTGCTAGTTCTAATGAAGACGGTTGAACTGAAACCTCTGCTTGTGGCAATTCCAATTCAAAGAAGTCAAATAAGGCACGCTCTCTGTTAGAACCATGACGTATTGATGTTTTTTTTAAAGTCTCAAAAATATCCCCTGTAAGCGGAACTTGCATAATTGTGGCTAGAATTTTAGCCTGTTCTGGACGTAGCAAATCCAAAAGCATGGCCCGGCTATCCTTTGTAAAAAGAAGACTAGCAGGAGTATGTAGTTCCATCAAAATTTCTCGTAGACGGCTAGGGGTTATGAGGCTAGGATCTAATAGCTTGATTAACCGGACAGCAGCATTTCCGAGTAAAAGTTGTAGTGTTCCATCGTCTGCTCTTGATAGCAAGTTATCAAATTGCAATCATACCCCCATTTATTTTCCTATTTTGCTTTTGGTAATAGTTTTAAACCAAAACCATATATAAGACAATTTTATTATTGTCCTTCATTTAGCGATTTTGTTAATATAATACGTTGGATAATTTTACTATGGTTAGCAAATTCACCTAAGCTAGCTTTAATATTATCTTCACATTTATCACGTATATCTTTACCTGTTTGTATTTCCTTTTCCTTAACAATTTCTTCGATTTCGTTTTCGCTTCTTCCTTGACCACGACATTCAGCTTTAATTAGATCAATTTCACGTTTGAAATCTGATGAGTTTAATCCTGCTTGGATAGCTTTTAAAATATATTCTTCCCGTAGTTTAAGCACACTCTTAATTAAACTTGGCAATTTATATTTATAAGCATCAGAAATTGTTGAATCAGCATCTCGATTTAATCGATCATATATTGCTTTGTAAGCATATTTTGAATGAACAATTTCTAAAATGGCATAACGAAAAAATACCCACTGTCTCTCATTTAGCTCTTTAACACCACTAAGTATTAACAGTTTTCTTAAACCCAAATTATTTGTATCAAATACTTTAATTCTCGATTCATTAACTAGACCATTCAGAGTATAATGCTCTACGTCTGAATTAGATGAGAAAAATATATTCAGGGCATCTATATAGAGGTTTGAAATAAATTTAATATGCTTAATACGATTATCATATGAAGTATTTGGCTCCAAAATTAGCTCGACAACTGAATGAATTGTCATTAAGTAACCAAGCTGAAAAGCTTGTGTAGATATCGTATCAAAAATAGACTTAGACCGCATTAGTAATTCTTTGATGTCTTCATCATTACCTTCTATTGAGAAGAACTTTTTATAATCAATATTAAACAACTGTGCTGCTCTAAGTTTTTTAATTTCGTCTTCCCGTTTATCAAGTGCTTTTACTACAGCATTCGCATCATTCAGCTGATTAGTAATATAATCTCCAACTGATTTTCCTTCATCGGTAAGGTCTTTATGTCTATCAAGCAAGCGTTGGCGATGCTCTTCAAATACATTTCTGACTCCACTACCTTCAAACATCAAACTATAACATTTACTTTGGATTAAATCAGCACGCGCATCTGAGTCAAGCAAGCGAGTACGCAATGCTCTCATTTCTGCATTTTGGACAGTAAATGGTTTAAATCGATCAAATAATTTGATCAAAGCTATATCAGAAATTGTTGCCAATAAATCAACTGCTAATTCGACCTCGCTAGGAGGATAATATTTAGCAGAGGTACGAGAAAGCGATTGCCACTTTTCTAGAAGTGTACCTCTTAAAATTTCTACAGGCCGAGCAGTGTTTTTTATACTTCTACCATCAGTAATATTAGATGGCTCATCAAAGTTAAAAGCATCTGGATTTCCGAATGCAACTGCTGCGTGCATTTTATATAAAGCAACAGCAGAAGAATATTGTAATTGACCTGATACAACTTGCTTACCTAAATCAGATTCAGAATCACCAAACGCAAAAGAATAAATACGTGCTATTGAAGAGCTTTCTTCACCTCTTCCTTTTAATTTTGATAGGGTTGTCCGCATCATTCGAGCAGCAAAGTCTTCGTCATCTAATAGCAATTCTCGTGATTGGCTAACTCGTTTTGCAGTTTTATTTACAACTAAAAATATTTCACGACATACTCTTTTTAAATCTATTCCTTTTTGTATATATTCTTGATTTGCTTCATGTAAATCGGGCAGAAAAATAATACATACAGGTAGCTCTATATGTTTAATTTGTTCTGCATTTAATGAAATGTGGTTATAAAAAGAGGCATAGCGATCAGCACCCCAGCTTTTATTGATTTGGCGATGTAAAGCTAAAATAGCCATCGCACGATGCTGCCCATCTGCAATGACAAATGCAGTTCTTTGGCGGTTATACTTGATTTCGCCAATTGGAGTAACTCTTTCTTCCAACTTTATTTTATTAAAATCAAATAAATCTCCAAAGGTAATAGCTTCTTCAGTTAAAATCTTTGGTTCTGGATAGTATGGCTGAATACCTGTATAGTTATTATTCTTAGGAACAAGAACTGCAAGTATAGGTGGAAAAAATCGCGCTGATGCTTCTTTCTCTCCTAGCAAATAGGGAATAAGGTCATGAGCGACACGAGAATCATCAAGGTCACGCTGCAATAATTCATCGAACGTTAGCTCTTCTATATCAAATACTTCGCGCCAAGGTACCATTTGAGAAGCAAGCTCATTTTCCCAGGTTCCCTCGGAACCAGGTTTCATTTTTGTTAATAGAAACTGAGCGCGTACACGATCTCCGTCTGAGCCAACTGTAAATTCACCATAAGTACCATATACTGGACTTTTCTGTACACCAAACATTTTTAACGCCTCCCACAAATTGGATCTGCCACTAACTGTAAAAGTCTTTCTAATGCTTGCCTTGCTGCTGTATCTTGGTTCGGTTCATCACTATCAGGGCCAATGTTCTGAGGAAGTGTAGTAGTAGGAAAAATGTTTACAACCAAATCTCGTGCAGCTATTTGTCTGACCCTAGCTTCAAGTGCAAATGTGTGAGATAGACTCAAACGCTGCATAACAGAGTCCACCGTAGCTTGGGGATAAGCTGTTAAATGTCTACTTACTGGGTGGTTGTCATCCCACATTTCTGTTAAAGATAAATAATGTTGACGATACACCCTCTTGTGTAGGTTTTTTGCTATGCCAATATAAATTGGTCGAGTAAAAATTTGTACTGCATTTGATTTAAAAAAATCTACAAAAAATTTATTGGCGTTAGCGATCACCTCATCTAAAACCTTTGACGCTGTTTGCTGCTGAACGCCACAGACTAGATTTAGAGGTGATGTCGATATCAATCGAACACCATAACGCATCTGTATACTTGTCGAAATCTCAATTTTTGTTCCTAAGAGAGACGATAGGGTTTTACTTATAGCCTGTTCATCGACTACGCCAGGTTTATAGTACCAAGCGTATAAACCTTGCTGATGTGGGATGCGTGCTATTTGAGAACCTTGATATTGCGTTTGAGTAGTTATATCCATAAATTGATTAATTAGCTACTCTATTGTACCCAGTAATAATCCTGTTATTTACAGGTGACAAGCAAAACAAGGTTGTTCATCATCTTCACTGTCAAGAACTTCTTCTAAAGCTTCAGCAAGAGTTTTATTTGGTGTCTTTTTTTTCTCCTTAGCTATTGCTTTTTCATGCTCGGCAATAATTTCATGTTTCCGAGAAAGTAGTTCTAACAGTGATTCTCCTTCAGACCATGTAAAACGCCTGCCATCACTGTGTTGTCTTTCATACTTAACAGCCTCAGCAAATAACTCAGGATGTTCCTGAGCCAGCATTACCCACTCATACTTACGTTGAAAGAAACAAAAGAAACAGCCTGAGCGGCTACGCCATTGATAATATTTTGGTAGTCCAATTCCACTTTCTTCAAGTATACGGATGATATCAGCCTTAACTAAGCCATGTTCTTTAAAAGGGAAAACAGGTTTAATGTTAGGTTTCCTGGAAATATACCCCTCTCTATTTTCGTCAGCACGAATCCCAACGTAACTAATAGCCTCATCACTCCCCACAAACTCCTCTAAAGGTTTAATTTTCATCTTGACAGTACACCAACGCATTTGAGGTGAAGGCAGCAAACCATCATGAATTGCTAGCCAGTGGTCAAAGCCCCGTTTTTCACTAAGATAATGAATTTTAATGCCAAGACGTGCTTTAATACGCTCAAGATATTCATAGGTTTCTGGTAACTCTTTGTGAGTGTCGCAGAAAAAATATTCCATTTTAATTTCTGGGTATTTCTGACGCATTAGTACCGCTAATGCAGTACTATCTTTACCGCCAGACAAACCCAATATGTGCCTAACTGGTTTTTTGTTCATGTTCTCGCTCTTTACGTTTAGCTCTAACTTGAGAATCGTTATCATTAAATGTTGCACTTAGCACACGCTCTGTCAACTTAGCAACAACAGCTTGATGTAATTGCGGATTATCATATTTTTTCAAGATTGCCAAAATTTCTTCAAATACACTATCAATTTGAAGTTGATTTTCATTATCAAACCAGACTAATGAATGAGTTTCTTGTCCATCTGGACGTGTAACAGTTATTTTACGTGCTTCAAAGCCTTCCGAAGTTCGAGTTTGAGAATCTTTTTGCAAAGCTTCAAGATTTTTGAACCGTCGAGCAAGATCGGAAAGTTTTAGTTCAAAATTTGTGGCATCTTCATCTGTCCAAGATTCAGCAGGCTTGTCAGCAACGATCATTAATAATGCTTCTAACCACTCTGTGTCGGTAGCATTTTCATCTACTGCTGCTTGTACAAAGCTTCTAACTCGACGTTCTAATACTTGACCACTTAAATAACTAGCCCTAACCCGCAAATCTTCTCGTAATTTTTCTTCACCACTACGTACTGAAAAAGCTGCATACAGAAGGGATTGGCACTCACTAAGTAGACGGTCATAAGCTGTTTGAATCTCGTGCAATGATGCAACAAGCTTTTTTCGCAGAGTTTTTGCTACTGTACCATCATCCTCTTCACCAGCTACAATCGGATTAAGCCCACACGCTAAAGGTAATGAAGTAAATAAAAGTTCGTCTGGTTCTTGCGCTTTCTGTAAGTTTTGCAAAACTGCCAATGCTTCATTACTTAAAAGTTTTGTTTTAATAGTGTATGATGGCAGCTTTTTAACAAATTGAAATAAAGGTTTTACAACAACTAGTAAAGTTGAGTTTCGTACACCTCTTGCTTTAGTAATATTCTGCTGACGTAAAATTAACTCAAGCTCCCTAAAGACTTGTGAACGCAGTCCGATGACTTCAAAGTATTTAACACCAAACCTGGATGGTTCTTTTAGCAATAACTCGAAATGCTCAGAACCTAAAACTGGAATAAATGTACTATCTTTATAAACGCCCACATCTTCAACGTGATACAGCAAAACTGCTGCTATCAGTACTGGAATAACCCCACGCTTTACACCATATGGAGGAGCTTCTAAAATTTTGTAGAGCTTATCTAAATTTTGTATTTTGTCTTTAGCCTGCAAACAAAAATCATTTATGACTTGCCAAATTGTAGCTATACCAGATTTATCATAAGGTGGATAAAATCCCCAGTCTCCATTCTCCTGACGGTGAATACCCGTTTCACTAATTACAGAATAATACATAGCAACTTCAGGCCCAAACCCTTCTAAGCAAAGCCTTTCACGATCTTGCTTTTCTAACATTGCTTCGATTAGTTCTCTCCGGGCTTTAGCACCTTGAGAAGTCAACTCACGTCTATTTATCAATTCATTCCTAAGTTTTAAACCTAGATGATAACTTTCATCGCATACATCTGATAGCTTGGCATTAAAATCTGTAATGTAATTGACTTTTTCTTTCTTACCTCTAAACCAACATATATTATTTGTTGCTACATCGAAAGTTTGAGTAATAGTTTCATCCAATAACTTTTCTGCTTGTATTAAGCGGTAGCGTACTTCCTGTCTTGCAACACCATCACTTTGCAACTCAGCAGCAGTAGTTTGAATTTTCTTTAAGGCTGCAAATTCTCTAGCTCTAATCCGCAATATATCTAATCTGGATGGATAAAGTACAATCAATGGCTTACCATCGGCTGTACTTGCTGGGATATGTGTTGGGTCTACTTCATCTACCCAATAAGCTATTAAACCATCACAATCATCACTGGAACAACATAATTTAGTCAAATCTTTCAATCCATCTACATAACGCCTTTCAAAGTAACGTAAAGTACCTGTTTGATAACTATGACGTTGAGCAACTATAGGTTTAAGAGGACGAATATCAGAAAGAAGATTAACTAAAGGAGAACGTTCTTTCTCTAAATAATTTGTTAATTCAATGTCAACATTAAAGTCTGAACCTTGCCAAATTCGTAATTCATCTAATTGACGACGATATGTGATAATCCCCTTTTGAAGAAGATTTTCAATCACTTCTTCCCAAAGCTTCTTATTTTCATCTAAGATATTATCACGCATTGCCATTGTTACTAAATTACGAGTTGCTCTCATTGCACCTGTAGTAGTAACAAGATTTAAAATTCCAATAGTTTTTAATACCCGTAAGCTATCAATGTCTTTACCTTTAGCATCATCAATTAAATTTTTAATTTCTACCCAACGCTGAAGGTTTGGACGTGAGCCTAACCCAGAACCAACTGCTTCGATGAAATAATCATAAACTCTATCTAATTTTAAAACTGGTAAACTTATATTATCAATATGAGTCTCTTTTAAAAAACTCTTAAAAGAGTATGGCTCATCACTTGTCAAAAAAGTAAATAGAGAACGATCATTTTGAGCATATCTTGTACACAGCATTGGCATTACTAATGCTGTAATAGGATGCAAAGGATAAGTATCTGCTAAAATCTCATGTGTGTAATCATCCTTTATTTCATCTGGTAGACTTTCTATCCAGTTTTTCGTTTGTTCAGCAATTACTCCTTGATGATTTATGGCCTTTGATTGGTCAATTGCCTGCCCAATTAACCTCATCATTTGTGTTGGCGAATCTTTAAATGGAATATCCTCAAATCTACCTTGGATCTTTGACCATTCATTACGTTGTACGGAAGCTAGCCTTTCACTATAATCTGCAAATGCTTGGTGTAACAAACCTATTATATAGATTTGATACCCTTTATCTTTTGGCAGTTCTGCTAACTGTTGTAATAAATATAAATCTTCTGCACCTTGATTTTGAACAGCAAACTCAAGATTTTTACCTAACTCATCAATAACTAGGACAATTCCTGTAGAAGCAGAATTAGCGACTTCTCTAATCAAACTAGGTATTTCTTTACTATCTATAATTTTTCCATCTGCAACCTGCGCTCCAAGGTCTACTAGTTTTCTTGCTACTTTAATTTTATTAATCTGCTGGCGCGACCAAAAAGTTTCAGCGCCTCGCTCTAAAGCTCGAACAATAGTATTACTTAATGGTTCTCGTTGTGCAGTAACTACTGCCCTAAATAAACCTTGGGTAGGTAAAGTGTTTTGGATTGCTAAATATTCAGAACTATCAGAACCAAATGTTTTTACTACAATTTCAAGAGCAACTTGGTGCGATTGGCTGTTTAAAGGAGCGCATAAGGAAACGAAAAAGTGAGCAAACGCAGATTTTCCAGTCCCGTAAACACTTGTTACAGTCCAAGCACGATTCTCTGATTTCCCAGTTAGTCCAGCTAATATTCGTTTAGTTGCATCTACTGACCTTTCAGTCAAAATATAACCCTGCAAGGACTCAATCTTATCAAAGTCTCGCTCAAGGTTAATAGAACGAGAATAACGACGTTTGAGGCTAAAATAATCAGATAAGGCTTTGTTCATCGATCTGTCTAACTAACCCTGTGTTTATAGTACTTATCTAAAATATCCTTTGCTAAAGCTTCTGGCTTGGATGTAAAGGAAAATTGAATTAGCCCTGATGAATCAGAAAGTGAAATCGAGGTTGACCACCTAGCAACTTGTTCAATGGCATCACACACAGCACTTTCTGAAAGTTTGAAAATCATTCCAGGACTGCCGATATCGTAAACTAGACGGGAAATAGAAATAGTTCTCTGCTCACGTCCTACAAAGCTGGCATACTCAAGACAGGCAGCAACTAATATTTCTGCTGGTAAGTTTCCTTTATAACCAACTCGAAAAGTAAAATGCCGTGAATCTGCTGCGGTATGAATGATTCCTAGTTGAGTAAAAGGACAGTCTAAACTTTCTTCTGTTATACCTACCTTAGTAGTTGCCTGTTCTACATACATTCGCAAAATACAGGATACATCTTTCTTTAAGGATGATTCAGCAATACGTGGTGCAATACTATCTCTGTAAGTACACAAAGCATTAAATAAATCATCTTGTGAAAATTCGTTTTCTCTAAAAATATTAAAAGTAAAATACCAAGCAGCTGCATTACAACTTGGTTTTAGCAAGTTCCAGTGTAAAAGCCACAGTGTTGCAGGATCTTCTAAAAAGATATCCCAGCCATCTTCTCCTAATAGAACATTACCAAACTCTGACGGTTCATCATTCTCTAACACCTTAAAAGCATTGCACCAGTAGCGAATAGCGCTTACCATGTTTTTCCCAACACCTAATCTTACAGGTGCATCCTCTTGTAAAAAGATTTTGGGATTAACTTGAGCCATATCAAACCCTTTTTTTATCCACCCATAACGTGGATGAAATGTCTCATGACGGGCAAAAGCTGGATTGACATTAGTTATTTCCTTAACAATGCCATCTAAGTTGAGGCTGATTTGTTTAACCATAAATATTTCTAGACGTTAATAGAATAACTAATAAAATTTATTAAGATTCCAACTATTATAAGAAAATCCATATTAAGTGATATTTGATTGAGCGGTTAACAAACGGATACTATCCAGTAAATAAGCAATGGTTCAGCATAATGGCAGCTTTAAAAAGCCAGAGGAGACTTCTTTAATAAAAGAAACCAAGGTTTCTAATATACATGAACTAGGCAGTGTTGCAAATATGAATTTAAGTGAACAGCATCAACTTATACTTGAAGCAAGCATGATAGCTCAAGCTTGCAAGCTCTGTCCAGTTGGTAAGCTACTGCCAGATGCTTTTTATATTCATATTTCAGCACTCAGTACTCTAGAACCTCTGTTACAAGAATGCGAAAGTTTAGCTAGAAGTGCCTGTCTTGAAACTGGAACATCAACAGTTGTAAAATTTAATACTAAAAAACCTATAATTTCTTACTTATTCTATCCAGATTTTGATATTGACGCGCATCCAGCTTTAAAAGCAAGCATTCAAGTTGATCTGAAAACTTTAGAAGTCACTCACAGAGACTACAGTAACTCTAACAATCCTCCTATTCTTCATCGCAAAGAAACGTTTGTTACTAGTCAATACCCTTTACATCAGAAGTTTGCTGAACTTACTCACGCTGAAGAAACTTTAGGTTTGCTTAACAATTCCAAAACCATCGGCACAAGAAAGGGATGGCAACAGCGTCTACAAGCTTATAATGTCGAAATTGAAGGACATCGCTTAATTCAACGTCAAACAGTAATTAGTAACTATGAATTTCGGACACAGCAAATAGAGCGCCATAAAGCGGCTATTGTTCGTAATGATTTATCCCGCCCTGTACGTTTAGCTTTAGAAGCGAACTTATTTACACCAGATACAACTTTTTTTGATTATGGTTGCGGTCATGGGGGTGATGTTAAACGCATTGCTCAACAAGGATTTACCAGTATGGGTTGGGACTATTACTACTGCCCTGATAATCCTCAAATTCCTGCTGATATCGTTAATATTGGTTATGTGATTAATGTTATTGAAGATACAGGTGAGCGACGAGAAGCTTTGGTCAAAGCTTGGGAACTCACCTGTAAAGTATTGCTTGTTGCTGCTCAAGTTACACTGGCTGATACAAATAAAGGTACAGTTGCGTATGGTGATGGAGTAATCACTACCCGTAATACATTTCAAAAATATTACGAGCAGGAAGAACTAAAAATCTACATTGACCAAGTACTTGGTGTTAATGCTATTCCTGTAGCATTAGGCGTGTATTTTATTTTTCGAGATGAGGCTCAAGCTCAGTTATTTCGTGCCTCTCGCTTCCGTTCTCGTACTACAACGCCTAGAGTCTGTTCTCGTATTAAGCGATTTGAAGATTATCAAGAACTACTGACACCTTTAATGTCTTTTGTTACCGAACGTGGTCGTCTTCCCAGTAAAGGGGAATTAACACAGGAAGCTGATATTAATGCGGAATTTGGCAGTTTGCGGCGTGCATTTCAATTAATTCTGCAAGCTACGGATGCCAAAGAATGGGAGGAAATTGCTGAAAAACGACGGCAAGATTTAATGGTTTATTTAGCTCTGTGTCAATTTAATCATCGGCCAAAATTAGGCGAATTAGCACTAGAAGCTCAAGAAGATATCCTAGCTTTATTTGGTACATACAAACAAGCTTGGCTAAATGCTGACCAAATGTTACGTAGTTTAGGAGATTTAGAAAATATTGCAAAATGTTGCCAAAATAGCCCAATTGGAAAAAATTTCTCTAATTCTTTGTGGATACATATCTCTACAATACAAAAACTTGACCCGCTACTACGTCTTTATGAGGGATGTGCTAGCCGAGCTATAGGAAGTTTAGAAGAAGCAAATGTAATTAAATTCCACAGTAATAAACCAAAAATTTCTTATTTATTTTATCCAGAGTTTGATGATAATCCTCATCCCGCATTACAAACCAGCATGGAAATTGACCTACGTGATTTGCGGGTAACTTACCGTGACTATAACACTGACGATGACCCACCAATATTACATTGCAAGGACGCTTTAGTTGATACTGATTATCCGCTTTATGAGCAGTTTGCCAAGCTAACTCGCAAAGAAGAAGATTGGGGGTTACTCGATGATTGGCGACTTATTAGTCATCGCTCTGGTTGGCTCAGATGTCTTAAAGAAAACTGTGCAATCCTTAAAGGATATCAATTATCCTGGCAAAAGGATGCTGATCCATACAAGCTTAAGATATTGCGTTCTGCTGCTCAAAGTCGTCAAAGAAAAAGACGTAATAGCAACAAAAATAAATCCCCTGAAGCAACCCCTTTTATCACTGATGAGTTAAATGAAAGTTCAATCAGCTAGGTTATTAAAATGTAGCTCACATCAAACTTACATATGTGTCAATTCACAAGCTTTTTCAGTTTCAGAAATTGTATACAATTTAAGCTATAACATCATATTCTAGCTCAATCAAATTCAATAGCTTATCTTCCATAGCAGTAAGATAAGGACGATTCAACTTTCCTAATGACTGCAACAGATTTTTCACTGTCTCTTCCAATGATTCAGAATATATTCTATTGAGGCGATCGCAAATCTGTTGCATCTGCTCACACTCCTGGGGTAGATAATCGAACGACTTCAGATGCTTCAGCCCAACCGTCAGTTCTGTATCCCAAGTTCTGAGGGTGCAACTGAACTCCCCCACATGAGTCACGATACCCCAGCAGCATCCTTTACCCCTAAGTTCGGGATTGTCCTTTGCTAAGATTTGGCACACTTCTCCAATGTGGTAGCTGTTGGTTACTTGGGTACGTTCCATAATACGCTGCACCACATCAGTTACTATTCTGGCACTGGGAACTTTGCCACCAGCCTCCTCCACAGCCTGTTGCCATGCCTGTTCCTGTTCTTGGGGTTCTAGCTTAGTAAGAGGACGAACTTGACGTTCCGTCGTTGGCAGAACTTGTGTCCTGTTGGTTGTCAAATCTTCATTAACTAGATTTTGACAACCAATGGTTGTCAAATTTTCGTAGACCTCGGCTGCTGCAATTAAATAATTCGACTGTTGCCGACTGTGAGCAAATCTATCACGGCAATATTCCTCAAATGTCCGGTGAGTTGAGCGATACAATCTGCGATCGCGTAATTCCCTTAACGCTTTACCTGCCTCGAAAAAGGCTCGTTCCACCTTCCGTTCCAAAAGCAAGCGATCGCTTTGTTCCTGTTCACTTAATTCAGGAATTTCAATAGCAGTAACGGTAATGGTTGCGTTAGCGGGATTATCTTGGTCAAAGTTATTGTTATTAGAATTATTCGCTGGTGTTGAATTACTGAATGTAGTGGAGGTAGCTTTTTTACGTTTAGAAGGTGGTTGATTCATAGTTCCACCTCTCTAGTTAAGTAAAAGTATCTCAGAAGCAATTGCAACGTAGATATTAGATATAACAGAGAACTGCAATGGCTTCTCTAGCGCTAAACCCAAGAAGATAAAGAAGATAGCAGATTTAATCATCAAACTGCTTCTTCCTCAAACAAATCTTCTACGTCGCATTCCAGCACTTTACATAGCCTTGCTACTTTTGCAAAAGTTTCTGCTCCTTTGCCATATTCCCAATTTCTAATCGTTGAAGTGTCAACTCCAACTAAATCACCCAGTTGTTTCTGAGTTAAACCCATTTTTTCTCTTAAAGCTGCAATACCCCTTTTAGGTGCTTCCGTTTGGTTCAACGGAGGTTTGAACACTTTTATTAAGGCATTCTCTAACTTTCTGAGTAATTCAGCTTCGGTTCTAATGTACGAGATTTTTACGCCTTCAAGACGACTTAAGGCTTCCAGCTTAGGATGGTTTTTCCACTTTAGCCTTAAATTCTCAGACATACCCACGTAAAGTACCGAATTATCTTTATCGATTGCCAAGTAAACACAGGGTTCATCAGGCAATACATTTCTGTCTTCAAGCGCCACAAATGGCAACTCCCATAAATTTACATCTTCCATATAAACCATAACTTTTTAGCGCTTCCTTTGTAATATACGTGCTAATATATTAGCGCTAATAGCTAAATTTTTCTTGACAGCGCTAACTTTTTAGCGCATAATAGATATTAAAGAAAGCGCCCTGACTGCGAATCTGAAGCGCTTTCTTAGTCCTTTTATAGACTAATCAATTATGACTCACCCGATATACACTCATCAACACCTACAACTGAAATCCATAGCCCGACTCAAGCAAATCTACAGCGAGATCGGCTGCACCCTTGAGGTAGGCGACAGACGTTGCAAGGATTCTTGGATTAGCGCGATCGCCAACTACCAATCCACCCAAGTTCACAAAGTTGACGAACAAGCGATGCCTCCGGCAACGTCATGGACGAACGCCCAAGAAGAACTAGAGAATTTCATTGCTGACCAAGCCGAAGCTGTAGCTCCCGAAGAACTGACCACCCAAGAAGTCAACCATCACCACTTTGAAATTTATGCAGGCAAAAGACTCATTGCCTACATCAGCTACGACAACAGCGAATATGTAACTCAACCCTGGTTGGTAATGGTAAACGGTGAAGAAAAATTCCGTCACACCGCCATTTCTCAATGCCACCGCTTCATCGAATGGCATCACAAGGATGGAACACTCAACCCACCAATCCCAGACGAAATCCCAGAAGTCCCCACCATTGCTGAAATCTGTTTCTATGAGCAAGAAGCATTTGCTGATGAGGAATTAATAGCCAGCATCAGCTTTGACTCGGACAATCACGAAGACTTGTACTGGCGAGTCATAATTAACGGACAAGAGATTTTCCGCGACACCACCGCCCCCAGATGCCAAAGCTACGTTAAGCAGCAGTACCAACAAGGCACACTGCCACTACAAGAAGCATTTGTAGAACCTGACGCAACAGAAAACGAAATCATGGCTCAGATTGCGACTGGTTGCGAACAGTTAGGCTTGGAATTGCTTGACGATGGGATTTACCACAACGACAAAAGACTAGTGGAATTTGTCTACAAGAACGGCGTTTGCTGCTATGTACAAGCTTCTTTAGAACCCCAGCAAATAGTCCCTGAATTGCTATCTGAGGATTTGTCTTGCGAGGAAATGCTAGACAAACCCTTTCACTTGCTCACATTTGAACAGTGGGAAAGATTGCGAGAGTATGAACCAGCGTCAGAGAGTCGGGAATTAGTCGCAGTTTAAAGGAAAAGTGGGCTTCGTCGCCCACTCAATTTAACTGTTTAGTTGCTCCCAATATAAACACTTACCTGCTCGTTTCTACAGAAAGCATCAATTCAATTAGTTCCATTTCAAAATCATGCAACCCACCATTAGCATACCCAAGGGCTGGGATTACCCCAGATTTACGTTAGGACAGCACACAAAGCAAGGGCTAATCATCGGTATCCAACACTATCCTGCTGATACTCTTTTGGCACACGAATACGGTACAGGCTGGCGTTATACGGTAATGGCTGACGAAAACTCAGAAGAAGTTTGCTCTTACTTTGACGACCAAATGCAGGCGCTTTCTGTTGCAGAACTTCAGGCACAGTTGCAGGCGGAAGTTGAAGAGCATCAACAGCAGATAACAGCACTTCAAGAACAGTTGGGAGGATTAACTGATGTCTATATCAGCCTCATTGAATTAGTTAAAGCTAGTCAATATTTAATATCTAAAATTGCTAAACACCCAGATTTTTTAGCACTTCGCTATCATCCCGATTTAAGCATTGGTGACGCGCAAACTGCACTGTCTTATCTCAAAGATGAGCTAGAAACTAATCAACAGTCTGCTAATACAGCTAATACTTGCGATTAGAAGAAACTCGCCCGAAGTGCCTGTAATTAATTCGGGCGATCGCTAGTATTGTTGAACACTGCATCTTACTACAGGAAACCTATTATTGCACAGTAGAGGTAAACTATGTCCAACGAAGTAAAACTAGGTCTTTGTAATCCTCCTGAACCAATTTATCTATACGTAAAGAATGGGGAATCAAGTGGTGAAACTTATCTCTGGTATCACTACAATATAGAACAAGATAAAACTATCCCCGTACAGCCAAGAGGATTAACTGGTTATTTATCAGAAGTACGAGTGACTGCTAAAGAATACAAAGGTAGGGACAGTATTAAATTAGATATCGTTGTCTCTGCCGATGAAGTGTATATCATCAGAACTGGCATAGACACCAATTTTGCGAAGACCTTTTTACTAGCAGCTTCGCAAGTTTACGACTTTTCCAAGCCTCTAGTTATTGCGGCTACAAGCGGTGATGAGAATACAGTCTTTTGTCGGCTTTATGATGCGACAAGTAAAGTTAGAGTCCGCAGCGAATGGAACCCGAACGCTGATTGGTTCTCAATCATTACTGAAATCCAATCTCGTTTGGGTGGAACACTTTCATCTGCTCCACTAATGCCAGAACAACAAACACAACCCAAATCCATAGCACATCCTCAAGATTTGCGTGTGAAATATATTCGCACTTTGTTGAATTATCCCCTTGATTTAGTCAAAGAATATTTGCAGTTTCAAGAAGTTAGTAGCCCCAGTCAATTACCCATTAGCAAGATTGATTCTCTGGTAAAAACCATGTGTTTAGGATGGGCAGCAGACAAAGTTGATAATTCCAATCAGGCTGAAGATTCATATCAGCAGCAGGTAGTTGATGTAGTTGCTACTGGTGATGATGAATTGACAGCAATCAAGAC
>NZ_JACJQL010000089.1 GCF_014696625.1 Nostoc parmelioides FACHB-3921
TACCCTTGCTGTGGAAAGATGCACCTGTTCGTCCCTTTAGATTTAATCCCAAAGTTCCTAAAGAACAGCTAGGACATCCAGTATTTGTCACCCTGAAGGCGAAATTTATACCAGGGCGTAATGTATGGGGTTTTGTGGCCCTTACCGCACCACCACAAGAGACTGCACCCAAATTTCTCAAAGCCTCTAAACAAGATAAAGCCACAGTCCAGCAAGAGTCTAAAAAGAATAAACACCAGGGACAGCGACCATCTAAGAAAGACCATGAAGGGGGAAATGGAGAGCGTAGCAATCCTCCATCTAAGCCAATACTCAAAAAAAAGCCCCCTTTGGTTGAAGGAGAAACAGACTTATAGCAGTGTCTAAAGCAATGGTTGATATCATTAATTAATTCCGCTTCAACAGCCAAAGCCATTTAGGACATAAACTATGTCGTCAGTGACCATTAACCTGCCAGAAGAAGTATTTAGCGCCCGTCGCCTAAGTCCAGAAGAATTTGTGCAAGATATGCGTCTTGCTGCTGCTATCTACTGGTATCAGAAGCAGGAAATCTCAATGGAGAAAGCCGCCTCTGTTGCTGGGCTAAACCGCCGAGACTTTCTCGCTGTCCTCGCCCGTGAACAAGTGGATGTCTTTGCTGTAGACATAGATGATTTGCAACGCGAGTTAAACCGTGGCTGAACTGCCTGCTATCAACACATCCCCACTAATTTTTTTGACCAAGGGCGGTGAGGTAAATTTGTTGCGCCTCATTAGCCCATCAATTATTGTTCCATCGGCGGTGGCCACAGAAATTAGGGAGTATGGGGAAACAGACGTAACAGCAGTTGCGCTCAACAATACCGATTGGTTGGTTGTACAAGAAACACCACCAGTCCCCAATGTGATTCTCAATTGGGATTTAGGTCTAGGGGAATCAGCCGTATTGACGTGGGGGTACACAAATCCTGGCACAGAGGTAATTCTGGATGATTTAGCCGCCCGTCGCTGTGCTGCCACCTTGGGTATTCCTGTACGGGGGACATTAGGGATTGTGATTACTGCCAAACAAAGAGGGGTAATTCCGGCGGCACGTCCGGTTCTAGAACAATTGCGACTGTGTGGAATGTATTTATCTGACCGCGTGATTAATCAAGCATTAGCATTGGTAGGGGAATAGATGTGTCTGCTCCAAGCCAGAGAGAGATCATACCTGATGGTGGTACAAGTGCAGACTCCATAAGCAGGTTTTATAGTTTAACGAAAGAATAAGGGTTGTAGCGATTGTGAATGATAAGTTTAATTTGGCCCCTTGAGAGCGCTAGAGTGACACCAACGGAGATACAATACTTTGGGGGATTGATTACACGTTTTCTAGGTTTGGTGTAATGCCCCTTGGCGCAAAAAATGAAAGTAGACGGCAACGGACAAGGCAAGATATTAAGCCAAGACGAACTAAGGCGATTGTTCACCGAGGGATTTCTCACCCCGCGCGATCGCGCCTTATTTGGCATCTGCCTGTTTACTGGTTGTCGCGTATCAGAAGCGTTGGCCCTCAACATGACTGATATCAAATCAGGAACCATCACTTTCCGAAAATGTACCACGAAAGGCAAGTACAAAACACGGATTGTAGATATTCCACCAACGCTATCAGCAATATTGGCTGATTATCAGCCCAAGGGTGCGGTGATGTTTCCCGGCAAGCGCGGTGTAACTGAACGGCTGACCCGATTCATGGCAGACAAGATTTTACGAGATGCCTGCAAGCGGATTGGGGTAGAAGGAGTTAGCACCCATTCGTTTAGGCGAACTGCCCTCACGCAGATGTCGAGCGCGGGAATACCTTTGAGAATCATTCAAGAAATCTCAGGCCACGGCGACCTGGGGACGTTGCAGCGTTATCTGGAGGTCACGCCAGAGCAGAAGCGCAAGGCTGTTTCTGTGATTGGGTTTTAGTTCAACTTCACCAGATGTTGGCTTACACAATCGATACATTGCTATTACATATAGAAACCACTTTTCAAGCACTTTTAAAAAATTTATTTCCATACTTTCCTACTTAATTTACCCCAACTTACCCCAACTTACCCCTAGATATACTATTAGATTCAAAGCCTAAAACCGATGATGGGAGTAGTTTCGCTCCCCAAGAGGGGTGAAACTACTTGTCGTAATTTAGATTAATTAGGTGTAAGCATAAAATAGAAATTACAATTTATAATTAAAATTGTAATCCAGTTGCCAAGCTCTGTTTTTTTGAGTAAAATTCGATTACTAAAATACCAGTACTAGATTGCGGCTAGTACTGGCAACACTTCATTTGATGTATTAACCCCTTATGACCATAATTGGTCAGGAGTATTTTCATGCCAAAGTATTCTAACTCAACTTCTAGGCAACAGGAAGAATTGCCTCAACAACTCTTTTTGAGTCTTTTTGAGGTTCAAGTCGAAAAATCTTGCCCTACGCATGAGGCAGAGAAGTATATTTGCAAATCCATGAATCGGGGTAAGTCCATATACGAACGTGTTACACCGCTTGGGGATTGGATTGCTATATTCTCTGAAAAAGTAGGAAGAGAGAATCATTGGAACGTCTTTTTCAGACCAGTAAAATAGGTTGAGCCTCTAGGTTGGATTGACAATGCAGAGTTTATCAAAATATTATCTTCAATATTTTGATAAACTCTGCAAAGGAAAGTAAGGTATGCACCGAGAGCAATCAGTATCCTTAAGTGTAATTGTACTGGGAAGAGATATGATTTAAAGGGTTGATTTTTATAATTATGTTCTAACGATATCTAATAGTCACCTATTTGATTAAACTAACCTATTCTAATACCAGCACAGCTTACTCTAACTTAATACTTTTAATAGTTAATAATTTAATCAATACATATGAGAAGGTATTAATTTAGTAAAGTTTATAAATTGATGCTTATCTTCTTCAAAAGAGTCTAAATAATGCTGACTTAACCATTCTATTAATTCTATAATGTCCTTATGAACTTCCAACAGTTCAATAAATGATAATTCTTTAGTGCAAAAAATTGGTTCATGGTGAAAAACTCTATTTCGTAATTTCTTTATCCTCATTATTTTTTTTCTAAGTATTTCTTTCTTCCGGGTAAAGTTATAACCTTTAGGTGAGTGTGGAAATATTTCTTTTATATAATGATGCCATATTGATCTCTCATACTCTTTATTCACCATTATTGTAACCCAAAAGCCAAAATTTAGTTTTGCCGTTATTCTATCAGATGTAATTGGTTTACGTTCTTTTCTGAGTTCATCTTTTGCTTTTTTAATTTCTTTTAATTCCCAACGTTTTTCAGACTCACCTTTTTCATTTTGTATTAGAGTAGATTCTTGTTCATTTAACCATTTACACGTAGATTCATTCTCATTAAACCAAGTAGAGCCATAATATTTAACAAATACATTAACAATTCTATTTCTTAAATTTATTTCAAATACAGATAATAATGGATATAAAGCTCTTGAAAGTTGTAAGTTTAGTTTATACAATTCCAAAGCTTCTAATTTATCATAATTGGTAGCTCTTAAATAAGTTGAAAAGCGTGGACTAGAAAAAACGACACATAAATTTTCGTATAATATAATATTAGCCATAAAAATATTACTTAAACTAAAGTATTCTATTATACAAGAAAAAGCTTAAAAATATATTTTGGTTAAGGCTCATTTGGCAAATTTTTGTAGTAACTTGACAAATTTTAAAATGATGGTTATTGTAGAACAGTGAGCCTTGGGTACTCCTTGGAGCATAAAATTAGATGAGTCTGCTACTGAAAATTAATTCTTAAAAAGAATCGGCAGGCTAAATCAAGATTTAGAGTTCCCGACCCCAAGGAAATGGATTTTATATAAAACAAAGGTGCTGGTTACTTTCCAGCACCTTTGTTTTATATAAAACAAAAATATTTATCATATTTATGGTTGTGTCTCTAAGCTAAGACTCCGCCGAATAGGAGTAGTGTTACGCGGGTATAGCACCGATTCGTGAAAAGTTCCGCCATATCGCTTGAAATCTTTACTAAAAAAGATTTTCAGCTTCTAGCTATACAGACCTTATTCACTATGGTTCAACATTGCCTAGTTTGAGCCAATTTTGGCAATGTTTAATAACTGCTCTTTGTAATCATCAGGGTTTTGGTGTTTCTATGATATTTAGGAGAAACGTTTCTCCTCGCCCAATTGGTTGAGGAATTAAGAAAGCTACTCCCTAAACTGAAAGCGGGTTAGGGAGTGTATGACGGCGGCTGTTTTGGGGGAATGACAAAAAAACTTATTCCGGCATAGCTCCCTAACTTGCAACCATTACTCTAATTTCTCTTGAATCGCCCTCTGTGTTGATTGCCCGTCAGCTACTGCTGCCGCTCTTTGTCAAAAACTTTCTTGACAATAATTGATTAGAAAATTAGCCGCTTCTTTACATGAGTGTAGCAAACCACCTTTTTTCACTATTCTCCCTAGCTACGTACCAACAAGGAAGAAAGGATTATAAATATACGTGACTAATGTTATTGAGAGTGAGTATGATGTAGACCAAGCCAGAAAACCAAATAACCAGAAAACCAGACTTATGGTTTACCAGAAATATGGACAGTCCTAAGAAAATTATTACTATCACAGGATACAAGGGAGGAGTCGGGAAAAGCACTACAGCAGTGCATCTTGCAACTTTCTTTAGTGAATTAGGTAAAACAGTTCTTGTAGATGGCGACCAGAACCGTACTGCTTTGGCTTGGTCAAAACGCGGATCATTCCCTTTCCCTACTGTGGATGAACGCCAAGCACTTAAAGTAATTGCCAATGCTCAGTTTGTGGTCATAGATACACCAGCTAGACCAGACTCGGATGATTTAAAGGAATTAGCCAAGGGCTGCGACCTTCTAATCTTGCCCACCAAACCAGACATTGTAAGCCTTGAGCCAATGCTGGAAATGGTGAAACACTTGGGAGATGCAAACTATCGTTGCTTGCTGACTATTGTTCCTCCCTATCCCAGCAGGGAAGGTGAAACACTGCGTCAGGATTTGTTGAATGGAGGCATCCCCGTATTTCAGTCAATGATCCGGCGAACTGTGGGTTTTGAGAAAGCGGCAATGGCTGGTGTCCCCATTAGGGATGTTGATGACTCGCGTTTAAAAACAGCTTGGGCTGATTACACCTCTCTTGGTAAGGAAGTTATGGAGATTTTGAAATGAGCAAGTACGGAGATTTAATTAAAAAAGCTAGAGAAGTAGAACCAGAAAACCAGACAACCATAAATACAGATAACCAGAGTTCTGGTTTAGCAGAAATTGAGCAGATGGTAAATCTGTGTGTCAAAGTTCCTATATCCCAGCGTCGCTACTGGATGTCTAAAGCTAAAGAGCAAGGGATTACCGTAACCTCAGTTATTGTTGAAGCACTCATCCAAAAATTCGGAGAACCAGAAAACCAGGAAACCAGAAAACCATAAAGGAAGAAAATCAGATTTGTGTTTTAGCAGAAGAATGGCTCATAGAGTTATTAGTAAAGCCATTTTCAACTTCGCCCATAACGTTATGCGTAACTGTAGATGCTTCTTCATTTTGGCGTTGCACCCGCCCCAGTATAACGACAGTTTTACCTGGAAATGAATTTAGGAGAAACGTTTCTCCTAACTCAATTGATTGAGGAATAAGGACGCTACTCTCAGCACTGAGAGCGGGTTAGGGAGTGTATGCCGGCGACTGTCTTAGGGGAATCAGAATAAAACTTATTCCGGCATAGCTCCCTAACTTGCAACTGATAGTCTGTGGTTTATCAATCGGCGGACTTATTTACGAGGGGGTGGCTGTTAGTAGAGCGCGAGAACTATTTACCATAAATCCTGTATTCAACCTCATCAAGAAGATTGCCGCTCTTGTTAGTCTGTTGAAACTCCCCAAATACTTTACCTCCAATACTTGACGCAATTTTCCGACTGAGGATATTTCTTTTATCAACAGGGTAAGAAAGATAATTATATTTCAAATTTTTATCCACCCAATTTTTTAGTACATTAACTGCCTCTCTACCAAAACCATGACCCTTGATATATTAGAATTGAAAAAATGTTACACGGAAGGTTTCCGTATAATAAATAGTTAGCTTTATAGGTTATTTCAATGGAAATACTAGAATATATAGAAAAGAATATTCATGATTTTAAGAGAGATATTCTAAATATAGAGCGATTTCTAATTGATACTCGTGCTTCGTATAGCTTCTTCCAAGCTAATTATCCCGATATATTAAAAGAGTTCAATAGCAAAGAACGAAGTGAAAAAGAAATTGAGGGGATGGAAATATTTAAAAGCTTACAAGAATCAGTATGTACATACGAATCAGAAATATATAAATTCTGCTTTATTAATCTAATTGCTAGGACAGATGCTTTCTTAAATGATATTGCTACGTCTATTTATCTATGGAAGAAGCCTGATTGGCAAGAAGAAAAGAGGGAAAAAATCATTTTAAGATTTTCACACTCGTCATTTAAAGATAAGTTAGAGCATCTTAAAAAAGAATTTGATTTGACCTTTCCCAATATTGAAAAGTGGGAATCAAGTATTGTTGAGCTATTTAGTACAAGAAATATCATTCTTCATAATAATGGGCTGGTTAATGAAACATATTTAAGGATAAATGGAAATAGTGATCTAAATTTAGGCGACAAAAGAGTTGTTGGCGAAGAGTACCTAAAATTTACATTTGTCTTAATAATCATAATTACAAAATCGATTGAAAAGCAAATACACGCCAAAATGAGCTAGTCTAGCGAACAAAGCTAACAACCCCTCTGCACCGTAACGATTGAGTTTGGTCGGTTAAGAGCAAAGGTTATCTGCGTCCGGTGAGCGATCGCACCAGCAATAAATCGAGCGCAGCGTTCTGGCTGAGATGAGACTTGTTCTTCTGCAAACCGGATAACTGTAGATACTTTGTGATCTTGACGTTGCACCCGCCCCAGTATAGCGACTGTTTTACCTGAAAATGAATTTAGGAGAAACGTTTCTCCTAAACTAATGCTTGAGAAATTAAAAACGCTCAAACTTATATCTAGCAGGGCTTTTCAGACCATCTTGCAGCTTTTTACACGTATCTCGGCTTCACGTCTAGTAGAGTTAACTTAATTAAAACAAGGGTCTAGTTAGTGCTAGACCTTAAACAAATAAACTTTTTATAATATCTTTTTTTATAGCTATTTCACTATTTAAAAGTCCTGCATAACTTGATAAGGCTCCTGTATACCTAAGTAAAGTTTTAGAGTCTTTTGAATCAAAACCATCATGAATAATTTGTTTAAGTTCTGTAAAAGTATTGAATAGAGAAGATTGTTTTAAAAGTGGACTAAGATTAGCTATTTTTAAATTTGTTGCACAAAGTATATCAAACAATTCTTTTGCTTCATCGAAAGTAATTGTACTACTTTCCAATTTAGAGTGTATATAAAGTAATCTTGGTAATAAATTAAGAAGATAAATTTGAATTTCCTTTAATTCGTTTATATCTTTTTCAATAATATTAATTAAAAATTGCTGATTTCTAATTTTAATATTAGTACGCCAATTAATAATTCCTACTATCAAAGCAGCAGTAGAAGTAATACAAGCAGCCAATAAAGGAATATAAATTTTTAAATCTAAATCCATATAATTAACTAATTCAGTAAATTGGTAATAGACAACCTAAATAGGTTGCCTATGTAAAGTATTCAAGTTATCTTAGTGTTAACAATCAAAAGTTAAGTCTCTAACTTGTGTCAGATACAGGTTAGAGATTTTTTATTTAAACAACCAAGTAACAAAAGCAGTTAAAAAAGCAGTACCAAAAGCATAGATTATCTTCAAAGCCTCAGTATCTACTGTGGAACGAAAAATTAAGAATGTAATAATCACCAGAAAAATAGTAAATATTACGCTTGTATTTCTCATTAGAACACCTTTAATGGTTGTACTATCCCAAGATATACGGAGAACAATATATTCAACATCGGGTTAAACACCTAATTTCAACAACAATTTGTATATTTTAAGTAGGGTTTTTTAACTAAAAAGTTAAACTTAAATCATTAAATCTCTCAGTATAAAAGCCAAGTTTATTGACACTATTCTCAATAAGTCTACCCTCGCAAATTAGCATTTTTTGGGTAAAATCGCAAAATGCGAGAGTGCAAGAATGGCTTAACCATGCGGGGTTCAGTTTCTCAAATTTCTATATAGTGGGGAGAGAATCAAAATTTTGTTTTCACAACTAATCAACCCCAAAAATCAGTATAGAAATACACTATGTACTGAGATACCATAAAACCCCTAACAAACCAAGTTGGCATAGACCCTAATCACCAACCAAGCTGGCAAGGCAATAGACCCCACACACCAGACCCCAGACCCCAAAAAAGATTGTTTTGTAATTATTTCCAAAAAATCTTCCAAACTAGCCTGTAATTCGTAACTGTATGAGATTAATTCCATTTCTTTTATATCGATATTACTAATATTGATTTTTTTATTAAAAGACTAACGACCAAGTTGAGATGTAGCAGTGGACTGAAACAACGCCAACGAACTTGGTCAAGTAGCTCTAACTACTCTCCACTGCACAGATCACAGGCTAAAACCACGGCTACGCGACTGCCGTTCGCGTTCAAGTTCCGCCTCATAAAAATGAACTCTTAATTCCTGATTCCAATCAGGATAAGTCGGTTTAAATCTTTGACCAGAGGGCAACAATTCTAATACTGCATTAGCAGTTTTATCTCCCTGCTCATCGTTATTGAATGCCAGAACTACCCTATGGCAATTTTTGAGAAATTCTAGAGGTAAATTGTTCGGGTCATCAGCTACTATAAACATTGTTCTCATCTGTGGGTAAGCTCCAGTTTTGGCTAGGACATACATACCTGCTGACACCGCATCAATTGGTGAAGAACATAAGAAGACGTTTTTAATTTCTTCGACTGGATTCTGCCCCAAATTGATATGAAACCAACCATTTGGTGTAGAGGCGTTTTGGTCTAATTCAACAGTGTGACGATTATCCTTTGGGTCTGACCAAACTAATGCACCAGTCTTTTCACCATCCAGATTACGTTTGATAAATAAAATCTGCTTTTGCTCATCCATGTAAAGCAAATTGTTGTTGTGTAATTTTTCAATAAAAGAACCCGGTATACCGCGCTTCTCCCTCAAGTATTGATACAATTTTGGCCACAGAGCTAGATCCTCCGGTGGTGGAGTGAACTGAGGCTGTTGTTGTTTGCGTTCAATCTCTTGAAACAGGTTTTGTCTCTCCTCAACTGGGAGTGGTTTAGCAGGTTTTAGCAGCAATTCATGAATAGGCTCATCATCACGTTCTGGTTGGTAGTCAACGCCATGATGTTTCTGTAAGCCTGGGAACGTGTAAGCAGGCCCCAAAGATGTACCGCTAAATTTTTGGTCATTCCACGAGTAGGAGATCCCTTTACTTTTACCCTTGCGTGTTAACCCATGACGAACTTCTACATCCAACAGTTGCAATCGTTCAATCAGTTCGGGCATGGTTGGTTTATCTACTGTGGTGCGGTCAATTAATTCAATTAGCTGGGTTTTTATTGGCTGTTGTGGCGCTGTGTTTCTTAAACCCTGCTCATACTCTAATTGTTCCCTTTCAACTCGTCGCTGTTGCCCTACACTTGGGGCGCGGTTAAGTTTCTCTTTACTACTAATAGTCTGCTGTAAACCATACTCCTGTTCTAGCTGGCGTATGATTTTCTCTGAGCGTACATACTCCCAGCTATCACTGGTAATCTTGCCATCATCCAAACTGATTCTGCTGGCGCAAATGTGTATATGATCATGGTCGTGGTCGCTGTGGCGATAGATGGCATATTGGTTAGATGTGTAACCCATTGCCACCATATATTTATCTGCTATCTCACACCAAGTTTCATTGTCTATTTGTTCGCCTGGGGATAGTGAAAGTGAAACGTGGTGGACTACTTTAACAGCTTCGGGATTTAGTTGTCGAGATAGTCGAAATTCTCTTGCTAATTCACGAGCATTTCTCCCAAACATATTGCCACCGATTAAAGATGACTCTTCTCGATTTGAGAGATATTCCAAGAGTCCGCGAAAGCTTTTACCTTTGGTTTGGTTGCCAATCATTTTTACTCCCACTCCTCCTTATCTTCATCGTCAATGTCATCGTCATCAGTGACTTCAGTTTCAATAGAAGATAATTCCCGACCAATTTCTTGTAAAAGATTTCGTAATTCTGCTAGTTGGTATGGATATGCTGGTGGTTGCACTCCCATTTTTATGGCAGCGTTTGTTGCTCTGGTGAGTTGATTAATATTGTTGCCGATGCGGACTAATTCTCTATATGTTGCCAAGGTTATTTTACTCAGTCGTCTTGGCAGTGGTTTTAATAAAACACTACGTCTGGTGAACTCAGCTATCGACAGTCCCGCGTCTTGTGCTTTCAGCTTAATCATCTCGTGTTCTATTGCATTAACACGAGCTTCCAATGTCTTGTTACGCAGCAAGTTTTTTGACAATTTAGGACGCATAACTGCAACCAATTAGAGGGGGTTTCCAAAGGGGGCTACTTCCCCCTTTGGCAAGTCTGTTGTCCGAGCGTAGCGAGGTTTGCCGCAGGCAAAAAACACGGCTTGCTTTTAGCCCAAAATTTGGGAGAGGTGCAGAGTTTCTGTGCGGGATGCGGCGTAGCCGTGAGGCTGACTCAATGGTACAATGCGGAGAGGATTATAACAACGGCGTAGCCGTAATATTCTAGAATCAAGCACTGGGTAAATTCTAGATTTGGCATAGCCATAATATTAAAGTTCTTGATTCGGCGTAGCCGCTACAGTAAGAACTAATTCGGCGTAGCCGTTATAGTTAGATTTTTTGGCATGAGTTGAAAGATAAGAACAGCGTAGCTGCCACAAGAAAATCTACTTTGGCGTAGCCACTACAGTAAAACATGGTTCGGCGTAGCCGAAAAACTAAAAAATTATTCGGCGTAGCCGTCATAGTAAAAATTTCTTGAGCATCAGATTGAATGAAAATTCGGCGTAGCCGCTTTCATTAAAATCTCAGATTCGGCGTAGCCGTAATAGTCAGTTTTTTTTAGCATTTTGAAAACAGATTGGTACAGACGTTTTCAGATAGCCGATAATTAATAATCAATCACTACATGAGATAACAATGGCTGAACATCAGAAATCTGAGGTCATCACTAAGAGCAAGGTTGATAAGGCCATAGAATTGCTGAAGGAGCAGAAACCGAAAGAGCGGGACGATGTATCGGACAGGGAAGCTGTGAAGAAAATGCGGAGATACATCGAGAAACTGACTTCTGACAAGTACGGCTACACTTATGATGAAGTTGCAGAAATGCTGAAGGGGCTGGGCATTCATTTGAGTGGCAGCAGAATCAAGTATTTAATAGGTGAGTTGAAGAAAAGCAGCCGTCAGCGTCAGAAAAACCAGTCAAAAGACAATAACCAGTCATCAGAACCGACTACTGAAGCTCAAAAAGCAGTTCAAACCAGTCATGAAGCTGATAAATCCTCTGAAAATAATGGTCAGGCTAAGAGGAAAAGCAAACAGGAGACACAACAGCAGCCAAAACTTTACAGCAGAGAAGACTTGTAAACTGCCTTAATTGAGGTTTAACACTAGGGAATCAATAAAACTGAATTTTCAGTGTTATGCAGCCAAGTCATCTTGGTTCAACAGCTGCAACCAATAGGTGATTTTTTGCCTCTGAGTTAGGCTTACTTTAGAACTGGCAACCCGTAGGGCTTGACGAGGGAATATTTCACGTAAATCAGCCAACATAGACGCATCAAGACAAGCCTCTAAGCACGAGCATATGTAGTCAATTGACTCAAGATATAACCATTCTCTTGTGACCTCATGAGGGCAGATAGGACGTTTCATTGGGCTGCTCGACTCGATTCAAATATTTTACGCCTACACTGTGGGTTTTAGCTTAAAAAAGCTGTATTCAGCACTGTATAAGCATTTGGTCGTAATTAGCATTGTCAATAATGCTAATTTAATGTATTCCACATTGGTTACACATTGTTTACACAGTGAATAGCATAATTACTTATGCTTTTATTATGCTTTTTAAGGCTAAAGCAATTTATTAATGCCTTAAATAACGATATTTAGCAATGCTTACGCACTGTTAATAACAGCACTTGTTACATTACTAATAAAGTTAAGTGCAGTATTGGCAATGCGCTTTTAATGCACTTCACTGTAAACGCACATTGTAAACACCTTGTTTAACGGTAGAGGCAATGTATGGAAGATGCTGATAACAAGAGCGTACAAGTTACGGCTTATTTACCCAAGGATGTGCATGAACAACTCAAGAAGTGGATGGATGACAATTATCAACGCTCTGTCTCCTCTGCTGTCTCGCTGATTGTCGAACACTTCCTGAAAAAAGATGGCCGTCCTCTGGGAGATACCGACCTTGGGCCTAGAGTGACTGCCCTGGAGCAAGAAAACATTCCGCCTCGGCTGACTCAGCTAGAACAGCAGATGCGGCAACTCAGGGAAGCCCTTATCGCGGCTGGAGCTATTAGCCTAGCTAGTGGAGTCGAGGAGCATCTAGCAGAGAACACCAGCATTGAGGGTGGTCAGTTCATCTACTCGGTTAAGGAAGCCAGGGAGGGACTGAGTAAAACCGAAATCATGCGACGTTTGGATCTGACCGCTACCACCTTGAAGCGGCTGGCTGAAACTGAAAGGACGACAGAGGAGAAATATCTGATGAAAGTTACGGGCTGGCAGTTGGGTTCTGGTGAGCGGCCAAAATTTTACCCGCCACCACCAAACGGACAAGGGCAAGGTTAGTTAAAAAAGCTGTTTTCAGTATGGCTGATTTTCAGTAAGAAAAGTGTTCAGTGTTTCAAGTCAATTTTTGAGTGTTTGAAGCCTCGCACAGTACGCCATTTTTTTAATCCCAATTTTTTGAGGTGGAAATACTACAAAAATCGTTGGTTCTCAAGCTACTACTGCGTTTAAAAATGGGCTGTACATTGATAAACAGTAATTCTCATGCACTATTAATGTGGAACACGGCACTTACACATTGCTTATGCCGTAGAAAGCAGTAAATGTTATGCGCTTGATATGTGGAATACCTTATTGGCACATTATTTAAACTTCTCCTAGCAGTATTGTCTATGCTTCACGGCAGGGAAACACAGTATCAAGCACATTACCAATGCCTGGGTTAGCCAAAAGCGCCAGCCACCCCAACACTGTATATAAAATATTGGGGGTTTGAGGGGTTGATCAGGATGGGATTGTATTACTTGTCCAGTAAACTTGTTTATCTATTTAATTACCGTTAGTGGACGTGACAAAAAACTGGCATTTTGAGACTGTATTTTCGTCAACTGTCAGATTGTTAAGCTTACTAGCCCTCTAAAAACGCGGATTAGACGTAAAGTCGGCATGACGAGACTAGCTGTAGTGTATTGGTTACAGCGCTGCACAGTTATTTAGTTGGTGGAGAATTGGGAATTGTGGTTAAGCTGCTACTTTCTCTTTCTCTTTCTCTTTAGCCAGCCAGTGCTGGAAGATTTGCTCACGTCCATCGTCAGCACCAACTACATGATAAATTCGTTGGCGATCGCCAGTCCCATCACGACCCTTATACTTCAATTTCAGCCCTATCTTCTTCAGGAAGCGCCGCAAGATGACGATGGGCGTATCTGAATCATTCAAGGTAATATCCAGAACAGTTTTCACCTGCCATTTAACAGATAGGGCATTGTTAGCCATCTGCACTAAGTCCTCATCAGTCCCCCTGAGTGAGCGATCGCTCTTGATGAAATCGGGGATGTTGAACTTTTCTAAGGCATGAATCACCAAACTCTTTTGACCGCCGTTAAAATCCGGTAGCCATGCGCTCTTGGCTTGAAGCATCTTTTCCCCCAAAGAGCGATCGCGCTCGGCAACATAGGCTCTACCCACAGTCAGGTAATAACACAGCCGCAGTTGTGGATAATAGCCAGCATCATCCTTTTTCACCAGTTCCGGGGTAACTTCCACACCGTAACGCTGTTCAAGCTTGTATTTGCGTTCAATGTTGCGTTCAGTTGTGGTTTTAGAGCGTTGTTGTTGTAGTGCCTCATATTTAGCCGGGGTCAAATGGCTGGTATCCGCAGCACAGACATTCTCACACTCAGCATTGTAGAGGTCATCTCTTTGCTTAGTAATCAGTTTCTCTAATATGATTCGGGTTTTGTTGTCATAAACATCGATAATGTTGTGGCCTTCGTCGGTTAATGCTTCAACTACCGACTCACGGTAATGAATCATGCCAGCATTAATCCGACAGCTCATTTTGCCAAAAATGGTCAAAGCAGTGCGGTTGATATTGATTTCATCACCATCTATTACCATTGAGGCATCCTGTAGCAGTCTCAAATTAGCTTTAAAGCATTGATGTTCACTAGCCAGAAGTGATTTAACGTTTGTCGCTCCATTACCAACCTTGCCGACCCCGTGACGCGCAACCCACAGATGGCGCTCTACTTCTTCACGAACACGGGCTAAAGCTTGGCGAGTAGCATTTTCCGGGGCAACTCCCTGGAAGCACCCCCAAACGCTGGTAAAATGCCCTCTAATGTCGATGCTCACCCCCGTACCAATGGAAGGGGAAGCCAGCACAATGTCATACTCCATGAGTATCTGGTTAAGTCGCTCAATACAGGCATAAGCGGCGTGTTCTGGGTCAACAATCGTTTCGGAGTCAATGCGGAGTATTCTGTGGTTAGGGAATTTTTTCTTTAACTTCGCCTCTAAAACCTTGGTTCCCCATTTAGATTTGGCTTTTTGAGCGTCAACGGCAATAAACGGCTTACCCCCCGTTTTAATGTGGGCTTCAAGGGCAGCTAACCAGCAGATAGGGGTAGTTTGTTTGTAGTTGTAAATATTCCAGGGTTGACCCTTCCAGGTGTTGACCACCACCCAAGGGGTAACTTTGGTTTCTGCTAGACCCATGACCATATGGGCTGATAAATCCGATAAATCAGCATCAGCCACGATAATTCTGCCACGACCAGGGGCGATAGCGTTCTTGAACAGATGTGAAAGTTGGTTGAGGACTTCGACCCGATGTTTTTTAACTTCGGTGGTAGCAGAGAGTGAATGCCAAATTACCTGCTCAGATTCGTCAATGATGACTAGGGGTTGCTTCCAATGTTCAGCATTGAATCTGGCTTGTCCATAGGGGTGTAAACTGTCAACACACAAAGCAAAGCCGATTAAAATGCCAATTTCGCTGTTTCTGACTTCGGTAATGTAGGGAATGCCTAGTCGGTCGGCTAGGGCTTGGGCCAACTGTACTCGGTGAGATAACAGTAGCACTGGTTGACCGTTGGCGATCGCTTCGGCAACAATGGCGATTAATGACTCAGTTTTCCCTGTACCTTTGGGGGATTTGAGCAAAATCAGTTTAGCGTCATCAGGAATTGCTAATTCTCCTAGATAACGCTGACTCAGGGTCAACGCAGGCTCATAGGACAGGCGATTGTAGCTTTTCACCTGCCATTGCTCATAGGTCAGTGCAAGACTTATCACCTCATGGGCGACATCTGACCCCCTGGCAATGATTAAATCATCAATGCCCTTTTCGGGATAATTCCACTCTGTAATCAGGACTTGACAGTGAGAGTCCGTTAACAGCTTCGTGGTTTGGGCGATGGCAATGTTGACCCGTTGGATTGTTTCTGGCTTGGTGTCGTGGTCAAAGCAGACGGTGAATTTACGTCCCAGCGTGGCGAAGTGTTGCAGTTCGGGAATGAGATGTTTTTCTCCGGTGGGAATGCCAAACTCATCTTTTAGATTGCGGTAGCCACTGTTTACCCCAGGCAGCGCGATCGCTGCATAACCCAAAGTCAGCAACGCCCCAGCTTTTTTTACCCCCTCGACAACCACAACAGGGATGTTGTACTTCCAAACCCAATGCCAGAAGCCCATTCCCCTATCTTCGTCGCTGATCGTTTTGTCATACCTTGCGGCTATGCTCGACCAAATTTCATCGGTGACAGCTAAGAAAAACGCCCTTGTTGGCACTCGTAACGGGTGTTCATACTTGATGAATTTAGCACCTTTGTTCGGGTCGCGCCTGGGGCGGTCGGGTTTCATGCAACCCCAGTCCATCGGGTTGTAATCGTTGAGTGGGTCAACGCCGTTGCACCACCAAGAAAATCCCTCAATGTGGCGGTATTTTTTTAATAAACCGTCTCTAAGTCGTCCATCGTTACGCCGAGGGACGTTTTGACTGTAGAACAGGTAATCGTAGGCGGTTCTACCTGATACCGAAACAACGTTTAGAGCAATAATTCCTGGATCAACAGCACTGGCTAACCATTCATTCCAGTGAGTTGCTTCTATATGTAAGGGTCGAGATATTGTCTCACACCCTCCTAAAACTTCATGTAGTTGAAGTGCGCGATTGTTATTTATCACAGATTTACCCTCAAATAACTGGTTATTCAGCATTTGGAGGGGGTTAGCGCACTGCTACGCCTCATATCTATGAGATTTACCGTTTTGCTTCTTTAAATTTTTTATATTTCCAAAGAAAAATGATAAATTTTGATGCAAAATTTCGCTGTGGAAATGTACAAATTCCACAGCAACTCATATAATATGAGTTAGCAGCGCGGATTGAATCTCAGTATGCCAAGCAGTGGTGTCCAAGCTTCCACACTTTTAGCCACTTTTTGGAACGTTTGAGATAGCTTCCCGCTCTAAAAGCTTATGAAATTAACTTTTTTCTACTGGACAAAGCGTTTAGTTATTTGCGCTTTGTCTTTTTGCTGTTTGGTTTCTTTGTATTCACCTCCGTATCTCCTTGTATTAAGCAATAGGTAAATAATACAAAACTTTTGTTTATCTGGAATCTAGTAAAAACCTAATTTTCCTTGAAATTACTTAAGAAAAGTTAATTCTGTTGTTATCGTGGTTTTTACTAAATAGCTCATTCTGTTTTTTCGTGCTTCTTCTCCCTAGCTGCGATAGCTTCTTGACATAGCACAACAACCATTTGACTTACTGTTCTAGTTTCATCACTGGCTAATCCTGCAACTTGTTCATAAACCTCTACTGGGAAAGTGACATTTACTCTTTTACCTTTATACTTTGGCATTTATTAGATAGCTTTAGGCACTATTAGTATCAAAATACCTTATTTAATGTGCCTAAAGTATAAGTTAAATTAGCCTCTAGTAGTGCCTACTACTATCTAATAGATGTTATATTAGCATTATCAAGCCAATAACAGCCACCCAACAAAGGCAATAGAAGCCAGAAAGTGATGTTAATGCTTGCCAAAAACTGGATATGTGGATTGAGAGCGATTCAGGCTCTAAATTTTCCAAAGCCAGAAATCTAAAGACTTTTACCAATAATCAGAACCATGACAACCGCATACTTGAACGCCTCAGATTGGCTTACTCAAGCCGATTTACTCGCCAATTCCGGGTTAACTACCATCACGGGAGGTAAAGACCCTGGTGCTGGGTATGGCAAGGCTATCTATGGTGATTTTTCTATCATGATGCCTGCCGCGTACTCATTAGTCCGTAACCGCAACATTCGCCATTACGAAACCATATCTAAGGATGGCTGCTGGGTGTGTTATGTGGATGGCGCGAGAAAAGACCTAAAAGATGTTCAATTCTTCTGGGGTAGTGCAGCGATTACACAACGTGATTACACCCTACTCCATGAGGACAAATCGAAAAAAGCAGAACTGGCATTAGAAAGCATCCTTGCAGACTTGGCAGTTCTGAATATTCCCGATGGGATGAGACTAGAGATTAGTTTGAGCAACCACAACCCACAACGCTGGGACAAAGAAATTAAGCGCAGAGTGCAAGGTATTCACACCTTCCAACACAAACACCCTATCAATCAACTTCTTGTTACTAAAACGGTTGAGATTGTAGTGACGGGTGTTTACCGCGAAGGGTTCGGCAGTATCGCTTACTGCCTATTCGGTGAACCAATTCTCACCCTTGAAGAATCAGAGGTTGCTATCGCCCTTGATATCGGTTCATCGACTTGGTTAATTACCGTATTTAACGGCAATGGTGCGGTGATTGGGGAACATTTAATAGAGAATGGCTGCGGTGAATTGCACTCAATGATTGCCGAGGCATTAGACAAGAGAAATGATGGAGTAAGCCTAATATCAAAAGATGTCAAACATTCACCTTCATTAGTAAATAAAGGGATTCTAGATGGCACTTTGACTTATGGAGGAAATCGACTTACGGGCAAGAATTTTGAAGTGGAATATGCCCAATGTTTAGACCAATGGTGGTCAAGCCAGATTGAGAAATTCGCCAACTATATCACCGCTAAGAATTACCTAGACAGAGCTAAATACCTTGTCGCCTGGGGTGGTGGAGTTTCTCTGCCAGTAGTTGATGAAAATCTAGCTCAATTCGGCTTTATGGTCTTACCAAATCCCCAATTCATCAATGCTATGGGACTGAAATTACTAACAGAAAATATGACAGGAGTAGAAAAAAGTGTCTGAGAAAACCTGCTACGAATCTCGGCGTATAACAATTTCGTACTTAGCAGTCTATGAACTATGCCAGATGTTTGACATCCCTCAAGATGCACCAACACAAGCATTCTCAGCAGCAATAGAGAAGCTGATATTTCAATCTGGAGTTAACTATCCTGCATTATCAAAAACTCAAAATCCTGCATCAACACCTGCACCGATTCAACCGAATAAGGCAATGCTATCAAGTATGGTCAATCAGTTAAAAGGGGTAGCTTCATGAACAAGCTAAACCTAGTTTATGACAGCACATTACTAACCCAGTCAAAAGTCTACCAGATAGACAGAACGCTATACCGCTACCTCTATAAGACAGGAACAATTCAAGCCCCACAATTTATTTTCCGCCCACTAGCAGGACAACGGAAGAAAGCTGATTTAAAACTGAATCACAAAGGTTTAACGAATCGCTGTTATGAGGTAGAAGGGGCAACTACAAAGAGTTCTGTTATCAGCCAGGAATCACTGCAATTAGCACTATTTTGAAGGAGAAATAATTGTGAAAGTTAGACAAGCAATAGCAGCCACTTTATTTCTACTTAGCTGTGTTGGTTTTGGTTATCTCTCTACACAAAAGTTTGGTGCAACTACCACAGCAATGATAGGTGGAGGAATGTTCAGCATAGGAGCAATCGCCCACCTAAAACAAAAACCAGTACCACGTAAACGCACCAACAAATCTGTTAATTAACAGGCACTTTAAATCATGAGCCAATCATTAAGCAGCCTAATTCAACAGGCACAGGAAACAATTCTACATATTCGCAACCATCCCGATTACAAGCAAATTGCAGTCAACTATAGTCCTGACTTGACGCTAGGAGATGCAACAACAGCATTGACTTACTTGCAGTGGGAAGTTGAGGAGAGAACAACTATTGATGTAGCGTTTCTTGAAGCATTTTCTAGTTAGGGAAAGAAGGCGATCGCATTGCCTGGAAAACATGGCGATCGCTTCTCCAGTGGTTTTAAATACACACAAAAGGATCATAGCAATATGTCAAAACCGTTAGGGTATTTCACATCAACAATGCCGGGGGATGGTTCCTACCTAGACTCACTTCAACAGCAGTACGGCAGCACATTTGAGCAACTGAATAAGGTAGAGAAACTGTTGCTGCTGCAAAACATAGCCCAAACGTTACTGGGAGCCGAAATCAACGTAATTGGCAGTGCAGTATCAGCAGAAGCTGTCTCAACAGTCTCGCCCATTGTCCAAGGTCTTTACAAACGAGTGACCTTAGCTGACCTGTTGGGACTAGCAGAGGCATTGGTTAATCAACTCAAGTACCAGCAATAGGAGTAAAACATGGCGCGTAACTATGGAACTGCCAAGCTGAAAAACCATATCTCTAATAATGCCCCAGGTACTTTAGGAGCAATGGGCAAACTGTTTGATGTGTCGGCAGAAGACTTCAACAAGGCACTTCAGGGCGACCAAACGGTAATCACCCGAATTGCAGATATGGCGCGACTGTCTGATACTGCCCAAGCCAATTTACCCAAGGCATTGGAGGCATACCGTTCGATTATTGAGACAACCGGAGATGTTAACCAAGCCTACGCGGAGTTGGTGCAACTAACCCAGAAGCACGGAACGCAAACCCTAAAAGCTATCAACGCCAGTAAGACAGGAGAGCAGCGTTTCAAAAATGAGATGACCGAGATACAAGCCGAACACGTCAATGCCACAACTGCGGAGGCAACCCGACACGCTCAACGCTCAAGCCTGATTCAGATAGCAGGGGCCACAGCAGACCTAATGGCTCTAGCAAAATATGAGGCGGATTTAATCAAAGCGTCTAACAAAGTTCCTGAAGCACAGGATACAGCAGATCGCGCCTATGAAACTGCGGTAACTAACGCACTGTGGACTAATGGCAGTGAAGCCAAAACCGACCGCATACCCAAGCCAAACTACTCCCGGACTGCTGGAATTAGTCGCGTGGGGCAGTGGTTCCGCAACTTTATGGGTATCTAAGCCACAGGTAAAAAGCCAGAGTCTCTTAAGCTCTGGCTTCCATGCTTTTTTGTATGGTTAGGAGTAAAAATGAATGAATTAGACGCTTTGTTATCTCAATTTCACTCCACCAATAACCTAACTTCCTCTACCAATTGGAGTGAACCACAAAAAACTCAAACCACCCCAGAGGATGAGGACAACGAACGGCTAGAACAATCTATTAGGGATGTCTTCAACAACAAGCAACTCTTAAACAAAGCTCTAGCCACATTTTTGGGCGTATTCACCGCTAACACAGGAGTCAGCCTACTAACGAGTTTATCCATTGGGGCGATCGCATCTGGGACACTGGGCAGCATTGTACTGGGGTTATTCTTCGCCAACACCCTCACCAAGATTCAATATGACGGCAGAATCCACATTGGTAAAGACTTCATGGTGGCGACTGTCCAAACTGTGAGCGTAGGTGCTTCGCTGTGGATAGCCTTTGACGAATATCGGGTTGTAAGAGAAGCGACTAATACAGGTAAGACACGGTTCTATGAGGAGGT
>NZ_JACJQL010000009.1 GCF_014696625.1 Nostoc parmelioides FACHB-3921
CCATCATCGACTCACAAGGTCGTGTAATCAATACCTGGGCTGACATCATCAACCGCGCTAACTTGGGTATGGAAGTAATGCACGAGCGTAACGCTCACAACTTCCCCTTAGACTTGGCTGCTGGTGAAGTTGCTCCTGTTGCTATCAGCGCTCCTGCTATCAACGGTTAATTCTCAAGTCTTAATTCAATAAAAAAGCGTCTCCTGAAAAGGGGGCGCTTTTTTGCTTTTTGCAATTCAGGACTAAGGGAACACCAAAAAATCAATTATTCCAAATTGGCGGTTAGTAGGGTGCGTCAGTATGAATAATTTCTTGTTACAGCTAGGTTTTTTTGCACTGACGCACCCTAAATTTTGGATATTTTTTTATCTGCAAATCCCTAAACTAAAGTTATTACTACAAACAATGGTTAGCAGATATCATCTGAATTCACCCATTCGTCATAAGATGAATCGTAACCTGTGTAGTGAATAAAATATTGATTTCCTTGGATCTTCTCAATGGTTGCAGTGTACCAGGTTTCTTCTTCGTCACTCCAACATTTAACCTTTTTACCCACTGCATATCCATTGGCATCAGATGAGGCATAATCAGTAGTGCGAATGTCATCTTTGCCAACCCACTCATTATGGGATGAACCATAGCCAATGTAGTTTATAAAGAACTGGTCATCTTGAACCTTCTCAATTGTGGCTTGATACCAGTCTTCTTCTTCTTCATCCCAGACTTCTATTTTTTTGTTGATTGCATACTGGCTAGTATCTGATTTCACAGCAGATGAGGCATTTTGAATAGGCTGTGCTGTCTCTTGTTTTATTTCTTCTTTAACTAAGGTATGGGCTTGCAAAATCAATCTGCGAGCTACTGATTGAATACCTGTATGCTCAAAGTAATTGGTAGTTTGGTCTAGGAATGCAGCGACAAAATCTAAATTATCATCAGCAATTTGAATAAAACTACCAAGATGACTAGAAATAGATTGTGGGGTGATACCTGTCTTGGTGACTAAGTTATTCATCCAGCCTTGAACAGCATTGAAACCCTGATTGATAAAGCCTAGTTTATCGGTGGGATTATTTCCTGGTAAGGAGCTATTGACGGCTAAGAAAACAGGATTTTGAGTGATGCTGTTGGAGTCAGCACCGCTAATGATTCCCTGAATTTTGCTGAGGAAGTCGGGGCCTAATGGTAGGATGCCATCTAGGCAAACTAGGGCTACCATGCGGATTAAAGAAGCATCTTGATAGTTGTTAGCCAGAGAATTGGCAAATTCTTGGGGGTTTGGCTGGGGAATACCGTTGAGTTTGCAAAAAACGATAATTTCGACTGCAATTTTCAGTACTAGGTCAATTGTTTGAGTGAGGTCGGCTTTGGGCGTAATGTTGCTTAAAAAAGATAGAAAGCCAATTTTCTCACCTACTTTATTAGCTAAAGCCGCAGTCGCCATTGCAGTGTCAGCTTTATCTATGGTTTGGTAAAGTTTGATGGCTGCTTGGTAGCCTTGTTGAGGATCATGATACAAAGAGGTGGCGCGATCGCGGATTCTTTGAATTACCTTAGCGTCAGTTTCTCCGGTAATCGCACGGATACTATTATCGAAACCTACTAAATTCTGCCACTGGCCAGGGGCGACATAATCCAGCGCGTTGAGAACTTTGACGGTAATATTATCGTTCGGTAATTCATCAATCAACTGAATAATGGATTTATCCATAAAGCAGACCTCACAATCTTGGGAAATACTGACACAACAATTCAGATCAGCCGATGCAGATAACCTCTACCTGCTTCGCTTTCTATTCACTGGACAGTATTCATAGAGTTCCCAAGATTGAGAAAAAAGTAACTTTAACACGTTAGCGAGGGTCTAGAGTGTTAGAATTCATCAGTTTCATGCTTATCCTGCAAGGGAAAAGAATCTGCCTTTAGCCCTGGGAGAAAGTCTTAATTTATCCTGCAAATAATTTGGGTGTGTAGGTTTTATCGTAAAAATGGAATTTACTGTAACAATTCAATATAAAATCTAAAATCTAAAATCCCCAATTAAGATGGCAGACTTAACTCCTAATTCCAGTTTTAGTGTTACTCTCCGGTTACAGATTCCCAATCGTGTGGGAATGCTAGCATCTGTTACTCAGGCGATCGCATCTAGTGGTGGTAATCTCGGTCAAATCGATTTAATCGAGCAAACGCGCCAAGTTTCTCTCCGTGACTTAACTGTTGATGCTGCTAGTACTGAACACGCAGAAACTATTGTGCAAGCAGTCAAAGCCATACCAGATATTAAGTTAGTCAGCGTTTACGATCGCACCTTTAATTTACATCGTGGCGGCAAAATCAGCATCACCAGCCGGATTCCTCTCAAGAGTGTCTCCGACCTAGCAATGGCTTATACCCCTGGTGTAGGTCGGGTTTGTACGGCGATCGCTCAAGACCCATCGCAAGTATACAATTTAACTATCAAACAAAATACTGTCGCCATTGTCACTGATGGTAGTGCAGTTTTGGGGTTGGGTAATCTTGGCCCCCATGCAGCTTTACCAGTAATGGAAGGTAAAGCCATGTTATTTAAGGAATTCGCCGGACTTGATGCTTTTCCTATTTGCTTGGCTACCCAAGATACAGAAGAGATTATCCAAGCAGTCAAAAATATTGCCCCGGTTTTTGGCGGTGTGAATTTAGAGGATATCGCCGCACCCCGTTGTTTTGAAATTGAGCAGAGATTGCGACAGGAATTAGATATTCCCGTTTTTCACGATGACCAACATGGTACAGCAATTGTCACTTTGGCAGCTTTATTTAACTCCTTGAAACTGGTGCAGAAGTCAATCACTGATATCCGCATTGTGATTAATGGTGCTGGTGCGGCTGGCGTGGCGATCGCTCGGTTACTGCGGAAAGCTGGGGCAGAAAAAATCTGGATGTGCGACTCTAAAGGCATTATCTCCACCACTCGCACCGACCTCAATGAAGAAAAACAAGAGTTTGCTGTCAAAGCTCAGGGTACACTAGCCGGTGCAGTCCAAGGGGCAGATGTATTTATTGGTGTGAGTGCGCCTGGAGTCTTAACACCAGAAATGGTCAAGTCTATGGCTAAAGACCCGATTGTCTTTGCTATGGCTAATCCCATACCCGAAATTCAGCCGGAATTAATTAGCAAAGATGTAGCTGTCATTGCTACTGGTCGCAGTGACTACCCCAACCAAATTAATAATGTGTTAGCCTTTCCTGGGGTGTTCCGTGGGGCGTTGGATTGTCGCGCGCAAACAATTACCACCACCATGTATTTAGAAGCAGCCAGTGCGATCGCTTCTTTGGTTAATCCCTCAGACTTGAATCGGGAACATATTATTCCCTCCGTCTTTGATGAACGTGTCGTTACCGCCGTCGCTGCTGCTGTACAACGTGCAGCGCGAGAAGAGGGGATTGCACGGGGTTAATTAACACTTCGACTAGGTTCGGTGTTAACTTTAAAAGTTCTTTTGATTAAGGATGGGCGATTCGTCCATCCTTTATATTTTAATGGGTTCAGTTAAAGGTAGAAATCAAAATTAAAGTAGGTTAATTTGGGACTCGTTGGAGTTCCAATGCTCATTCACGAGTCTTAAACACTCGTCAACCAAGTTCTAACACTCATTCACGAGTCTCAAATACTCGTCCACGAGTCTCGAATACTCGTCCACGAGTCTTAAACACTCGTCCATGAGTCTTAAACACTCGTCAAGCAAGTTCCAACACTCGTCCATGAGTCTTAAACACTCGTCAACCAAGTTACAACACTCGTCCACGAGTCTCAAACACTTGTCCACGAGTCTTAAACACTCGTCCACGAGTCTTAAACACTCGTCAACCAAGTTCTAACACTCATGAATTAGTTTTAAATTATAGGACTTATACTATTTCACCTGAATTATCCAAACAATTTCTCAAACCTGTAACTTTTGGTCATGAATAACCAAGCTGGGGACTTTTTCGAGGAACTACCGTTAATTTTAGCGGGGCCATTGCTACAACATACTGAGGCAAAATCAGTCACCGTACTAGTTGTACTCCAACAATCTTGTCAGGTAGAACTCAAAGTTTACGCAACAACAAATAATGGTGAAAGGTTAGGAAATTGTTTATTAGAAGGACAACGCTTGACTGTAGCTTTGGGCAAGTATCTGCACATTGTAGCGATTACAGCCGTGTCTCCTGTGGGGGCTAGTTTAACTAATGAGTGCATTTATGCTTATGACCTCCAGTTCACCTGTGCTGATCAAACTTTGCTGAATCTAGAACAAGCATTATCTTCAAATCGCTTTCCTCAAGTCAGTATTAGCTACTTTGAGCATCAAAAACCTACTTTTGTGCTTCCTCCAGATTCCTTGGCAGATTTGCATATTATCCATGCTTCTTGTCGCAAACCCCACGGACACGGAATAGATGCCTTACCCTTACTCGATGCTCTCATAGCATTAGCCGCCAACCAACCCCGTAGCCGTCCTCATCAGTTATTCCTCACAGGTGATCAAATCTATGGTGACGATGTGGCAGATCCATTTTTATGGGTCGCCAGTCATCTTGGCGATTCTCTGCTTGGTTGGGAAGAAAAACTTCCTGTAGGTCAAGGTTATCGCACTCCCAAGGAACTAGCCCCAGGAGAACGGGCGGAAGTGGCGACAGAAGAAGCCAAATTGACGGCAGGATTACATAATAAATCAGAGAAAGTTTCCAGTCATTTGTTCAGTTTGGGGGAATATTACGCCGCTTATTTACTGGCTTGGTCGCCTGTGTGCTGGCCGGAGGCCTTTCCCCCAGGAAAATGGGTAACAAGCGATCGCCAAGCCCTGAAAATGTGGGATCAATCGGTGGCTGATTTACGACAATTAATTTATACACTGGGACGGGTGCGGCGGGCGCTGGCGAATATTCCCATGTACACCATCTTTGATGACCATGATGTCAGCGACGATTGGAACTTAAATCAAGCATGGTGTTTGCGGGTTTTGGGTAATCCTCTGGGACGGCGGACTGTACAAAATGCTTTGTTAGCATACAGCGTCTTTCAAGCTTGGGGAAATACACCAGAACAATTTACATCTGGTCAATCTGGGGAAAAATTACTGGCGGCGGCGGAAAATTGGTCAGCATCAGCCGGGAAGGATATGGAAGCTGATCAGGCGATCGCTCGTTATCTAGGGATGCCAAGCTGTAACCCCAACACAGGACTACCAAATTTTGTTTTAGAAGATGGCGTATTTATCTTAGAACGCCACCCCGAAACACTAACTTGGAACTACACAATCACCAGCAATTGCCATGAAGTCATAGTATTAGACACACGCACATGGCGGGGCTACCCAGCCGACAAAAAACCAATCGCCCCACCGATGCTGCTATCTCCCGGAGCGATGAAGCAACAACTACTACAACCATTACAAAAAAATGCAGATCACCAAAATCTCACTACCTTCGTGATTGCACCTACCAATGTATTTGGATTGCAAGTTATTGATTGGATTCATCATTGGCAGTTAAAGCGCGAAAAAGTCTTTTCTACAGATGTGGGAGATTCTTGGAACATTCATTTTGAAGCTTTGGCAAAACTCCTGACAACTTTATGTGAGCAACGTCAAAAAGTCATCATTCTTTCCGGTGATATTCATTACAGTTGTGCCGCCCGCTTCTCTTATGGAGCAATTCCCCATTCACCACAGCAATCTGTCATAGTCCAGTTAACCGCCAGTGCTTTGAAAAATGAAGAGACCCTGACTAAAATAATCCATACACGCCTCAAACAATGGCTATTGCCAGAAAAAATTCGCCGTTGGCTGGGCTGGAATCAACCACCCAATATGCTGGAAGTTACCACAAAGCGGCTACACCGTCGCCAAGCACTAACTAATCCTGATTGGCATTGTGTACTGGAGTGGATACCGCGACAGCCCACCCAGAATTTTTATCGCCGATTGGATATGTCTACTTTTGTTACCCCCAGAAACCGCCAAAATTCACGCTGGCAATGGTTACAAACCTTGAAAATTTGGCAATCTCCTTGGTTTCAAGATGGGCGAGAAGTAGTTGGGTTGAACAATTTAGCATTAGTTCACTTTGAGCTATCAGATAACACTAATTCTTATCAAGTCATTCAGGATACTTATTGGTTTTCTTCTACATCATCAACTCAAATTGTTTACAGCCGTTTCGCTACTAATTTGCAACCAAATCAGTACTTGTTAAATGAATTTTTAATTGTAGGGAGTCAATCAATTGACGATTAAAAGTAGCCGACTGCTTGTCTAACACTTACACAATCCAAATGGAAAGAAATTTGGTGTGGGCAAAATGCCCACCCATGTTGTGTAAGGTAGATTTGGAACTCCTGATTAACGCGAGTTCGACGAATAAAAAAACCCCTCTCCAAACCTCTCCCCTGCAAGGAGCTACGGTGTACACACATCTTTTTGCTGGATGCAAAATGTCGTTCGATCCCCCTAAATCCCCCTTAAAAAGGGGGACTTTGATTCTTGTTCCCCCTTTTTTAAGGGGGGCTAGGGGGGATCAAAACGTTATGGGGCTAGGTTATTAGACTTGTGTGTACACCATAGCCTGCAAGGAGAGAGGCTTTAAAATACCATTTTTCCTTGATATGTTATCTCTTTACGCCCCTCTCCGCGTCGGAGAGGGGCTGGGGGAGAGGTCAAAAAAGACTTATCGAATTCACGTTGATTAACGCGATCGCCCTGATGGATTAGCTCGTTGCTGCTGGTAAAATCCTATAACCTTCTGGACATAAGCAGCAGTGAAACCAGTATTGCAGCCTGTATATGCCCCAGTCATCCACCAACAAGCCACACCACGTACAGACGCAGTTTCATTGTTTCGAGTAGCACTGAATTGATTATTTAACTCACGGCGAGTAATACAAGAAACTACCTCACGCGCTAACGCAGGGTTATTGTCAAATTGTGTGGGTGTAACTTCTTTTTTCAGACAATATTTTGACCAACCTTTGAGAGTTTCCGGCTTAACTTGCCAAGCACTATAAAGTCCATCGTTGGCTTTACCAGTTTGTGGTGCAGCTTGTCTTAATGCTTCCACCAGTGCAGCAACTTGAACATCAGTAGGTTGTTGTTGCTGTGCTTGAGCATACAAGGGAGAAAATCCGCAGCCAATGACGACTCCACTCACAAGTAGCGATCGCAAAAGGTAATCTCTCATATCTCAATCAACCTGACAACATCTACTAAATAGTAATAGATGAAAGTAAGCAACAGAGCAAGAACATCCGATTTAAGGTAATGCGCGCTAAAAAAGCATAACTACGAATAAGGGCTGTTGACCGTTGACTGTTAACGGTTGACTGTTAACGGTCAACAGCCTTCACGATGAGATTATGCAACTTAAAAGCACAATAGCTTATTACTCTTCATCGCCGGACTATTACCAATGTCCCTGGCGTTGTCCAATTGTATAACTTACGTGCCAACTTGACTGGTAAATTTACGCAACCGTGACTGACTGGAGTCCCAAAACGGTTATGCCAGTAAGCACCGTGAATAGCATAACCTTGATGGAAATACATGGCATAAGGAACATTAGGAATGTCATAGCCAGGCCCTCGCATCCGATTAGTGCGATATTTGGAATTAATCTTAAATTGACCTACAGGTGTAGGAGTGGAGCGCTTACCTGTGGAAATTCGGAAAGAATACACCAGTTTTTTACCTTCCCACGCAAATAAGCGTTGATCTGATAAATCGATTTCAATTTTCCGAGGTTGAGTAATACTGTTCTGCTCAACTACGGCGGTTCTATATATCCCAGAAGTGGGGTCAGCTGTCGTGGGTAGCAACCCAGAAAGCAAAACCACCATCATAACTATCGCACCTGTCAACAAATTTCCTGAGCGACGTATCCAAATATTAAGAATCCAGCTTTGCATATCCCATCACCTTCTTGATTATGCAAACATCATCAATTCCTAGATTTTGAAGTTCCCAATATCCAAGATTCATCACAAAAATCTTGGCATTTTGTAGCGATTGTACTTCTAGGAGCTTTTGAATTAAAGTTTAACGAAAGTCTGGATTTACGCTAATTCCCTTGAGGCAGATTCTGAGATTTTCCTCTTCTATAATTTATTTCATATTCAACAATGCACATTCCGGAAATTTACAGTAGACACTTTTTATAAAATAAATATAATTATCTTGCTTTGTAGACATTTTTAGAGATTATTTTCCTCAAAAGCTGAGACTGATAGTTATTTGAGAATAAACTTGTATTGATGAGCTAGCAATGAGCAGCGATCGCTCAGAGATTATTTATCTGCGTTTACTCACATTCCAAATCTGTTGCATCATTTCAGTCATAGATTGGGTTGAGCGTAGCACCACCAAACATATATCGGGGTATTGGGTTACGCAAATACTTGACCCAGCCTACATTTTAGGCTTGTCACTTTCATAGTCGTAACACACCCTAATTAAAATTTACTTTATAGATTGCCTCTTAACTAACAACCAGTAAGTTAACGGTTGACAAAAAATAAACATCTCACCTTTTAATGAAGATTTTATTTAGTGAAAAAACATTGGTAATAATACTAATTATCTATATATTCATCATGTAAAGATGGGCGCAACTTGTACGGAAAATACAGTCATATTTTCATCTAGTAATAAGTTTAAGTTTGGTTTTCTAAAAATATGATGAAGCAAGAGAATAATCGATTACTAACATTGGAAATTTCTATTAAAATTCAAACTATGACGGGGCGTAAAACTGTTTAGTAGAACATTTTTTAACTAAACTCCTCGAATAGCAATACCAATTTCTGGAGATGTAAATTCTAGCCACATATGAAACGAAAATTTTCTCGTATATCAGCATCGACCTTATTGGTTACTGGACTTCTTTCTGCCTCAATTGTTGCACCAGCGTATGCTAGAGGTGGTGGTCAAGGTCAAGGCCAAGGTCAAAGTCAGACCCAAGGTCAAGGCCAAGGTCAAAGTCAGACCCAAGGTCAAGGTCAAGGTCAAAGTCAGACCCAGGGTCAAGGTCAAGGCCAAGGTCAAAGTCAGACCCAAGGTCAAGGTCAAGGTCAAAGTCAGACCCAAGGTCAAGGTCAAGGTCAAAGTCAGACCCAGGGTCAAGGTCAAGGTCAAAGTCAGACCCAAGGTCAAGGTCAAGGTCAAAGTCAGACCCAAGGTCAAGGTCAAGGTCAAAGTCAGACCCAAGGTCAAGGTCAAGGTCAAAGTCAGACCCAAGGTCAAGGTCAAGCCAGTGGTGGTCAAACTTCTTCAGCAATATGTAAGATTACTGATATTTCACTTGGAGGTGTTTCAGCTACAGCTTGTGACGGCCCAAATGCTGGCAATGACACGGGTAACGCAGGTACTTTGCTCTCTAAATTAAATGATGATGATCTCTTTAGCAGCTTTGTTGGTACTGGTGTGCAATGGACTTTAGCTGGTAAATCTGATGACACAAATCCCTTTGCGATTACAACAGATGATGGAGAAATTAGTACAGGTGCATGGGGTTTAGGATCAACATTGTCCAGTAACACGTTTGTAGTAAGTCTTAAAGCAGGTAATGGTTATAGCGCTTACCTATTCAAAGATTATGATTTCACTCAAGGTTTAACGGGAATCCTCAATACTATTGGTGTCGCTTTAGATGGTAGTGGAAACGCAGGGAAAGCTTTATCTCACGCCTCATTATTCGTCTCTAATATAAAAAGAAATACTCCCCCTCCTCCTACTCCTCTACCTGAACCTGCTTCTCTGTTAGGTCTTGGTTTATTAGCAACTGGAATGATAAAAATTCGCCGTCGTCGTTCAATCTAATTTCTTTTATCTTTGATCAATTTCACTAATCGCACACAAAATTTTTGTTAGATATGGTGGGTTGAAAACTTTAAATCGTTACGGGCTATAACCTGTAACGATTTTTGATTTTTATTCACTTTTGAATGACAACTGGTGTTCCTAAAGATGCCCAATTGAATAGCCATTTAGCATGATTGGGGGCGAGGTTTACACAGCCATTACTTACGGGTCTCCCAAATTTTTTATGCCAATATGCACCATGAATACCGTAATTACCACTATAAAACATGGCGTAGGGAACGTTGGGGACATCATAGTTTCTACCACGCATCCGCGTAGACTTATGCTTTGATTGAATCTTGAAAGCACCAATACGGGTGGGTGTCGATCTTTTACCAGAGGAAATGACGATCGCATACACAGGTTTTCCACCTTCCCAAGCGGTTAATCTTTGATTGGCAAGATTAATTTGAATCCAACGTTGATCGGATTTTTGCAAAGTCTCAATTGTATTTTCAACTTTTTGTGAGGTGGACAGTGCTAATGCTTCACCAAACCCAGTATTTATGAAAGTCAAGGACAATGCTGCACTAGCAGCAAACATTTTTAAACCACGTTTCCAGTCGAGATAAATCAGCGATTTCATAGTTGAAACACGTCAATCATGGAGTTAAAGCAGATTTTGAGAAATCAACTATAACAGTGGGTTTTAAATAATTTCATCCTGAAAATTACGCTAATTCAAAATTTAAGGGTGTAGGGGTTTAAGGGTGTAGGTGAAAGGCATCTTTTTTGTTTGAGAGTGAAACTTATTTTCGATCCTTATTACCAAGCTTTAGGTTATACTGCTTAGTCCTTGAGTTAAGTTCCTGGCTAATTGAGCGATTGCTTGCCAATTTTCCGCTTTCACTAGTTGCTGAGGAAATAACTCTCCACCTAGAGCAACGGCGATCGCACCTGCTTGAATTAGTCCTTTGGCATTTTCTAGGGTTACTCCCCCGGTGGGAATTAAGGGAATATGACCTAAAGGCCCTTGCAGACTCTTAATATAATCAGCCCCCCCTAAAGCTTGTACGGGGAATACTTTGACACAACTTGCACCATCAGCCCAAGCATTAACAATTTCCGTGGGGGTGAGTGCGCCGGGAATGATGGGTATATTTTTGGTGACAGATGCTTTGATCATGGCTGAGTCAACATGAGGCGTAAATAGAAATTCTGCCCCACAAGCGATCGCTTCTTCTAGTTGCTGCAAATTAAATAATGTGCCAGTACCAATAATACATTCTGGTAACTGCTCACGTAATCGGGTGATTAATTCCCCTGGGCGATCGCTATTCCAGGTAATTTCAATTAGCTGCATCCCCCCAGCAGCAGCAGCCAGAGCCATTTCCAGCCCTAATTCTAGTTTCGGGGCGCGGACGACTGCGATCGCTCGCTGTTTTTGCAACTGTGATAACCAATCTTGAGTAGACATTGTAACGGAGGCGGAGGCGTTCGATTCTCAATTACCAGACTGACATACATATAGGACTTACGCATGGAAACGAAAGATCAAGGGTTTGGAGAAGGGTATAGGGGTGTAGGGGTCTGGAAGTTTCTTTGCCCGCTTCTTCCACCAGATGGATACTTACCATGCACCCTTAGTCAGATGGAAGGCCAGTAGGAAGTATTTAAGCTGAGTTTAACAAGGCAGTAACAAATATTAGACGAGCAATACTAATACCAATTCAAAATTCAAAATTCAAAATTAAGGAAGCCAAGCAGAATCATGATTGTTGAGTATGTATCTGTCCCATTCTTTTCTCAAATTGGTATAAGTTGGTTGAACAACTGTGTATTGCTTCTTGGTAAAGAAAATAATCCCCAAGGTGTGTCGGGAATAACTTATACCAATTTAATTAATGATTGCAACACATCCTTGGGTGAAGACGCGATGCCAGTCGCTACAACGAGGGGAACTGCCGCAACGCGCTGGCTCATAAATCGCGTCTCTACAGATGGTTTATTTTGAATTTTGAATTGATTCATTTGTCGCATTCTTTTTTCAAATTGGTATTACTCAAATCATGAGAAATAAATCCCTGGGTGTGAGAAAACGACTAACTCGCAATTGGTGGACAGTGGTAGCACGAGGAGCGATCGCCATTATTTTTGGTTTAGTGGCTCTATGCAGGCCGACTTTGACCTTAGATTTATTGGTATACCTGTTTGCTGGCTTTTGGTCGATGGGGGGAATATTATTGGCGATCGCCGCATTTCAAGAGCGTTTGCATGACAATCACAGTAGATTATTGTTACTAGAGGGAATCATCGGTATTGGAGTAGGAGCGATCGCTTTTATTTACCCTGGGATCGCTGCATTTGTATTACTTTACTTGATTGCTGCTTGGGCAATTTGTACTGGTATATTCGAGATTCTGACATCTTTGCAACTGCGACAAACACTAGAAAATGAGTGGCTTCCCGCAGTAGCTGGAATTCTTTCTCTCATCTTCGGTATCATATTGATCGCCTGGCCAATCACTGAGGCTTCGGCTATTGTGTGGTTAATCGCTGCTTATACCATCCTGTTTGGTACACTACTTTTAATTCTAGGCTTCCAGTTACGTGGTTGGGGACGGAAAAATTCAAAGTTAATGACAAACTAATCTTATGCCCCAATACTTCGGACAACTGCATACTACCGAGCCATCTTGGACTACTCTGGGAAATGTACAAGCGATAGAACAAAGCGATCGTCATTTGCTGTGCAATTGTGGCGATGCCTTGGTAAAAATTAGTATTCTAGGGTCAAACCTAATTCGCGTCAGAGTTACACCAACGGGCGAGTTTCAAAAACGCCGATCATGGGCGGTTACACAGGAAGATGAACAATGGCCGGCGGTGGAATTTGAGGTAAAAGAACAAGCAGATATTATCGAAATTACAACACAGTCGCTCAGGTTGGTATTACATAAAAATCCGTGTCGGATTGAGTGTTTTGACTTAGCAGGAAACCCCTTTGCTGAGGATATTAACCCAAGTGTAGGCTGGCGGACTGGTGCGATCGCTGGATGGAAAAAAATCGCAGCTGATGAACATTTTTATGGTTTTGGAGAACGTACAGGCTTACTTGACCAAATAGCTACCATCAGAACCAACTGGGCTTGTGATGCCCTTGATTATGATGTTCTCACAGACAATATGTATCAGGCAATTCCCTTCTTTATGGCGTTGCGTCCAGGGTTGGGTTACGGTATTTTCTTTAACACTACTTTTTGGAGTCAGTTTGATCTCGGTGTCCAAGAACCCGGCGTTTGGCGGATGGAAACCCAAGGAGACGAACTAGACTATTACATTATTTACGGCCCCGAACCAGCAAAAATCCTGGCTACTTATACCCAGCTAACCGGACGAATGTCACTACCACCAAAATGGTCACTGGGTTATCATCAGTGTCGCTGGAGTTACGAATCACAGGATATAGTCCGTCAACTAGCTAAGGAATTTCGTCAGCGTCAAATTCCTTGTGATGTCATCCATTTCGATATTGATTATATGAACGGGTATCGGGTGTTTACCTGGAACCCCAAGCGGTTTAGTGAGCCAAAAGCTTTGATAGATGACCTCAAGCAAGATGGTTTTCAGGCGGTGACGATTGTTGACCCTGGTGTGAAGTACGAGCCTGAAGCCGATTATCCAGTCTTTGATGAGGGATTACAGAAGGATTATTTTGTCAGAAAAACCAATGGTCAATTATTTCATGGGTATGTGTGGCCTGACAAAGCTGTGTTTCCTGATTTTTTGCGCCCAGAAGTTAGAGATTGGTGGGGAAGTTGGCACAAAAGTCTTATAAGTATGGGTGTGGCTGGTATCTGGAATGACATGAACGAACCAGCATTAGATGACCGTCCCTTTGGCGACCCTGGTAACAAAATTTCTTTCCCGCTTGATGCTCCCCAAGGACCAGCAGATGAAATGAGTAACCATGCGGAAACCCATAATTTGTATGGTTTGATGATGGCGCAAGCATCTTTCCAAGCAATGCAAAAGTTGCGTCCGGTGGAACGCTCATTTATTTTGACACGCTCTGGTTACGCCGGGATTCAACGCTGGTCAGCAGTTTGGACGGGAGATAATCAATCTCTCTGGGAACACCTGGAAATGTCTTTAGCAATGTTGTGTAACTTAGGCTTATCAGGTGTAGCTTTTGTAGGGGCTGATATTGGTGGTTTTGCGGGTAATGCTACCGCAGAACTATTTGCCCGTTGGATGCAGGTGGGAATGCTATATCCTTTGATGCGGGGACACTCAGCACTGAGTACAGCGAGACACGAACCCTGGGTATTTGGCGATCGCACTGAGAAAATTTGCCGCGAATATATTCAATTGCGTTACCAACTGCTACCTTACATCTACACGCTGTTTTGGGAAGCTGCAACCACTGGTGCGCCGATTCTCCGCCCTTTACTTTATCACTTCCCCAGCGATCGCCAAACTTTCAATATGGCTGATCAAGTCATGCTTGGTGCTTCCTTACTCGCAGCCCCTATCTACCGCCCTGGTGTGGAATATCGGGCAGTCTACTTACCTGAAGGTTGCTGGTATGATTGGTGGACTGGTGAAGCTTTTACAGGCCCGACCCATATTTTAGCCCACGCCCCCCTAGAAAGAATGCCCCTATATGTGCGTGCTGGTGCGATTATACCGATGGCTCCAGTGATGCAATATGTAGATGAGTATCCCCTAACTCAGCTAACCATTCGGGTGTGGATAGGTATAGGTGAGTTTACGCTTTATGAAGATGATGGTCGGAGTTTTGAGTATAAAACGGGTGTTTTCTGCACAACACATTACCGTATTTATACTCAAAAAGAACAAACCATAGTGGAAATTGGCGCGCGGGAGGGCGAGTTTTCCCCCGCAGAACGGGAAATGATTGTGGAATTAGTTGGTGTTGGTGAACAGCGCTTCGTTGATGATGGGTCAGCCAAAGAGTTAGTTTTTGGCTAAAGGTGGGAAAATCTCCCGCACAGACCTAGAGAACGAGATAAAACCTCAACAAAAGCGATCGCCCCTACGGGATTACCAATTCTATCTAAAGCTGGACTATAACAGGCGATCGCTCCTTCCCCTGGTACTATGGCGAGTAAACCCCCTCCAATCCCAGATTTCATCGGTAAACCAATTGTGACAGCATACTCAGCAGAAGCTTCATATAAACCACAGGTAAGCATAACAGAGTTAACAATCTGTTGATGCTGCGGTGATATTGAGCTACTTTCTAAAGCCAAGAGTTTCCCTAGTAAGGCTAAATCCTCAACCTTCCCAGAGAGACAGCATATCTGCTCATAAGTATCAAGTGCTACATCAAGATTTTCTAAATAACCTTTTTCTGCCAGATAATTAGCGATCGCTTGATTAGCCGGAGAGCGAGATAATCTGACAGAAGCCAGCATAGATTCATCTAACTGAATCTGACTACCTGCCAATTGGTTTAGCCATTCGCAGAAAGAGCGCGTGCGATGGTTTGCATCCTCTCCTGGTAATTTATCAGCGAGAGTAATAGCCCCACTATTAATCATCGGGTTCCGTGGATATCCACCATCAGCCACCAGTTGTTCTAAGGAATTAAAAGGCGCATCTGATGGTTTCACGCCAACCCAGCTTAAAACCTTCTCCATTCCCATGTGTTCCAACAGATACAGGAAAGTAAAAGGCTTAATCATGCTCATTAGAGGAAATACACAATGTGTATCTCCTTCACTGTAGAATTTTCCTGATTGACAACAGATATGGACAGCAAACCAAGCGGTGTCAGCCACAGCTAATCTTGGGATGCGCTCAACTACTCGTCCACAATTTGTCTTAGTTTTTGCCAATGTTACCCAAGTAGACAAATCCACGGTGTCTAGTCTATCAAATCCCTTCACAATAGATACAGCCCCAAAGATTTATCGTAGTCATCCTATTTTTCCCCTAAACCCTCTTTTTTCTTCTCTCCATCTCTTAAAAACAAAATATTTTTTATTAAGGAATGAAACGTAATGTTAAATAATAATGCAAAATAGGGATTCTTCTTGAATTTAGTTGAGAAATATCCTGATTATATTGTCAATCATTAATAAATTTCAGGAGCTAATCAGGTGTTAACTTCAACCTTACTCGCTGCTGCAACCACCCCCCTGGAATGGAGTCCTACAATCGGGATTATTATGGTTATTGCCAATGTGATTGCCATTACTTTCGGCAGGCAGACCATCAAGTATCCTAGTGCAGAACCAGCTTTACCTTCAGCCAAATTCTTTGGTGGTTTTGGTGCGCCTGCGTTACTTGCGACCACTGCTTTCGGTCATATTCTGGGAGTAGGTATTATTTTGGGATTACATAATCTAGGCAGATTCTAATTAAGAAACAGTCAATAGTTAACACAGATAATTACTCATTGTGTAGGCTATTTACTATTTCCCAAAGATGGTATTTTTAACGTATACCATGCTGTCATAGGTGATTACCGAAGTTAATTTTCAGTAGATTTTTGTTGTGTCTGTAATCGGCCAGAGAGTAATTTCTCTGGTTTTTTTTACATATAAATTTCTATAGAAATCTGATTGATGTGATTTAGGACTTAAGCATGAAAACAAAAAATTAAGGGTATAGGGGTATAAATGATTGAAACCCTTACACCCTTACACCCTTACACCCTTACACCCGGTCTCAACAAAAAATCTGGGTACGTAAATCCTAAGTTTATTTCACCACAATTACCCGTTACCCATTACCATCGACAATTGCTCATCAACCACCGGATTTTGACTTTCGCTAACAATTTTACGGAACAAATCACCATCAATAGTTTCTTGTTCTGTCAACAAATCTACTAGCCGTTCCATAACTACACGGTTAGTTTGCAAAAGTTCTTTTGATGTTTGGTAGCAAGTGTTGATAATTTCTCGGACTTGAGAATCTATCTTGGCAGCGATTTCTTCAGAATAGTCGGATTTATTCATCCAGTCGCGTCCTAAAAATACCTCGCCACTTTGATTTTCCAGAGATAAGGGGCCTAATTCAGACATACCAAATCTTGTCACCATTTGCCGTGCCATTGATGTGACTTTTTGCAGGTCATCACCTGCACCTGTGGTCACTTCTGGCTTACCAAAGACAATTTCCTCAGCAGCACGACCAGCCAAAGTAGAAGTAATTCTGGCTTTGAGTTGGGAACGAGAAATTAACCCTTGTTCTTCGTTGGGAGTAAACCAAGTCAAACCTTGGGCTTGTCCTCTAGGAATCAGGGTGACTTTCTGCACTGGGTCATGGTCTTTTAATAACGTCCCGACTAAACCATGTCCAACTTCATGGTAAGCAATTAAGCGCTTACTCTTGCTGTCTACCAGGGGTGTCCCTTCCATCCCAGCAACAACTCTATCAACAGCATCATCGATTTCTAAAATCGTGATTGCTTCTTTGCGCCTACGTGCTGTGAGGATAGCGGCTTCATTGAGTAAGTTAGCTAAGTCTGCACCGGTGAATCCGGGTGTGCGACGAGCGATCGCCTCTAGTGATACACTGGGGTCAACTTTCTTATTGCGCGAATGGACTTGCAGAATCTCTAAGCGTCCTTTCAAGTCTGGTGCATCAACGATTACTTGTCTGTCGAAACGACCAGGACGTAACAAAGCTGAATCTAATACGTCGGGACGGTTAGTGGCAGCAATAATAATGATACCTGTGTTACCTTCAAAACCATCCATCTCCGTGAGTAACTGGTTGAGAGTTTGTTCTCTCTCGTCGTTACCGCCACCAATACCTGTACCCCGTTGTCTCCCAACTGCATCGATTTCATCGATAAATATCAGACAAGGCGCATTGTCTTTAGCTTTCTTAAACAAATCACGGACACGGGAAGCGCCCACACCCACGAACATTTCCACAAATTCCGAACCAGAGATACTGAAAAATGGCACAGCCGCTTCCCCAGCGATCGCTTTTGCTAGTAAAGTTTTACCAGTACCTGGAGGCCCTACCAACAACACACCTTTAGGTATCCGCGCCCCCACAGCCGTAAATCTTTCTGGCTGCTTGAGGAATGTCACGACTTCTTGTAATTCTTCCTTTGCTTCTTCGATACCCGCTACGTCGTCAAACTTCACCCCAGTCTTGGCTTCCATTTGGAAACGCGCTCTAGATTTGCCAAAGTTCATGGCTTGGCTAGAAGCATTCGTAGAACGACGCAAGAATAGCAGCATTAAAGCCACCAATGGCAAAATCCACATCAGGTTAATTAATAACCCTACAGCCGCTCTACTATTGGCAGAGGAAATTTCACCAAAATCAACATTTTTTTCTTTAAGTCTGTTAATTAACTCGTTGTTCTGCTCCAACAACCTCACCTGTATTGGTGGCGCGTCTGGTTTTTGCCCTTTTAAATAAACTTTGGCTATCTGTTCAGTTTCGTCCAGTTCTACTCTTTTGACTTGCTCTTGATTAACTTTTTGAATCAACTCTCCGTATGACAGAGACTCACGCTCTGCTTTCTGCGCTAAGACAGGATTACCGCCAAACATCGTTGGTAACATAATCAAACTGGCTGCCAAAGCACCAGTCCAAGCAACGCGCTTTGGTGATTGCTGTTTTATCAATGCCTTTTTCCCAAAATTTTTCATAACAATTACCCTTTGTCTGCTGCCATAGGCTGAGTGCTGATTTAAGCCTATTCTTCTAGCAAAAATTGCCATAACTGGACATCACTTTATCTAATCTAGTCTAACTCTCAGAAGAGGCAGGAGGGCAGATAATAGGCAACAGTTAAGAAGGAACGGGTAAAAAATATCAGGACTGTTGCGGATTTATTTCCTGTTCTATTCTTGATATCTACCGAAAGCTCGATTTTCCGTGGTCTAGCGGTAATTTGACTACAGGAAAATAAATCGTTAAGATTATATACAAATTCGTAATGACTTCGTATTTTTACAAATTCTTAAGGTTAGGTGCATTATGGTGAAAATTGTAGGTATTGCTGGTAGCTTAAGACCGAACTCTTACACTCAGTTAGCTTTGCGGGTAGCAGCACAACGCCTAGAAGCTTTAGGTGCGGAAGTTGAAATTATCGATTTGCGGGAGTGGCAATTACCATTTTGCAATGGTGGTAAAGACTACTCAGATTATCCAGATGTTCAGCGCTTACGTGACACCGTTAGTAATGCTGATGGACTAATTTTAGCTACACCTGAATATCATGGCGGCGTTAGTGGTGTAATCAAAAATGCCCTTGATTTGATGAGCTTTGATGAACTGTCTGGTAAAGTAACAGGACTGATTAGCGTTTTGGGTGGTCAATCAAACAGCAACGCCTTAAACGACCTCAGGCTGATTGTTCGTTGGGTACATGGTTGGGTAATTCCAGAGCAAATTGCCATTGGACAAGCCTACAGTGCTTTTAGTCCTGAAGGAAAGCTACTTGATGAAAAACTCTCCCAACGATTTGATCAATTTGCCCAAAGTTTAGTAGAAAATACTCGCAAGCTACGCGGAGTAAATTAGAAACAGGATACTAGGAAAAATATTTTCCTAGTTAAGGCTTTTCTCTCTAAGGAATAAAGCAGATAAAAACTCTCCTAGACCTTTAGGTATTTGGAAAGGACAGGTAGAAATTTCAGATGATTTTTATGAAACATCAAGCGATATTATTTCTGAATTTGGTATAGCAGAATAATGGAATTGTTGCTTGATACCTCACTGTTCGCGCAATCGAGGATGAGTTTGGTGAAATAGATGAAATAAGAGAGAGTATTAGAGCAGGCGATGGCGTTCCGCCCACCGTAGGTGATCGTTTTCGGCATCCCTGATACCAAAAAGAAAGTTGTGTAGGGTGTAACGGTTTAATGGTAAGTGTGAGAAATGGCACATTTACCCCAACAAATAATCTCAGAACGAATCGACGATGTGGTTGTGCTGCTAGAGGTGATGAAAAAAATTGGGGATGATTGACCCATTGGGGATGCCCCTTGTCACCCAGGTAGTATCTGGAGAACAAGCAGATGATGGACTCTACATTCCTGCCTACCAACAAATTGCTGCCACAAGAAAGGGTGTTGATTGTTCATCTGGGACAATGACCTATCGCATTGATCGCTTAGAGCAAGCGGAACTAGTGAAGCGCGTTCCCGATTCAAGCGATCGCCGAGGTGTGCTAATTGAGTTAACGAATAAAGGCTTTAACTTGATTGAGAAAGCTGTTAAAGCTCACGTTGCGAATTTACATCGTATCCTTAGTGCTTTAGAAGAATCAGAGCGTCAAGCCCTAACTCATTTGCTTCGTAAACTTTTAGTTTCGTTTGAGGAGTAGCAGTCAAGAACAATATCTCTATATCTGCGGTAGGCTGCCCTAATTATGTAATCCCAATGTGGTTTCATAAGCCAGGATATTGAGTAATGTTACGAAACATGGTTTATTCAGATCCACACAATGCCATAAAAATCTAGGCGATGGCGTTCCGGCCAGTGTAGGCGATCAATACTGAATGATCAATATGATTACTTAGCTAATTTTACGGGAACACAAGACAAAATTCTTAGTCATTGAGCGAGTATAGATTAAATATTAAAAGCTTGACTAAGGAGTCGGAAGCTAGAAATCAGAATTAATTAGTGGAAAAAATCTTACTAATTATACTCTGCTAAATATTGGATTTAGCATCTCTAATAATGTCGTTAATTTATCCAACGACGTTACGAGCAAAAACTTCTTCTGACTAAGAAATCTGAATTCTGTTTAGATACCTAAATCAGCTATTCAGTTCAACTTTAGTTAGCTTAAATGCAGTAGGCAAATGTAGCTTCAGTAGTCATGATTAGCAGATTCATCGATAACTATGAGTATCGAAATTGTTAATAATGCTATCCGTTGCTATTCTTTGCTGACTAATTTAATAATTAATTATCTATACAATGTGGATTCAAAAACTTGTATTTAGCTCATTGATTAATAAGTTAATAATTTGGCTGGAATTTGCTGAATTCATAAGTATAATCCATGCCACAAACTAGGCTGTCAATAATGTTATATACAAGCTTTAATCTACAAAAGAATATGATTTATGTGGAATTTCCGAAATAATTTTTCTGGAATTGCATACATCATATTTGGATCTAAGACTATTCAAATTACTCAAGTCAGTTGAATCATGAATAATCCCAACATCAAGAAAACATCTATCAATTTTGTTCAAGCTTTTCTGACTGCGGCTACATTAATTACAGCTTCTGTTGGCCCCGCTCTTGCTAGCGACAAAGTTGAAATTTTAGGCGCAGAATATGGCGGTAATGGTTGCCCTGATGGATCTGCCAGCGTCAGTGTCAGCCCTGATGGTCAAGAACTAAGCATCCTCTTCGATAACTTTATAGCTGTGGGTAATAAGTCAGGAGAAACCCGCAAAAGTTGTAATTTGAGCATTCCCATCAAAGTACCCCAAGGCTTTCAAATCTCCCTCTACGATGCTGATTATCGAGGCTATGTTGCTCCCGGTACAACGGGGAGACTCAGGGCAGAGTACTTTTTTGCTGGTCAGCGCGGCCCTGTTTTTTCTCGGACATTTAGAGGCGAAACAGATTACAATGTCCGAGATAAATTAGTGACCTTAGCTGATGTCTGGTCACGCTGTGGTGATAGTGTAAATATGCGGGTGAACGCCGCCATGACTGCCAGTGGTCAAGGTATGGCCACCGTGGACTCTTTTGACCTTGCTCACCGTGGTTTGGTTTATCACATCAAATATCGCCAGTGTCGTTAGGTCTTTTCGTGGTAGCAGGGTAGTTTCATCGAAGGCGGCTATCCCTCCCACTCCCTTCAAGGGGTGGGAGGGATAGCCGCCCCGCCACCGTTAACTGCTGACTGATGACTGTTAACCGTCAACCGTCAACGTCAAATCCCATAGCCTTTTAGGGGTGGGATAAGCTTAAACAATCAGAGAACAAAGACAACTGTGTTTCCAAGCCTCTCCCTTTCGTTGAACACAGATCCTGGGCGAACCTAGAAAAGCGACTTGACTAAATTCTTGGAGTTTGGGAAATTTCATATTGGCAGATGAAATTAGGTAGTTCTTCTCTCAGCTTTTGCCAAAAAGAGGACTGTATTCAATCAGACCCCTCAACTCCAAAATTTAATTGTCAGTTTGAGGATAAGGGAGCGTATATGCGAGTAAATGCTATGGCAATGACTCTGTTGGTCTCACTGACTGTTGTGCAGAGTGCATACGCCCAAGACACTGCCATCACAGGTCAGCCATTTATGCGGGCAGCGCTAACTGTGATGACTTTCGACTACTTCGCTACGAGATGCAAGCAGGGTCGCGGCTTCGTTGCTGCCGACTCTGCCAAGATTGAGGCATGGCAAACCGCCAACGGTGTCAATCAGATTCGCCTCAGAATGCGCGACCTCGATCGCTACCCTTCCCAAAAGCGGCAAATCAACCAGGCTTTTGCACAGATCACTGAAAAAGTAACATCTCAGAATAGCAATATCGATGCTTGTACCGTAGCACTGTCTATATCGAAACTGCCTGACTCACAGTTTGCTACCGTATCTCCCCAACTGCTCGCACCGACGAGTAGTCCACCCAAAAAACCTCACAGGAGCGCCCAGAGGTCTGTTAGCGCTCCTGTGAGTGTTACTTCTGCACCTGATGCCAAAATTGCGGCTCAGATCGATAGTTTTGGTTTTAATTCGCGCCCAAAAATAGGTATCGGTGGTTTTGTCACCATCGATATCTATCCTGTCGTCCTTTTTCGCAACGGTGATGCCCTCACTAATGTCGAAGGACTTTCATTCAAAGGTGGACTCGAAGCCTACAAACGAGTAAAACCCGGCAACTGGACTCGTTGGCGTCGTCAGGGTGGCGAATTGCAACTTGCACAAAAGGGCGGTTGGAAGGCGTTATCTTTTCGGACGACCTATCCGAAATTGCCGGATAATTTCAAGCTCAACGGACTCTTTCGCTCCCTCTCTGGTACAGGGACGGTGGCGATCGGGGGTAGCCAATCCCTAGCTGTCTGGCAAGACTATCGGTTCTCGGCTGATGGTCGAGTTGTGCGTGGTAACGGCGCTGGTGGAAGTGCAGAGGCTGGTGACACAGCGATCGCCACCAGCAACATAGCACCAAATCGCCGTGGTCGTTATCGTGTCCAAGGGCTGACGCTACATATCACTTATGATGATGGCTCTAGTGAAAGCCGCATCCTAATTACCGATCCGAAAGATCCTAAGAGTGCGATTTGGCTTGATGGGGTGAGCTACGTCCGCCGAAAGCGGTAAACTTCAAAATCTTCAGGATGAACTTCTACAGCCCATCTTACCCATCAACAGTCACCCATCTACTACAAATCATCAACATCTTGTAAAGTGCCGCAATGCTTACAGTGTGGTAAATGTTTGTAAGTTAGGTTGTGACAATTGTGACATTCAACGTATTGATAATAACCGCAGTGTGGGCAGTAGGCATCGTTAGCCCGAATTTTTTTTGCACACTTCACACACCGTGATTTTTGAATTCTATTAACTGCTTGTAGTTTAGGATTAAGAACAATTTTCTGGAAAAACTTGATAATCCCAAAACCAATCAAGGGAATCAATAATATATAAACATAGCTGACCAGAAACAGTAAACTACCAAAAACAGCACTAATAATATCAAAGACAAATTGAAATATTGCCCCTACTTGTAAAAATTCAAATATTTTCAGAACTAACGGGATAAAAAAGATCACTAATAAGTGCCAGCTAATCAGAGCAATGAGTCCATAACCCCGACGCTGAGAAAATTGATGAACCAATAAAGCTGCAAATATCAGTGGTAACAAAAACAGAGATTGAAAAGCAAGTTGAATACTGGGATACCAAAAAGATGCTTGTTTATAACCTTGCTCAACCGTGGCAAATTCTCCCCTATTTTGCAGAAAGGTAATAAAACTTTTACTTTCTGCTTGAGTCAATAGTTGATTTTTAAGATTAGATATTTCCTGTTCCAACTGAGCAATTCTAACATTATTTTTATCTAACTCCTGTTTAGCTTTTTCTGCTGGAACTTGATTAATCGATTGGCCAGGAGCTTGTCCGGCAAGTTTGTCTAAGAGTGTAGAGTCATACTGGGAGCGAATCCGGTTATTAGATTGTTTAAGATTACTTATTTGTGCTTGTCGCTGGTCAATTCCTTTGATAAATTGCTGATTTTGAGGAGTTTTAATTTCATCGATGTATTCTCCATACTGCAAGCAAGTAGAAGAAACCTTACCCAAACTGTCTACCTCATTTTGTTGATAAGTTTGTTTTTGACTGGGTAGATTACTAATATTATCTAGCAGCGATCGCCTAATAATTTCATAATCTTTATCTTTATTAGTTTGTGTGCGATAAGTCTGCCATTGGGAATAACATGGATAAGCTTGTGAAGGGCTGAGATGCCATCTACTAATATCATCTAAACCTGTAAAAATATTAACTAAGATAAAAATATCAATCAAAATAATGACAATCAAACTCACTCTATTCAGAGGTTCATTGTTGATCTTTCTTGACTTACTAAAAAATTGATTGACAAGACGGCGGATTTTGGCAAACATATTGGCTGTTGATGAATATTCAAATTAAACAACTGTTATAGCAAGCTAGTTTGATTCTCCATAGCGTAGTCTCCCTTATATTTATGCTTCAATCTTGGGGTAGACAGTGCCGGCCCTTTTAGGGTTGTGATGGAAAATTTCTGACGTAAATGTTCAAAAACAAACAGGAATCCTATATTAACCGTTAAGTAGAGTTACATAGTCGTGTTTGTAATTATACTTAGCATAGGAAGTACCAAAGTTTTTAGTAGTTGAGCAAAGCAAAATTGTTATGAGAGGATGGAAGGGTGGGGAATTCGTGACCTCTACTGATAACATGACTTTAAGAAAAAAACTAACTACTTTTTAAATCAGTCTGTTAAGTTGTGTGATTTTTCTTAAAATCTATCAAGTGAGAATGCGAGGCAATGAAGATTGGACGATAACTATCAAACTTACCTAAATCGGGTAGCAAGACTGACACTACCAGAAGCGTTGAGATCCCAAGCCCAGCATATTCAGGAATCATATAAGTTTCAGCCTTCTTCGGGATCTAGGCAAGCAGTACCTTTTCCTGGGTACACGCTAATTACTCCATCGGCGGCAGAAGATTCGGAAAATTCTGGTTTTTATACTCAGGTGCAAGCTTATCAAGACGAACTGTTACAGTTACCTATCAACAATGGTTTGATAGTTCCTGTACCTCCCCCAAGCTTCCATTTAACTTTGGCAGATTTGATTTGGGACAGTGCTTACCGTGATGCTTGTGAAAAAAATCCTGACTTTGAGCAACAACTACGCTCTTGCATAGGCGACACATTACAGCAATATCAAGAATCTCTAACATCAGGGAGTGATCCGATTTATTGGCAGATGTTGGGATTGATTCTCATGCCAAGGGCTGTTGCTGTTTGTTTAGTACCAAAAGATGAACGTTGTTATGAGCAGGTCATTAAATTCCGTCGCACAATTTACCAGAATCCCAAATTAATAGCCTTGGGGATTGAACAACATTATCATCTTACTGCTCATATAACATTAGGTTATTTTGGGGATGTTTCATCAGATTTAGACAGGACAAAATTCAGTGATACGCTATCTGAATTAAGTCAAAAATGGCTGTTAAGTGCGCCAGAATTTTTGATTAGCCGTGTAGAATTGCGAAAGTTTGACGATATGACACGCTATTATCGTCAGCCAGACTGGCCAAGCTTGAATTTTTAATTTTGCTTTGAGCCTGAGGCTTTGAGAAAATTATCACTCACTTTGGCGAGTCATTAGTTGTACATTAATAGTCAATCATTGTGTAATTAACAAAATCCTCACCTCCTTGTTGGTGAGGATTTTTCGTATTACACCAAAAGCCAGAAATGTGCAGTTACGTTTATTATTTAATACACATTAAGCTATTTTGCTTTCAAGTTGCACAATCCATCTTGAGGGCTGTTAACTGTTAACCGTTGACTGTCAATAGTTAACAGTTAACAGCCCTTGTTATTAGTTATACAATTTAGCTGTACATTAGCTTAAACCATAGATTTTTAAAATATGTGTAGGTGCTTAGTTAATACTCATCCAATACTTGAGTGAGTATTTCATCTCCATTCTATTTACTCCAAAAATGCTTTATTTTTTGCAAAAATTAAATTCCACCCCTATATAGGAGTATACTAATTTCTTATTAACCGCTTACGAATACGAGCAAAGATGAGCCGTCATTGCATCAAAATATGTATCTCTATCATGTTAGGCGTAGGTGCAATAACTGGCATTGAGCATCCTAGCAACGCTGGAATTATTCAAGATAGTACACTACCTAAAAACACTAATGTTACTGTTACTTCTGGTAAAGATGGTGATACTAGCTTCATCATTGATGGCGGAACAGCAATAGGCAACAATCTATTTCATAGTTTTAGCAAATTCTCCTTACTCAAAGGTCAAAATGCTTACTTTAATAGTACTGAAAATATTCTAAATATCTTTAGTCGGGTTACTGGTGGAGAAGTATCCAATATTGATGGCTTAATCACATCTAGAAGCAGGGTTAATTTATTTCTCATTAATCCCAATGGAATCATTTTTGGGGCTAATGCTCAGATAAATATTCAGGGTTCTTTCGTTGCTAGTACTGCTGATAGTGTCAGATTTGCTGAGGGTGGAGAGTTTCTGGCTAAACCTTCAAGTGTTACACCCTTACTCAATGTCACAATTCCTATTGGTTTGCAATATGGGGCTAATTCTGGCAGCATTCAGTTACAAGGAAAATCAATATATCAGCCTAGTACGCTGCAAGTTGAAGGCAGTCAAACTTTAGCGTTAATTGGTGGAAATGTTATTTTAGAAAATGCTCATCTTAGTACTATAAAGTCCGAAGGACGGATAGAAATAGGCAGTGTTGCATCAGCAGGTTTAGTGGGCATTGAATCAGTCAATTCAGGCTTCTTGTTTAAATTTGACGAGGTATCTGAATTTGGTGATATTCAACTATCTTCAGGCACTAATATTAATAGTTTAGGTGATCTCAATCTCACAGGAAAAAATATTGTCATTCAAGATGCGTCTTTGAATGTGTTTAGTAATCTAACGGTCAATGCACAAGAGAGTGTTCAGTTAATGGATAGCAGTGCAATTGATACTAGAAGTTCCCATAATTTGCCAGGAAATCATACTATTAATACTCGTAAATTATTACTGAATAATCAATCTTTCATCGGTATAAACGGCGGTAATCTGGAGGTGAATGCCTCAGATGCGGTGGAACTGACAAGTGATCTCAAAGGTACTCCTAGCCGTATCTATGCCACAGCTTCGGATGGTGACGTAGCCAACGGAAATTTAACAATTAATACGAGAGATGTATTAGTCGAGAATGGCTCACAAATTATCACTAATTCTTCTAGTGCATTTTCCGGCATTATTGTCCGTAATATGTCAAAAAAAGCTATTTTAACTATCAATGCCTCAGATTCAGTGACTTTGCGGGGTAGTTCATTTGACGAAGTATATTCTAGTGGTGTGTTTAGCCAAACTGATGGTGATGCTAAGGCTGGAGACCTGACGATTAATACTCGTGTGTTGCGAATTGAAGATGGGGCGCAAGTAATTGCTAGAAATTTGAGTGCTGGTAAAAGCGGCAACTTGACTGTAAATGCTTCTGATAAGGTGCTAATAATTGGTACTTCTCCCAAAGGTGCAATTCCTGGGAACTGGCCTAACGATTCAGAGCTAGATGAGCAAGTACCTAGAACTGTTGGCCCCTTAAAAGAGTTGTTAATCACAGGGGTGTTACGCAGAGATAGTTTACCTAGTGGTATATTTACTGACTCAGTTTCTTCCGGTGATGCTGGCATGATCACAATTAACACTGGTGAGTTAACAGCACAAAATGGAGGGCGAATTAGTGCTGATACTTTTTCAGCAGGTAAAGGGGGAGATTTAATCATCAATGCTACTGATAAGGTGGAATTGATTGGTACTGCTGTTAATGGGGTTGCTAGTGGTTTGTTCACGAGAACGGGTTCTTCAGCTACAGGAAATGCGGGATCTTTGACAATTGTCACTGGTAATTTATTAGTACGAGATGGGGCGCAAGTCAGTGTTAGTACTTTTGGTACGGCTCAGGGTGGTAATTTATTTGTGCAGGCTGCTGAGGGGATAAAACTAATTGGTGTTCCTCAGAGGAATATTACCAGTGGCTTGTTTGCCCAAGCTAATCGTTATGCAACAGGAGATGCTGGTAGTTTAAAGATTGATACCTCCACCTTAGTGGTACGTGATGGCGCACAAGTTAGTGCTAGCACTTTCGGGGCGGGTAAAGGTGGAGATTTGTTTGTCCAAGCTTCTGAGATCAAACTAATCGGTACTGCTGCTGATGCTTCGTTCTCTAGTGGCTTGTTTACTGTAGCAACGGCAAACTCTACTGGTAGCGCTGGTAAACTCACAGTGAACGCGGATGTATTGGATGTTCAGCAGGGAGCAGGAGTAGCAGTGCAGAGTAGTGGTAAGGGGAGTGCAGGCAACTTAAATATTAATGCTCGTAGAATCAGATTGGATGATCAAGCTTTTATCAGTGCTGATACTCGTGATAATGGGAGTGACTCTAAGCGATCGCAAGCAAATATCAATCTGCGATCGCACAATCTCATTCTATCTCGTGACAGTAGCTTCACCACTAACGCCACAGGCAATAATGTCATTGGTGGCAATATAAACATTGACACTAACACTCTAGTTGCTATTCAAAATAGTGATATTAGTGCTAATTCTGCTGATTTTCGCGGTGGTCGAATCAACATCAATGCTCAAAATATTTTCGGAACCAAATTTCGCAATCAACGCACCGCCAATAGCGATATTACTGCTACTGGTGCTAGTCCTGAGTTAAGCGGTGCAGTGGAAATTACTAGCCCTGATGTAGACCCTAGTCAAAGTTTAAGCCAACTTCCATCAGAGGCTGTTGATGTGTCTAATCAAATCTCTCAAGAATGCCGGATTGATGAAGCGACGGCACAAAGACAAAATCAGTTTATTATTACTGGACGCGGTGGTATACCGACAAATCCCTACGAAATCTTAGATAACACGGCGGTAATTACGGATTGGGTAACTGTTAATGATGTCAATACTGTTGCTCACATAGAAACTAATTTACCCAAAGAGGAAAACACTGCTGCTGATACTATTGTTGAGGCTCAAGGCTGGGTTTATGATGCCCAGGGAAACTTGGTCTTGACTGCCGCAGCAACTAAAATAACACGCCATAGTTCGGGACTGACAACCGATTTCTGCCGGGTAAATAAGGGATGAACACTCCACCCACAATGAGATAGAGTGTCGTCAGTTGTCAGTGTCAAAGATAAACAACGCCCGATTTGCTACTTTGCTCAAGATGACAGTCGTTTTGGACTGCACACACTGCTGGGACGCTTGATTACTGTCTGTGGAATCAAACCGATAGGATAATGGCAGTTGTTATTCAAAGCCTTTTGGCTCTTAGTATTTAAGTGGATTTTTTCCTTAACCGCCTTATGACGCTGCAACCCAGTGCGGTAAATAAACCCAAGATAGTACTTGGTTCAGGAACTAGAACTCTCTCTAACTTGGCGTTACTAATCTCCAAAGCCGATGTAGTCCCATAATCATCTACATCTACTACTCCCAAGGCGAAGGTGTAGGTTCCAGGAGTACTAAAGGTATAAGAACGAATCCCTGTTTTTTGAAGAAAGGGACTGTCAGCTTGGGTTGCATCAGTGAAGTCAGCCAACTTAATCAGTGTACCGTTCACCAACAGAAAGGCGAAGTCCTTGTTCAGTGTCTCGTTAGTGCGGAAGTTCCAATCAAAGCTTAAAGTATCACCAGCCGCTAAAGTAAGTGTATTTTTGATTGCAGACCCCTCAAATACAAATCCTCCAATATCCAAGTCAGAGAGATCAGCTAAAGCGAGAAAATTTTGCAAGTCTGGATAAAAACCTGCATCACCTGCGGGTATACCGGAATAGTTGAAAGCACCAGCACTAGCGGGGGCATCATCTTGAAATTGTAAACTGGCAGTGGACAGATTAGCTCCGCCTTCTGGGGTAATGACATCGCCAAATTTTTGCCAACTGCTAAAGTCTAATTGGGCAGCTAGGGCAGAGGTAGTGATTGCTAAACTTCCCAAGCTGCCAAGGCTGGCAAGACCGACTTTGAAAGTTGGATTTTTGATAAATGTGGAAATGTTCATGAGATTTATTTGTTGAATAGGTAGGATTTAAGAGTTCTGACAAACTTGATTCAATTCGAGGGGAAGAACAAATGACTAATGATGCTTCCGGTCACTGCAACTTAGAACACGAAGTTATCAGACTGAGCTAGGGTGCTTTGAGATACACTGTTGACAGTTAATAACGGTGTTGGACGAGCGCGACCTGTTGTGCCATCTAGGTCAATCAAGACAGTAGTATTAGTTTGCTGAATCCCAAAACTCAAGTAGCCTTGGCTGGTTGCACTCTCATAGTCGAGGCTTTCCAAACTCAAGCTCTGGAATAATCGGCTCAAGTCAATTTTGTCAGTACCAACCACAAAATCAGTAATTGTATCTCCCGCATCCCGGATACTGGTATAGACAAAGCGATCGCTACCAGCACCACCTGTAAGGGTATCTGCCCCTTGTAAACCAGTGATCAGGTTGTTGCTATCATTACCAGTTAGGGTGTCGCGTCCAGATGTGCCGTTGAAAATTTGGTCTTGGCCATACAGGCTAATTGCTACCGCCTGAACGTTATTGTTCTCGTTGGTTTCACCCTGGCTGTTATATATATCAGCGACAAATAACAGGTAGTGTTCGCCTGCTGATAGGTAGTCGGGAATATAAATGTCCTCAGTGACTGTATAACTACTGCCAGATGCTAGAGGCGTATTTTCTCCTGTATAAAGCTCGGTGAGATAGGTATCACTAAAGTCGAAGAATTGGTCATTGGAAATGTAAACACGGTCAGACCAGTCACCGAAAGCAGAAACAATACCTTGGTTTTTAACTGTCCAAGACACAGAAATCGTCTCACCCAATGCAGCAGAGGTTGGGTCATTGGTATCAGTAATCACCAAGTCTGGGGCATTTATGGTAATTGCTTGGGCAAATACATTGTTAGTTTCATTGGTTTCACCCTGGTTGTTGTATTCATCAGCGACAAATAACAGATAGCGATCGCCAGTTGCTACGGAATTATTAATATAAATAATGTCCTGGGTTGCTGTATAACTCTCCCCAGATGCTAGAGGCGTATATTCTCCTGTATAACGCCCGGTGAGATAGGTATCGCTAGAGTCGAAGAATTGGTCATCAGAAACGTAAACTGTGTCAGGCCAGTCAGCGAAAGCAGAAACCGTACCTTGGTTTTTAACAGTCCAAGATACAGAAATCGTCTCACCCAATACAGCCGTAGTTGGGGCATTGGCGGCAGTAATCACCAAATCTGGGGCAGCAATGGTAATGGCTTGGGCGAATACATTGTTAGTTTCATCGCTTTCACCCTGGTAGTTGCTGAAGTATTCTTTATCAGCGACAAATAACAGATAATGATCGCCAGTTGCTACGAAGTTGTTAATAGAAATATCCTGGGTTACTGTATAACTACCCCCAGATGCTAAAGGCGTATCTTCTCCTGTATAACGCTCGGTGAGATAAGTATCGCTAGAGTCGAAGAATTGGTCATCAGAAATGTAAACATGGTCAGACCAATCAGCGAAAGCAGAAACCGTACCTTGGTTTTTAACTGTCCAAGATACGGAAATCGTCTCACCTAAAGCAGCTGTAGTTGGGGCATTGGCAGCAGTAATCACCAAATCTGGGGCATTTATGGTAATTGCTTGGGCAAATACATTGTTAGTTTCATCGGTTTCACCCTGGTTATTGCCGAAGTATTCTTTATCAGCGACAAATAATAGGTAGCGTTGGCGTAGCCCGTCGTAGACATCGCTAGTTGCTACATAGCCAGGAATATAAATATCCTGAGTAGCTGTATAACTCTCCCCAGACGCTAGAGGCGTATCCTCTCCTGTGTAGCGACTGGCTAGTTGGATATCGCTGTAGTCGAATAATTGGTCATCGGAAATGTAAACTGCGTCATACCAATCAGTGAAAGCAGAAACTGTACCTTGGTTTTTAACTGTCCAAGATACGGAAATCGTCTCATTTAATGCAGCCGTAGTTGGGGCATTGGCGGCAGTAATCACCAAATCTGGGGCATTTATCGTAATTGCTTGGGCAAATACATTATTAGTTTCATTGGTTTCACCCTGGTTATTGCCGAAGTATCCTCCATCAGCGACAAATAACAAGTAGCGTTGGCGTAGCCCGTCGTAGACATAGCCAGGAATATAAATATCCTGAGTAGCTGTATAACTCTCCCCAGACGCTAGAGGCGTGTCCTCTCCTGCATAGCGGCTGGCTAGTTGGATATCGCTGTAGTCTAAGAATTGGTCATCGGAAATGTAAATATAGTCAGACCAATCAGCGAAAGCAGAAACTGTACCTTGATTTTTAACAGTCCAAGATACAGAAATCGTCTCATTTAATGCAGCCGTAGTTGGGGCATTGGCAGCAGTAATCACCAAATCTGGGGCATTTATGGTGATGGCTTGGGCAAATACATTGTTAGTTTTATTAGTTTCAACCTGCCTGTTTCCTCCATCAGTAACAAATAACAGGTAGCGTTGGCGTAGCCCGTCGTAGACATCGCCTGTTCCTACATAGTTGGAAATATAAATATCCTGAGTAGCTGTATAACTACCCCCAGATGCTAAAGGCGTATTCTCTCCTGCATCGTAGCCGGTGATATAGGTATCGCTGTTGTCAAAGAACTGGTCACTGGAAATGAAAATACTGTCATACCAATCAGCGAAAGCAGAAACTGTACCTTGGTTTTTAACTGTCCAAGATACAGAAATCGTCTCATTTAATGCAGCAGAAGTTGGGGCATTGGCAGCAGTAATCACCAAATCTGGGGCATTTATGGTAATTGCTTGGGCAAATACATTATTAGTTTCATCGGTTTCACCCTGGTCGTTGTATTCATCAGTAACAAATAATAGGTAGCGTTGGCGTAGCCCGTCGTAGATATCGCCAGTTGCTACATAGCCAGGAATATAAATATCCTGAGTAGCTGTATAACTCTCCCCAGACGCTAGAGGCGTATCCTCTCCTGTATAGCGGTTGGCTAGTAGGATATCGCTAGAGTCGAAGAATTGGTCATCGGAAATGTAAACTGCGTCATACCAGTCAGCGAAAGCAGAAACCGTACTTTGGTTTTTAACAGTCCAAGATACAGAAATCGTCTCATTTAATGCAGCAGAGGTTGGGGCATTGGCAGCAGTAATCACCAAATCTGGGGCATTTATGGTGATGGCTTGGGCGAATACATTGTTAGTGTCATTGGTTTCACCCTGGTTATTGCCGAAGTATCCTCCATCCGCGACAAATAACAAGTAGCGTTGGCGTAGCCCGTCGTAGATATCGCCAGTTGCTACATAGCCAGGAATATAAATATCCTGAGTAGCTGTATAACTCTCCCCAGATGCTAGAGGCGTATCCTCTCCTGTGTTGCGGATGGCTAGTAGGATATCGCTGTAGTCGAAGAATTGGTCATTGGAAATGAAAATACTGTCATACCAATCAGCGAAAGCAGAAACTGTACCTTGGTTTTTAACAGTCCAAGATACAGAAATCGTCTCATTTAATACAGTCGTAGTTGGGGCATTGGCAGCAGTAATCACCAAATCTGGGGCAGCAAGGGTGATGGCTTGGGCAAATACATTGTTAGTTTCATCGGTTTCACCCTGGTTGTTGTATTCATCAGTAACAAATAACAGATAGCGTTGGCGTAGCCCGTCGTAGACATCGCCAGTTGTTACATAGCCAGGAATATAAATATCCTGAGTAGCTGTATAACTCTCCCCAGACGCTAGAGGCGTATCCTCTCCTGTGTAGCGGTTGGCTAGTTGGATATCGCTGTAGTCGAAGAATTGGTCATCGGAAATGTAAACTGCGTCATACCAATCAGTGAAAGCAGAAACTGTACCTTGGTTTTTAACAGTCCAAGATACAGAAATCGTCTCATTTAATGCAGCAGAGGTTGGGGCATTGGCAGCCGTAATCACCAAATCTGGGGCATTTATGGTAATTGCTTGGGCGAATACATTGTTAGTTTCATCGGTTTCACCTTGGTTGTCACCGAAGTATCCTCCATCAGCGACAAATAATAGATACTGTTGGCGTAGCCCGTTGTAGACATCGCCAGGAATATAAATATCCTGAGTAGCTGTATAACTCTCCCCAGATGCTAGAGGCGTATCCTCTCCTGTGTTGCGGTTGACTAGTAGGATATCGCTGTAGTCGAAGAATTGGTCATCGGAAATGTAAACTGCGTCATACCAATCAATGAAAGCAGAAACTGTACCTTGGTTTTTAACAGTCCAAGATACAGAAATCGTCTCACCCAATACAGCAGTGCTTGGGACGTTAGCTGCTGTCACGACCAAATCTGGAGCATTTATAGTGATGGCTTGGGCGAATACATTGTTGGTTTCATCGGTTTCATCCTGGTTGTTGTATCCATCAGTAACAAATAACAGGTAACGGCTGATATTACCTCGTGCTACGGAGTTGGGAATAGAAATGTTCTCGGTTACTGTATAACTCTCCCCAGATGCTAAAGGCGTATTCTGTTCTCCATATTTATAGAAGAGAAAAGTATCGCTGTCGTCTAAAAACTGGTCATTGGAAATGTAAATAGAGTCATACCAGTAGTTTGCCAAGGCAGAAACTGTACCTTGGTTTTTTACTGTCCAAGACACGGGAATCGTTTCACCCAAGATGACATATAGTGGAGTCACCACAGAAGACACTATCAAGTCAATATCGTTCATAAATAATCTCCCAATTGTTTAATAGATGCTGCTGTATCCAACACAAACACCAATCATTTCGCAAATTTGGGTAACTCTCCAGTAGAATTTTTGAACAGCCTCCCTGCTTTACAAAATCCAACTTGTATGGTGTTTGGTTTTATCGATCTATTCGTCCTCACACAGTGCGATCGCAATGGCAATTTCTTGAGTATTTAGACTTCCGATCATTCGCTTTTTTATCTGTGCAAATTTAATTTTTCATCGGGAGAGGGCTAATTTAAAAACTAACCCAGACTATCTTGCCGCTACATAATTGAGACGATGGCAGATCAATACCTAGAAGTAGCAAAAGCAGTTGAGATTAAACGCTTCATAATCTTTTTCGTAGTGCTTGAAGAATGTGTTTAATATATCACTGACTATTATTACGTGTTCTAGTTCAGTTTCAGTCCACTGCCGTACTGATCTAAAATTGAGCTTGATAAATTTGGCGTAGATAGGCAGCAGTTAAGTAGGGGAATTGCTACGGTTGCGTTTGGGCGGAATCACCTTGGGAACAATTTATCTTTCAATACGTCTGCAATCGGTTAATCTGTTAGTGAAGAGAAGACAAAAAGCGATCGCCATAACTTGATTTGATAGGTCGGCTAATTGACGAGCTTGTTCACGTAAATCCTATGAGATAGCCACAGTATAAAAACTTTTCCTCAGTCTACAAGCATGGCGAAAAATAATTCTCTCGTTAAATAATTTTACTTTTGTTCTATATATGAACTTTTCACAATACTTTGCTGTCTCAGGCTGAAGCCCTCGGAATGATTACAAGTAGGGAAATACAATGCCTTATGAGATTACTAGTAGAATACGAAATCTATGAATTTTCCGTAAACTTGTTTCATTAAGTGTTTTTACATAAACATGGTATGATATGACTGATTAAGCATATATATCAGGGAATATCTTTGGTGAATAACAACTTACTTATCAATCAACAAACCCACTAGTATTCCTTAGTTATATTTTAGGGAAAGATTGCCGATTATCGGTAATTTAGCACCAATTAGGTGTTTATTACAACTAAAAAATTTTTTGGGTGCTTTGGGGTTTAAGTATTGATAGTCTTTTAGCTCGGTTTTTTTTAAAGTCACTTTGTTTGTAGAACTTTAAACAAATACAAGAGCATGAGTTGTCTGTGTTGAAGGTGCTTTCATCACTCGAAAGATTCAAGATTGTGTACTGTATTCTGTTCTGTGTGTGGGTTAAACCCAAATAGTACACTTTGCAAAAAATTCATTAGTTCATATTAACTGATGAGTGAATTCAACTAAAAATTGTTTCCTGATAGTAAACAGAAAACATGAAAATTGTTAAGTAGATTACAGTGTTAATGGTGCATAAGCACTGGTATAATCTGCTTTCGACAGTCTTTTTTATAAAAGTTTGTATATATGACAATGGACTCTTTACAAGGTTTTGAAGAAGTAGATATTCACAAATACGTAGAAGTTCTTCAACGACGTTGGTTAGCTGTAGTAGGAATTTTTGGACTATCGCTAACCCTTGGGTGTGTGTATGCCTTTTCACAAAAGCCTTCATATAAAGCAGAAGGAAGTGTGATGATTAAAACTAATCGCACTTCCTCACTTACTGGTTTACCACAGGATATTGGTCGTTTAGAACCGTTGAATGTGAATGACAATCCCTTGGAAACTCAAGTGAGAATTATTGGCTCAAATCCAGTACTTCAGCAAACGATTAAAGCACTTAACCTTAAAGATAAAGATGGCAAACCGCTATCAATTAGAATTTTCGCCAAACAACTAAATATAGAAGGAATCAAAGGCACGGATGTTGTCCAGCTTTCTTACAAGAGTAATGATCCTGCACTAGCTGCCAAAGTTGTCAATAAAGTTATTGACAGTTACATAGCCTTAAATATTAAAGCCAATCAAGACGAAGCACTAACAGCTAAACAAGTCCTCATCGCGGAAATACCTAAGGCTGAGACAAGCGTCAAAAAAGCCGAGTCAGAACTGCGGATATTTAAAGAAATCAATAAAATTATTGCTTTAGAACAGGAAGCAACCGTAGCGGTTGATACCGTTTCTAAACTTAGCAACCGCATCTCTGAAGCACAAGCACAACTCAACGACGTTAAAGGTCGTTTAGAACAGTTACGCGCACAAGCTCAAGTTGATTCACAACAAGGTGTCATCGCATCTGAATTGAGCCAAGCGCCGGGAGTGCAGAAAGTGCTAGCGGAACTGCAAGAAACAGAAAGCAAATTGGCGGTTGAACGTACTCGCTTTGAAGCCGAACACCCCGCAATTACTAGCTTAGAAGAAAAAATTGTAGTTCTGAAGAACTTGCTTAAAGATCGCACAGGACAAGTAGCAGGTAACGCGCAGGTTACCCAAGGAAGCTTGCAAGTCGGGCAACTGAAGCAAAGCCTCATAGCAGATATTACTCGTGCAGAATCACAACGCGTTGGTTTAGAAAGACAAATCAGTACGCTCTTGCAACAACGAGAAGCATATATTAAACGAGCCAACTATTTACCAAAACTCGAACAAAACCAACGAGAGTTAGAACGGAGGCTACAAGCCGCACAAGGAACTTACGAAACTCTCCTGAAAAAACGCCAAGAAATTGACATCGCCCAAAACCAAAAGATTCCCAATGCGCGGGTCATTTCCTATGCTTTAGTTCCCGATTTCCCAGAGGGTCCCCGCAAAATTATATTTATTATTGGTGGTGGAGTAGCTGGTATTTTCTTAGGTATCATTGCCGCCTTCAGTATAGACCTAATCGATCGCTCAGTGAAGACTGTTAAGGAAGCTAAAGAAGTCCTGAGATACACGGTTTTAGGAGTTATTCCTACATTAGGTAGAAGCGGTAAGGATGACACACCCATACCAGGACTTGATAGAGCTGTTCCCAAAATCATTGGTAGAGATATTCCTTACTTCCCTCTGGGAGACGCATATCAGATACTGCAAGTTAATTTAAAGTTCCTCTGTTCCGATAAACCGCTCAAAAGTATTGTAGTCACCAGTTCCGTCCCTAAAGAAGGCAAATCAGAAGTATCGGCAAATTTAGCTGTAACTATGGCTCAAGCGGGTCGTCGGGTGTTGTTGGTAGATGCAGATATGCGCCACCCCATACAACATCATATTTGGGATCTATCTAATGCGATCGGGCTAACCAACGTCCTGATTGGTCAAGTAACTTTAGATGAAGCAGTACAAGAAGTAATGCCAAATTTAGAGGTACTTCCGTGCGGAATTTTACCACCTAATCCTGTAGCCATGTTAGATTCTCAACGCATGGCCACATTGATGAGTAACTTTGCTAGAGATTACGACTTTATTATCTTTGATACACCACCCCTAACAGGCATAGCAGATGCGGCTGTATTAAGTACCCTGACCGATGGCATTTTATTAGTTGTTCGTCCGGGGGTAGTTGATTTTAACAGTGCTAATGCAGCTAAAGAGTTTTTAACTCAGTCAGGTCAAAAGGTTTTAGGCATAGTCATCAATGGAGTGAATATTAAAAATGAACCTAACGGTTACATTTATTCCTCAAAATACAGACAAATTGAACCAGATTCGCTATCTAGTAGCTTAAGCAAGTTGTCTAGAAAACGTTGATTGAGTATGAGGATATTGTAGAGGATATCAGCGAACGTTTTTTGAAGCGATTATTCCATTTATTTTTTCCGAAAAATATCACAAATAAATTATGGGAATAATCGCTTACAACTAAATACACTATAATAAAAATCTTTTTGTGAGTTCAGGAAAAATTGGTTTTTATCAACCAACATTCTTGTTTTTTGTTCCCTTGTCAGACTCTTTCCCATGAACACAAAAAAAATTCAAACGTCTTGCTTAATTAATAATTATAATTACGCACACTTTCTGTCAGAAGCAGTTGCTAGTGCTTTACAGCAGACAATTAAATTTGATGAAATTATTATTGTTGATGACGCATCTACAGATAATTCTTCTGAAGTGATAGCTAAGTTTGCTCAACAATCAGATATTAAATATATATTAAAAGAAAAAAATCAAGGTCAACTATCTTCATTCAATGAAGCTTTTTTAAATGCCTCTGGAGAGATCATCTTTTTTTTAGATGCTGATGATGCTTATGAACCTGAATATTTAGAAACTATTCTGAATTTTTATAATAGACGTAGTGAATGTGATTTTGTATTTTGTGCCTACAAAAAATTTGGAGCAGTAGAAGGCACATTTCAAGATTATGAAATAGATGTAGATTTGGGCTATTCAGTCATTAGAACTTTATGTAATGGAGAATGGATTGGCTCTATAACTTCAACATTGTCAATGCGTAGAGACATCCTGAGGAAAGTTTTACCTATTCCCAATACAGAAGATTGGCGGGTTAGGGCTGATGATTGTTTGGTTTGGGGGGCTTCTTTAGTAGGAGCAAAGAAATTTTATTTGTCTCAACCTTTAGTAAGGTACAGAATACATCAAAACAATCAATTTCATAATAGTAAATTCGTAAATACAGATAAAGATTACGAATATAAGAGATTTTGGAAGCGCAATTCATTATTTAATTACATTCTGCAAAAAAATAATTTAGAGTTACCTTTGTTATTAGCTTTTACATCGCTGAATGAGCTAAAAACAATACCATGTCCTAATACTCAAGATTTCATATCGTATTTAAAAATCATATTTCTATTTGAAAAGAACCTGTATTGGAAAATTAAGGGCATATTTTTATTATTTAATTATCTTGGCAAAGTTTTGATGAGTGGGAAGCTACAAATAAGGTAAGTATTAATCAAATAAAACACAGATTATTTTCTTTAAATATCATGAATTTTGACAAATAGCAAAAAATCTAGTTGAAAATGCTAAGTAAATTAAGGCTTTCAAACTTATCTAAATTAAAATCTCATTCTCGCTTGCGTGCCATCATTGCTAATACTGGTTGGTTATTTGCCGATCGCATCCTGCGTATGGGTGCTAGCTTGGTGGTGGGAGTATGGATAGCCCGCTATTTAGGGGCGCAACAGTATGGTCTGTTTAACTATGCACTAGCCTTTGTAACTTTATTTACTCCTGTTTTGACTTTAGGTCTAGATGAAATAGTGGTTCGCCATGTGGTGCGTGAATCATCAAATAAAGAGGAGATTTTAGGAACCACATTTTGGCTAAAATTTCTGGGAGGGATTGCCTCTGTATTATTAGCAGTTGGTATTACGATATTTTTAGGTGAACGGGAATTTTTGAAGATATCCTTAGTGGCTATTTTAGCAATAGCGGGAATTTTTAGGGCGGCGGACACTATTGAGTTATGGTTCCAGTCCCAGGTGCAGTCAAAATATGCTGTTATTGCTAAAAATATAGCTTTTTTATTAAATACGCTCATTAAAGTAGCCCTGATTTTAACAAAAGCACCATTATTAGCATTTGCTTGGGTTACCTTGGCGGAATTTGCCATGAATGCAGTTGGTTTAGCTATTGTTTACCAGTCTAAAGGATTTTCATTTTGGTCATGGCGTTGGAATTTTCAGGTTGCGAAAACACTCCTCAAAGAGAGTTTACCTTTGATTTTTTCCGGCTTCGCCATCATGATTTTTATGAAAATTGACCAGATCATGTTGGGTCAAATGATTGGGGATAAGGAGGTAGGGGTTTATTCTGCGGCTGTGCGGATATCGGAAGTTTGGTACTTTATTCCAGGTGCGATTGTCCCTTCTGTGGCTCCATCAATTTATGCAGCGAAGGATCAGTCAGAGGGGGTTTACTATCAGCGTCTAGGACAGTTGTTTCGGCTGCTAACTTGTATAGCTTTGGCGATCGCTGTGCCAATGACTTTCCTTTCTGACAAAATAATTATGGTGTTGTTTGGTAATGGATACGCAGGCGCTGGCGCAATACTCGCCGTACATATTTGGACTTCTATATTTGTATTCCTTGGTTTTGCGTCATCACCTTGGTTTATTGCCGAAGGGTTAAATCATGTAACTCTAGGTAAGACTGTATTTGGGGCTATATTGAACATTATTCTCAATTTTTTGCTAATTCCCCAATATTCAGGACTCGGTGCGGCGATCGCCACAATTATATCCCAAGCTGCGGCAGCTTTCCTCTGCAATGCCTTCGATAGAAGAACACAAAAAATATTTAAGATTCAATTGCAGTCACTTCTGCTGTTCTATAAATATTAGCCTGTTTAAAACTAACTAAAAATACTAACTCATACTCAATATGAAAACACCAGTAACTTTTATTATTTTTAAACGCCCACAAACAACGGAAAAAGTTTTCCAAGCGATTCGACAAGTCAAACCAAAAAAACTTTTCGTCATTGCCGATGGCCCTCGGAATGACCGCCCAGGTGAAGCCGAAAAGTGCGAAGCAACCAGGGCTATTATTGACAGAGTAGATTGGGAATGCGAAGTTATCAAAAATTATGCAGATACTAATTTAGGTTGTGCGAAGAGAGTTTCTAGCGGCTTAGATTGGGTATTCAGTCAGGTAGAACAGACAATCATTTTGGAAGATGACTGCATACCACATAATAGCTTTTTCCGATTTAGTGAAGAATTACTAGAAAAATATCAAAATGATACTAGGATTTCTAGTATTTCCGCACAAAATGTCCAAACTGGCAATAAACGCACAAATTATAGTTATTACTTTTCTCGCTATAGTCACTGTTGGGGTTGGGCAACTTGGAAACGTGCTTGGCAGCATTATGATTTAAACATCAAACTCTGGCAAGAAGTGCAAGCACAAAATCTTTTATATGACATTCTGCTCGACTCCAAAGCAGTCAATTATTGGCGTAGAACTTTTCAAACTATTTACGACAATCCTACCGGCATCACTTGGGATTACCAATGGACTTTTGCTTGTTGGATGCAGGGTAGTTTAAGCATTACACCCAACGTTAATTTAGTGGCTAATGTGGGTGTTGGTGTAGATGCAACTCATTTTACATCTAATAAAGAATTTTCTTTTATCAATCTACCAACCCAAGCAATGGAATTTCCCTTAAAGCATCCACCATACATTATTCGTAACGTAGAAGCGGATACTCTTACACAAAAAACAGTTTATAAAGCAACGGCTTTAGATATTTTTAAAGAAGAACTGAAGAAAAAAATTAATTATTCAAAATCCTATAAATAATGCTCTGTAAATTACTACAACGATTAAAATAGCACTATGAATGTCAAGCTACCGGAAAAAATATTAACCATATTACTATTATTAATTGCTGTAGGAGCATTAACAATACATCCTGCACAAGAAATCTCAACGTCTCCTTTAGGTGGTGACAAGCTAGATACTTTATTCAATATAGTTTCATATTTAATTCTCTTCTTTTTCATCATCTCTTACTGGAAAGGTTTTTTATATGTCATTACCAAAGATCCTTTACAGTTCATTTTATTGGGAATAGTTATATTATCTCTCTTATGGTCAGAAGATATTAGGACTGCGCTTAACTATACAAGAGGGCTAATAAGAGTATATTTGTTAGCAATATATTTAGCCATGCGCTATTCCATGAGAGAGCAAATAAGACTCATAGCTTTAGCTCTTGGCGTAGCCACGTTATTATCTTTGTTTTTCTCCGCATTACTGCCAGATTATATTCACAAAGCGCCTGAATTAGCAGGAATGTGGAGTGGAATTTATGGTCATAAAAATGAATTGGGATACATGATGGCGTGGAGTGCAGGAATTTTTCTGCACCTAGCCTTAAGTAATTATCAATATACTTGGTTGATGTGGACATTATGTGGTGCAGCTACATCCCTCATTATCCTTTCTCGCTCTACAACATCTTTGACAATTTTATTAACAATAATCCTGCTGTTACCTTTTTACAGATTTTTCAAAAAAACCAATTATAAATTACAAGTTATTATGATTGGTTTAGCCTTAATATTACTCACACTGTCTACGATATTACTGATGACTAATATTGAGAACATAGTGGGTACTTCAGGTAAAGATTTAACTTTTAATGGGCGTGTTGACCTCTGGGAACCAATAATTTCTAAAGTTTGGGAAAGACCTTGGTTTGGTTATGGATATTACGGGTTTTGGAATAGTCCTGAAGCAGCTAATGTTAGAGCGACCTACGAATGGGCAAGTAACTCCCATAATGGCTTCTTGGAAATGTTATTAGACATAGGATTTTTAGGCTTCTTGGTATTTGTAGCCGGATTTATGAGATTTTTTGTCCTAGCACTAGGTCGAATTATTTCAATGGCTAAAAAGCCAGAAGATTATTGGCCGATGCAAATGTTGATTATCATTGTTATCGTCAATTTTTCCGAAGCCAGATTACTAACTCCGAGTTGGAATTGGTTAATGTATATCACAACTTCCTTATCCTTAAGTCTTAGCTATCAACGAATACGCATGGGTATCAAAGAAGGATTTATGCCGTCGAGTCGAATAACTGTAAGGGAGTAAATAATGAATGTTTTACTAATCAATAAATCTGATATTGATGGTGGTGCAGCTCGTGCTGCCTATAGATTGCATTGTGGACTACGGTATATTGGTGTCAACTCACAGATGCTGGTGCAAGAGAAACTAACTAATGACAAAACAGTGATTGCACCCGAAATTAGACTATTTCAAGGAATCGCTAGAGCAAAACTCACATTTGATGCCTTACCATTAAAGTTTTATCCCAAGCGGAGTAATAACCCATATTCGGTTCAGTGGTTGCCTGATACAGTAGCTTCTAAAGTGGCCAAAATCGCTCCTGATATTATCCATCTGCACTGGATTCGAGGAGGATTTATGCAAATAGAAACCGTCGCAAAGCTGAAACAACCTCTAGTTTGGACTATTCATGACACGGGGGACTTTACTGGAGGATGTCACGTTATTGGAGAATGCGATCGCTATCAAGTTTCCTGCGGAGCCTGTCCTCAACTTAATAGTGATCATGAACAAGACATATCACGCTGGATATGGCAACGTAAAGCCAAAGCTTGGAAAAACCTGAATATCACCTTGGTTTCACCCAGTCATTGGTTAGCAGAGTGCGCTCGTTCTAGTCCTTTGTTTCAAAATTTACGAATAGAAGTGATTCCTCACGGACTAGATACGCAAAAATACCGTCCTATTAGTCAACATTCTGCGCGGGAGATACTCAATCTACCCCAAGATAAAAAACTGGTACTGTTCGGAGCGATACAAGCAACCAGTGATAGAAACAAAGGGTTTCATCTGTTGCAACCAGCTTTACAGCAACTGAGCCAGTCTGCTTGGGGCGATAACTTAGAAATAGTTATTTTTGGCGCATCCCGACCCGAAAAACCAATTGATTTAGGCTTCAAAACCCACTACTTAGGACACTTGCACGACGATATCTCCTTAGCAACCGTATACTCAGCAGCAGATGTCATGTTAGTACCATCTCTGCAAGAGTCTTTTGGACAGACAGCCTCTGAATCACTCGCTTGTGGTACTCCGGTTGTAGCATTTAACGCCACTGGCTTAAAAGATATTATTGACCATCAGCAAAACGGCTATCTGGCTAAACCTTACGAAGCCGAAGATTTTGCTCAAGGAATTAACTGGGTACTAGAAAATGAACAGAGACTGCAAAAACTATCATTTTACGCCAGAGAAAAAGCTGAACGAGAATTTACCTTAGAACTTCAAGCCCGTCGCTATTCAGCGCTTTTTCAGGAAATATTGGATATCAAAAATTAGTTTTTACTGGTAACTAAATTTTATAAGTAATTATTATGTCAATACCTTTAGCTTTTATAATTTGTACAGAACCTGGTCGATTAGAAGCCCAATCCTTAATGCTGGCTACCAGTATTCGTAAGTTCTGTGGCAATTTAAAAGATACACCCATATATAGTTTTCACCCTAGAGTTGGTGAGCCAATATCCCAGCAAACCCAAGAAGCCTTTGTTTCATTACAGGTCATTCACCAACAAATTCCGATTAACCAAGAATTTCATGAATATTACTTAGCAAATAAACCCTTAGTTTGTGCCTATGCAGAACAGAATATTGATGCAGAAATATTAGTTTTTTTAGATAGCGATAAATGCTTTTTTGCAGAACCAACAGAATTTTTACTGCCGGAAAATTGTAACGTGCGGGTGCGTCCTGAGTATGGTCAAGGAATCGGCTCGACAGGTTCGCAAGACCCTCAAGAATGGTACTGGCAGAAATTATACCAAGTGTTGGGGGTCAAGCGTGAGATATTTGTTAACACACCCATCGGCAATAAAAGAATTAGAGCCTATTGGAATTCTGGTTTAGTTGCTGTGAGAAGAAGTGCAGGTATATTTACAGCTTGGAAAGAAAATTTCACCAAAGTAATGCACCTGGATATAACTCCTCCTCAAGGCATTTACTTTGTCGAACAGTCCGTCTTGTCTGTGACACTATGTGCCTTAACAGATAATGTAGAACATTTCTCTCATAACTACAGTTATCCTCTACCTTTACACAATCGCTTATCACCAGAACTACGGTTGCAGGATTGGGATGACATTACATCCATTCATTATTTCAATTTGTTTTTTTATAACGACTGGAATACACAGATTAGAAAATTGAAAAAATTCAATATTACCTCTGATAAGTATCAGTGGTTATCTCAAGAAGTTGTCAGACTTAATATGTCTCGCACATCAGTTCTACATAGATATATGTTAGCAATCAGAAGAATAGAGCAAAAACTACAGAAATTCAATATAAAAATTAATTTGAGTAGTTTGATAGAGAAGACAGCTAAATTCTAAAAATTCAATCTGCCAAAATAAAGGAAGTTTTCCTATGTTTAAAGATTGTTTTCAGAAAAATTATATGAGGTAAATGAGATGGAGCAGCCAACCCTAGCCGTAATTATGACTTGCCACAACCGACGTAATACCACTCTTGCTTGTTTACAAGCTCTATATCAGCAAAAAAAACATTTTGATGTTTATTTAACTGATGACGGTAGCACTGATGGTACAGCAGAGTTTATTACAGCAGAATATCCAAATGTGAAAATTCTTCAGGGTGATGGCAATTTATTCTGGGTTGGGGGAATGCACCTAGCCTTTGGTGAAGCTATCAAAAATCAATACGATTACTACCTGTGGTTGAATGACGACACATTTCTCGAAGCTGATGCTTTAGAGCAGTTATTCCAAGTTCATCAAAATTTGGCAGCCAAAGGTTATGAAGAATCAATTGTAGTGGGTTCGACTCAAGACCCGATTACGAAGCAAGCCACTTATGGCGGGGCCGTGAAATCGAAAAAGTGGTATTCTAACAAATTTGAATTTTTAGAACCAACTTTAGATGTACAAAAATGTGATGCTATGTACGGTAACTGCGTTCTCATTCCTCATAGTGTCACCCTGAAAGTTGGTAATATTGATACTGCTTTTATTCACAGTTTGGGAGATTTAGATTACGCTCTCAGAGCGCGTAAACTAGGTTGTCATGTATGGGTAGCACCCGGATATATAGGGACTTGTAATAAAAATTCCGTCCGTAATAGCTGGGTAGATACAAATCTTACTGTATTAGAACGCTTGCAAAAAATTCTACAAATTAAAGGATTTCCGTTGAAACCCTGGACTACATTTTGTAGCAGACACTCTGGGCCATTCTGGATATTTTATTGGTTTTTGCCTTATATCAGAGCAATCATTGGTTACAAGAATTTGGCAGCTTCTCCTACCTTTTCCGAAGACACAGAATCAACGAAATCAGAAGTTTAATTACGCCTGTAGAGGTATTTATAAAATATAGTTGAATTAGCGATATTACTTTTATTCCATAATTAAACTAATTTGCCAAAATACCTGCCTTGAATTAGAAAAAATATCTTAATTTTGTTATGGGTAAACGCTTACTAATTGTTTCTAATCTTGATTCTAGCCAGCCATTTGGCGCTTTTACTAGACCTTTTTACTTAGGACAGAATCTTACTGAATACTTTCAAGTTTTTCAGTTGGGTCTAGACTGTTCGGCTGTAGACTATGCCCCTTCTCTTTCTATTGGCTCACGCAGTCTGAAGTCGTACATTCAAAATATTCAAAAGTGTATTGATGAATTTGAACCAGATATTGTCTATGCTCAAGAAACGTTACCTGGTTTAGCTGCTCTCATTGCAAAAAATTTAAGGAAAAATAATAATTTTTCCCTGGTATTAGATTTTCATACTTTTTCTCCGTATGAATATTGGACACGCTTATTTTCTGTAGCCAATCCTTTTAAGGAATTTACCCAATTAATTAAAACATATATCGCTCAAGGACTATTAGTTTTATCTGGATGCCCGATAATTGCGGCGGGTGAATCAACACCTCAATTAATTTCCCAGTGGTATGGTAAGAGTCATCAAAATATTTATTGTATAGGTAATGGAGTAGCTGAAGACTTACTGAATAACGAATCTCGTTTAGGTCAAGACCCTTACCAAGCATTGAGACCAGCCAAAATAGTAGTCGTCATCGCTCCTAAAACATTTCAGTTTCCTACTAATGATATGTCTGTATCCATGACTATGGAGGTGGCAAAATCCCTTGAGAGTCATCAGCAAAACATTCATTTTATTGTTATTGGTAGGGATAGTAGCGATATTGCAGAACCCATTCCCTCTAATATTTCTTTCTTAGGGTTTCTACCTAAACGTGAAGATTTCCTTGACCATCTTCAATACGCAGACCTTGCCTTGCTGCCATTTCCTAAGCAAGCAGTAGCGGGTGGCGCTCGCAATAAAGCCTTAGATTTTTTTGCCAGTAAAAAGTTAGTTGTCTCAACACCAGAAGGCTTGCGAGGTTTAGAAGACTTTCAACACAAGGAGCATCTTTTAATATCTGGATACTCCTGCGAAGAAGTCGCTAATACGATTGTGGAAGCTACTAAAAATATTGATGAATCTCAAGAGCTTGTCCAACAAGCATATTTTTTGATTAGAGAAAAATACTCGTGGAGTGCCAAGGCTAAACATACAGCAGAAATACTGATGAAGACCATAGAATCTTAACAATATATATCTCTCTTCACAAAATATTTAACCAAAAAACTTAGTGTATTTACGTAGGTAAATGATAATATAGACTTAACCAATTAATTATAAAAACCTTGGTTTTTTTGTGTTCCAGACTCTTAGAGTTACAAAATAGCTATAAGTCATGAAGAAGCGGCCTTCTTATAAACTTCTTGGGGTAAGCGTAGATGCTCTTTCTATCCCTGAATTAAATTGTTTAATTGGAGAGTCTATTGAGCAGGGAAAAAAATGGATTATCGCTAATCACAACCTGCACAGTCTTTATCTGTTTCACAAAGACTTAGAAATGCAAGCCTTTTATGCTAAGGCAGAATACATCCATATTGATAGTATGCCTATAGTTTTCATTGGCAAGCTTCTAGGTTTTCCTATGAAGAGGGAACAGAGAGTAACCTATGCGGACTGGGTATGGCCTCTCATGGAGGAAGCAGCCAATAAGGGTTGGCGGATATTTTATCTAGGTTCTAAACCAGGCGTTGCTGAACAAGGGGCAGGTATTTTGCGCCGAAAGTTTCCTGGGTTACAAATTACTTGCTCTCATGGCTACTTTGATACTAGTGAAGAGAGCGAAGAAAATCTGACTGTTATTAAGACCATCAATGAATACAAACCCCATGTATTAATGGTGGGGATGGGGATGCCACGCCAAGAACATTGGATTTCCCAAAATTTAGAGCGTATTCAACCCAATGCTATTTTGACCAGTGGAGCTTGCCTAGACTATGTGGCAGGAGCGATACCCACACCACCTCGTTGGATGGGAAGAATGGGGCTGGAATGGTTGTATAGGTTGTTGACCGAACCAACTAGATTGTGGAGACGTTACTTACTTGAGCCGTGGTTTTTAGGCACTCTCTTCTTACGAGAAATTTGGAGTTTATCTAGTCAATCAAAATAAGCTGCCGCTAATTTGCCAGACTTTGATATTCGTGTAATCAATACGTAAAGTTGATTCAATTCTGTGTTTTTAAATACTAATGATTACAATATTTTCCTAAATAAATAACAGTAAAAACATGATTATTTGATTTATTCAAAGAATAAACGGATGTTATGAAAACTTTTAGGAAGATTGATTTTGCATAAATCTTGCAGTCATAGCTGATATTTTTTTGTTGTCAATACTGATATAAGATGGAGGAATAATATACTCATGGTTTCTGGCAATATTTCCATAGAAAGTTTAAAACCAGACTTACGCTCTGCTAACAGTCCTAGAATTCAGAGGGGATTGTTTATTAGATTAATGCGTGTAGTAATTCTGGTATTTCTGGACGCAATATTTATAGCCTCCGCCTGGAATCTAGCAGTTTTATCTAGTAATCCTATTGAATTAATTTCGAGCCATAACATATCATTTATGCTGCTCAGTTTGAGCTTGGCGATCGCTATATTTCAAACAACAGGGCTTTATAAAGCAGGTATTCACAGGCGAAACTATGCAGGGGTAGTTAAAGCCATTTCTTTATCATCTGTATTGTTGTTATTTGTAGAGGTTCTCTATGGGCAAAACACTTATATTTCCTATACAACTTTTTTAGTGTATTGGTTATTGTCCATCAGTTTCATTTGCACTTTTCGTTATTTATTTAACTTCTTTACCAATTCCATCCGTCAAAAAGGCGCAGTACGTCACCGGATTTTTATTATTGCTGATGGTGAAGAAAAAGAGCCTTATCATGTAAAGCTGCTAGAACGAGAGAATTACTTTGCAATTCAAGGTTATGCTAACTCTAAATGTTTAGATTTAGCTAATAGAGAAAGAACTTTTGCATATCTTCGCGCTCAAAATGTAGATGAAGTTTTTATTGCTTGGGATACTATCAAAAATCGGTTGTTCCTTTGCTGGTATTTTTACAATGCTGGAATTACCTTGCGTTTGTTGCCAACAATGAGTGAATTTTCTCTCCCTAAATCTACGTTCGATATGATTGGAGAGGTCTTTTACCCCACAATCCCTGCACCTTTGATTGTTGGCGGTGATTTTTGGATGAAGCGATTTTTCGATCTCTGCTTTTCCTCCATCCTCATCATCTTACTTTTACCCGTATATGTGGCGATCGCCTTGGTGATCAAATTTGATTCTCCTGGCCCGGTATTTTTCAAGCAAGAACGTGTTGGCTTACATCGCCAAACCTTTAAGATTTGGAAATTCCGGACAATGGTGACCAATGCGGAAAAAATTCAAGCCTCTTTAGAAGCTAAAAACGAAATGAAAGATGGTGTGTTTTTCAAAATGAAAGACGACCCTCGCATCACAAGAGTCGGGAAATTCTTACGCCGTTATAGTTTGGATGAATTACCGCAATTATTTAATGTGTTCTTGGGAGAAATGAGCCTTGTCGGGCCTCGTCCTTTACCTATGCGTGATGTCCAGAAGTTTCAGAATAATCATTTTATTCGCCAAGAAGTTCTTCCTGGTATCACTGGTTTGTGGCAAGTTTCTGGACGTTCCAACATTGATAATTTTGATGACGCGTTCAAACTAGATATGGACTATATCGAAAATTGGTCTATCTGGCTGGATTGGAGAATATTGTTACAAACCTTTAAAGTTGTGATTCAGAAGACAGGCGCACATTGATTTGAATCAACATCAAGGTTTTGAATAAGGGGTGTAGGTGTTAAAACGCTTACACCCTTCTCAAATTTGGGTTTATAGCTCTAGCAGGAAACAGGAATATGACGGCTAGTAGTTCACCAACCCAAAATTGCTAGGCTAAGGTGAGCAGGGGAAGCAGGGGAAGCAGGGGGAGAAGGCGGAGAAGGCGATTTTTTTGCCCCTATTAACCTTGCAGAGTTGACTTGGCAGACTACTAGTATCTAGCAAATATGCAGTACCTATATGAATAGACTTGAAGAGGCTGCTTTTATGAAGGGTATTATCTAGCAAATAGATAGCACCTATTTGAGTCATCTTGAAGAAGTGGCCTTGATGAAAGATTGAGCGATCGCTTTACGAGCAAGTTTAGGTTTTAGGTTCTCGTCGTAGGGAAGTGGACGCAAAAACTTATGGTAGCTGGGATTTCCTCTAAATTTTTGCGGCATCCAATCAGGGTGACGTATCCAGCTATAGCGATCAGTAATACCCCAGGTGATGATGGTATCGACTCCGTTAGCAAAGCATAAGTCAAGATAACGCTTATAAGAGTCTGCCACCATTTGATCGAGCTTTTCGATAGTGTCTGGTAGAGGGGTATCAATAATAATATCTAGTTCGGTAATTACTGGTTTAACTTCCAGTTCCTTGAGCCTTTTTAAAACACCAACAAATCCTTTTTCATCAAAAGGATAATTGGTAGAAAACCACATATGGGACTGGATACCTGCCCCATCTATCTTTGCGCCATTATTCTTGAGATACTCAATCATTTTTAGGAAATACCTGGATCTCCAGGTATCACCTTCAATGGAGAAATCATTGAGGTAAAATTTCTTGCTACTATCCACCGAGGCGGCGATTAAAAACACATCTCGAATTAATTCTGGTTTTACGCCTTTATGTAAGCCGTAGGTAGAGGCCTTAGCTTCGTCTTCATTGTAGGCAATAATTTCATTAGCGATATCCCAAGATATTAAAACCTGACTATTGCGATAATGCCCCATCACACCGTTAAAGTGCCGTTCAATCATGGGTAGAGTAGGAGGGTAAGGAAGCCAGTCTGGTCTTGCCATGTTCCAGAACAGGGTATGTCCGTGCATTTTCAGGTTATTCTTTTGGCAGAAGTTAGCGATCGCATCAGCTGCTTCAAAAGTAAAATATCCAGGCTGCGGTTCAGTGGCATTCCATTTTAATTCGCCATTGGGTGTTACAATTGAGCATTCACGGGCAATTAATTTTGCGTATTCGGGATATTTTTTGAGAGCTTCACTGTCAACTGCTGCACCATAGCGTTTTCCTTTGGCAGCAGCTAATTGCCTCAAGGGATAATTGGTATTAATTGCCGCAATATCAGTACTACGGATATCCCTCTGTTTATCCCTTTGTAAAAACCCCATCGTTAAGAAAGCAGATAGAGTTGTATATCCTGCTCTCTTTAAGAATTTTCTCCGATGGAACATAAATAATACCTAATAGAAAATACAGGAGTTATTATATTGCACATTAAAGTTTTACAGTTTTTAGGGCAGTAATACACAAAGGTAAGCGTAGAGATACGCAGAGAATGATCTGGGAATTAATGAAATGTTTTACTTAGTTATGCGATCGCCCTAGCTTTTGCTGATTCTGGTACACTGGGGATTACTTTACGTTTTAAGTAGCGGCTGAAATTCAGCATCATTGCTGTGGTACTATTTTCTCAATAACAACTCGGTTCTGGTGGGGGTCAGCCATCAGAGGTAACGGGGAAAGTCCGGTGTGAATCCGGCGCTGTCCCGCAGCTGTAATGGGGCTTATGCCTCAAAGTCAGAATGCCCGCCGAAAGTACAACAAATTCTTATCTGCGAGGTACAGATGAATATAGCAATCAATACTCTCCCCATTAAAGAGGATCACTGTCTCATAGCGTCATATATACGCCACACACTACAAATTTCTATGAGATTGTAGATATTTCCTTATAGATATCAATACTTACACAGAAGGTTATAGATACAACCTGGAAAACATAGTTGTATTTTATCTTTCGCTTTGCATATTTACTTTACCCAAGCTAGAGGTAACTTTACGCCTACCTGCACCAAACGCTTAACAGCGAATGCGTCTAAGCTTCCTCGTTGCGTTAGCTTCTCTTTTATAGACGCTACCACGAACCCACAGTGTAGGAGTATAACAACGCCTAGCGGTAAATGCGTAAGGCTAATTCATGCTATCAATCAGCAACGCCTGAAAATCAATGAGCAAAAAACAACATACTTTATTTGTCTGCACGACCTGCGCCAGTGTGTGGCAAGATGGCAAGCGAGTTAGCGAAAGTGGTGGACAGCAGCTATTACAACAACTCCAAGCACTTGCACAAACTTGGGAATTGCAAAATCAATTCTCCATTCAAGGCGTTGAATGTATGAGTGCTTGCAACCATGCTTGCGTTGTCGCCTTCCAAGCAGAAGCGAAACTCACCTATCTATTCGGGAATTTAGCCGTTGATGATAGTCCATCTGCAATACTGCAATGTGCAACTCAATACTACGTCAACCCTGGTGGTTTACTACCTTGGTCAGAACGTCCAGAAGCTTTAAAAAGAGGCATCTTAGCCAAAATTCCACCCCTAAGTAAGTGGGCAAAATTCCATCACAATTGCTGTTAATTTAACACCAGTAGTCCATCCAGTTCGTAGTCAGGACTTTAGTCCTCAAAACTCTCAGCACTCAAGTACTGACTACAAACTTAAAAACTAGCTTGTAAATTACACCATCAGTGTGATAATAATAATCATTATCTAAACATAGCAATTTTCCTACTGGCTGAGAGTTTTTTACCGAAAAAGCTCAAATTTCTACTTGAGAAAAATTTTTAATTATACAGGTGGCTTCAATTACCAATGCGTACTCAGTTTATTGCCAGATGGGGAACTCAACTTATCGTTTCTAGTTTGACTATCACCACAGGGATGCTGTGGGAAAATTCCAGCATTATAGCCACGGAAGTTCTAGAAATATCCCAGTTTCCACAAGAGGAAGGTTCCGCCAAAGACTTACAACCAGTTGCAGAAGTAAGATCTCAAGATACAACAGAAACCGAACCCGACATTGAACTGACAGTTATTGACAAACTCCTCAATGAACCTGTGTTTTCACCCTTTCGACGGGAAGGAACAGTCAAAGATTCCACCCGTCCGGTGTATGTCATTACCGGCGAAGAAATGGAAGCGCAAGGTGCAAGAACTGTCAGAGAAGCACTGCGATTTCTTCCTGGTATTTTAGGTGACGGTACAGTTGGGACAGAAGTAAACGCTTTAAGCGGGCAATTTATTCGCGGTTCTAATACTGGTCAAGTCTTAATCTTATTGGATGGTAGACCAATTAATAATTTAGGTGGTGGTGGTTTCGATTTATCAGAATTTACCACTAATAATATTGAAAGAGTTGAAGTCTTACCCGGAGGTGGTTCAACTCTTTATGGTTCAGATGCAATAGGTGGGGTAATTAACATTGTTACTCGTCGTCCTACAGAGCAAATTACCACAGAAACCAAAGTTAATTTCGGTTCCTATGGACTTAACCAACAAAGCATTCAGAATAGTGGAAAATCAGGTGATATTGCTTGGGTAGTTGGTTACAACCGGACTCAAGCACAAAATAATTATCGCTTTACTATTCCCGAAGCTAACTTTGAGGGAACAAGAAGAAATAATGACGCACTCTTTAATAACTTTAACGTTAAACTAGAGGCAAATTTAGGTAAACGGAACACCTTAACCCTATCCACCCTATATTTAGGTAAAGAACAGGGAGTACCTGGAGGTGTACCCATTCCTTTACCCCAATTTGGACAGGGATTTTTTAACTCTCTCACCGATAATAATCGCAAATACACAGACCAAGTTCTTACTGATTTAACCTGGAACTCCAAATTAGGAAGCGGTGATGATTCACTGTTAACAGCGAGAGTTTACGCTGATTTTCTCAACACTCGTTTTGATAATCGTAGTGGTGCAATTACATCTCAAAACCGCTTTGATACTAAACAAGATTCCTACGGGATTCAAACCACACATAGCTGGAAATTTGCCAAAAATCAGACTTTAGTTTATGGCTTTGACTATCGCAATACCAATGTACGCAACACCACATTTAGGTATAGTACAAATATCACCACAGAAAATTATGATGATGCTATAGGTCAAGGGGCAATTTTTGGCAGATATGAAATTAACTTTTCTCCTAGCTTTAGTATGAATTTAGGAGTGCGGCAAGATTTTAGTAGTTTGGTAAATGGCTCATTTACATCACCATCTATAGGGGCAAAATTTGCAGTTTCAGATTCAACTACACTCCGCACTAACTATATCAGAAACTTCCGCGCGCCTACTATAGTCAATTTATTTAATAATAATCCTACTAATATCGGGAATCCTGATCTCAAACCAGAGAAGGGAGATAGTTTTGATGTGGGAATTGACCAAAGATTGGGCAATATTGGCTTGCTGAGGTTAACATTTTTTAGCAACAGAGTTTCTGATACAATCGCCTTTACAAGACTCACACCTCCTATAAATGGGAATACGGGAACTTATGAAAATATTGGGTTGGTACAAACTACGGGAATTGAAGCTTCGTTAAATTTACAATTGGCGAGGAATGTCTATGCTTTTGTTAATTATACGGCGAATGATCCGCGTATTTTAAGAAGTGCTAATCCGGCGGAGGTTGATAAGGAGTTAAGGTTTGCAGGTGCAGATAAATTAAATTTGGGTGTGTCTTATGAAAATCCTCAAGGTTGGTATTTGGGGGTGTTGATGAACTCCTTAAATGGGTATCCCACTAATAATATTAATACGGAGTTTCTTTCGGGGTATACTACTTTTGATTTCAAGCTGCGTGTACCGATTAGTGATAGTTTGGTTTTAACTGGGAGTTTGGATAATATGTTCGATCAGCGTTATCAGTTGTTCCCTGGTTATCCTGATGGGGGGAGGGTTTTTCAGGTTGGTTTGAGTTCTCGATTTTAATAAGAAATAGCTCACGCATACCGCTAAAGCGGAACCTAAAGGGTAGGCGCAAAGGCGCAAAGGAGGATTAAGAATGGCTGAGTTTAATTGTTGGGTGACACCAGTTAATGAGGTGGTTAAAGAAGATTTAGCTACGGGGGGGTTTGTTGAGTATGAATATTTTGATTGTGGGAGTGATGTTTTAGCATCGTTAGTTTATACTTTGTTTGAACAAAATTGGCAGCAGGTGGGAATTGCTCATATTGTTCAAGGTAGTGTTTTAGAGTTGGAATTTAATGTACCACCAAAGCTTTGTATTCTCTATGACGGATATTTGACAGTAGCGGCTGAGGGTTGGCATTTACATTTATGTATTGATACTAATTTTGGTGGGCCTTTGTGCAGAACTCCTGTGGAAGTGAGAAAGCAACGTTTAGTTTCTCGTGCGGCTTTTTATCGGCGGTTTAATACAGAAGGAAATCCTAGAAGTTGGGGTATTCAGTTTTGGAATGGTGCGAATGAACAATTGATGACGATTTTATTGCCTAATCCTTTGGTAGATGGAGAAAATTTATTACCGGAGGGTAAACCAAATCTAGATAAGTTAGCTCTTTATCAAGATTTGCGAGATATTTATGTATTAGGTAAAAAACCCATACCCTTTAGCAAAAATCCTCTCAAACATTCCTATATTTCAGTTTGTACCTCTACACGCTGTCTACCTTCCCGTAAATGGCAACCTACATTTGATGCTTTAAAATCAGCAGTAGAAGAAGCAGGTTTAGACATCGAAGTTAGAACATCCGGCTGTTTAGAAGTATGTCAACTCGGCCCAGTAGTTTTTTATTCTAATGATAGAACTTGGTACACTCGCGTTAACCCCAACGTTGCCGAAAATATCGTCAACGAACATTTGGTGAACGGTAACAAAGTTATTGAACATTGCTATCCACCACAGTCTGTTTAAATTATAACTATAGTTAAAAATCTTCATCTAATTCGCTTGCGTTGCTTGGTTTCTGACAACTAACTTATAGCTCATGCGTCGCTTTGTGTTGCTGTAATATTTTCATCTAAAACCGCATAACGCAAATTTTCCCAATATTTTGGTGTTACTTCCTGAGTATGCGAGTTAATACCTTGAAGTAACAGCATTTCTAACTTTGCTTGCGCCTTACGTTTTTTGTCTTGCTGCATCAAGTCTAGAAAATACTCGCCGATGCTGTTGTAAGTAAGTACCTGCCATTAATTGTGCCTCGACATAAACGCGCATCTCATCAGGGATATCAATATTGATATTCATTAGCTTTTAACGATAACTACATCTATTATTTTAGCGTGCAAGCCTTCATTCAACCTACAAATGAACATTTGGTGAAAAGGAATAAATTTATTGAACACCACTAACCACCGATAGACCAAAAATTAGATAATATGAATTTAGTAAAATTGCCTCATTCTAAAATAATTTTTTTATGCCAGTTTTTTCTGATTGCGACTTTAGTAATCGCCTGCAATAGTACAGTAATTAATACACCTACAAATACCAATAATAACGCCTGTATTCAAAACTATAACCCCAACCAAGATTACTTCCCCAATAAAATCAAAATCACCCATGCCAGAGGTTTGGCGGTAGAGTATCACAAACATTACAAAGTAATTACCATCAAAAACCCTTGGCAAAATGCTAAAACTCAGTTTCAATATGTTTTAGTCCAATGCGGAACTCCCACACCCCAAGGATTTAAGCAGGCACAAGTAATTACAGTTCCCATTAACTCTATAGTTTCTTTATCAACTACACATTTACCCCATTTAGCTAAATTAGGTGTAGTTGATAAATTAATTGGAGTGAGTAATATTAAACAAGTCAATACACCTGAAGTAGTTGAGAGAATTAAAGCGGCAAATATTACCCAAATCGGCAATAATTCCAATGTAGATATTGAAAAATTATTAGAATTAAATCCCGACTTAGTAACAACCTTCGGCACAGGTAATTCCCAAGCTGATAGTTATAGCAAACTCACAGAGGCTGGGTTAAAGGTGGGGATAAATGCTGAATATATGGAAGATACGCCACTGGGGAGAAGTGAATGGTTAAAATTTACGGCTTTGTTTTTCAATCAAGAAGCCAAAGCAGAAAAGATATTTAATGAAATTGCGAATAAATATACACAAATAGCCGCAAAAGCTCAATCTGTGAAAAACCGTCCAAGTGTATTTGTAGGTTTTAACTTTAAAGGTACTTGGTTTATGCCGGCTGGTAATAGTTATGTTGCTAAATATCTCGCTGATGCTGGAGGAAATTATCTTTGGAGTGATGATAAATCTACTGGTAGTTTACCACTTTCTTTTGAAGTGGTTTTAGAACGTGCGTCTAATGCTGATTATTGGTTGAATTTTAGCCAAGCTTGGCAAAGTGTCAAGGATTTAATCTCAGAAGATAATCGCTATGCTGATTTTCAAGCGGTGAAAACAGGCAATCTTTATAATAACAATGGGCGTGTGAATGCGAATGGTGGTAATGATTACTGGGAAGGGGGAATTAGTAACCCTGATATTGTGCTTGCAGATTTAATTAAAATCCTGCATCCTGAAATATTACCGAAGCATCAATTGTTTTATTATCGTAAATTTAGCAAATAATGTTACTTAAATATTTGCCGTCTAACCTATTAATACTCTTTAAATCTACTTCTATCAGAACTTTAGTATTTTTGCTGTTAATTATCGGGTTTATTGTTGCATTTTTGCTGGATTTGGCTTTAGGTTCTGTCTCGATTCCGATTCAGGAAGTTATCAGTATTTTACTGGGACAAGAACCTGAAAAAGCGACTTGGGCAAATATTATTCTGAAATTTAGACTTCCGAAAGCGTTGACTGCAACTTTAGCGGGTGCGGCTTTGGGTGTGAGTGGTTTGCAAATGCAAACTCTGTTTAAAAATCCCTTGGCGGGGCCTTTTGTGTTAGGAATTAGTTCTGGTGCGAGTTTGGGTGTAGCTTTGGTGGTGTTAACTGCAAATGTGGCGACACCGACTTTATTAAATGATTTGGGAATTATTACTGATTTTGGGTTGGTGATAGCTGCTAGCCTTGGTGCGGCTGCGGTTTTGGGTTTAATGTTAGTGGTGGCGCGTCGAGTACAAGAGACGATGACGCTGCTAATTTTAGGTTTATTGTTTGGTTACGCTACGAGTGCAATTGTGAGTATTTTGTTGCAATTTAGTTCTAAAGAACGAATTCAAAGTTATATTATGTGGACTTTTGGTAGCTTCGCTGGGGTGACTTGGAAACAGTTAATTGTGTTGATTCCGGTGATAGTTTGCAGTTTATTGGTGGCGGTGTTGCAATCGAAATCTTTAAATGCGCTGTTGTTGGGGGAAGCTTACGCGCGGAGTTTGGGTTTAACTGTGGAGAAAGCTAGGTTTTCTATTATTAGTAGTGCTTCTATTTTAGCAGGTGGAATTACGGCTTTTTGCGGGCCGATCGCATTTTTGGGTGTGGCTATTCCTCATCTGTGTCGCAGTCTGTTTATGACTTCTGATCATCGGATTTTAATCCCTGGGGTGATGATTATGGGGGGAATATTAGCTTTGGTGGCTGATTTATTTTCCCAAATGGCGGTGAGTCAGATGGTTTTACCTTTAAATGCGATTACGGCTTTGATTGGAACTCCTGTTGTCACTTGGGTAATTCTGCGGCGTAATTCCCAAAAATCTTTCCCGTCATGAGTAATCCAATTTTAACAACTCAAAATTTGACTATCGGTTATCAAACATCCAGCAAAAATGTACGGTGTGTGGCGAGGGATATTTCCGTATGTCTGGAAGCTGGGGAATTGGTGTGTTTACTTGGCCCGAATGGTGCGGGTAAGTCTACATTACTGCGATCGCTTGCCGGAATGCAATCACCTATTGCGGGTGAGGTGCGGCTTTTGGGTGATGATATCTATAAGTTAGCACCGTCGGATTTAGCCAAGCGGTTGAGTTTGGTGTTGACGGAAAGGGTGGATGTGGGTATGTTATCAGCCTATACTCTGGTGAGTTTGGGACGACATCCTTATACTGACTGGTGGGGAAAATTAACGCCGGAAGATGAAGCGATTATACATTGGGCGATAAAATCTGTAGGTGCGTTACATTTAGCTGCGCGTCAAGTTAGGGAATTGAGTGATGGTGAACGTCAAAAAATTATGATTGCGCGTGCTTTGGCGCAGTCGCCGATGGTGATGTTATTGGATGAACCCACTGCATTTTTAGATTTACCACGACGGGTGGAAATTATGCAATTGTTGCGTCAGTTAGCAAGGGAAACTCAGCAAGCAATTTTACTTTCTACTCACGATTTAGATTTAGCTTTGCGGCTGGCTGACCAAGTTTGGTTATTAACATCTGAGGGCATTTTACAGGTTGGTGCGCCGGAAGATTTGGTGTTAAGTGGTGCTTTTGCTAATACTTTCCGCAGTGAAGGTGTGGAATTTGATATATTTTCTGGTGAGTTTAATTTACATACACCAGTCAGGGGAGAAGTTCATATTGTCGAGGATGGTATTGCTTCGATGTGGACTATTCGGGCTTTAAAACGTGCAGGATTTCAAGTTATTAAAAGTAAAAATGACTTATCAATTTTAATAGAACTAATATCGAATCAAAAACAATTATTGTGGAAAATTACTAACAGCCGGAGTGTAAATATTTATAATTCACTGTACGATGTAATTAAATATTTAAATTTATTATAGCGATCGCTGCTATGGGAATCCGGTTTGATTTCTGAAAACGGCTGCGCGGGTTCTCCTTACGGGGAGATAAACGGTGCAAATCGAGAGACGCTGTGTAAGACCATTATCTGGTTTAGTCCCGAATATTCCTGTGATATACCCAACGTGCTAAAAACCATTACAATCGTTCACTCATCCCGACATTTCCTTGTAAACCACCCGTGTGAATCATTAAGATGCGATGACCTATGGTCGGTCGGAGACCATCGCCTTTTGTAAAATATCTTTGCTTTAACAAGTCCATGACACCGTAAAACATTTTCGCGGTATACACGTAATCAAGGGGTACGCCATAGCTTTGGGTAAACTGGTGGCTGAAGAGTATGAGGTCATCTTTCACCTTGGCATAACCGCCAAAATGGTAATCGCAAACTAATTCCCAAGATGCAGGAGAACTAGATGAAATGGGCAACCCCGCCGCGACATAATTATTCATAAACTGAGTAATTTCCTCTGCTAGAAAACCCCCATTTTTTAAGACAGGAAAACCGATCACGCGTTGCTTCGGTTCCAGTGACAAAGCAATACCTGCTAAGGTAGTAGCTGTACCACAAGCTACACACACAATATCAAATACTTGTGTTGTCGCACTTATTATTTCTAAACAACCGCGCACACCATTCAAATTACTACCACCTTCAGGAATGATAAATACCTCACCAAAGCGTTTCCTTAAGTCTGCGTGTAATGTGGTGCTGTTTCGTTGTCCATAGGTTTCCCTGTTCACATAGACAAGCTGCATGCCTTGTTGCGTTGCAAAACTTAGCGTGGGATTTAAGGGTAAGGTTTCTTCCCCACGAATTACACCAATAGTCTGGAATCCTAAAAGATTACCTGCTGCGGCGGTAGCAAAGATGTGATTAGAATATGCACCACCAAAGGTGAGTAATTTTGTATAACCTTTCTCCTTAGCTTCTAAGAGATTGTATTTCAGCTTGTACCATTTGTTACCGTTTACCCACGGGTGCATTAAATCAAGGCGTAATACATTAATTTCTACGCCAGCGTTATTAGCAATCTCACTATTGATTTTTTGTACTGGAGGAGGAACAAAGGTCAATGACATCGATGAATTCTAGGGAGAGTGATAAGGTATTGTGCTTTTAAGTTGCATAATCCATCGTAAGGTTTGTTGACTGTTTACCGTTCACAGTTAACAGCCCTTGTTAGTAGTTATGCAATTTAGGCGCGCATTAGCTTATCAATGATTAACATTGATTATTTTCAATGCTAATGCAATTTCAGTGAATAATAAATTTTACTAATAAATAGCTTCAGAAATTGGCATTTTACCAAATAGGATTCTCAGTTCAATATAAGAAGAAGAATATTTAACACTTAATCATAATTTCTTGGGAGAAAACCTATGGTTGCACTCACCGAAGATACACAAGCTAATGCCAACATAGGACGTTTGACAGTGCAAACTGTGGAAATTGGGGCTGAAACAACTGCTATTCGCTGTCTCGATTGGGATCGAGAACGTTTCGATATTGAATTTGGCTTACGTAACGGCACTACATATAACTCTTTCTTAATTCAAGGTGAAAAAATTGCTTTAGTTGACACCTCACACCGCAAATTTGAGAAACTCTATCTAGAGATAGTTGGCGGATTAATCGACCCAAATCAAATCGAATATTTGATTATTAGTCACACAGAGCCAGACCATAGCGGCTTAGTGAAAGATATTTTGCAATTAGCTCCTAATATCACTATTGTTGGGGCTAAAGTCGCAATTCAATTTTTAGAAAATATGGTTCACCAACCATTCAAATCCCTACAGGTGAAAAGTGGAGAACGCTTAGATTTAGGTAATGGTCACAGCTTGGAATTCGTCTCTGCACCTAATTTACATTGGCCAGATACGATTTTGACCTATGACCACAAAACAGGAATTCTCTACACCTGTGATGTGTTTGGGATGCACTATTGCGATGATCAGACTTATGATGAAAATTTCTTCGCCATTGAAGAAGATTTTAAATATTACTATGATTGTCTGATGGGGCCGAATGCACGGTCTGTATTAGCAGCTTTAAAACGCATTGAAAACTTAGCAATTAAAACAGTAGCTACAGGACACGGGCCTCTACTACAAGTGCATATTAGCGAATGGTTAGGCAGGTATAAAAACTGGAGTTTAGAACAAGCTAAAACAGAGACATTAGTTGCTTTGTTTTATGCTGAAGATTATGGCTATAGTGAACATTTAGTACATATTCTGGGGCATGGATGTACTAAAACAGGTGTGGCGGTAGAATTAATGGACTTAAATACTGCTGAACTACAAGAAGTAAGAGAATTAGTTACTCAAGCATCTGGCTTAGTCATCGCCATGCCATCACAATATTCACTGACAGCCCAAGCAGCTTTAAATACTATTTTGGCGGCTGTACATCATAAACAGGCCATAGGCTTATTAGAGTCTGGTGGAGGAGAAGATGAACCTGTTTTTCCCTTACGAAATAAGTTTCAAGAATTGGGATTAGTTGAAGCTTTCCCCCCAATTTTAATTAAAGAAGCTCCCACACAAACTACAGAACAACTTTGTGAAGAAGCTGGTACAGATATAGGGCAATGGTTAACACGCGATCGCACCATCAAACAAATCAAATCCATCAATACTGACTTAGAGAAAGCTTTAGGACGGATTAGCACCGGCTTATACATCATCACTACCAAAAAAGGAGAAATTCAAGGTGCCATGTTCGCCTCATGGGTGACACAAGCTAGCCTCAATCCTTTGGGAGTAGCCATTGCCGTCTCCAAAGAACGCGCCATTGAATCCTTAATGCAGGTAGGCGATCGCTTTGTTTTGAATGTTCTGGAAGAAGATAACTATCAAGGATTGATGAAACATTTCCTCAAACGCTTTGCCCCTGGTGCAGACCGCTTTGCAGGCATCAAAACCTACCCAGCCACCGACGGTTCCCCCATTCTTGCAGAATCCCTAGCTTACACAGAATGCGAAATCACCAGCCGTATGGACTGTGGCGACCATTGGATTATCTACAGCATTGTTCAAGTCGGCAGAGTTGCCAACGTCCATGCCATGACAGCCGTTCATCATCGCAAAGTTGGTAATCATTACTAATTAAGCACTGGGGACTGAGGAATAGAGATTGAGAGCAGGGGAGGCAGGGGGAGCAGGGGAGGCAGGGGTAGAAATTCTCAGTACCCAATCCCCAATCCCTAGTCCCCAATCCCCAATCCCCAATCCCCAGCCCCCAATCTCCAATCCAAAGCAAAAGTAAAAAGAAAAAATCTTTTACCTTTTTACTTTTTACTTTTTACTTTTTTCTCCCCAATCCCATGTACAAACCTGTAGAAGATAGCCCAATTTCCGTGTACGAAATCAATCGGGGTCGGATTGTCCGCACCTTAGAATTGATTCAAGATGTGATTGTGATTTCCTTATGTATCGGTTTATTTAGCTTCATGGCTATTCAGGTGTGGGATATGTTCCTTTCCCTGCTTCCACCTTTAGATTTCCATGTTGTCACTGCCGATATTTTGTTTCTGCTGATTTTAGTCGAGTTATTCCGACTGCTGATTATCTACCTCCAAGAACAACGCATATCTATAGGTGTGGCGGTAGAAGTTTCTATTGTCTCCGCGTTGCGAGAAGTCATTGTTAAAGGTGTACTAGAAACTAATTGGAGTCAAGTTTTAGCAACTTGTGCCTTTTTATTAGTTTTGGGAATATTGCTGGTTCTGCGAGTTTGGCTACCACCCACGTTTGAAGGGATTGATCCAGAACAACAAATAGCCAAGCGCTATCAAAAAATGCAGGTAAACGGACGAGATTAGCTAGATACCCGACTTCATTCAATAAGTCGGGTATCTAATCACCCACCAATCTTTAAAGGAGAATTAAATATGACTATTGCAACTTCCAGCCGTCCCAGAGATGTACAAGTAGCGGATATTGGTGAACATACACTGATTTTGCGATCGCGCACTTGGGAGCGTTTAAAATTTGAAGTTGAGTATTCCCGCCAACGGGGAACTACGGCAAATTCCTATCTTATCCAAGCTGATAAAAAAGCCTTAATTGACCCTCCTGGTGAATCTTTTACGGCAATTTACTTAGAACAACTAGCTCAATATCTCGATTTCACCACTCTGGATTACATCATTCTCGGTCATGTCAACCCCAACCGCCGAGTTACCCTACAAGAATTACTCTCCAAAGCACCACAAGCTACTTTAATTTGTTCTCGTCCTGCGGCTAACGCCTTGAAAACGGCTTTTCCTGAATGGGAATCTCGCATTCAAGCGGTACGCTTTGAAGATATTCTCGACTTAGGACAAGGACATCAACTCACATTTGTCACCGCGCCTACTCCCCGTTGGCCGGATGGTTTGTTTACCTACGACTCAGCCACGAAGATTCTCTACACAGACAAGTTTTTTGGCGCTCATATCTGCGAAGATACTTTATTGGATGAAGACTGGAAAAAATTAGACGCGGAACGCCATTATTACTTTGACTGTCTCCACGCACCCCAAGCCAAACAAGTTGAAGCAGCTTTAGATAAAGTAGTCATGCTGGGGGCTAGATGTTATGCGCCTGGTCATGGCCCGGTGGTGCGTTATAGCCTTAGTCGTTTTACTTATGATTACCGTCAATGGTGTCAAGGACAGAAATCTCAAGACTTAAGTGTGGCGCTGCTTTATACTTCCGCTTATGGCAATACTGGCATTTTAGCGAATGCGATCGCTCAAGGTTTGGTGCAAAACGATGTTAATGTCCAATCCGTCAACTGTGAACTTGCAGATACGGCAGAAATTACCCGCATTGTGGAAGCTTGTGATGGCATAATTATCGGTTCCCCCACCTTAGGCGGTCATGCACCAACACAAATTCAAACAGCCTTAGGTATAGTCCTCTCAACGGCGGCAAAAACTAAGTTAGCTGGGGTGTTTGGTTCCTACGGCTGGAGTGGCGAAGCCATAGATTTAATTGAAAGTAAGCTCAAAGATGCCAATTACCGTTTAGGCTTTGACACCATTCGAGTCCGCTTTAGTCCTACCCCAGAAATTCTGCAACAGTGTCAAGCCGCAGGTGCAACTTTTGCCCAAACTTTAAAGAAAAACAAAAAATTACGTACTCCTCGCCAAGTAATTCCCGAAGCCAAAATAGACCGTACTGAACAAGCAGTAGGCAGAATTATTGGTTCACTATGTGTAGTGACAACCCGTGACCAAGAAAGCCACAAAGGTATCTTAACTTCTTGGGTATCTCAAGCAACCTTTAATACACCAGGAATTATGATGGCGATCGCTCAAGAACAGAATGCAGATTTAATGAGTCATATTGGTGATCAATTTGTCTTGAATATCCTCAAAGAAGGCAGAAATGTCCGACGCTATTTTTCCCGTCAAAGTACATTAGGCGATAATCCCTTTGCGAATCTAGAAACCAAAACTGCTGATAATGGTTGTTTAGTTCTCACCGAAGCACTAGCTTACCTGGAATGTACTGTCAAAAATCAACTTGAATGCGGCGACAGACTGTTAATTTATGCTGTGGTAGATAAAGGAGAAGTGTTAGCTAATGACGGTGTAACCGCCGTTGAACATCGCAAATCAGGTAGTCATTAGAATTAGGGCTTATGCAAGTCTCATAATCAAACTAACTGTAGGGTGCGTCAGACTCAATAATTTCGTACAAATTCAGGAATTTTCCACATCTGACGCACCCTACCATTGTGCCAGTTGCGTAAATCCTGAGAATAAAGAAATCTTGTCTGAAAGGTTTTACAACAGAATTATATTTTAAGCGCCTAACGCACCGCCACATAACAAGGTGCGTTAGGCTACGTAAGTTTTTATATTAAGTTAAGTGGCATGATAGTACTGTGACAAATGGGAATTAAAATTTTCCAACGCACAAGCACGCCAAGTCATAACTCTCCGCGCACCTTTGCTCCAACCTTTGCGTCACTCTGCGTTAAAAAAAGGATCTAAACTGATGACGATCAAAAACTTGGATGTCCTCATTAACTCCCTAGAAGGTATTGAAACTATCACTGAACCCAATCAAGTAGCAAAATTATCCCAGGACTACCATACCTTTAGCCCCGTACTTGTCCCGAAACTAGCAGGCAAAGTTGGTGATATTGTAGTCCGCCCCGCCAATGAACAAGAAGTCATCAAAGTTGCTGCTATTTGTGCAGAACATCGCGTACCTGTAACTGTCAGAGGCGCGGGAACTGGAAACTATGGGCAGTGCGTACCTCTGCATGGAGGTGTCATTTTAGACATGACGAAATTACAAGAAATCCTGTGGGTAAAACCAGGTGTAGCTAGGGTAGAAGCTGGGGTGAAATTAGCAGCCTTAGATAAAAAAGCACGAGAAATTGGCTGGGAAATGCGGATGGCACCTTCTACCTATCGTACGGCTACAATTGGGGGATTTATTGCAGGTGGTAGCGGTGGTATTGGTTCAGTGCAATATGGTTTATTAGGCGATCGCGGTAATCTTTTAGGATTGCGAGTTGTCACCTTAGAAACAGAACCCCGTGTCATTGAGTTACGTGGCGACGATGTGCAGAAGGTAAACCATGCTTGGGGAATTAACGGCATTATCACACAAGTAGAAATTCCTCTGGGGCCTGCCTATCCTTGGGCTGAAGTAATCGTCACCTTCGACGACTTCATCACAGCAGCCAAGTTTGGACAAACTTTAGCTAATGCTGATGGCATGATTAAAAAGCTCGTCACTATCTTTGCATCACCAATTCCTCAATACTTCCACCCGCTACAGCCATACATCCCTAAAGATACTCACCCAGCTTTTCTGATAGTTGCCGAACCCAGTTTAGAATCGTTACCTGGGTTAGTCCAGCAATATAGCGGACAAATCACCTACCAAAAACCAGCCCAAGAAGCAGGTAAAGGATTAAATCTAGCTGAATTTACTTGGAATCACACTACTTTACACGCCCGGAATGTAGACACTTCCCTTACATATTTACAAAGCATTATTCCTGCGGATAAAGGCTTGGAATTAGTCGCGGATCTACATCATTACTTTGGTGATGAAGTAATGGTTCATTTAGAATTTATTCGCGTTAATGGTGTGGTAGTACCTGCGGCTTTACAACTTGTACGCTACTCCACAGAAGAACGCCTAAATGAAATTATCCGCTACCACGAAGCTAAAGGCGTATTTATTGCCAATCCCCACACATATATTATTGAAGACGGCGGCAGGAAAGTTATTGACCCTGAGCAGTTAAAATTTAAGGAAATTGTTGACCCCTACGGCTTAATGAATCCTGGCAAAAGTAAAGTATTGCAATTTTCATAAATTCATAAAGTTATTTTTAAGAATCTTCATTCATTAAAAAAGGGAAATTGTGTCAGTGCTTTAGTAGTTAAATGGCGAGTCAGTGCGCTGTCAATGACTTCCACCATCTCTCTCAGCGCAATTGCACAAAATGATAAAGTCTAGGCGATAGAATAAAATGCCTCTATGACAGTATTAAAATCAAAAACCAAGGGTTCTAAAAAGTCGGTGCAGGATTCACAGGCAGAAACTCCGAGCCTGAGCATCAAAGAACGACTAGCCCAAAAACGCAAAGCGGCCCAAGCACGAAAGGAACTCATTAGCACACTGAGTACTGTTACCTTTATTAGCCTTTTTGTCGGACTGGCTGTGTTTTTAGTAGCTGGAATTCAGACAGCTGTTCCCCTTGTCTTAGGGATTATTATCATGTCCCTTTGCTACAAATATCCTCGTGTGGGACTTATCGCGTTCTTAATATACGTCCCAGCTGGTGGTACTATCACTTACTACATCGGTAACAGTCCAATTCTGCAATTAGCAAAAGATGCGTTCTACTTTCCAGCCCTAATTGCCATTTGGCAAGCTTGCCGTAAGCAAAAATTACCTTTAATTGTTCCCCCAGCGATTAGAACACCCTTATTTATTCTATTAGGTTTGTGTCTTTTGACACTGCTTTTTGTCAATGGCGCACAACAGTTCAACCCTCCTGATCTTGGCCCATTAAAACAAGCCAGCACTGAAATACCTTTAGGTATGGGTCTTTTGGGGCTAAAAGTGCTTTTAGGCTATTTACCTCTGATGGGTTGTGTTTACTACTTAATGAAAGATAAAAAGGACTTTTTGTTCATATCACGCTTACAAGTCAGCCTGATTTTGATATGTGGCGCTCTAGGTATAGTGCAGTATCTTTTGCTATTAACAGGTGTATGTGAAGGTACTAGATATGCTGAAGGAAATGCTTTATTTAGAGCAACATTAGAAGCACGTTGTTATATTGGTGGTTCTTTAGTATACAGTCCTAGCCAGGGCATGATTAGACTGCCAGGAACCTTTGTAGCTCCTTGGCAGTGGGCATGGTTTTTAATTTCTAGTACTTTTCTGGCTTTCGCCACAGGTTTTTCTGATCCTTCCATCATTTGGCGGTTCATTAGTTTAGGTTCTATGGCGACTGTATTTATCAATGCAGTTGTCTCTGGACAAAGAATTGCTTTGGTTTTAGTACCCGTCTGTTTTGTCATTCTGCTCGTACTTACAGGTCAAATCGGTAACCTGAAACGCTTTATTCCTATTGGTGCAGGTCTAGCGGCTCTATTGGCGATCGCTATGGCTAGTAACCCGGCGGTTGTAGAAGAACGGGTCAATAGTTTGGCAAGTCGTTGGGAAGCATCACCGCCCCAGGAATTTATTGTCCAGCAATTTGAAGACACCTTGAGAAGTACAGGTAATCCTCTAGGTAATGGTCTGGGTCGAGCTACTAACTCCGCTCGTACTTTGGGTTCAACTCGGTTGATCGAGACTTATTACCCTAAACTCCTGTACGAAGTCGGTTTCGCGGGTACGTTTGGTTTCTTAGCATTAGTGACTGCCATAACAATTGCTGGTCACAAAGCCTATCGCTCAATCAAAGACCGTAATTTACGTACTTATGCGGCTGCTATGTGGGTGTTTATATTGTTTATTAGCTATAACACTTACTACTATCCTTTAGACGTTGACCCAGTAGCTGTATATTACTGGTTTTTCGCCGGTATATTGTTTAAATTGCCTGTTATAGACAAACAGGAAAAGGAAAATGCTGACCCTAAACAAAAAAACAAGAAAAAGCGTCCACAATTAAAACTTTTATAGACTACACTCTCAGTAGATGGGAGATAAATATCACAAGGTTGTTTATGGCAGACTATTGTCTAAGCCAACAAATTTAAACCAGGTAGAAATTCGTTATGGGTAATTTGCCTTTAATTAGCGTAGTCATACCAACCTATGGGCGAGAGGAAATCCTCAGGGATAGCATTATCGATGTCTTAAATCAGGATTATCCCAATTATGAAGTTTTGGTAGTAGACCAGTCGCCAAAACACAAACCAGAAATCGAAACTTACTTAGAAGAAGTAGCCGCAGCAGGTAAAGTTAAGTGGTTTCGTCTAGATTGGGCTAGTTTACCAGGCGCACGTAATTATGCTATAAGGCGAGCCTCTGGAGAAATAGTTTTATTTATTGATGATGATGTCAAATTGAAGCCCGGATTTTTAGCAGCCCATGCAAAAAATTACGTACAAAATCCCGATGTAGGTGCTGTAGCGGGCAGGGTATTTGACAGAATGAAATTAGGTGATTCTGGGGGAAATTTAGAGATTGAATATCTCCCACCTGAAGCGATGGATCCAGGAGTCGCTTGGTATCATATTGACCTAGTACATACAATCAAGCCCCAGCAAGTATTGACCGCTAGGGGTTGTAATATGTCTTTTCGTCGAGAGATTTTTACTAAGTATGGACTCAGGTTTGATGAAAGATTTCGCGGTAGTGCAGTCCGTGAGGAGTCAGATTTTTGTTTAAGGTTGCGGCAGACAGGGTATAAAATTTGGTATGACCCAGAGGCAGATTTAATCCACTTAGGGGAAGAAACAGGGGGTTGTCATGATATTAGTATGCGATCGCTCCAATATCAATTCACTTTCTATCACAATCATTTCCTCTTAGGATTGAAAAATCTCAATTTTAGCCAAGCTTTACGCCTATACGCCCGTTTATTTGATTGTCACGTCCTTGGTCGTCCCCCTTGTCACAAAAGCGGTTCTCCGATCAAAATTATTACCCGTGGCATATTCTATATCTTAGGTTTTTTCAGAGCCTTAGGGAGTGTTATTCAATCAAATTGGAATGATGGTCAAATTTACAGCCGTCTGGATAAACAATCAGTAGTCAATGATCATTAGTCATTAGTAAATGACAACTGACAACTGACAACTGACAACTAACAACTAACAAATACTTATGAAAATTTTAGTTGCCAGTCATACTTATATTGTAGACCTTAACTGTGAAAAACTAAGGGCTTTATCTCAATTAGAACCGGGGATTGAAGTCACAGTTGTAGTTCCTAAAACCTGGAAACCTGGTGGCGTTCAAAATAAAATTATTGAAACCCAGTACCGTGATGAAGGTACTTTTAAGATAGTTCCTGTTTCTAACTTTAGTCAAAATCATCAAGGTCTACTGACTTTTGGGGCTGATTTAATATCCTTACTAAGGCAATTTCGCCCCCAAGTTATTCAAGTAGAACAAGGTTCTAGGAGTCTTGCATACACTCAAATGATTGCCTTGAATCAATTATTAAATCTAAAGGCAAAAAATATCTTTTTTACTTGGTGGAATCTACCTTACGAGTTAAAATTACCCATTGCTTTATTAGAAAAATATAACCTTAACAACAGCCACGGCATTATTTCTGGTAATCAAGATGGCGCTGAGGTTTTACGACAACGGGGATATCAAGGAAAAATTAAAGTTATGCCTCAATTAGGTGTAGATGAAACTTTATTTACACCTCAAGCACAACCAGAATTAGCGGCTAAGTTAGGCATCAAATCCGGTGAATTTGTGATTGGCTTCGTGGGGCGATTTGTGCCAGAAAAGGGTTTGCTCACACTCTTGCAAGCATTAACTAAATTACCTCTAGATAAAACTTGGAAGTTACTATTATTAGGCCGTGGCACCTTACAAGAAGAGTTGATTAAAATTGCCGCAGAAAATCATATCCAAGATAGGGTGATTCTTATAGAAAGTGTCCCTCATAATGAAGTTGCCAACTATATTAATTTAATGAGTACTTTAGTTTTACCCTCAGAAACGACTTATAACTTTAAAACCTTAACTTCTGTTGGGTGGAAAGAACAATTCGGTCATGTGTTAATTGAGGCGATGGCTTGTCAAGTTCCCGTAATTGGTTCTGATTCCGGCGAAATACCCCATGTCATCGGGGATGCTGGTTTAGTCTTCCCTGAAGGCGATGTTCAAGCATTGGCTAATTGCTTATTGCAACTTATTGAACAACCAGATTTAACTAAAGAACTGGGTGCAAGAGGTTATCAAAAAGCTATGGTTAAATATACCAATAAAGCTTTAGCAAAAGAGCAATTTGAGTTTTATCAAGAATTGGTCAATGGTCAATAGTCAATAGTCAATAGTCAATGGTCATTGGCAACTGACAACTAAGAACTAACAACTGACAACTGTCAACTAATGAAAATTTTACAAATTGTCCCATCTATTTCTTTGATTTATGGCGGCCCTAGTCAAATGGTATTGGGACTATCACCAGCGTTAGTAAAAGCAGGTGCAGAAGTTACAATCATTACCACTGATAGCAATGGTGATAGTGGTCAAAAACCTTTAGATGTGCCTTTGAATGTTCCTATAAAACAAGATGGTTATGAAATAATATATTTTCGCTGTTCTCCGTTTCGACGTTATAAATTTTCTTTAGACTTACTCAATTGGTTAAAAATTCACGCCCATGAGTATGATATTGCCCATATCCATGCTTTATTTTCTCCTGTGAGTAGTGCGGCAGCTACTATATGTCGCCAACAAAAGTTACCCTATATTTTGCGCCCTTTAGGTACTCTTGACCCGGCTGATTTACAGAAGAAAAAGCAATTGAAAAAGCTATATGTAGAAATTATCGAACGGCGTAATTTAGCTGGTGCAGCAGCAATTCATTTCACTAGTGAACAAGAAGCGAAAGTGTCAGCTAGATTTGGAGTAGCTACGCGCGATTTAGTGATTCCGTTGGGCGTTATCCCCCCACAGAAAAAATCAGACAATGCTTTAATTAATCAGTTGGGGATTCCAGAGAATATACCGTTAATATTATTTATGTCGCGGATTGACCCAAAAAAAGGATTAAATTTATTAATCCCTGCGTTAGAGAAGCTATTAGCGATTGGGAATAACTTTCATTTTGTCTTAGCGGGAACAAACCCCCAAGACCCAGACTATGAACAGCAAATAAAAGACCAAATTACTCACTCATCACTGCGATCGCACACTACTATTACAGGGTTTGTCACTGGTGAGTTAAAAGCTAGTTTACTACAAGCAGCTGATTTATTTGTCCTACCTTCATACTACGAAAACTTTGGTATTGCGGTCGCTGAAGCAATGGTAGCAGGTGTACCGGTCATTATTTCCGACCAAGTGCATATTTGGCAACAGGTGCGAGATAGTGAATCAGGCTGGGTGGGGACAACAGAGGTAGAATCACTAGTAGAACTATTACAACAAGCATTGCAAAATCCCCAAGAATGCCAACGCCGAGGACTAAACGCCCAAAATTACGCCTTACAAAATTTTAGCTGGGATGCGATCGCCCAGCAAATGATCCAAGCCTACCAAACGATTATTAAAACTTGAGTAGGGTGCAGAGGAAGCAGGGGTGCAGAGGAGCAGGGTTACAGGGGAGAAGGGGGAGCAAAGAAGAATAACTATGGACTGTTGACTAATGACTAATGACCAATGACTAATGACCAATGACCAATTAATTCGCCCTTTCCCATAATCGTTGCATTTCTGTAATCATCTCAGCCGTGGGAGGCGGTAGTGTTTCCACCGTTGGTTTCACTTCAGCACCGGGAATATTTTGATTCCAAGGACTTTGAGGCACAGATTTTAAATCAACAGCATTATTCACCGGACGGAAACCATACTCAACTAATATTGCTTGTTGTGCTGGTTGCGTCACAAAGTCGAGAAACTTCTTGGCTGCATTCGCAGTTCCTGAGTCAACATCTCGGCGAACAATTGCGGCTGTGGCTGTGGATTCAATGGATGGGTTTAAATAATATATTTGATAAGGTCTACCGTTATTCGTACTTGACTGTTGCCAACGATAAAGGGCGACACTTTCATAGACTGTAGCTACATCAGCGTCATTGGGGCCTCTGGTAATAAATTCTTGCAAGAGAATATCTGTAGACCGTGGTGGCTGATAAACGGATTTTTTCACTAAACCAAACAACGACTGCACAGATGGATTATTGAAACTATTGCTATTTACCTGTGTACCTAATTTTGATTTTGTCCACAGATTTAAAGTTACCTGACCACTGTTAGAACGGGTGGGGTCTGTGGTGACAAAATCAAAGCTACCCCAATCCTTATTACCACCGATTTTTTCCCAGTTACTAGCTAGCATCGCTTGTTCAACTTTTTGCCATTGAAAGCGTCCATCAGGAAACAGGACTTTGCCACGTTCAGGCCAAGCAATACCTACTAATATGGTTTTGGCGATGGGTCGGGGAGAGTCGTAAAATGGGGCAGTATTGTTAGTGGCACGCAGGCGATCGCTTAATTCTGTTAAAATTTCTCCATTAGCAGGAATTAAAACGGTAGGTTGAAAATCATTTTTTTGGTCAACAAATTTGTTAACCATATCTTGGGAACCTTGAAACTTTAGTTCTAATTGAATATCTGGATTTTCCTGCTCAAATTTTGCTGCTAGCTGTTGTAATGGTTCCTGTAATTCTGTACCACTAATAATAATGACAGTTTGCTGTAACCCAGGAATAGGGGTATAAGTTAAAATTAATGATGCAGCAATAATTCCGGCTGATGTATAAACTTGGGAAGACTTTGACTTTTGAGTAGCCATAAAGTTACTTTTTCATCCCGGTTATTTAATCTTATTTACGAACTAACAATTCCAGATTTTCTGATAGACTACTAAGCTCATCACTTAGTAATATCATGCCATTAATTTGCTCAGAATCATGTAAATCTGAGGTACGAATTTTTGTTTGCAATCGCTGCAATAAACCAGCCACATCTTGAATTAAAGTAGAAATATTAATGATTCTAGCAAGGCGAGTATCTTCACCTTCTTTAGCTAATTTGATATTACGTTGTAGGCTATCTGCAAGTTGCTGCCAATGTTGTTTAGCGACACCGGAACTAGATGGCAGTTTTTGTTTAACTTCCTGCAATTGTTTCTGGAGTGATTCAACTGAAAGTAGAGAATTATCACCGTTGATATTCCATACCAGAGTATCAATTTTACCTGGAAGTTCCACAGCGCGATCGCAATTCGTTTGCAAACCTGCCAAAAGTTCGATTTGAAAAGAATCTGTTAGCAATTTCTTAGCCTCTAAACGCAAGTCATTTGCTTGATTTGCCAATACTAAAGCTGACATTTTCACAGAATTTATTTCTCTTTCCAACTCTGGATTATCTAATGTTAAAGATGGCGACTCACGGGATTTTAAAAAACTAGCCCCAGCCATAGTAATACCCGCCGCCACAGGTAACATAACTGGACTAGGCAAGCTTCCCAAACGCACGCCCACAAATAAACTCACACCCCCAACCAACACAGCCACCGGATAATACAACGGGTTTACTAACTTGAACATAAAATCAACCTCAAAAACACTCCGAGTAACTCCGCGCCTACCTCAGCGCCCCTCCGCGTTTAAAACTCCACCTGTAAATCTGCCATCAACCGCGAAATTGTCTCCGGATCACCTTTAGAATAATAACCTCCATTCAACTCAGCAATCTTCTTCAAAGCATCAGGATTAAACTCACCTTCCTTACCATAACCAACGGTAAAAAAGCCGATTCTCTGGTCAGTAGAAAAACCACTTTTTTGTAACTCCGTTGATAGATCATCCAAGGATATTTGTGAACCAGAATCTTCCCCATCAGTTAATATTAAAACTGCATTAATCGCTCCTTCACGACGATTTTTTTGTAACCAATTCCGCGCCTCAATAGCAGCATCATATAATCTTGTACTGCCATCAGCTCTAAGACCACTAATGAACTGCACACCGCGATCGCGTCCTTGGGGAGTACCATCTACTAAGACAGGCTCTCTAATTTCTGAATCAAAATCGACTAGAGCAATTTGTTCTTTTTTGCCCAAATTCTTAATATAATTTTGCAAAGTATTTTGTACGGCTGGTAACTTGTTACCCTCCATCGACCCGGAAGAATCCACTACCACCACCACTAACGATGGTTTTTTAGAAGCCTCCTGCCAAGATTTCAACATTGCATCTACCACCTTTGGTTTTGGTGGACGCAGAGAATCATACTTAGCCTGTGCTACCACACCAAACTCAGGAGAAAACTTTGCACCTAACGCTACTCCTGGGGTTCCTGGACGCAGACCTAAATCTGTGGCAATTTTTTGAGTATCAGGCGATCGCCAATAAGTGATAAACTTTTCTGCACCAGCCTTCTCATCAGCACTCACCCAAGGCGCATTCGGCACAATTGCCCGCATATTAGAAGTAAAAGTTGTCTTAGGATAAACTGCCTGATAACGCTGCTGTCCTGATTGCAAGCCAGAATTAGCCGTAATTACACTAGACTCATACACAGAACCCACAGAAGCCCAAAATGGCCCATTTTTCACCATCGCTTGGGCGAGAGAATTAGTAGAAACCCCGTAGCGAGTAATCTTACTTTGAATTTGCTGAATTTGCGGCTGAAACCTCTGCACATCAGCAACAGTCAACTCCTCTGGACGTTTACCCGATACACTGACATATTGAGCGACCAAGGTTTGTAACCCAGAATTAGAACGAGTCGGCGCAGTGTGGACATAGTTAACAGTTAAAGCTGGTGCGCTTGAGTCGATATCTTTGTGCGTTTTCGCAGTCACCAAAGCTTGATAAGGGTCAGCTACCTTCCTCAAACCCTCGGCCACATCTGGCTGCGCCATAAATACCATTGGTGTGTTCGCTATTAACTCGGCATCGGTAATTTCTGGAATATAATTTTGCCCTGGATACAATTGGTTAATGCGGTAAATTAGCTGACTATGATATATATCCCCATCCAAAGAAATAATCGTGGGTAATTCCGGCGCATCTGCTGATAAAGTACCATTTTTCAATTGAGTAGCAGAATTAACTACCTGGGTGACTACATCACCGCTACCCTGCGCTTCACAACTTACCCGAAATGCTGTCCCATTATCTAATTTCGGCTGAGTCGCATTAAAATTTTTTGCGGCTTGGGTACAAAAATCACCCAATGCACTACCCACCAGAAGTTTAACTTTCAAACCCGTAAAATTATCATCAGAGTTGGTATTACCATTACAAGCGGTTAGTAACAGTACACCAAAGGCTGCTGTCAAACGCTTAATTGACCAAGACCCTTTGAAAATCATGTATTTATGAGGGAATGGGGAATGGGGAAAAAACTGCTTTAATTTTTACTTATGTTTTGTAAAAGTCAAATGAGTATCAAACATCACTGACTTTAGATGATTACATTCCTCTACAAACCACAAACTCTACACAGACAATTCCAGAAAAGGTATCAAATTATTTTTTTCATTGTGCAGAAAAAACAAATACATCCCATTTGTGCAATAATCAAAAACCGTGAGTTATCGTTCCTTATCTGAAATAGACTTTTAGCTGCGAAAAAGTTAAAATTTTTGTTACAAAGCACTAAAAGCCGATGGGGAAACCGATGTTGTGTAATGACAACACGGTAAAATACATAAGCCTTACTTAACTACAGGGAATCTTATATGGCTCTCCGTCTTGGTGATACAGTACCCAACTTTACACAAGCGTCTACACATGGCGACATAGATTTTTACACATGGGCTGGTGATAGCTGGGTTGTGCTGTTTTCTCACCCTGCTGACTATACACCAGTTTGTACAACTGAATTAGGTACAGTTGCCAAACTCAAACCAGAATTTGACAAGCGTAACGTGAAAGCGATCGCCCTCAGCGTTGATGATGTAGAATCTCACAATGGCTGGGTAGGCGACATTGAAGAAACTCAAAGCACCACACTCAACTACCCCATTTTGGCAGACGCAGATCGTAAAGTTTCCGACCTTTACGACATGATTCACCCCAACGCCAACGCAGCCGTCACAGTACGTTCCGTATTTGTGATTGATCCCAACAAAAAACTGCGTCTTTCCTTCACCTACCCCCCCAGCACCGGACGCAACTTTGATGAACTGTTGCGGGTAATCGATTCACTACAACTCACCGATAACTACAGCGTTGCTACCCCAGCCGACTGGAAAGATGGTGATGATTGTGTAATTGTACCTTCTCTCAAAGACCCAGAAGTATTGAAAGAGAAATTCCCCAAAGGCTACCAAGAAATTAAACCCTACTTACGGATGACTCCTCAGCCTAATAAGTAATGAGTGCTGAGTGAAAATAAATACTCAATATTGAGTAGTTAAATTTTTAAGTCAATTTGTTTACAAGACGCAAAGATAAAGCTTTGCGTTTTTTTGTATTTACGTAAAAATGGAAAATAAAGTCAGATGTTGAACTATGATGCTGTCATCTTCCCTTGTGATCCAAATGCCGCCATCAATGCAAATGACAGATGAACAATTCTTTGATTTCTGTCAAGTAAATCGAGATTTACGAATTGAAATGAATCAATTTGGAGAAATATCAATTATGCCACCTACTGGTTCAGAGACAGGGTATCGAGGAGGTAATATATTCGGACAGTTATGGGTGTGGTCAGAAAAAGATGGTACAGGTATTTGTTTTGACTCCAGTACAGGCTTTACATTATCCACGGGTGCAAAACGCTCTCCAGATGCTTCCTGGATGAAATTAGAGCGGTGGAATGCTTTATCATCGGAACAACAACAGAAATTCGCTCCCATTTGTCCTGATTTTGTCATTGAACTGCGATCGCCTAGTGATAATATCCAACCCCTAAAAGATAAAATGGCAGAATATATGCAAGAGCCAGGGGTACAGTTAGGTTTTTTGATTGACCGCAAACATCGCCAAGTTTATATTTATCGTCCTGGTCAATCAGAAGAATGTTTAGAAAACCCTGATGTAGTGAGTGCAGACCCAAATTTACCCGGATTTACCCTGAAGATGTCTAAAATTTGGTAATTATCCAGAAAACTCTTTATACCCCTATACCCCTCTTTTTATAAGTTTTGTGAGATTACAAGCAATATAAACAATTGCTAGAGAGGATTTATCATTTATAGCCAGAGCCAGATAGATTAGGACATCAAGCTAAGATAAAAAACTGACAATAAAAGGCTTTCAAATCTGTCAACAGACAACAGTCAACCGTCAACAGCTATAAAAGTAACAGAATTGCCTCAAGAATTTGCCAAATATTTGCATCATATCATCCGCTACAGCTTTTCGTGAAGTTGATGCAAAATGCGATCGCCCTGCCAAAATCGCCGTCAAGTCGATTTACAAACAAGCAGGCACAAACATCCATTGCTAATACAGAAACTCACTCAGTCAAATTCAGGAAAACACTGGAAGTAAAAAATAGAGGGTCTTTGAGAAATCGAAGTCTACCAAGTTGAGTATGTTTTTTGACCTCAAAAACTTGGATATTAGCCAGCTGATGTAAGGGCAACTTAGAACTAACAGTAGTGGGGTTCAAGCCCCCACCGAATTCTGCTAAATCAAACCCCCACTAATTGTTTATCTTTCGTCTCAATTGGTGCTGAAAGTGCTGCTTCCAAATCCGCACAACCTAATCTTTCCTCAAGAATTTTCATGACTTCTCGTCCGAAATCATTGGGGTTTTGTCGCCAAGCTTGCAAACAAACTTCCCCAAAGAATGAACCAAGAGGTTCGGGGTTCCACAAGAGTTTTTTGGCTGTCCAAGGCATCAAACTCATGGGATTGTACCCTGGTTTGAGGACACCTTCTTTAAAAGCATATTCTTCTAAATGGGTATGGGGTTGCAAACCAATAAAGAAAATAGCTGGTTCGACTTTATCAGCACCGAAGATTTTTTCCAATTCGCGGTGGTAGGCAATGGTTTGACGGATGGTTTCAGGACGTTCGTCAATCACGTTAAAGGAATAATTGACAGAAACCATATCATTAAACCCAGCCGCTTTTAAGTCACGGCAGTTTTGCAAGACAGTCCGCAAGTTATAACCCATCCGCATTTTTCGCACGAGTTCTTGAGAACCACTGGTAATTCCAATTTCAAAATAGTTCATCCCAGTTTTTGCCATCAACTCACACAATTCTGGTGTGAGGTTGTCGGCTCTGATGTATGCTGCCCAGTGGATATCTGTCATACCAGAATCAATAATTTTCTGTAACAGTTCCACAGCATCATCAATGAATTTTCGTGCAGGAATGAATTGGGCATCTGTAAACCAGAAATTGCGAATGCCGCGATTATACAATTGCCGTATTTCTGCCACGACTTCATCAGCTGGGTTAATACGTACCTGTTTACCTTCCACTACGGTGTACACACAGTAACAACAGTTGTGAGGACAACCGCGTTTGGTTTGGACACCGATATAAAAGTCTTGTTCTTGCAGGTAATAGTTAAACTCCGGCCAGATAGTTTCGATATAGTCGTAGTTACAGGCGCTTTTTTCCAATGGGGTGGGTTGTTCGTGGATTAAACGTTGGCGTGGCTTCGCTTCTCCCACTACATAACAGCGTTCATCCCGAAACTCTTTGCCACTTAAGAATTTTTCGAGTAAAGTTTCCCCTTCACCCACAGAAATAATTGTGCCATTGGGTAGGCTTTTACCCAGTTGTTCGTAAAATACGCTAACAGCACCACCACCCACAACCACACGGGCATCAGGGTGATATTTGGCAGCACGTTTTAAGCCACGTTTAATTAATCCCAGGTTACGCCACAACTCGACATAGTAGGCAATGAAGATGCGTAAACCACCTAAAGCCCCACGTAATTTAATGAGGGGATTTTTAGCGTAGTAAAATTCAAAAGCGTTTTGCAGAGGGTTGCCACCACGTCCACCCACTGGGGCATAAATTTGAATATCCCTCCAAGAAAATACCAATAGGGTGGGCTGGAATTCGTCGATACAACGATCCAAGGCAGAGGCATAATCTAAAGGTGGAACTGTTCCCAAATCAAAAATTCGTTGTTCGATATCGGGAAACATTTTGTGGACATGATCGCTCAAGTAAACAACCCCAATAGGAAAGATGGGGTTACAAGGAAGGCGAACATAGAGAATTCGATTTTCCATCATCGGTGTTTTAACTTCCATCTTGCCGTCTGTTGAGGAGAGTTGAAAAAATAGTCAATATGCCAAGTGTGTTTTAGTCTGACTTGCCTATTACAAGCCTGCTTGACATTTAAGCAGATTCTTGATAAGCAGATTTTCCTGGCATGGAAATAATATAGATTGGCTTTATGAAGAAAAATTTCATATATCTTTACCATAACACTGAGTTCATTCCTTAAGCGATGATCCCTATAGTTAAGCCCTAAGAAGGTTGAAACTGAAAATTTTCTATTAGAGGTTTCATTGCGGCGCTGGAATAACGATGATTCAATGGTATTGATTATGAATTTAATAGGTCATAAATTGAGAAAAAATATTTATTACTGTATAATTTTATGGGCAATAATTTTTTTTATATAAATTCCATAACTTGAACATATCTTTAGATATAAATAGCGTAGAAAATTTCAGTTGGTAGTCGGAGTTACAACATATTGGGATCAGCCAGTGTTAACTTTGCAGGTGTAATGTAAAATTGTGGCGACAAGCTCCTCAGCAGTTATGGCTCAAATATTAGATCCTCTACCACCAGAGCAATCAGGAAAAGTTCTCTGCTGCTACGTTAATGCCACGAGCAAAATCCAGGTCGCTCGCATCACCAATATTCCCAATTGGTACTTTGAAAGGGTGGTTTTCCCTGGACAACGCCTCGTGTTTGAAGCTCCCATCGAAGGGCAAATGGAGATTCATACAGGTATGATGGCAAGTGCAATTTTGTCTGACACCATTCCGTGCGATCGCCTGATTATGAGCGAACCTAGCAGCAATGAATTTAATACAGATTCCTTAGGGACAGACCCTATTAGTACAAAATCCGTAGCGCAGACAAATAATACAAAACCTTTAACAGTTGCTGGTCTAGCATCCGTTGAATAAGAAAATAATTTTAGTCAAATATTAAAAGCTGCTGAATTCAGCAGCTTTTTTGTTTAGTTAATTGTCAATTGTCAGTTGTCAGTAGTTTTACTCTACTCCCCTGCTCCCCCTGCTCCCTGCCCCCCTGCTTCCCCTGCCCCCAGCCTCTTAAAAGTCCCACTCCCATCTACAATAAATATTTTATGCACCTACCTTCATTTATTTGGCTGTGGAAAATAGCTGCGTGGTCGATGGGATTATCGCTATTGGCTTATGTGCTGCTAGCAACCACAGGGTTTTGGATGTGGCGGATAAGAAATTCGCTCACAGTTCCTAGTTTTATGATGTTTGCTGGGGGTCGTTCACAATGGGTAACGCTGCACGTGATTATGGGTGTCAGCATGGTCAGTTTAGTGCTGTTACTGCTGGCGATCGGAATTATCGGCACTTTGGGACACTTTGGCTCTTTAGGTCACTCTTCACACCTGTGGGCTGGATTAATTGTCGTGGGATTAGTTTTACTATCTGCCTTTAGTGCGACACAGATTAGGTTCGGGAAAGCTTGGGCTAGACCGTTACACATCACTTTAAATACTATTTTGTTTTTAGGTTTCGCTTGGGTATCACTCACTGGTTGGAGTGTAGTACAAAAGTATCTACCATGAACATATTCAGCCACCGGCTACCACCCCCTACTCTCACTATCCCGGTTAGACTAAATTTAAAAGCCTATAAGCCTAATTGAGCCGTGACAGCAAATTTAGTCGATAATTCAACTACTGTTTTCCGCCTATCTCCCCTAATTCGGATTACCTTACTCAGTCTATACATAGCGCTCACAGTCCCCTTACCTTTCTTAGCAGAGGCGACAAACGCACCTACACCACCGACTTTGTTATGGGTGGGAATTAGCATTGGTTTTGTTGGCTTGTATGCGGTGTTGACTGAACGAGTAGTTGTAGATGACCAAGGAATACAGGTAACATATCCAGTCTGGGTTCCCAAATTCTTCCGTAAAGGTTGGTCTTTACCTTGGAAAGAAGTAAAACAAATTAAACCCCGCTCCACAGGGCAAGGAGGGCTGGTTTATTATTTTCTCAGTCAAGATGGAAAAGCTTATTTACTACCCATGCGCGTAGCCGGATTTGCCCGTCTGGTGAACATTGTCCAAAGCAAAACAGGTATAGACACCACAGATGTTCGCCCTTTAGCACAACCGTGGATGTATTTAATTTTATTAGGATTTACACTATTACTACTTTTAATCGATGCTTGGGCGATCGCCACAGCTATAGCCATCTAAGATTAGGAACCGGGGATTAGGGACTGGGTAAAAAACTTCTCCCCAATACCCCCACACCTTACACCCCTATACTCCCGATGACAGCCCAACTACGGCTAGAACAAGTTAATCTGTTTGCCAAGCTAAAAACCCAACTCCAGGGCCACCAAATATTGCAGGATATCTCTTTTGAGATTAACTCTGGCGATCGCCTAGCAATTATTGGTTCCTCCGGTGCTGGCAAAACGTCTCTACTACGCCTCATTAACCGACTTAGTGAACCCAATAGCGGCAAAATTTTTTTAGAAAATCAAGAATATGAGCAAATTCCCGTCATCCAATTACGCCAGATAGTAACCCTGGTATTACAAGAGCCAAAGTTGCTGGGGATGACAGTCCAGCAAGCCTTAGCTTACCCTTTAGTTTTGCGCGGTTTGCCCAAAGAGACTATTCAACAGCGAGTTAGTCATTGGACAGAACAGCTGCAAATCCCTAGTGATTGGTTAGGACGCACTGAGGTACAACTTTCGACTGGACAGAGACAACTCGTAGCGATCGCTCGTGCTTTAGCCATTCAACCGAAAATTCTCCTGTTAGACGAGCCAACCTCTCATCTAGATATTGGTATAGCCTCCCATCTTATCCAAGTTTTAACTCAGCTAACTCAAACTCATCCCACAACAATCGTGATGGTAAACAGTCAGCTAGACTTCAATCAGATGTTTTGTAATCGGCTTTTGTATTTACAGCAAGGACGTTTATTGGTAAATCAAACAGCTTCTAACATCGACTGGATTGACTTGCAAAAGAGGTTGATGCACGCCGAAAACCAAGCCAATGAAGAATGGAACTAATGTCAATGGTCAATGGTCATTAGTCAATGGTCATTAGTTATTCTCCTTTGCTTCCCCTGCTCCTCTACTTCCCTGCCTCCCTTACACCCTCTGCCCACTTAGTGTTGAGCGTTGGTTGCTAAATCTTTCTTTTGTTAACTTTGCTTGTGTTTGTGGAGGATTAGCATTCAAAATTTCCATGTTAAATCTGTATCCAACATTGCGGATAGTCTGAATGAGGCTAGGTTGGCGGGGATCAAGTTCTACTTTTTTACGTAACGATAGAACATGAGTGTCAATGGTACGCGGATTGTCGATAGCGTCAGGCCACGCACGACGTAGCAACTCTGATCGGCTCAAAGGTACTCCACCAGCTTGCGCCAAAACGTACAACAAACTAAATTCCTGTGGAGTCAGGTCGATAAACTCCCCTTGGAATCGTACACGGCGCTGGACTAAATCGATTTGCAAAGTACCATAATCCAAATAAGCAGGAGCAGTAGGTGTGCGCTTGCGGCGGATTAATGCCTCTACCCTAGCCAAAAACTCCTGCATCCCAAATGGTTTGCTCAAGTAATCATCAGCTCCCGCTTTCAACCCGGCAACGATATCAGCCTCATTAGTCCGAGCAGATAACATGAGAATTAGCGGTTGTTGCTGACGATGCAGCCAACGGCAAAATTCAATACCGTCACCATCTGGCAAATCAGCATCCAGAATGACTAGAGTTGGCTGATGGCTCAAAAAGGCTTCCCTTGCTTGATATATGCTGGCGGCTTGATGCACACGGTACTCCAACTGTTGCAAGTGCCAACCCAGCAACGACCTCAGATGGGGATTCCCCTCAACGATTTCAATACAAACCGAACCCACGGCGGCAAGACCCCTTAGCGTCGATGAATTTCAAAGTAACAAGCCCATGCCCAAGGTTTTGTAGTCTTTGTTACTCTAGCCACAATTACCTTTACGTTTTTTTATAACCTATGTTGGCAAAATGTTGAGTTTATGCCTTGTCCAGAGCGAAGTTGATAATATTGTTAAATTTTTGTTATAGTTATTAAAAGTTCTTTTAGCTAAATGACTTACATTTAGAGCCAAACAATGTACCTCAACGTCATCAGCAAAAGAATACACAGCGTTAATTTTTGGCTAAATTCGCTTGTAATTTAGTTAATTCGACCACTTTTCCTCTGCTCAAGCTGTTCACTACAACTGAAAGTATAAAAATAGCCTAACGACTTAACGTAATTGCAAGTTTTCTGGAATAAAATCTAACTGTATTGTAGCTGCTGGAGTAACTATCAAAAGTGACAAAAAAGAATTGCATCTGAAATTGAAGCAGAAATCACCCTTCACATTTCAGCCTGAATCATTTACAATTCTCATTCCAAAGACATAAATCAGCAGTTATGCTCCAAGACACACAAACCATCCGCTATTACCAACGAATTACCGACGCCTTCGTCGATTTGTGGAATCGCGGTTATCGCACGGATGAAATGCGGATGTATTTGGACGGGTATTTAGCCGCGCTGCGACACAGTAACGTCATTGAGCCTTATCTGATTCATCGTTTAGAGGAGGAAGCTAGTCGCTACTTGTACGATGTGTCAAACTTTGTGAAAACACAGCCACAACCAGACTATTACTAAACCCCGCCAAAGAGCAAATAATAGTACCTGTAGCTCAACGCACGCAGATGATCTTAGCATATTATCTGTAATGGTCAAGAGCCACAATGGCGGGAATTCGGGGAAATACTTTACTCATGGATATCAGCCCCTCAGTTATTTAGGGATTTCCAATCATGAGAATTGGGCGAAAAAGAGTTTGAATTTTGGATTTTTAATTGAACATCTAGAATTGCCAATCCAAAATTACAGGAGCATAGGGCGTAGGAAATGGGAAATTGGCTAATTTTCCATAATGTCTAATCTGATACCTTTGGGAAAATATCTTTGGACTATTCCTATGCCCCATACCCAACTTTTATGAAAGAGTATTAAGCGTAAATCCTACTTTTTCTAATTTTTAGAAGGGATTTATTTAGCTCTAGCACAACCTTCCAAAACAGTATTACCTGCAATGTATACTGCTGAGTAAGGGTAGTTGATGTCAGACATACCATCACTACAAGAACCTTTTCTGATTACCAGGGTATTGGTGCTGTTACGCCCTCGCAAACGATAAACTCTGACTAAATCTGCTGGTCTTCCTGATGCTGTGGAAGGGGCAATATAAGGAAACTTTTGACTAGATTCAGGGGTAGAGTAAATTATTCCTTTGCGGCTAATTGTTACACCCCAAAACGGTTCTGTACCACTGACCATCAATTCTTCACTAGTACCTCGATTGGTAGCCTGAGAAACCAAGGAATTATTATTAACATTAATGTCTTCTCTTTTGCTGTTAGCACTGCTAGTATCACTCAACATTAAAATAGTAGTAATTCCAGCTAAGAATGTAGACAAAATTTGTATTTTCATGGCTTTCTAATTAAATTTATTAGTTAGTTTCGTGCTTTTTTAACTACAACATTAACAATATATTTTCCGCCTGAATATTCAGGATTTTGAGAGTGATGATGCCCCAATACGGTTCAGTTAAGAAGAATAGTAGGTTGGGTAGAGCGATAGCGAAACCCAACAAAGTGGCAAGAATGTTGGGTTACTCTACGAGAAGGCTGCGCCTACGTTCCTCAACCCAACCTACACCAAATCAGTTTTTTAACGCTAACTGAACTGTATTGGACTATGCCCCGTCTACTCAGACGTACAAATTTATAAGGTAATGCGGAAAGCCCAAAATCCGCAAATAACAAAAAATAACCCCCTGTAGATGCAGAAGGCTATTTCTCGTTGATGATTAATTTTGTGAGATATTCAGAATGGGGCGATGTAATGAGCTATGCTCTACCGGAGGCGATCGCCAGACAGATGGCAGCTAAGATGGCAGCTATCACGTAAAATGAGCTAACTACCTGTAATTCTGACCAGCCTGATAATTCTAAATGGTGGTGCAGAGGAGCCATTTTCAAGAGGCGCTTGCCTTTACCGTCGGGGCCTTTGGTGGCTTTGTAATAGCTTACCTGTGCCATTACAGAAAGGGTTTCAACGAAGAAGATGCCACTGAGGATAAACAGGGCTACCAAACTGTTAGTTAGTAAAGCTACAGCAGCTAAAGCACCTCCTAGTGCTAGGGAACCTGTATCACCCATGAACACCCTAGCTGGGTTGCGGTTGTGAGCTAAGAAACCTAAGCAACTGCCGCTTAAAGCTGCACAGAAAACCATTAATGCGGGGGATGTTGGGGCAACTATAGCACCTAATGCGAGTAGGGCGATCGCTACAGTTCCTCCGGCTAATCCATCAATACCATCAGTTAAATTAGTTGCATTACTCTCTGCCACGAGGACAAAGCCAGCCAAAGGCCAGAATAAAAATCCCAAAGGTAGGGCAAAGCTTACCCAGGGTAAAGCAATACTCGTAATATTAGCAGGTTGATTAAACATTAACCATAAACAAAAGGCTGCTGCAAAACCGATTTGCAAAGCCAATTTCATCCGGGGGGAGATACCCTTATTGGACTTACGGCGCAGAATTTGCCAATCGTCAATCCAACCAATTAGCCCATAGCTGAGGGTGAGAGCAGAGACAGCAAGTACTTCTATCGCAAAGTTAGACAGTACACAAGCACCTACCACGGCAACAGGGATGAAAAATATCCCCCCCATTGTGGGTGTGCCGGCTTTTTTCAAGTGGGCTTGAGGGCCATCTTCACGGATGATTTGCCCAGTTTTCAATGCTTGCAGTAGTGGTACGACAAAGTAACCTGCAATAGCTGAAGCAATAGTACATAGCAACAGGGGCAAGGTCAGCGATGTACCTTGCCAGGGATTTCTGTTTGCTATCCAATCCAAAGTTAAAGCTACTATGCCTAGCCCGGCGGCTAAGGAAGAAGCTAGACCAATACCAGAAATATTTAATCCTTGATTAGGCGATAATTTAGCGTCCACAAAAGTTTCCCTTCACTCCACACTTTAATAAAACTGAATTATAGGGACTATATATAACAGAGTCCCAGTCTCAAAAGACTAATCTTCGTCTATGGTGATATCGTCATCATCATCATCAAGGTAATCGATGCCGTCTTCTCCACCCAGGAACTCTGATATTTCTTCTTCTTCATCGGAAAAATCTGGTTCATGAACGTCGCGGGAAATCAGACGACCGTTGGCTTGCAACCAATCTAATAGGGAAGATTCTTGCTTTAGAGGGATGACAGCCGCACGCTGGTTACGAGGTTCTTCACGTAAAGGAGAATTCAACATATCGATATCTAATGAGCAAAAAGACTTATGTAACTAGACATTAAGCAGTCTATCACTTGAGACGGGATAATTTAGTTATTTCTTCAACTATTGGATTGATAAATCCGCAAGCTGACCAAAATAATTTATTTAATAAAGATAAACTAATTGGGAATAGATTCTTAGTTATTTTTCCTGCTCCATACATAGGACATTAATATCAATTTAATGTGAGTTTAATGGTGATGCTTTTTAAAGGAATGTGATGTTGAAAAAAACAGCTTTATTAGATGCGATCGCCGGGACTAATCGCGGTTTATTAGCCAGTGAACAGCAGAAACAAGCTATCTTAGCAGCGATCGCTACATTAGAAGACCTCAATCCTACACCGCGTCCAGTAGAAAATGCCAATCTGCTAGAAGGTAATTGGCGACTACTATACACCACCAGTAAAGCTCTTTTAAACTTAGATCGCGTACCTGTATATAAACTTGGACAAATTTATCAGTGTATTCGGGTAGAAACTACCAGCGTTTACAACATAGCAGAGATTTATGGCTTACCTTATCTCGAAGGATTAGTTAGCGTAGCTGCCAAATTTGAGCCAGTTTCCGAACGGCGTGTCCAAGTTAAATTTCAACGTTCCATCGTTGGTTTACAACGATTAATCGGGTACACTTCCCCAGGGGATTTTATCCAACAAATCGAAGCTGGTAAAAAATTCACTGCCCTAGATGTACCTATCAAAAGTGATACACAGCAGGGATGGTTAGATATCACCTACATAGATAACGATTTACGCATTGGCAGGGGTAACGAGGGTAGCGTGTTTGTTTTAAGCAAAACATAAGTTTTTTCTTAAAAATGTGTTTGCGAACGAAGTTACGCGATCATTTAACCTTTGTCAAGGAGGGTCTGACCCCCATCTTAAGGCTGAGATGGGTAAGGGAACAGTGGCTAAAGGAAGAGATTGACACTAGAGGCAAAAATCGAGAAAAACCGATGACTATTGACTATGAGCAACTGATAACTGACAGCTGACAACTAACCAATCAGACAAATAACTTAACAAAGCCTCTAGTGACGACCTTCAAGATGTAGAGTGAAATCAAATAGCCCTATATATTGGCAATTGATAACTAAAAGGGAAGATACTCATGGTTCAACGTGGTTCTAAAGTACGTATTCTCCGCCCAGAATCCTACTGGTTCCAAGATGTCGGAACTGTAGCTTCTGTTGACCAAAGTGGCATCAAATACCCAGTAATTGTCCGCTTTGATAAGGTAAACTACTCTGGCATCAACACCAACAACTTTGCGGTAGATGAATTGATAGAGGTGGAAGCACCTAAAGCCAAGCCTGCTAATAAAAAATAAGCAGCCAAGCCTCAAAGGGATTATTTAATGGGATGATGGGGGAAGGGTAAAATTATAGATACGAAGTATGAAATTATAATTTTTCATTCTTCACATCAGCCTACTCTACCGTATACCAACCGCCATGCGGATATTTACGGATTCTCCTGAGTAGTGCAACAAAGATTTAGAGTGTCTATATTCTTTCTCGTTTTTGATTTCCAAAAAGTATTCCCATAGCTTGCTCAATCAGCTTAAATGCCTGAATTGCCTGAAGTTGAAACAGTGCGGCGGGGTTTAAACCAACTAACCCTGAACCGAAAAATTACGGGTGGAGATGTGTTGCTTCATCGCACCATCGCTCACCCTTTTTCTGTTGGTGATTTTGTTAATGGAATTACCGGGAGTTCTATTAGCGCTTGGCATCGTCGCGGTAAATATCTCCTTGCTTCCACTACTTCCGCCGCTTGGCTAGGTGTGCATCTGAGGATGACTGGTCAATTGCTGTGGTTAAACCAAAATGAGCCTTTACACAAGCACACGCGGGTAAGAATTTTTTTCGAGGATCAACGGGAATTGCGGTTTGTTGACCAGCGAACTTTTGGTCAAATGTGGTGGGTTCCATCGGGAATGGCTGTAGAAGGCGTGATTACTGGTTTAGCCAAACTTGCTGTAGATCCCTTTTCACCTGAATTTACTGTTGAGTACTTAGCAAATAAGTTGCATAATCGTCGCCGTCCCATCAAAACAGCACTATTAGACCAGTCGGTTGTTGCAGGATTAGGTAACATCTATGCTGACGAAGCATTGTTTAAAAGTGGTGTGTTACCAGAAACTCTATGTACAAACGTGCAGTTAAAGCAAATTGAGCTTTTGAGGACGGCGATTATTCAAGTTTTAGAAACCAGTATTGAGGCTGGTGGTACGACTTTTAGTAATTTCCTCAATGTCAAAGGGGTGAATGGTAATTATGGTGGTGTCGCCTGGGTGTACAACCGTGCAGGGGAACCATGTAAAGTTTGTGGTGATGTAATTCAGCGTATCAAATTAGGTGGAAGATCCAGCCATTTTTGTCGCCAGTGTCAAGTTTAGGGGTGTAGGGAGAAAATAATTGTTTCCATTGAAAGTATTGATACCTGTCGCACTCCAGGTAAGTTGAACTTTTGTACTCAGCTGCAAGCTAAAATCCTCTATGAGCCGATTGAAAAAATAGAGGGGATTTATTTTATGGCAATTAAAAAAGGCGAGATGGTTCGCGCTATCCGCGAGAAACTTGAAAATAGTGTAGAAGCGAAAGCCAGCGATACTCGCTTTCCTGCTTACTTGTTTGAAACTAAGGGTGAAGTCGTAGATATCAAAGGTGATTACGCGCTGGTAATGTTTGGACAAGTACCAACGCCAAATATCTGGTTACGTTTGGATCAAATTGAATCGTTTTAACGCGGGGAGTAGGGGAAGAGACTTTAGCTAACTAATGTTGAGTTTCCTTGCTTCCAGCCAATTCACTCCATGACAAATTACAATTTGCGAATTACGAGTTACGAATTCATCTAAGTTGTTAATGTGGGTGGTGTAAGGATGCAATTCTACTCGAACTATGTCTTCTTCTCCAGACTCCCCCCCAATTTTGCATCGTCTACCTCGTGTCGCCATTATTGGTGCTGGTAGGGTTGGTAGCACTTTAGCTCAACGTATTGCTGAGAAAAATCTAGCAGATGTGGTGCTATTAGATATTGTTGAGGGTATGCCTCAAGGATTGGCACTAGATTTATTAGAAGCTAGGGGTATTGAATTGCATAATCGTCAGATTATCGGTACAAATAATTATGCTGATACCTCTGGTTCGCAAATCGCTGTCATCACAGCCGGATTTCCCCGCAAGCCAGGGATGAGTCGGGATGATTTGTTGAAAACTAACGCCAAAATTGTTGTTGAAGCGGCAAAGCAAGCGATCGCCTACTCTCCCCATGCTATTTTTATCGTAGTCACCAATCCTTTGGACGTGATGACCTATTTAGCTTGGGAAGCCACAGGTTTACCCCGTAACCGCATCATGGGTATGGCTGGGGTGTTAGACTCGGCAAGATTTGAAACTTTCATCGCCTTGGAATTAGGGGTATTACCTGCGGATGTCAAAGCGATGGTATTGGGTAGCCACGGGGATTTGATGGTTCCCCTATCTCGTTACGCCACAGTTAACGGTATCCCGATTACAGAATTGTTGGATGCAGCCACAATAGAAAGGTTGGTGGAGAGAACCCGTAATGGTGGTGCGGAAATTGTGGAACTGATGCAGACTGGTGGCGCATTTTTTGCACCTGCATCAGCGACAAGTTTGATGGTGGAATCAATTTTATTGAATCAGTCGCGCTTGTTACCTGTGTCTGTATATCTGCAAGGCGAATATGGTTTAAAAGATGTAGTGATTGGTGTTCCTTGTCGCCTGGGATTAAATGGAATTGAGAGTGTACTGGAATTAAATCTTAGTGATAGTGAACGAGAAGCTTTACAAATTTCTGCTCAATCGGTGCGGAAACATATTGAGCGATTGCATTCTAATCAGCATAGCTGATATCAATAAATTTTGAGCGTTACTTGATGAGTATATTCATTACTCATATTTCTTGATGAGCTAAGAGTATCTTACCTGAGATATATCTTTTATAAGTATTGATATGTTATTAGTTTTATGAAACTAAATTTATTGGGAGAATAAATGATTTTTGCAATATATATTTCCTTAAATCACGTAGATATGCAAAACACAAAGTAGATTGATAAATATAAAAATTATTTCTATAGTTGATACATTGACGATGAATTTAGCGTATCTCATATTAGCACACAACAACCCTAAGCATTTACAAAAACTGATTAATTCTCTTGATACTTCAAATGTTCATTTTTTCGTACACGTAGATAACAAGAGCGATATATTACCTTTTCAGGCTACGATTAGCAGTAATAAAGTTACTTTTATTCCAGAAAGAAGTAACATATTCTGGGGCGAATTTTCTATGGTGAAAGCTACTATAGATTTAATGAAAACTGCTTTAGATACACAAATATTTGATTACTTAATATTAATTAGTGGCAGTGATTATCCTCTTAAGAATGCACAGTATATTAAATATTTTTTTGCAAAAAATAAAGGTTCAGAGTTTATAAATTTAGTTGAAATACCTAATGAACAAGCCTCCAAAAATTTAAATAGACTGTATCAATATCGAATTAGCTTTTCCTCTAAAAATATATTTTTACGTGTATTTAGGAGGATAATCAATTGTGTTATTAACGATTTATTCCATTGGCGACGTAACTATAAAAAAGCTTTAGGTGAGTTAAAACCATATGCTGGTAGCCAATGGTGGGCTTTATCTGGTGATGCTTGCAGCTATATATTGAATTTCATTGCTAGAAACCCAGAAATATTAAAGTTCTTCCGAACTGCGCTAATTCCTGATGAATCATTCTTTCATACAATATTAGCTAATTCCGATTTTATAACAAAAGTTAAACCAAATCTTACTTTTACAAAGTGGAGTGATTCAGCGCACCCAGAATATATCACTATAGAAATAGTGCAAAATTTTCAAGGTATGGACGCAATTTACAACCATAACATAGGTGGGTACGGTGAAGTACTTTTTGCGAGGAAATTTGCCACTAACTCAGAAGAAGTGATTAAGTTTATAGATGATTATATTGCTTGAATGAAATGGCTAATTATTGAAGTACTTTCTGGCTTTGCTTTTGCATCCACAATGCTAGTACACCCATAAACACAACCCCCATTATTCCTTGTAAGGGATTGTTATTCACTCCAGTTACCCAGTCAGGAACTTCACCTGAATATTGAATTAATCCTCCTACATTAATAATGTAGTATCCCCATACTAAACCACCATGCAACCCAATTGGTAAACCCAAACGTCCCCTACGCCAGCATTTACCCCATACCTGCGTTAGCCCTAACAAGACCAAAGCTGGAAATTGAGGTAGTGTATGAATAATGACTTCTATTGGTTTAATAAAATGTAGTGATGCAAATGTAACTGCATCTATCCACAATACCAAGGGTGGACTGTAATCTCTTTGCAACTCATCCAGCAACCATCCACGAAATAACAGTTCTTCAGCAAATCCCACACCCAAACCGACGAAAAAGCCTTCTAAAACTATCTTGAGTAATAAAATTGTTGGTTGTTGCCATTTTAGCCAGCCCAAAAAACCTTCAATGGTGAATAAAATCAGAATGTTAATCAACCCCATTCCCAAACCACACACCATCTCTACACCGTTACGCCGCGTGAATTCTAAACCATACTGTTGAAGTATTTGCGGTTGCTGATAGACATTAATACCCCACAGTCGAAGCAGAAAAATAAACTCTGCATATAACAATACCATTGTCAAGATACTTGCTAAATTAGTATCACGCACTAATAAGTAAATTGGTGCAGCCAAGGGTAGCCATAAACATAATAAAGCGAGTATAAAATAGCCCAGCCTAATTGGGGCTGGACGCTGGGCTAAAAGAGCAAGTCTGTTTTTCATATGAAGTTTATCAGTCAGCACTCCAGATTATGACTGATGACATCATCATTAGTAATCCCTACTTTGCCGTTGGCAATATTCATTATTGATTGTGGGGGCGTGAATTTTATTCCTCTAAAACCCGCGAGGAATTGAGCTAACTGATAATTTTACCTAGCCCCGCTTTATGACGATTTACCGATTATTCATCGGGTTCTATTGTGCTGCTAAGACCGTGATTTTTGAGGGTTTCGCAGTAAAATTCTGCGTGTTCTTGGGCGCAGGTAATAACTAAGGCTAACCCATTAGTATGGGCTTCCATCATGATGCTCACAGCTTGAGGCTGGGTGAGGCTCGGCACGGTGGTGATTAGTACTTGCACCACGTACTCCATAGAGTTGTGGTCGTCGTTATGGAGCAAAACGCGATACCGAGGCGCTAGCTTGCGGGATGTGGAACGCTTCTCAATGGTTTCGACTGACACAGCTTTTGCTCTTGGTTTTTGGAGTTACTACAATACAGTTTCTGTTAAGCGATCGCTTAACAGTTATTTGCTCATTTTATAGCATTTTCATTAAAATTTTATGTCATGAAAGACTTTCTTGCCAATACTTTGTTTCGGCAAAATGGTGTTGCCGAGCATATAGCAGTAGTTCTACAGCATATTTTCATCATAATATCCTACTTTCACTTTTAGAATAAAAGGAGAAGAAACCTGCAAATTTATCCTTGCCGTCGCCCTAAATGATTATGGACATAAGTCTCAACTTTCAACCAGGACAAATTGTGTCTTTAGAGCATGGCGACAAAAATCTGTATGCAGAAGTGATTCAAGTTGTCGTTTCCCGCCAGTTATGCTGGGTTCGTCCCCTACTGCTAGTAACCTATACTTCCGAACTGCCAATAATAACCGATTTGCGAGATGGGTCTGACTTGCTTTGGCCTATCAACCTGTTTCGACACGCCCTAGATACAGAAGTTATTACCCTCCTGAGTCAAGTTTTGCTCAAAGAACCAAAATCAGAAACAGACTCACTAGCCAAGCAGCAACTCCATCAATTTATTCAACAACTTTGGCAAGCGTATCAGGAGGGAGTGGCAAGTGGAGAATAGAGAGCCAGGAAAAAACTAACGACCATTGACTTAAGAATATCTAATTCCCGCATCCTGCATCCGTTGAATCGCCGCATATAAACGTTCTTCACAGATGGTGAGGGCAATTCTAAAATAACCTTCACCTGACGCGCCATAACCAACCCCTGGGGGAACGACGATACCGCATTTATCTAGCAGCAAAGCAGTAAATTCAGTTGAGGTATATCCAGACGGTACAGGAACCCAAACATAAAGAGTAGCTTTTGGTGGTTCGATAGGCCATCCTAAAGATTGCAATCCTTTAACAATAATGTCACGACGATTTTGGTAAACTGACATCACAGCTTGTAGTTCTACTTCATCTGTGCTGTAAGCTGCGATCGCTGCTTTTTGAATTGCTTTAAATACACCAGAATCAACGTTTGTCTTGACTTGACTCAAGCCCTTAATGGCATAGGCATTACCAACCGCAAATCCAATCCTCCAGCCTGTCATATTGTACGACTTAGATAGACTGTGAAATTCAATGGCGATATCCTTTGCACCTGGAATTTGTAGGACACTGGGTGGTTTGTAGCCATCGTACGCCATTTCTGAATAAGCATGATCATGGCACAACAAAATATTGTACTGCTGACAAAAAGCTACTAATTCTTCAAAAAACTTTAGTGTCGCTATTGATCCAGTAGGATTATTGGGATAATTAATCCACAACATTTTGGCTTTACGGGCTACTTCTTCAGGAATTAAATCCAAATCGGGCAAAAATTTATTTTCCGCTTTTAGAGGCATGGTAAAAGGTTCGCCCCCGGCAAAAATTGTGGAAGTTCTATACACGGGATAACCAGGGTCTGGTATTAATGTGTAATCTCCTGCTTCCACAAAAGCTAAAAAAGTATTATGTATGGCTTCTTTTGAACCAATAGAAGAAACAACTTCTGTATTGGAGTTCAAACCCGTCACCCCAAACCGGCGTTCCATCCACTTCACGGCTGCTTCTCGAAACTCTTGCGTACCCTCGTAAGGCGGATAATTATGGTTAGAAGCATCATCAATTGCCTCACGCATCGCCTGGAGAATATGAGCGGGAGTTGGCTTATCAGGATCACCTACTCCTATATTAATAATGTCAACTCCTTGGGCAATCAGTGCTTCCCGTTTACGGTTAATTTCAGCAAACAAATAAGGAGGAATTTTTTCTAAACGTTTAGCAAACTGCATGGCAACTTGTAACTAATGCAAAAGTGGATGCTCTTTAGCACAGTTTACGCCACACTAGGTAGCTAAATCACGGTAGCCCTTTGTTTATTCGCTATGACAATTTGACTGTGACGGCGACTTTTGTGGTTGCCAATTATGTAAATTTTTCTAACTTGGTGTTACTAATTATTGCGTAATTATTTTTTTAGAGAAAAAACAACAAGGTAATGAGTACATCTAATATCCTAACCCTAGACTAGGAACTAACTGAACACGACCAGCATCCATCTCTGCCATCAATAATTCTAGGGCTTCGTAGTCAACATCAGAGATGTGACCCATTGCAGTCAACTCAAAATTAATCTCGTTTTCTATCTCTGGAGTCAATTTTTTAATGTCCAGTGCTTTTTCTACCAACTGCCGAATTGCATATCTAGTTTTCATAGGTGTATGAACCAAATTTCGGTGATACTAAATTATCCAAGATATGATTAAGTATAAAATGTGATCCGGTCATGGCTGTTTGAGTGATTTAGATCACAATTAAACTAAGTAGAACTTTCCTGATTTAACTCACGCTTTGACATAAAGATTTACAACGATTTCACAATTTAAATCGCTGCTCAAAATATGTCTCCATAGGTAGCATCTACGAATAAATCAACTTTCGTAGCACAACTTTCAATGATTGCTTTTTTTGGGCATCCTTACTATTGTTGATTTTTTTGGAACCCCCATGAAAAAAAAGTATATATGAACACATTTCCCTAGTAAGTTATGACAATCTTTAAACAGACCTGGAACAAACATAAAGATTCAGCAAAGAGAGTTAGGACGTATGGTCGATGCCAAGGCAAAAAGTTTATGTTCAAATAAATTCAAGCTCCACAATTCAGTAACTCTAATTAGGATCTCATATGCAAGCAGTACTGAAGTGTCCGAAAATTCAGGTAATCCGTCCTCATGGCTGCCTGAATGCGACTAATGCTTTAGAATTTGAACAAGACTTAACCAAAACACTGGCAAAAAAGGATATCTCAGGCTTGTGGGTTGATTTAGCGGATGTAGAATCCTTAGACAGTTCTGGACTGATGGCTCTAGTATCTGCACTGAAAATAGCTCAGAACCTGGGTAAGGCTTTTCAGCTTTACTCTGTTTCTCCAGCAATCAGGATTATTTTTGAGTTAACCCAACTCAATGAAATTTTTGAAATCTTTGAACACGAAGCAGAGTTGGTAGTAAGGCAACTATATTAAAACAGTCAATAAATATTAACAAATAAACTGGTTTAGCGGCACCTAGTGTAACGGAGTTCTAAGTTGCTACCCCAAAACCTGTTGAAAGAGCTAATCAATGCTAATGTTGGAGGTGAGTAGCTGTAATCAAAGTAGCTCGAAGTTAGCACAGTGACTGTTGCATTTGAAAGTTTAATCACACCGGATATCTTAAAACCAGCGCGTTACTTGGGTAACGAGCGTCTGGCAGTACACAAACCTTGGAATACCGCCGTCATACGCTGGGTGTTAACCTACCCGGAAGTCTATGAGGTCGGAGCATCTAACTTAGGGCATATCATTTTGTATAACATCTTGAATGCCCAACCAAGACAGTTATGCGATCGCGCTTACCTACCAGGGACAGACTTAGCAGCAAAACTCAGGGCCACAAACACACCCTTATTTGCTGTCGAATCTAAGCGATCGCTAAGTGAATTCGATATTTTAGGTTTTAGTCTTAGTTATGAATTAGGAGCCACCAACATTTTGGAAATGTTGGACTTGGCAGGGATTCCTCTCACTTGGCAAGAACGCTCACAAAGCAATTACCCTCTGATTTTTGCTGGTGGACAAACAGCAACATCAAACCCGGAACCATACGCCGACTTCTTCGACTTTTTCGCCTTAGGAGATGGTGAAGAACTCCTAAGCGAAATTGGTTTGGTATTAGAAGAAGGTAAACAAGCCGGATTGAGTAGAGAAAATCTACTCCTCGATTTGGCGCAAATACCAGGCGTGTACGTGCCGCAGTTTTATCAGATGACGGATAGGGGGTCAGTTCAGCCTCTACGTCCAGATGTACCAAAACGAATTTTGCGGCGAGTGGCTACTCCCATACCCGCTTATTCTATTGGGCTAGTACCATACGTAGAAACTGTACACGATCGCTTGACAATAGAGATTCGCCGTGGATGCACTCGCGGCTGTCGCTTCTGTCAACCGGGAATGCTAACCCGACCTGCCAGAGATGTAGAACCAGAAAAAGTAGTGGACGCAATCGAGCAGGGGATGCGGGCAACTGGCTATAGTGAGTTTTCTTTGTTATCCCTGAGTTGTTCTGATTATTTGTCTCTACCGGCAGTGGGGATGGAAATTAAAAATCGGTTAAAAAATGAAAATATTTCCTTATCCCTCCCCAGCCAAAGAGTAGATAGATTTGATGAAAATATTGCTAACATCCTGGGTGGTACACGGCAAGGCGGATTAACCTTTGCTCCAGAAGCCGGAACCCAAAGAATGCGGGATATTGTCAACAAGGGTTTAACCAACGAAGAATTATTAAGAGGTGTCAAAACAGCCTGGGAACAAGGTTGGGATAAAATCAAGTTGTATTTCATGATTGGCTTACCGGGAGAAACCGATGCAGACGTTTTCGGGATTGCAGAAACGGTAAGTTGGCTACAGAGAGAATGTAGGGAAAGAGGCAGAAGACCTCTCAACTTCAACATTACAATTTCTAATTTCACACCCAAACCCCATACACCATTTCAATGGCACTCTGTGGCGACTGCGGAATTTAAACGCAAGCAATCCTTGTTGCGGCAAGCATTCCGCCAGCTACGGGGAGTGAAGATAAACTTCACCGATGTCCGCATCTCCGCAATGGAGGACTTTATCGGTAGAGGCGATCGCTCTTTAGGTAAAGTAGTGCGTAGAGCCTGGGAATTAGGTGCAGGCATGGACTCCTGGTATGAAGGTCTAGATAAAGCTTTTGCAGCCTGGGGAAATGCGATCGCTCAAGCCGGTCTAGATTGGAAATACCGCCTAGTAGAAAATGGTGAGTGGAATCTGTTTTACACAGAAGACCCAGAAAGTAGAGGAAATGAGGGAGATGAAGGAAAATCAAACTTACCTCTCCACTCCCTAGATTCCCCCCTACCCTGGGATCATATAGATACAGGAATCGACAAAAAGTGGCTCAAAGAGGACTTACAACGCGCTCTAGAAGCTGCAATTGTTCCGGACTGTTCATTTGAAGGTTGTTCTCACTGCGGTGTTTGTGGCACTGACTTTGGTCACAACATAGTGATCGAACCGCCGCCAATTCCCGAATTTGCCGGTGAGTTTGTTCCCAACACCACAAAGTCCCAACGACTACGAGTTTGGTTCGGCAAACAAGGTGACATGGCTTTAGTCAGCCATTTGGATTTAATGCGTCTATTAGATCGAGTCGTCAGAAGAGCAAGTCTACCAGTTGCTTATACTGGAGGATTTCATCCTAATCCCCGGATTGTTGCAGCTAGTGCCTTAGCCTTGGGAGCTACTAGTAGTGGTGAAATTGTGGATTTTGAATTAACTCAATTAGTAGACACAGATGTTTTTCTGCAAAAACTAGTTGATGAACTGCCACCAGATATACCAATCTATGGTGTAGAACAGATAGATTTAAAATCCCCATCTGCAAACCAAGTATTAGATAGGGCAGAATATGTAATTACTGTGGCAGCCTCCAGGGAGGTCAATGCTACACAATGGCAAAACTGGATTGATATGATTTTGGCAAAAGACGAAATTTTGTCCGAACAGACAACCAAATCTGGGAAAAGCCATTTAGTAAATCTGCGCTCACGTTTGTTTGAGTTGGAATTAGTTAAAACCCATGCGAGCGCAACTGAACCTACAGCAGTTTTGCGTTATGTGGGTAGCTGTCGCCCTGATGGTGTGTTGTTGCGTCCCGAACAAACCTTATCTATGCTAGAAGTAGTAGCGGGTAAAGAAGAATTTCATCTTCTACACATCCATCGCAATCAGCTAATTTTAGCGGTATAATCTCTGAAGGGTAACTTGCTAGTAGTTACTCTACTGTGGTACATCGTGGGAATTGATTTTTAGCAAGGTTGCGTTAGAATAGGCTGAAGAGAAATTTTCTGGCGCTGCATAGAAGAATCTAGTTCACTATTACCCTGATCATCAGGGAGCGAAATTAAAGGTATTAGAGTGCAAAGTCTAGGATTTTGTCCGAGAGAAACTAAGGCAGATTAAAGAACACTCTCTTTATTGCTATCGTGTGAACTAGTGATTAACAGCAGGCTCCGTCGCTTCTCTACCACCATGCTTTTAAAACAACTGCTGAATGCCTAATCCCTAGATGGTGAAGGTATCACATCAGAAATCAACCACGGACGGTTGATTTATTTGCTTAGACAATATGCAGCCGTTCTGGAATAATCAGGCGTATCGACGCAATTCCCCAGTCAATAGCTTTTTATTTTGAAGCTCAACTTCACAATTTTTATTACCAGCAGTGTCTTTGGAGGCTGGCAGGGGCGAGAGGGATAACAAACCTCCAAGCCTGTTGACGCTGCCGATTTTTGAGGAAATTGAATGCCAAAACAAATTATTATCGCGGAGCAGCATCAAATCGCTGCTGTATTTTCGGAAGACCAAATACAAGAACTCGTTGTAGCCACAGGCCATCATCAAATCGGTGATATCTACTTAGGTGTAGTAGAAAATGTATTACCAGGTATTGATGCAGCTTTTGTCAACATCGGAGATCCAGAACGTAATGGTTTTATTCATGTAACTGACTTAGGCCCTTTACGACTTAAAAGAACAGCAGCAGCAATTACGGAATTATTAGCACCACAACAAAAAGTTTTGGTGCAGGTAATGAAAGAGCCGACAGGAACAAAAGGCCCACGGCTCACAGGTAATATCACTTTACCCGGCCGTTATGTGGTACTGATGCCCTATGGTAGGGGTGTAAATTTATCGAGGCGGATTAAGAGTGAAAGTGAACGTAACCGTTTACGGGCATTAGCAATTTTAATTAAACCCGCCGGTATGGGTTTGCTGGTGCGTACAGAAGCGGAAGGCAAACCAGAAGAAGCAATTATCGAAGATTTAGAAGTACTGCAAAAGCAATGGGAAGCCATTCAACAAGAGGCACAGTCAACCCGTGCGCCAGCACTCCTGAATCGGGACGATGATTTTATCCAGCGCGTATTACGTGATATGTACGGTGCGGATGTAAATCGGATTGTCGTCGATTCTAGTACTGGTTTGAAGCGAGTCAAGCAGTATTTACAGAACTGGAGTGGCGGTCAGACACCACAAGGATTGTTGATTGACCATCACCGCGATCGCTCCCCAATTTTAGAATATTTCCGGATTAACGCCGCAATTCGAGAAGCTCTCAAACCAAGAGTAGACCTTCCTTCTGGCGGCTATATCATTATTGAACCAACAGAAGCGTTAACTGTAATAGATGTTAACTCTGGTTCCTTTACGCGATCGGCTACAGCCAGAGAAACCGTTTTGTGGACTAACTGTGAGGCCGCAACAGAGATTGCTCGCCAGCTACGTCTGCGGAATATCGCTGGGGTCATCGTCGTTGATTTCATTGATATGGAATCGCGGCGTGACCAATTACAAGTTCTGGAACACTTTAATAAAGCCCTGCGAGCAGACAAAGCTCGTCCGCAAATTGCCCAACTCACAGAGCTAGGTTTAGTAGAACTGACTCGCAAACGGCAAGGTCAAAATATTTATGAATTGTTTGGTGACACTTGCCCAGCCTGCGGTGGTTTAGGACATACAGTCCGCTTACCCGGAGAAACTGAGAACCGCTTACCCACTCCAGCAGCAGAAATTCCCGAACGTTTTGTATCTCTGCCTACACGAGAGCCTCGTTTACCAACTGCACGCATCAGCGAACCGCGAGAAACCTACGATGGATTTGGCGAAGCATTTGAAAACGACTCTGACTTGGGTGCTTTAAATTTAATTAATCATCCTAGCTATCAAGAACTGAACGATAATAATAAACGTCGCGCCCGTACCCGTCGCAGTCGGATTGGCATCAATGGTACAAATGGCAAAGATGAACAAAGAATTACTGCTAACCCACTAGCTTTTATCAATGAGTCAGATTTAGACCTTGATGGAGATGTAGAATTAAGCGCTCCACCAGAGTTACCCACCCCCAACCTGGGAAAATCTGGCTGGATTGAAAGAGCGGAAAGGACTAAAGTCATTAAAACAGAGCCAGTTAAACCGGTGGTGGAACCACCGGAGATTAAGACTGTAGAAATGACCCCAGAAGAACAAGATATTTTTGCTCTCATGGGGATTTCTCCACTAATTAAATTAGAGCAGGAGGTAAAAAACCCTAAATCCGTCATTATTAACATTGTTCAACCGGGACAAACACCAACTATACCCACTGAAATAACTGCGGAGCCTGTGGTCAAAGCAACACCAAGTGTTGAAGTGAGTACACCAAAAGTAAAGTTGGAATCTAAGTCTGTGCCGGTAACTGCAACTGAACCAATAAAGTTAACAGAAACTACGGAAGAATCTGAAGTGAATGCCGCTAGCACTGCTAGCCGTCGCCGTCGTCGTCGTTCTTCCGCCGCCGACACAGATACGGGGGAGGATAGTTAAGACTAATTCTGTAAAGCAGAACCACAGATTTAAGCTAGAGTTTCAGACATTTTTTAACTGCATATTAGCGCGTCTATCCATAGTGCATCAATAAACTATAGAGGTACAGAAATAGCGAAGATATTTATGCACCAGATGATATTAGACGCGCTACTATTCTCTGAGTTTTCTAAGGGTTTAACCATACATAGTATATTGTTGAGTTTGTTTTCATGGGAAGATACCAGCCAAACCGCTAGATATTTTCCATTGGTGTAAGTTTTGATGATGCTAAAGAAGAAGCAAACTACTGATAATCTAAGGTTGCCAATATCCCTAAACCCAACCGGTTGGCTGGAGTCGTCCCCTGATTGGTCGAATATTTCCGGTTTGGTAGCAGGAGTTGATGAAGTAGGGCGGGGCGCTCTCTTTGGGCCTGTAGTGGCAGCCTCTGTCATACTACCAGTTAGCGCTTTTCCTCAGCTGATGACAGCCGAGATCAAAGACAGCAAAAAACTATCTCATTCTCGTAGAGTTCAGCTAGCACAGCAAATTTCTACGCTAGCTATAGACTGGAGAATTGGTTATGCAACAACAGCTGAAATTGACAGAATTAATATTTTGCAGGCAACACTGTTAGCCATGAGACGGTCTGTAAAAAAGCTAAAATTACAGCCCATACTCTGTTTGGTAGATGGTAATCAATCAGTGCAAGACTTGCCAATTTTACAACAAACTATTGTGAAGGGAGATGAGCGATCGCTCCATATTGCCGCCGCCAGCATCATGGCTAAAGTTTGGCGTGACGATTTGATACAGCGTCTAGCAACCAAATATCCAATGTATGACTTAAAGAGTAACAAGGGCTATGGTAGCAAAAAGCATTTGTTAGCCCTGGAACAACACGGGGCTTCACCCTTACACCGTCAGTCATTCCGCCCTTGTCAAATATCACTTGACTAGTTGATCGGGAATGAAAACGTTCTTTGCTTCTAACAGAGAAAGAATAGCAGTTGTTTTTTGCTACAGACAACTGACCCACTACTCTACATTAAAAATTGGCAGTTGAGAATTATTAGCTAAGGCTTGTTCTTGGGTTTGAGAAATTACCCACTGACGATAGTCAACTAATAGTTGGTGCAACAATCTTTGTTTTACGGTCATTAGGACACTTTTAAGCAAACCATTACCAGTAGTTTCTAAAATTGGCTTGGGTGTTAGAGAAAAAGGAGGTGGTAAATCTACCTGCACTTGTAAATCAGCCCTGCCTTCTAGGCGAGTGGCACTATTTAATTGATATGGTGACAAGTACCCTCTTAGATTGAGGGAGAAGCGCTGATTAATGTACTCAAAACCCAGAATTTCGCAACCTACTGAGCGCAAGTAAATCGTTCCGTTCGATTCTGCCCAAACTCTCATATCCACAGTAGGTTGAATACTCAAAGACATGAAATTTAAGGGGCGCATTTTCAGCCGAAATACTTCCTCAGAAAGTTGCTGAATACGGTTTTGATCTACCAAAGCATTAACTAGACGTTGGGGCTGACGCAAGTAGTGCTGAATAGGGATAGGCTGCTTTGTTACAGCAATTTCTACCGATTGTGAGGCAGTGAACTTGGTAGCCATGAGTTACGAAAAGTAATTGTTTTAATATTTTTATTATTAATTAGTTTATGAGTCGATAGATCTTATTGTAGAAAAAAATATCTAATCAAAATAGTTGATAGGCTGAGTTAGATGCATTTATAGTTTTTTCTACTATTATGGGATGCTTAAATCAAAAGCACTTACGATTCGTAAGTATATAGATTATAGCTCATTTTATTCTCAATAAAGATACATTTGACCTAGATATTACCGAATTTAATCTACAGTTTTGATATTAGTTCACGTATTTATTTAGATATGATATGGCGACGATGCACCCCCACAACCTAGACAATGGCTCTATTTTTGGTTCATAGTCACTTGTTGATAGTAATATTCTATAGGAATCATACTTGAATCTTGCTAAGTATACTGAGAAACAAACATTTGTATGGCAAGCTTCTAGCCAATTTGGTTTTTCAGAAATCAAATATGAGTCCTATATTTGTACTTATGATAAAGTCTATACACTAAATATATAACTATGGGCAAAAACACAATGAAATTATCTGTTGCTCATTTAGGGCCACCTGGTACTTATGCAGAACAAGCTACTATTTTTTATGGCAAATGGCTAACTCACAATACTGGAATCGAAGCTAGTCTACACCCCTATTCCAGCATCGCTCAATCGCTCCAAGCTCTAGCTCAAGGAGAAACTCAATTAGCTGTTGTGCCTGTAGAAAATTCTATTGAAGGCAGCGTCACTATGACAATGGATACCATGTGGCAGCTAGATAGTTTGCAAATTCAGTCAGCTTTAGTATTGCCTATTGCTCATGCTTTAATTTCTTGTGCAAATAGTTTAGATGAGATAAAAACTGTTTATTCTCATCCCCAAGCCCTAGCCCAGTGTCAAGGGTGGCTAAGAGAGTTTCTTCCTAATGTGCAACTGATTCCTAGTAATTCAACAACTGAGGCGCTGGAAAAACTAGAGTATGATTTGGCAATAGGTGCGATCGCTTCTAGTAGAGCTGCTGAACTTTATAATTTGCCCATACTAGCTAGTTGTATCAACGACTATCCAGAAAACTGTACTCGTTTTTGGGTAATCAGTCAGGCAGAATCTGATATGACGCACCGATTGCCGTTACAAAAACTCACTCACACTTCTATTGCTTTTAGCGTGCCTGCCAACGTACCTGGTACATTGCTCAGAATACTGCAAATTTTTGCCCACTTGGATATTAACTTGAGTCGAATTGAGTCTCGTCCAACAAAGCGATCGCTGGGCGAATATTTATTTTTTATTGATTTGGAAGCTGATGTCAATACACCACAGATGCAATCTGCTTTGGCTGAATTAAATACTTACACAGAAGTATTAAAAATTTTTGGTAGTTACAGTGTACTTTCGGCTAACAATCAATAGTATTGATTCCTGCTTTATTGCTCAACTTCACTACATCAGCTTATAGCTTTGGATTAAAAGTATCTTTCAAAACAGAACGAGCTGCCAAATGATTGCGAGTAGTAGTTAGAATTTCCGCTTCTCGCTCTAGACGAGCAGCAGTATCCTGCATTTCCAGTAATGATTGCTGCTCTCCAGCTACTCCATATAAGTTACTGGCTACCCAGTAAGATAATTCTGTGGGTAAATCTGGTAATTCTTCAGGAATCTCTATATTTTGTTCTGTAATTTTAGCTGAAAGACGAACAACATCACGTAGCAGTTGCTCTACATCTGTTGCCAAAGGGCGCAAATCCTTCGCGGGTGGATGGTCTTCTAACCATTCCACTAAACCGACGCGGTAGGGTTTTTCCCGCACGTATTCTAAAACACGGAATCTTTGTTGTCCCAGAGTCAACATTTTCATGCGGTCATCTGGTAGACGCTGATAGTGAACAATTTCTGCACAGCAGCCTACATTTGCTATTGTGCCTTTTACTGGATCGACCATTAAGACCCCAAACCTGCGATCGCTTTCCAAAATCGTGTTCATCATGATTCGGTAGCGGAATTCAAATATATGCAGGGGCAATGGTCTGGTAGGAAACAGAACTACTTCGGGTAACGGGAACAGAGGTAGTTCGCGGACGGCAATTCTAGAAGAAGATGTCATTTTTACCTGAGTATAAATTTAATCTTTAAAATTTCTTTTTCTCTGCTTTTCCCGTATTTTCCTTACATTCTATCATTTGTTTTCTGGCTAAATAAAATGCCCTGAAATAAATTTTTCAGGGCAGAGTAAATATTTTTACTAATGTCAGTTGCTAGGGGCTATTAGTCGTTGGCGAACAAATAACTATTGACTACTGACTAATTAAAGCTTTACTTCAATGTCTACACCAGATGGTAAATCCAGTTTCATCAGCGCATCGATGGTTTTAGATGAAGGCTGGTAAATATCGATAATCCGGCGGTGAGTACGGGTTTCAAAATGTTCGCGGGAATCCTTATCTACGTGGGGCGATCGCAGCACGCAGTATATCTTCCGTTTTGTAGGTAAGGGAATTGGGCCTATGGCTGTAGCGTTAGTACGGTTAGCTGTGTCAACGATCTTCTCGCAAGATGTATCTAATAAACGACGGTCAAAAGCTTGTAAACGGATTCTAATCTTCTGCTGCTGTAGAGTTGCCATCTTAAATTTTCCAGGTTCTGATGAATGGGGGATTGGGGATTGGGGACAGAAAAGTAAAAAGGTAAAAGATTTTTCTTTTGACTTTTGCTTTTTGACTTGGATTGGGGATTGGGGACTGGGACACTTAGACAAAAATCACTGTTTGTCTTTCTTGTCTTTTTCTAGTACTTAGTCCCCGGTACCTTATTTAAGTTCAGATAAAAGAGCAGAGATGCCGCAAGCTTCTCTGCTCTTAGTTATTAGGGTAAAACAGTGCTACTTGACGATTTTGGAGACGACACCAGCACCGATGGTGCGGCCACCTTCACGAATAGCGAAGCGCATCCCTTGCTCAATCGCAATTGGGTTGATTAATTCAACGGTGACTTTGATGCGATCTCCTGGCATCACCATTTCTACGGCTTCACCTTCATCGGAAGTAAAGGCTTTAATGGTACCTGTTACATCAGTTGTCCGCACATAGAATTGAGGACGGTAGCCAGCGAAGAAGGGAGTTTTACGACCACCTTCTTTTTCTGTGAGGACGTAAACTTCGCCTTCAAATTGGGTATGAGGAGTGATAGAACCAGGTTTGGCTAATACCATACCACGTTCAATATCCGCCTTTTGGATACCACGAAGTAGTACGCCAGCGTTGTCTCCAGCCATACCTTCATCGAGACTCTTTTTGAACATCTCAATCCCGGTAACGGTTGTGTTGCGGGTATCTCTGATACCTACTAGTTCTACAACGTCACCGACTTTGACTTTACCGCGTTCGATTCGACCGGTAGCAACAGTACCACGACCAGTGATAGAGAACACGTCTTCTACCGCCATCAGGAATGGTTTATCTATATCCCGCTCTGGGTCGGGAATATAAGAATCCACAGCATCCATCAGTTCGTAGATTTTGTCTACCCAAGGATTGTCTCCGCGTTGGGTCTTAGGATTCTTGGTCATTACTTCGAGAGCCTGCAAACCTGAACCTCTGACGATGGGAATATCATCACCATCGAATTCGTACTCTGTCAACAGTTCTCTTAATTCCAGTTCTACTAGTTCTAGTAGTTCAGCATCTTCCATCATGTCTTCTTTATTTAAGAAGACTACGAGCTTAGGAACGCCGACCTGTTTTGCTAGCAGGATGTGTTCACGGGTTTGAGGCATAGGGCCGTCGGTAGCAGCAACTACGAGAATTGCTCCATCCATCTGAGCCGCACCTGTGATCATATTCTTCACGTAGTCAGCGTGACCAGGACAGTCTACGTGAGCGTAGTGACGATTAGCGGTCTCATATTCAACGTGGGCTGTGTTGATGGTGATACCCCGCGCCTTTTCTTCTGGTGCATTGTCGATTTGGTCGTAGCCTTTAGCGACCGCTTGACCAAGAGCTGCCAAGGTCATGGTGATTGCTGCCGTTAAGGTTGTTTTACCGTGGTCAACGTGGCCAATCGTACCGATATTTACGTGGGGTTTCGTTCTTTCAAACTTTGCGCGTGCCATGAATACTCGTTTCCTTTTTTAATTAAGCGTTCCCTTTGCTTTTTGCAATGATAGTTTCAGCTACGCTGCGAGGCACCTCTTCGTAGTGACTGAACTCCATCGTAAAGATACCCCGACCTTGGGTTTTCGACCGGATATCAGTGGCGTAGCCGAACATAGTCGCCAGTGGAACTTTTGATGCCACTTTAGCGAGTCCCTGTTCAGTGCTTTGGCTTTCTATCTGCCCCCGACGGGAGATGAGATCGCCGATGACGTTCCCAATGTAGTCTTCAGGAACTTCCACTTCGACTTTCATCATAGGCTCTAATAGTACTGGTGAGGCTTTAAGCACAGCTTCTTTCAGCGCCATTGATCCAGCAATTTTGAAAGCCATTTCTGAAGAGTCCACATCGTGGTAGGAGCCATGAACTAGCGTTGCTTTCACGTCAATTAGTGGATATCCAGCTAAAATACCAGATTCACAGCTTTCTTTCATACCTTGCTCGGCAGGGCCTATGTACTCTTTAGGTACTACACCACCGACAATTTTAGACACGAATTCAAAGCCAGTACCTGGTTCTCCAGGTTCCAAGTTGATCACAACGTGACCATATTGACCTTTACCACCACTTTGACGGATGAACTTACCTTCCACGTTAGTAACTGATTTACGAATCGTTTCGCGGTAAGCTACTTGCGGCGCACCAACGTTGGCTTCCACTTTGAATTCACGTAACATCCGGTCTACGAGAATTTCTAGGTGAAGTTCTCCCATCCCTGCAATTACAGTTTGGTTGGTTTCTGGGTCAACGTTGACACGGAAGGTCGGATCTTCTTCGGAGAGAGATTGCAGAGCCTTGGATAGCTTATCCATGTCGTTCTTGGTTTTGGGTTCAACCGCTACCGAGATTACTGGCTCTGGAATAAATAGGGATTCCAGAATTACTGGTGCGCCTTCATCAGTGATAGTATCACCAGTTAAGGTGTCTTTTAATCCTAAAGCAGCCCCCAAGTCACCTGCACGCAGTTCTTCTACGTCTTGCCGGTCATCTGCTTTCATAAGAACTAAACGGGAAATCCGTTCTTTTTTGTTCTTGGTAGCATTTAAAACATAGCTACCTTTTTTCAGAACGCCTGAATAAACGCGAACAAAGGTAAGGCGACCGTATGGGTCAGCCATAATCTTGAAGGCTAAAGCTGCTAAGGGTTCATTGTCGTCAGCCCGACGCTCAACGGTATCACCATTAGCGAGTGTGCCTTGAATGGGTGGTACTTCTGTTGGTGCAGGTAGGTAATCTACCACTGCATCCAGCATTAACTGCACACCTTTGTTTTTAAAGGCCGAACCACAAAGTACAGGTACGATAGTGCCTGCAATTGTACCTTGACGTAGTGCAGAGCGAATTTCTTCCTCTGTCAGTGCTTCGCCATCGAAGTACTTAGTCATCAGAGCATCGTCGGTTTCTGCGACGGCTTCCACCAACTTGGTGTAGTACTCTTCGACTTGATCTTGTAAGTCTGCTGGGATATCAGTTTCCTGGATATCCGTACCTTGGTCGTTGTTGTAAATGTAGGCACGCTTCCGCACCAAGTCTACGATGCCTTTGAAGTCGTTTTCGCTACCGATAGGTAGTTGAATGGCAATAGCATTTGCCCGCAGGCGATCGCGCATTTGCTCATGAACTCTATAAAAGTTCGCTCCTGTACGATCCATCTTGTTGATGAAGGCAATCCGAGGTACTTTGTAACGGTCTGCTTGCCGCCACACAGTTTCTGATTGGGGTTGTACACCACCCACGGAACAAAATACCGCAATTACACCATCTAACACCCGCATGGAGCGCTCAACTTCAATTGTGAAGTCTACGTGACCTGGAGTATCGATAATGTTAATTTGATAATCTTTCCAACTGGTACTAATTGCCGCAGCAGTGATGGTAATTCCACGCTCCCGCTCTTGATCCATCCAGTCGGTTACAGCAGTTCCTTCGTGAACCTCACCAATTTTATGAATTATTCCAGAGTAAAATAATATTCTCTCTGTTGTCGTGGTTTTGCCCGCATCTATATGCGCCGCAATACCGATATTGCGTACTTTCTCTAGCGGGTTTGTACGTGCCACAATAACCTCCTATAGTTTTTGCCTCATGATATCTTGTATATTACTCTTTGTTAAGATTCTATACTTTTAGGGAAAACCGACTTGTGTACGGTAATTCCGCGATATACCGCTTTTTGATGCACGATATACCGCTTTTGTACTTAGTAACGATAGTGTGCAAATGCTTTGTTTGCTTCCGCCATCCGGTGTGTTTCTTCCCGTTTGCGAATCGCATTCCCGCTTTCATTGGCAGCATCTAGTAGCTCATTAGCCAATCTGCTGGCCATTGTCCGTCCGGGTCTACTTCTAGAAAATTGTACCAGCCAACGTAGTGCTAGGGTAGTACCACGTTCTGTACGCACTTCCATCGGTACTTGGTAGGTTGCACCACCGACACGGCGGGCTTTTACTTCTACTAAAGGTGTTGCGTTCCGCACTGCTCTTTCAAAAACTTCTAAAGCATTGTTGCCAGTGCGTTCTTCAATTGTTTTCAACGCATCATAAACGATGCGCGCAGCTAGTGATTTTTTTCCATGACGCATAATCCGCCGGATGATCATACTCACCAGGCGACTGTTATATACAGAGTCAGGCGGGACTGGCCGCCTTTGAATAACACCACGACGAGACATACTTTACCTTTAATTCGGATTTGGCAACGAAATTATATGCTATCAGACAGCGTATTTTCTGAGTGCTAGAGCAACTCATAATTCCGCTTTTTTGCTCTACGGTTGTAGCAAACCCAATTTAGGAGACTTGCTGATTTGAAAAAGTTCCAAGGGCTGAGTGGTTTGTAAACACCAGTTTCTAACCTCTTGTTCTAGCCTTTTTCATCTATCCTGATTTACTCAGTTCATGATGGCTAATTCGATTTAGTAGACAAACAAACAGCATTATTAATATCGAAATATTTATAATTAGATGCTGTTGTTGTTTACACTGCTTTTTATCATGCCTACACTTGCTCGCTGAGTGCAGGTTGGCGGTAGAAGCTTAAGCAAATTTTCAGAAACAGATTATATATTCTGTGAATCAATCACTGTTTCAGAACAAGCATTGATTCTTTTGCCTGAATTAGGCGCTTTTGGGTAAGCGACTAATCGCAATCAAACACGATTAATCGCCTGGTTTATTTTTTCGCTTCTTTCGGGCGCTTAGTTCCATATTTGGAACGACCTTGTTTGCGGTCTTTAACTCCGGCTGTATCCAAGGTTCCCCGGATGATGTGGTATCTTACCCCTGGTAAGTCCTTCACCCGTCCGCCACGAATCATTACAACTGAGTGTTCTTGTAAGTTGTGACCAATTCCTGGGATGTAAGCTGTAACTTCAAATCCCGATGTAAGTCTGACCCGTGCTACTTTCCGTAGAGCCGAGTTAGGCTTTTTAGGTGTAGTTGTGTAGACTCTGGTACAAACACCCCGACGTTGAGGGCATTGCTTCAGAGCAGGGGACTTAGTTTTCTGACGCGCTTTTTCGCGTTCAGTGCGTATTAATTGCTGTATTGTTGGCATGAGTCACAGCGCGTGAAGCTGCTTGTAGGTCTAAGTTTTAACAAATCCTGATTATATCTTTTTTTGTGGTTTTATGTCAAACTTCCATATTATTTCGTTAAACACTAGATGGTGCAGCAGTAGAGAAGGAATTACCACAGCCACAGGTAACGATTGCTTGGGGGTTTTGGAAGCGAAATGCACCACCCATCAGATCCTCTGAATAATCTATGGCTAAACCATTAATGTAATTATAGCTGGCATGATCGATTACTACTTGAGTATTATTGATGTCGAAGATGCGATCGCCTTCTTTGATTTTTTCATCGAAAGACATCTCGTAAAACCAATCAGAACAGCCACCTGGTTTAACAGTGAGCCTAAATAAGGACGCGGAACGCTGCTTTGCTTTTAAGCGATTGATTTCACTGGCTGCGGCTTGGCTCAAATGAATCATAACGAATTTGGGCAACTGGAGACACCATCTCTTAGTATTGCAGATGGGTTGCCAAAAGAATTTACTTATCAGCGAAAAGACAGGAAAGCAGGGAAAAATCTCACAAATGATATCTTATAGTTGTTAACGGTTGACTGTTGACAGATTTAAAAGCCTTATGCTGTTTGGGTTTCGTCTTAACTTGGTGTGCTAATCTATCCGGCTATGGCTATAATATTCATTTTCTGTGCTTCCGTGTCTTGGTGGTGGAACAGCTTTTAAACACGGAGGCACAGAGAAAAGTTAGTAGTTAAGTTATTAAACTGAGATAGTTTGCCAGTAATCTTTAATTAGATGTGCGAGAGTAGTCATCTTGGTAGCGAATAATATCATCCTCACCTAAATATTCGCCGTTCTGTACTTCAATGAGTACTAAGGGAATTACGCCAGGATTCTCTAGACGGTGAGCAGTACATTGGGGTACGTAGGTAGACTGATTATTACCTAAAAGGATTTCTTTTTCACCACATACCACTCTGGCTGTACCAGAGACAACAATCCAGTGTTCACTCCGGTGATGGTGCATTTGTAGGCTGAGGCGATGTCCAGGTTTCACCTCAATCCGTTTGATTTTATATCCACGTCCTTCTTCCAGTACTGTAAAAGAACCCCAAGGACGCAACTCAGTTGCAGCAACACTACGGCTAGTAATGGTAGTAGGTAGGGGTAAAGCGTGAGTTTTTGTTGTGGTTTCTTGAGTTTGAGCCATAGTTACCTCATTTGCAGACAAAACAAACTATCATTACTTCTGAAATAATTGATGGAAAATTTAGGGGAATTTTACAACCGTGAAATTAGGAGTTTTGCAGCACCTTGCTAAACATAGCAAAGTGAACCTGGGTAGGGTACAGAATATTAGTTGAAACTCTCGGTTTATACCAATTCTTCATCAAGTAGAACGTCCGCTTATTCTCAGCTTTAAATTGGGAAAGTAGAGATTAGGGTAAGTTATGTGGAGTTTCAACTATCTACTATTTATCTGTACCGCTATTTTGGTTCAAGAAAAATCCCGATGCCGTTGTGGACGCGGGCGGCGGTGTTAGGATAGCGGTCTAGGAGTTGCCCACTTAGGTAAAGACTAGTTGAGCTACCACCGTCTAGGTTGAGGGCGTTTACACAGCCTAAGAGTTTCATCAGTTGGGCGTGTTCTGCTAGGTTTGGGCCTGGGCCACCTGCACGGTTATGGACTGCGGCAATTAATAAGGTATTATTTGCAGTGGTGCAAATGCCGCTACGAACAGCCCTTTCAGCAATAAAGGCGCTACTGAATTGTTCGCTTTTAGCATCGAGGACGACTTGACTATTTTGGAGGAGTAAGGGGCCGGCTCCAATGATGTGGGGGTAACTGTTAAACTCACCAGGTGTAGTGGCGCTAGTAATCTGCACATCAGTACCAACGGGGAGTTGTGAAACTACTATAGTGGTATTGCCACGTAATGTCAGTAAGTAGCCATTATTAGGGATAGGAAAGTTGGTTTGACCCGCTTTATTCCCTGGAAATTGATTGGTGATTTTGTTGTTTTGGACTATGACAATCCGTTCATTGTCAGTTAAGGGAGTGTACAGCTTGCCCCAGGCTGGTGTGTAACGAGCGATACCGTTTTGGACATAGCCACTGTTCAGGGCTAAGATTGGCACTCGCAAATTACTGGATGTTACTAAAGTCTCTTGTAAGCTGAGACGACCAAAGTAAAATTGTCCGGCATCGTTCCAGGCGATCGCACCCCTGTTTAAGATAGGACTAGATAGCCACTGACTATTTTGACGAATTGCCCCCAAGGGATAGCGGTTATTGCGGTTGAAATATCCTCCGTTAATTGCGCCTACAGCCAGGTAGCGTTGGGCTGTTTGCAATATGGGGGCTGTGCCTACTAAAGTATCGGGGTTAGTGATAATTGGTTTTAAGGTGAGTCCCACAGTCCTGGGGTTGACTTCCAAGAGGACGACAGGGAAACGATTTGTACCTAAATTAACAAATTGCTGTCGCCAGCGCAGTCCGGTTGCCCAGGTAATATCTCTTGGTTGCAAGGGGTCGGGACGCAAATCGATAATCAGGCGATCGGGGTTATTAATAGTGCTAACCTGAGGAGACAAAGCTAAGGGAACACTTAGCTGCATCACCGTTTGGTTATTTACTACCTCTACTTTGGTAATTAATGGTTCCGGTGTCGGTAATTGTTTAAGTAAATTTGGTGCAGATGTAGGTGGTGGCGTTATTGGTTGGGGTGTATAACGTTGAATTAAACCTGTATCAGCGATGCCATCAAGGACGATTGTCCACTCTCTATGGGTGGGTGCAGGAGGTTTGGCATCTGGTGTATTGGGGTTAACTGGAGGTCTGATTGGTTGTCCTTGTTTGACTTGCCAAGGTGTGGGACGGGTTAAGTCCACAACAATGCGAGTTGCGGGCAACGATGGCACAATCGGGGTTCCTGGTCGCTGACTGGAGCGAATATTTCTTACTTGCCCTGGGGGAGTGGCGATCGCTAATGTGTTACCTTGGGATTGAATCTGCCATCCTGCTGTTCGGGCAAGATTGGTAATGTCTAGATAGCGATAGCCGCCCTGAAGCCTAGTGGTTAAAACTGTTGGTTGGGTTGTTGATGAAAACCACACCACTGGCTGTCTAGATGGGTCATTACTGTTTAATAAGTCCACGCCAATCAATTGTCTAAGAGCGCCATCACTAATCAGTGTTGTTATTTGATCTGCTGTTCTTGGTTGCTGCAACCAAGCTCCTGGTAAGATACGGCCATTGAGAGAAATTTGGCTACCTGAAGATAATCTCACTGATGGAGGCGATGTTGGACGAGGTGCATTTACTTGTCCAATTTTTTGTGGCTGCTGGGCGCTGGTGGCATAGGCAGCAGACAAACATAGTGATACTGCGGTTAGACAGGACAGAGTAGCTGGTAAGAAGCTGTATTTTAATGGTTTAGTAACAATATTGCGATTTTTTCGTAGGCAAAAATTTGTCATTTTGTCCATAATTTACATAGTTACTTTTGAAACCTATCACCCAACGACCTAGTTAGCTAATTGTGTGGAAATCTTGAAACATAAAGAGCTATTTTAGTAGTAAATGTGATAGGATATATATTGGCTTCTTATCTCTTAAAGATGACAAGCTAAAATTTTGCCGCAAAAACCACTGTAACTGAATGCTTTAACTAGCACTAGTTATAACAAAACTAAAAATAAGCTACTACGCTTTTAAATTACATGGTCACCTGTATGGTTTGTTGATTGCTGACCCGTAGACTACACTCAGGTTCAACTGTCAACGACCAACATGAAAAGATGTGCAAGTTAAATGCGTGACAGCTTAGTAGTTTTGGTTATTATATTTGGATAAGATATTAGATACTGATACATTGTTCCTGCTGTTGCTACTTGAGTGAAGGTTACACAGTGGGGACTTTAGAGGCAACAGCAAAAATCTATCTCACAACAATGAAAATATTTTAGTAATTGTCAAAGGGGTATATATTGTACTACGCTGATTTTGCTGCTAAATCAGGATTATTTCTAGCCAAAGATACAGTGAAGTGTGAAATTGATATGCGATGGGCTATGCCCCACCTTAGGTGATCGCTAGCACTCAAAAATCGCTTTGCTGGAAAAATTAAAACAAAGAAATTGGGAAAATATCAAGCTAGACAATATTAAGTAGAGGACTGTCAAGGTACAGAAATTTTTTCTTCCATAGAATAAACACATAAAACATAACGTCAAAATTTTAACAGGGTAGTAAAAAGCCAGAGTTAAAATTTTTTTTCTCTAAATTTCAGTGATTTTATGTATTCATAGAACACGAAATTTAGCAATTTTTCTCACAAACAGTGGCGCAATTCGTGACTCAACGATCTCAGGAACAGGCTATGAATGATAACTCGACGCATCAAAACCAACAAATCACGGCGAATAATAATTCAGGGGATACCTACCAAGGGCAAAGGTGGTTAGTAGAAGAACGGGATGCCTGTGGTGTAGGTTTTATCGCTCATCGTCAAAATCATGGCGGTCACGAAATTGTGGCTAAAGCTTTAGCGGCTTTGACCTGTTTAGAACATCGGGGTGGTTGTAGCGCCGACCAAGATTCTGGGGATGGTGCTGGTATATTAACCGCTATTCCTTGGGAGTTGTTGCAGCAAGATTATCCCCAAGGACAGATAGACTTTTTGTCCAGTAAAAATATTGCTGTGGGCATGATTTTTTTGCCACAGGATGCAGAAGTTGCCCAAAAGGCTAAAGCCATTTTTGAACAAATTGCCACTGAAGAAAAATTTACTGTATTGGGCTGGCGAGTAGTTCCGGTACAACCTGATTTATTGGGGATACAGGCAAAAGAAAATCAACCCCGAATTGAGCAAGTTATTTTAAGCGCCGATAACACTGGTGATGCACTAGAAAGGCAACTTTTTATTACTCGTAAGCGTTTATTCAAAGCCGTAAAAAGTATCTCGGAAGAATTTTACATTTGTTCTTTGTCCAGTCGCACTATTGTATATAAGGGAATGGTGCGATCGGCGGTTTTGGGAGCATTCTATCTAGACCTACAAAACCCAGCTTATAAGAGTGCTTTTGCTGTTTATCACCGGCGCTTTAGTACAAATACTATGCCCAAGTGGCCTTTAGCGCAACCGATGCGGCTATTGGGTCATAACGGGGAAATTAATACCCTGTTGGGAAATATTAATTGGATGATGGCGAGAGAAGCTAACTTGAGTCATCCCATTTGGGGCGATCGCTTTGATGAACTCAAGCCATCAGTTCTCATGGGGAACAGTGATTCGGCAACTCTCGATAACGTCCTCGAATTATTGGTGCATTCTGGACGTAGCCCCTTAGAAGCCTTGATGATTATGGTGCCAGAGGCTTACCAAAATCAACCATCCTTGCGTAACTATCCCGAAATCGTTGATTTTTACGAATATTACAGTGGTTTGCAAGAAGCATGGGACGGCCCCGCACTGCTGGTATTTGGGGATGGTAAAACAGTAGGGGCAACATTAGACCGGAATGGTTTAAGACCTGCTCGTTATCTCATTACCAAAGATGACTATATAGTAGTGGCTTCGGAAGCTGGGGTAGTAGATTTCCCAGAAGCAGACATTATTGAGAAAGGTAGACTAGGCCCTGGACAAATGATTGCAGTGGATCTAGTCAACCATGAAATCCTGAAGAATTGGGAAATTAAGCAGCGCATTGCCAAACAGCAACCTTATGGAGAATGGCTGCAAAAGTACCGTCAGGAACTCAAGCAGCTTACCAGTCAGGTAAATGGTAATGGTAACGGTCACCGGGTAGCGGATAACGGTCATGTCAGCACCACGAAGATTGACAAAGAAACCTTACTGCGTCAGCAATTAGCCTTTGGTTACACCACCGAAGATGTAGAAATGGTCATTCAACCAATGGCCGCCACTGGTTCAGAACCGACTTTCTGTATGGGCGATGATATCCCCTTGGCAGTGCTGACAGACAAACCCCACTTGCTTTATGACTATTTCAAACAGCGTTTTGCCCAAGTCACCAACCCAGCAATTGATCCCTTAAGGGAAAAGTTGGTGATGTCTTTGAAAGTGGAACTGGGGGAACGGGGTAACTTATTGGAACCCAAACCAGAATACGCTAGAAGGCTAAAGCTAGAATCGCCAGTACTATTAGAGTCAGAATTGGCAGCAATTAAGCTATCAGGATTTGCTACAGCTGAATTGTCTACCTTGTTTGCGATCGCCAATGGGCCAGATGGTCTCAAAGCAGCAGTCCTAGCCTTGCAACAACAAGCGGCGGAATCAGTCCGGGCCGGTGCGAAAATTCTCGTTTTAAGCGATCGCGCAGGCGCAGGTATCAGCACAGAATATAGTTACATTCCTCCCCTATTAGCTGTAGGTGCAGTGCATCACTACCTAATTCGGGAAGGATTGCGAACGAAGACATCTTTAATTGTCGATACGGCTCAATGCTGGAGTACACACCATTTTGCTTGTTTAATTGGCTATGGTGCAGGCGCTATTTGTCCTTACATGACTTTGGATACTGTGCGGAATTGGTGGTCAGATCCCGCAACCCAACAGTTCATGGAACGGGGTAAAATCACAAGCCTTTCATTGGAACAAGCGATCGCCAACTATCGTAAAGCTGTAGAGTCGGGTTTGTTGAAGATCCTCTCGAAGATGGGAATTTCGCTGCTCGCCAGCTATCAAGCAGCGCAGATTTTTGAAGCTATCGGGATTGGTGGCGATTTGTTAGCTTTGGGATTCCAAGGAACAGCTTCTCGCATCGGTGGTTTGAGTGTCAGCGAGTTAGCCCAAGAAGTCCTGTCCATCCACAGCAAGGCTTTCCCAGAACTAGCAACCCACAAGTTGGAAAACTTGGGGTTTGTCAACTACCGCCCCACCGGCGAGTACCACATGAACAATCCCAAACTGGCAAAAGCGCTGCATGAGGCTGTAGATGGGAAGAAATACGACCACTACGAAGTTTACAAGCAGTACTTACAAGGTAGACCAATTACAGCCTTACGAGACTTGCTAGACTTCCACAGCGATCGCACCCCCATATCTCTAGAAGAAGTAGAATCAGTCAGCGATATTGTCAAGCGCTTCTGTACTGGGGGGATGTCCTTGGGTGCATTGTCACGGGAAGCCCATGAAGTATTAGCGATCGCCATGAACCGGATTGGTGGTAAATCCAATTCTGGGGAAGGTGGAGAAGACCCAGTACGTTACAAAGTGTTGGATGATGTGGATTCATTGGGACACTCTCCAACTCTCCCCCATTTGCGAGGTTTGCGGAATGGAGACACAGCCTCTAGCGCCATCAAGCAAGTCGCATCAGGACGCTTTGGTGTCACACCAGAGTATTTAGCCAGCGCCAAACAAATCGAAATCAAAATTGCCCAAGGTGCAAAACCAGGGGAAGGTGGACAGCTACCAGGGCCAAAGGTGAGTCCTTACATTGCCATGTTACGGCGGTCTAAGCCCGGTGTCACCTTGATTTCACCACCACCGCACCACGATATTTATTCCATTGAAGACTTAGCACAGTTGATTTTTGACCTACACCAAATCAACCCCAAAGCCCAAGTATCGGTGAAACTAGTAGCGGAGATTGGTATTGGGACAATCGCGGCCGGTGTGGCGAAAGCCAACGCGGATATCATCCAAATTTCTGGTCATGATGGTGGTACAGGTGCATCACCACTCTCATCAATTAAGCACGCCGGTTCGCCTTGGGAACTGGGCTTGAGTGAAGTGCATCGGGTGTTGATGGAAAATAGTCTGCGCGATCGCGTGGTCTTACGTGTAGATGGCGGTCTCAAGAGTGGTTGGGACGTGTTAATTGGTGCGTTGATGGGTGCAGAGGAATTTGGCTTCGGTTCCATCGCCATGATTGCAGAAGGCTGTATTATGGCGAGAATCTGCCACACCAATAACTGTCCTGTGGGCGTTGCTTCCCAAAAAGAAGAATTACGCAAACGCTTTACAGGTATCCCCGAACACGTTGTCAACTTCTTCTACTTCGTTGCGGAAGAAGTGCGTCATCTGTTAGCTAAACTCGGCTATCGTTCTTTGTCGGAAATCATCGGCCGGGCTGATATTTTGACAACACGCCAGGACGCAAAACTAACCAAAACCCAAGCTATCAACCTCAACTGCTTACTCCAACTACCAGACACCAGAGAAAATCGGAGTTGGTTGGTACATGAAGAAGTCCACAGCAACGGCCCCGTTGTGGATGACCAATTACTGGCTGATCTCGACATTCAAGCAGCCATTCGCAACCAGTCTGCTGTTACCAAGACTTTACCTATAGTCAATACTGACAGAACATTGGGGGCGAGACTAGCTGGGGCGATCGCTTCTCAATACGGTGATAGTGGTTTTGAGGGACAAATTAACCTTAATTTCACAGGTAGTGTCGGTCAAAGCTTTGGTGCTTTCAACCTCCCTGGAATCATTCTCACGCTGGAGGGAGAAGCCAACGACTACGTAGGTAAAGGAATGCACGGTGGTGAAATTATCATCAAGCCACCAGCAGAGGCTACTTATGATCCTGCACAAAACGTCATTGTGGGTAATACCTGTCTCTACGGTGCTACTGGTGGGGTATTATTTGCCAATGGTTTAGGCGGAGAACGCTTTGCTGTCCGCAACTCTAAAGGTGTAGCCGTGATTGAAGGTACAGGTGATCACTGCTGCGAGTATATGACAGGTGGCACAATTGTCGTCCTTGGCAAAGTAGGACGCAACGTAGCTGCGGGGATGACTGGTGGGTTAGCTTACTTCTTAGACGAAGATGGTTCATTTCCTGAATTAGTTAACAGGGAAATTGTGAAAATTCAACGGGTGCTAACCACAGCCGGGGAGAAACAACTACAAGACTTAATTAAAGCTCATGTAGAACGTACAGGTTCGCCAAAAGGTCAGATAATCTTAGAAAATTGGCAGGAATACTTGCCTAAGTTCTGGCAGTTAGTACCACCTTCAGAGGCTGAAAGCCCAGAAGCTAACCCCCAAGCTGTAGTAGAGAAATATCTGAGTTCTGTCTAATCATTGGTTATTAGTAAGACTTACGCACCCAGGTTTTCTGTTGAGACTGGGTGTAAGGGGGTAAGGGTATAGGGGTGTACGGATTTTAAACATTGATACCCTTATACCCTTCTCCAAACCCTTGATTTTTCGTTTTCATGCGTAAGTCCTAATTATTTATGACTAATACAGCAATATTTAGAGACAGGGACATACTCATTTGAACAAAAGACGCGATATATCGCGTCTTTTTTCATAACGGATTTATCAACTACTTTTGATGGGCAATTAATTTTTCATCTTTATCTTGCATTTCTAAAAGTTCGGGAACAGTAACAAAACTGTAACCCTGCTTGCGAAATCTAGCAATAATTTCTGGTAAAGCTTGTACAGTTTGAGTGCGATTACCACCACCATCGTGCATAAGGACAATCCCACCGGGTTTTGCTAGTCTAAACACATTATTAATTAACTTTGGTACACTGGGACGCGAGTAGTCAACTGAGTCTGATGACCACATGATCACCGCATACTTATTATTTCTAGCATAGGAGACTAGTCCATTATTCATCATGCCTCCCGGTGGACGAAATAAGTCTGTTTTCACACCTGTTATTTGATATATAAGATTACTTGTATTATTAACTTCATAAGCTGCTACCTGGGGATTCATGAAATGATACCAATGATGCCAAGTATGGTTGCCAACTGCGTGTCCCTCAGCGACCACTCTTCTTAATAAATCTGGGTAATTTTTTACGTTTTGTCCAACAACAAAAAATGTTGCCTTAATATTATTTTGTTTAAGAATATCTAATACTTGTGTCGTACTTTCAGGCCAAGGGCCGTCATCAAAGGTAAGTGCAATGACTTTCTGTCCGTGGGTAAGTTTTGCTGTTTTAATAGTTGCACCTTGAAAACGTGCCGGAACAGCATAAGACAAACCCTTAGTTTTTGCTTCTTGCTGCCAACTAGTCAACATCATCGATTTGAATTTTTCAATTCGCTGCCGAGTTCCTGCTTTAGCGGGTGTAATATTTATGTTGATATTATTGATATTGACTCGGCTTTGTGCATCTGATGCGTTGGGTTTGAGCAACATCATCACACCAAGACTCAAACTAGCACTGAGAGCTAACAATGCAAATAATACTCCTTGTGGCCAAAGAAAAGACTTATTGTTTTCCACTTCATAGCTCCTTCAGGGGTAGAATCATTTGTGACGATGACGACTGTAATGTTGCATACATCTCTGTATCAATATTTAGATACTGAGCTAATTTCTATTAATCCTGAAATTTTTAATACAAATTAAAAGAAATTTAAAAATACACCAGCTATAGCTAATTTGACCTAGCTTCATCAGCTAAAATGGGCGATATGATAGGCTACTAGCCTATGTAAAAACTCCTATTATTTAATATCAAAATAAACCTATCCTCACAGTGTAGAATGTATGTTCCTGCCTTTGAATCAAAGTTATCGAATATTATGAATTAGACCCTGGCTTTTAGACACTGTAAATAAACACTTAAGCTAAGACATGAAAAGTCATCAAATTATCAGTATTGTCAAATCGATAAATTACTATTATTTGATGTCAATATTCCATTCATTTAAAGAATGCTGTATAAGTTCGCCTGTTGATAAGAAACATTTTACTGCTAACTAGCATTTTTACCTTTTAAAGAAAAAATTAAATTTTGAGTTAACTTCGTCCCTCTTAACTTTGTTGTCCAGCAAATGGACGACATTTGCCTAAACATAGTTTCGCATTACCAAGAAGTTTAGATTAGTTAATCTATATACTCTTTGAGATATTCATGAAAAATTAATAATTAAATACTGAATTTTATGTATAAAAATACTTTAATTATTCAATATATATAATTTCAACAAAAATCTGACTAGCTTGATAATTGCTATTTCAATCCTCTAGTGAATTAATGTTGCTATCCTATTAATATAAAAATTATATATACGTTGTTACAGTATATTTACTGAAATTATCGAAAATTCTCAATATTTAACAACTACAAAAGAGCCTGTATTGACAAGGTAAATTATGGTTTACACGGTAAAAAAGCTGTTTGATGTCAAAAAATTACATAAATATCTGATTTTAGAGTCTATGGATCAGTATTGAAATGCGATCGCTCATAGTATGATTAATCTTAATTAATCAGCTTTTCATCTAAGTGTTCCAACAGATGATTGGTTGTTAGATCACTGGTCGGCCTTTTTTCTTTGTGACAGGATTTGCTGAGTCAGCGCTATTGTATGGTTTAATCCCACCAGCTTTAAATTTTTTTAATTGACAACACACATATATAGTAAGATTTGTGACGTTGAAAGAACAAAAGGCGATCGCTAGCCTTTTCTGTAACTTAGAACACTTATTATTCATTGCCACTGAATTTGCAAGGCTGGCTAACTATAGTTAGTTGTACTAATATTTTGCCGTAAATATGAATTACTCGGATGCTTCTAAAATCAAAAGAGACTATATCATCCTGTTGACAATTTTTCTCGCCACATTAGTTATAGACAGAATTTGGTTTTTCATAGATGAATCTATTCCCGCTTATGATCAAAGCGCACATCTAACAACGGTGTTGCACCATTATCGAATTTTTCAAAACTTCAATATTTTTTCTGGTGACTGGTGGTTATCTCTGTGGCAAATAACTCCTAGTTATCGCGCTCCTTTTGTATATATTTGTACAGTGCCATTCTTATTTTTATTTGGTAGGGGATATGACCAAGCAAGTTTGGTAAACCTGTTATATACAGCTATCATCATCGTTTCAGTTTATAACTTAGGCATTTATTTATTTAAAAATAGAAGTATTGCCATAATAGCAAGTATATTTTGTTTACTATTTCCCGTATTGGGAATTATACGAACAGACTATTTATTAGACTATGGTTTAACAGCGATCGTTACCTTAACATTTACTATATTAACTATTTGGAAAGATAGAAAAACAGGCTTTTTAACATGGTTATTAACCTTAGGTTTAGGAATAGGTCTAGGGTTTGTTATGTTAGCAAAACCGACAGGATTTATTTTTATTTTTATTCCTGGCATACTCACATTAATTAGCTTCATTAAAAAAGGTAGTTATCTGAAGTTAATCCAAGCAGGGTTATCTTTGATAGTAGCTTGGCTAGTTTGTGGTTTTTGGTACGGTTTAAATTGGTTAACTATTATTACATCCGCGTTAAATGCTAATAGGGTAGGTCAAAGAGAGGGTGATCCTCCAGCTACTACTATTGCCGGATGGTTAGTTTATCCACAAATGATCCCAGACAGTGTTGGCTTACCGATATTAGTTGTAAGTGTAGGGACTTTACTAGTTTATTTGTGGCAAAATAAATTTGATATTCGTGCGATTAAACATAAATTGCATCAGTCAAGTTTAAATTGGTTAATCATTTTTTTGCTGAGTAGCTATGTAATTTGTTCTCTTGGTACTAATAAAGATAGTAGGTTTATTCTGCCTTGTTTTCCGATAATCAGTTTAATTTTGTCTTATTTTTGTAATTTGATTGATAATAAATGGTTTAACAGACTCCGAATAACTACTATTGGATTGAGTTTCATAGTTTTACTCAATAGTTTATTCCCTCTACCAATGATTCAAGGATTGGGAATTAAGCATTTTCCTAATGATGAGGCGAAAAAATATCCACTTTCCCAACTAATAGGCAAAATTAAACAAATAAATCCATATTTAAGGTCAGCTTTAGGAGTCATTCCAGTTTCAACACCTCAAGTCAATCAGTTTACTTTAGATTATTTTGGCACATTAGCTGATTTTCAAGTATATAGCAGAAAATTGACGACGCAATTATCTCAAGTTGAGCAGGATTTAGAGTATTTTTCTTGGTATGTTACTAGAGAAAATGAACCTGATGAACCTGGAGAAAGGGGAGAAACTAAAAGAAAATTGAAATCTTTAGTGGAATCTTCTAAATATCTAAAACTACAGGATGAGTGGCAATTGCCCCAAGATGATAGATTACGATTGTATCACCGCATAAATCCTGCTGTAGTCGTTGACAAGTTAGATAGTGGTGATTCTCAAGTTATTTTAAAACAAGTTATAACGGCTAATAATTTTGTGACAGATAGAAACAACTCAATTATTTATAAAATAACAGGTGCCTGGGATGAATTACAAAATGGTTTATTACTATTAAAATGGCAAAATGAAAAGTCATCATTTTATCATGACCACGCGATCGCTCTAGGTAACTTATATTGTGGTCTGCAATGCCATCCTCAAGGAGTTTTTCAGATAACAGAAAATCTCTCCGCATTTATTCCCAAAAACATTACTTTGGGAAAATATCAACTATCAGCGCTATATTTAGATAGAAGAAATGGTAAAGTTACACCTTTGAATATCGCTAATATTACCGTAAATTTGTCCGATACGGGGATAATAGAAAAGGCACCAGCTTTAGATTTAGTTTCTAGAATGTCCCAATTAGGATTAGAACTACAAAAGGGTAAATTAGATCAGATATTTGAGCAAATATCGAATTTTAATCAATATGATCCTACTCAAGATTACTTAAAACAAATTGAATTTGCAGCTAGTTATCATCTGCAAAATGAGCCGGATAATTTAAACTGGCGTTATACTTTGGTGCTATCACAACTTTTACAAAGACAAGTTCCAGATTTAATCGAAAATTTAACCAAGTTAACTCAATACGATAAACAAAATCCCTACGTGTGGCTGTATCTAGCATTTGTTTATTTGTATGATTTTCAACCAAAACAAGCTGAAGCAAAATTAACGATCGCAGAAAAATTACAACCAGATATACCAGAATTAAAAACCTTGAAAACGGTAACAAATATTATGAAATTCTTGCCATTAGTTCACTTTTAAAACATCAGATAAAAGTTTTAATATGCTCCCAATCACACAAAGAAAATTACTATTAGTTTTGTTGGTGGCTGCTTTGGCTTTGTGGCTCACATTTTTAGGTAACTTACCTTTAAGAGATTGGGACGAGGGTACAATAGCACAGGTTGCTCGTGACATTTGGCAGGCTCCAGTTGGTTCTATGCGTTGGCTTTATCCCACCTTGGCGGGGGAAGCATATCATAACAAGCCCCCTTTAATGCACTTATTAATTGCTTGGGCTTACTCTATTGGTGGTGTCAATGAATGGACAACACGTTTTCCTGGCGCATTTATCACTGCGCTGGGAGTACCTTTGTTGTACTTGTTAGGGCGATCGCTTTTTAACCGCAGTTTACCGGCATTGTTTGCCGCATTAGTGTATTTAACTATGTTGCCTGTGGTACGTCACGGAAGACTAGCAATGTTAGATGGTACACTTATCACCTTTTTTTTATTCGTTTTGTTTTGTCTACTAAAAGCCCGCCAAAATCAAAAATATGCTTTAGGTGTGGGTATCGGTTTAGGGCTAATTGCTCTAACTAAAGGGATGATGGTTTTGCTATTAGGTGGAATTGCTGGTTTGTTTCTTTTAGCAAATAGACAATTAACTTTATTAACCAGCCCTTATTTATGGTCAGGGCTGTTTTTAGGAAATGCGCCAGCGATCGCCTGGTATATCGCTCAATGGCAACATTACGGAGGTAGTTTTTTACAAATAAACCTGCAATCACAAACTTTTAACCGAGTTTTCCAACCTGTAGAAGGACATAGTGGCCCACCTTGGTACTATGTACTGGAAATACTCAAATATGGATTTCCGTGGCTATTGTTCTTGCCAGGAGGACTTTATTTAGCTGCAAAAAAGCGTGACACTTCTTGGGGTTGTTTAACTCTTGTTGGCACAATTGTCTACTTAGTCAGCATTTCCGTGATGAGAACAAAACTACCTTGGTATGTTATGCCAATATATCCATTTTTAGCTCTGGCCATTGGTGCTAAATTGGCTGATGTTTGGCAGTACCATCATGTTAAATCAACAACTTGGGTAGTATTCTTTGCCATACTGGCGATCGCAGGTTTAGGTGGTTGTGTCTACTTTGTGACTACTGAACCTCAGCCTATTCTAATTGCTATGAGTCTTGTGTTAGCCGTGAGTATGGCTACGGTAGCATGGCTGGTTCATCGGGGCGATCGCAACTTTATTCCAGTTTTATTTACAGGAATGTATTTAGTTTTAGCCATGTTTGTGAGTTCCCAGTCATGGATTTGGGAGTTAAACGAAGCATTTCCAGTCAAACCAGTCGCCGCATTAATCCGCCAACACGTTTTACCAGGTACAAAGATTTATACTTCTTTCGCTTATAATCGCCCTAGTCTAGACTTTTACTGTGATTGTCAAGTTCTGACTAAGCCATCAATTTCACAGCAAATAGAAACTAATAATCATTATTGGCTTTTAGATAATACAATTTTAGAAAAGATAAACTTATCTGGAAACAAAATTCTAGGGACGGTGGAAAACTTTACATTGATTGCTCCATCCAAAAATTAATTTAGGTAAAAATCTAATTAACGCTTTAATTGAGATTAAATTTCAAAATTCGTTAATTCACTACCGCAATGCAGTATTTAATTTTGGATAAATCAAATCACACTTGCGGATCACAAACCAAAGTACATAACCCAAAACAATAGAGAAAAACTTGATATGTATAGGAGTTCCCAAATAACTGAAAAGTGATGACAACTGTACCGCTATTGCTACCCAACGATATTGTGGCAAGTAAAAAGCTAAAATGATAGAACAAATGTCAGCCGGATAAAAATATCGCTGGTGCATCTTTGGCAGTATATAAGGCATTAATAAAACTGATATTGTTGCCAAATGTATCAATCTTTCTTGCGTGATTTCTAATTTACTTTTATTTACAACGTAAGCTAATAAAATTATTGCGAATATAGTTGATATTAAGCCTATGGGAACAACTATATTATATAAATCATTAGGAATCCACTGATAAAGATTAGGGACAGCTTTAGCTAGTTCTTTGTATTTATTGGCTTGATTAAAATATACTGATAATAATTCTGACATCGGTCTTCCAGCAAACCAAGCAGGCAATACTGCTAATAAATATACTAAAGGAATTATTGGCATATAGTACCAACGTATTCTTTTTTTAAGCAACATTATCAATAATAAAGGGGAGAGAAACATTGCTTGTAGTTTAAAGGAAAGCCCAATCCCAAAACTCACCAATGCTGGAATTTCTTTTTGTATACATAGAAAATAAATACAGGCAATCAATCCTGTTGTATATATGCCGTCACACTGTCCCCAGATAGCACTATTATAGATAACAACAGGACTCAATATAACAGTTATAAAAGCAAAAATTGCTTGTCTACCTTGTGGATATTTAAGTTTAACAATTTTGTAAGTGAAGAAAGCACAAACAAAATCAACAGCCATAGCAAAAAGCTTAATTGAAAATATTTTTGGCAATCCTGAAAGTAGAGTGGCTGCCAATACAAGCCAGTAGAGATAGGGAGGTGTATAGTCAGCAAAACCATGTTTTAAAGCACTAAACCCACCATTAGTGGCTATAAAATCATACCAAGGAGCTAAAAAAGAGGTATAATCAGAGGATTTATTAGGAACACAAATTAACCGAATGAGGACAGCAAAAATAATAGAAATAGTTAAATAATTGGGAACTTGTTGAGGAAATATTTTTAATGATTTAATCGGTTTAAATAAACTCTTATTTGAATTATTCGTCATAAGTGGCAGATGGTATGGAGTGTCTGGAAATTGTGGTTATTATATATGACTTAGAGAAACTGGCGAAATACCATCTCTAGAAAAGCAAGGAATGCCAGTTGCGTGTATCTTGCTTTTCTAGAGGAGTATGCGAAAGTGCGCCAAAAAAAGAAGCTGTGTCAACGCGTGTAACAGAGAAAATGGATTTAACACATACAAAACACTGATTTATTTACCCTACCCACTGTTCTTGGGCAAATCCCACAGCTAACCTAGCGAGTAGTGTGATAAATAAACCTAGAACAAAATATCCTTGACGGGGACAGCGAGATAACAGCACACCGATCGCTACACTCAAAGGTACTATGCCATAAGCTAGGCGGCTTAAGGATATTGTTCCCCCAGAAGCAAGCAGCAGTCCGATACCACAAAAACCGTACATCACAGTTACAGAAGTTAGGTTTTCACGAAAACGCCACAACGCATAACTACCGCCAAAGACCATGAATACATTGAGTAAGCGATTAATTAAATCTTCTGGTGCTAGTAATAACAAAAACAACGCTAAAACGTAACAACCATAAATGATCTTGACGGAGTGCAAATATTGACGAAAGTAGTATAAACAATATCCTCCACCAACAATCAGGATAAACAACAAAGGATGCCAAGGGTCATTAATCCAACCAGATGTAGGCTGAACCCAACCAAACTGCCAGTTTTGTGGCCCCACGACAATTCTCATCAGCATACCTAACCATCCTTGCCAATCAAAGCCTAGAGATGGTCGCCAGCCCCGTTGTGCAGCGATAAAGGCAAGAGGATTGTGGAAGCTGACGGCACAATATAAACTAAAGACCATGACTCCTGTCGCAGTCGCTAAACCTGCGATGTAAGCAATTGGGGGTCTGCGTTCTTTCCAAGCAGCGATCGCCAATGCGGGAATCATAGCCATCCCTGTGGGGCGTGTTGCTGTCGCCAAAGCACCCCAGAAGCTTGTCCAGCCATACTGCTTTTGATCAAAAGCCTGTAAAGCAGCTGTACTCAAAAACAGATATAGTCCTTCTGTATAAATTACTCCTGTAAACATCGCCGATGGGTAAAAAGAAACCACAGCCGTAGCCCATCTAGCGATACTGATTCCATAAGAATTTTTCAGCCAGAAGTACAAAATATAAAGTGCTGCCAAAAAAGTCACATTGTTGATTAAAAGACCAGCTACTTCAAAAGACAAACCCAAATTCATCAATAACCGAATACACAAGGGAAACAAGGGAAAGAACGCTAGATTGTGTTGTTTACCGTCATCCACAAATTCATATCCTGTAGTGGCGATCGCTCTATAATGCACGCTATCCCAAGCATCGAAAACTTCCCAGCTTAAACTAGATAATCTTTCTGGTGCTGACGGTAAATTTGGCGCAACTAACAACATCGTTATCCAAATGAGGATGCGGCTAAGAAACCAGAGAATGCCAGGAAAGAGAAAATCAGTTTTCCATAAAAATTTTTTGATGAATATTGGCTTTTCAAACATAGAGTTGAGTCTTTCCTAACAATCCCTTACACATTTTTTTCTTATAGAAATAAACAACAGAAAATTGGACAAAATTTAGTATAGCTATGATTGGCTTTCATGCCACCACAAGATAACGGTCATTCAATGATTTTCGGAAAAATTTTAATGATTTAAAACTCAATATTTAGTATTTAAAGACACATAATCTCTCAAATGTCCCATGAGTTTTGTTCCTAGTCCCTAATCCTTTGAAGGGTGGGGGTATAGGGGTATAAGTGTTTGAAACCCTTACACCCTTACACCCTTACACCCAGTCTCAACAAAAAATCTGGGTACGTAAGTCCTATTAATGAGTCCTCAACAATTTATAGTGGGAGTTGTCGGTAAATCCTTAAGCAATTGTGAAAAGTATTACTCTTGTTGGTTCCACTGGCTCAATTGGTACTCAGACCCTAGATATCGTCAGTCAGTACCCAGATCAGTTTCGGATTGTGGGGTTGGCGGCGGGAAGCAATGTAGAAATGTTGGCAGAACAGATTCGCCAATTCCGTCCCCAAATAGCAGCGATTTCTGCCGCCGAAAAATTGCCAGCACTCCAAGCAGCTATCAAAGACCTTGATCCCCAACCGATTTTACTAGGGGGCGAAGCCGGAGTGATCGAAGTTGCTCGTTATGGTGATGCTGAAACAGTTGTGACTGGTATTGTCGGTTGTGCTGGGTTATTGCCAACAATCGCCGCCATTGAAGCTGGTAAAGACATCGCCTTAGCAAACAAAGAAACTCTCATCGCCGGTGGGCCTGTAGTCTTACCCTTAGTAGAAAAACATGGCGTTAAATTATTACCTGCTGACTCCGAACATTCTGCCATCTTCCAGTGCCTCCAAGGTGTACCAAAAGGCGGCTTAAAGAAGATTTTACTCACAGCTTCCGGTGGTGCTTTTCGGGATTGGGATGTGGAAAGATTAGCCCAAGTGACGGTGGCTGATGCCCTGAAACATCCTAACTGGTCAATGGGGCGAAAAATTACCGTAGACTCAGCTACCTTAATGAACAAAGGTTTAGAAGTAATTGAGGCTCACTTCCTGTTTGGGTTAGATTATCAAGATATCGAAATTGTCATCCATCCCCAAAGTATTATTCATTCACTAATTGAGCTGCAAGATACCTCTGTTTTAGCCCAACTCGGCTGGCCGGATATGCGTTTACCTTTGCTATATGCTTTATCTTGGCCAGAACGCATCTACACAGACTGGGAACGCTTAAATTTAGTCAAAGCTGGTAATCTCACCTTCCGTGAACCAGACCACCAAAAGTATCCTTGTATGCAGTTGGCTTATGCGGCTGGTAGGGCTGGTGGTTCCATGCCAGCGGTGTTAAATGCCGCTAATGAACAGGTTGTGGCATTATTCCTCGACGAGAAAATCAAATTTTTAGATATTCCTCGGTGTATCGAATTAGTGTGCGATCGCCATCAAAATGATAACTGTGCAAATCCTTCTTTAGATGATATCTTGGCAGCAGATCAATGGGCAAGACAAGAAGTTTTAACAGCTACTAAAAATTTAGCAAGCCAACCTCAGATAATTTCCGTCAACTAAGCATTGAAATTGCAAATACTTAGTAAGCTAATGTCCCCTAAAAAAGCATAATTACTAATAAGGGCTATTAACTGTTGACTGTTAACGGTCAACGGTCAACAGCCCTCACTATGGATTATGCAAATTAAAAGCAAAATAGCTGATCTTGGTGTCTTACGTGAGAAAAATCTGAAATCACGTAAGGTATCAAGATACAGAAGTTTTTTATCCTTAATGAATTCTTTAAAAATAAAAATCTCTTTAGTGCATTTGTCTAAAAATTCATGTTAAATTCCGGAATCAAGCAATTCCTCTATGTATAGTCATTTTGCAATAGTTGCCCAAAGATTCAGGTATTGCTAGACATAATATGATGTTAAAAACATTACACTTGCGACAAAAATTATAGGTAATTATTTCCCGGAAAAATATAGACTGACTAATTAAGTCCCTTGAAAATTCAGAGATAAATCTTGAGGAATTTATATTTATGATTCCTACGCTTATTTTGGCTTGGATTGTGTTTGTTATTGTTTGGAAGGTATTAAAAGCGACTCTCACTAATGCCTTAACTATTGCTGCCATTCTCATTTTATTAAACATTGGTTTTGGCATTACGCCGCAGGATATTTGGCATCAAATCATGCAGTTTGCACAAACTTTATCACAAGTACAAGGTGGGAAATAGGGGCGAATTGAGCCAGGAATGAGATAGTTTGGATAATTACTTCAGCCTAACCTCCGCTAACAGGGGGAATTAGCACTACTTCGTCCCCGTTTTTTAAAACTGTATCGGGCTCGACAAATATTAAATTAATGCCAAAGCGCGTGATATCTCTCCATTTAGCTAGTTCTGGGCGTTCGGCTATGAGGCGATCGCACACTGCGCTTACAGGTGTACCATTGGGAAATTCCCACACCAGTTGTGGTACTCCATAAGCTTCTTGGTAAACAGCAAATAATTTGATGGTGATAGTGATTGCAGAATTGGACATAATATTTTGTCCCCGATCTTACTATGCGAGGATTTTGGCAAAGACTTAGATGAGAAGACAAATGGTCACCAATTTAGGTAATGATAGAAATTGGCAGCTTGATACAGCAAGTTGATTGCTGACTTTGAATTTATCTGATTTTACATACACTTAATAAAATTTATTCAATTTTAAGGTAAAATGCAACCTGAATTCAATTTTTTTCAGCACTGGTATCCTGTCTCACCCATAGAAGACTTAGACCCCAAACGACCAACCCCTGTTACTCTTTTAGGAATTCGTTTAGTGATCTGGAAACCACAATCGTCAGAGGGTTTTCGGATATTTATAGATCAATGTCCTCACCGTCTTGCACCCTTAAGTGAAGGGCGTATTGATGATAAAACAGGTAACTTAATGTGCAGTTATCACGGCTGGCAATTTGATAGTGAGGGTGTGTGTACCCACATTCCTCAAGCCGATAATCCAGAAATAGTTACTAAAAACCGCCAAGATTTTTGTGTTATTTCCTTACCAGTACGTCAAGAGAATGATTTACTCTGGGTTTGGCCAGATGTAAACTCTCAGGAATTAGCCCATCAAACACCATTACCTCTGTCACCACAAGTAGACGCTAGCAAAGGTTTTGTGTGGAGTTCTTTCGTCCGCGATTTGGAATACGACTGGCAAACCCTAGTAGAAAATGTGGCAGATCCTAGTCACGTTCCTTTTGCCCATCATGGAGTACAGGGTAATCGAGAACAGGCCAGGGCTACACCTATTATTATTCAGCAATCAACACCAGGCTTGATTGAAGCTGTGGCGGATGGACGATTCAAAGCAAAGATTACCTTTGAACCGCCTTGTCGTTTAGAATATGCCATTAGTATTGGTGATGATGGAAAAAAAGTAGGACTTGTCACTTATTGCCTTCCTGTCTCTCCTGGCAAATCAAGAATTGTCGCTCAGTTTCCTCGCAATTTTGCTAAGACACTGTATCGTCTTACACCCCGATGGTGGGATCACGTCAAAACGCGTAATTTAGTACTTGATGGGGATATGATTTTGCTCAAGCAGCAAGAGTATTTTCTCCAACAAAGACAATTATCAGCCAGTTGGAAAACAGCTTACAAGATGCCCACAAGCGCCGATCGCCTAGTAATTGAATTTCGCAAGTGGTTTGATAAATACTGTGAGGGGCGATTACCTTGGAAAGAAGTGGGAATCGCCATTCCTGAAGCTTACACAATCAACGACAGCCGGGATGTTGTGTTAGACAGATACAAACAACATACCCAGCATTGCAGTAGTTGTCGTAATGCACTGAAAAATATCAAGTTATTACAAGTGATACTGCTAGGCTATTTCGCCATTATTATTGCTGGGGTTGCCGTTCTCCCAGACTCTTTACGAGTCCAGCTAGGTTTACCCTTAATAATTACAGCCATCTTAGGATTGGGACTCTACTCTTGGCTAAAATTTTGGCTAGTTCCCAAATTTTACTTTGTAGATTATATCCACGCTGAAAAATAAGAACCGGTTGACAGTTAACAGTTAACCGTCAACAGTTAACTGTTAACTGTTGAATCCTCTCAAAATATCTGTTCCAACTTTTGAAAGTCGCGCTGTACTTCCTCCCATAATGCTTTGTTATGGGGGTCAGTTTTTAAAGCTTTTTTGAGATAGACTCTGGCTTTGAGGAGTTGATTTTCGTTAATGAGGGCGCGTCCCCAGATTTGATAGGCGATCGCTTGCCATTGGCGTACTTCTGGGTCTTTTGGTAAACGGGCGGCTAAAGCTTCTGCTAAGGCGATCGCTTGGGGAAACCTTCTTTCCCGCAAAAACCGTTGCAGTTGTTCGTAAGTCTTCCACTTTAACCGTTGTTCGATTTCTATAATATTTGGTGGTTTTGATGGAGACGGCTTTTCATCTGTGACGGTAGCCGTAGGCGCTTTCTCTTGGTGAGTTGCTTTGATATTTTCACTACTAGAGGTAGGTGATTGCTTTGACTTTGGGGACGTTTCCTCTGGAGGTACTACCGTCAACAGAAATCTGTAAGCCTCAGTCAAGGCAATAAACTTATCTTGAGCTTTTTTATCACTAGGGTTGATATCAGGATGATATTGCTGCGCCAGCCGTCGGTAAGAGGCTTTAATATCAGCAAATGAAGCTCCCGACCTTAAACCCAATAAACGGTAGCAATCTCCGAGATCCATTTTGATCTACTTAATTCTGTAATATTCAGCCATCAGCGAGTAAGCTTTTTGCTGAAAGTTTTAATAATAAACAATAATCTTATAATTTATAGTTCACATTTGACAGTTTTTCTAGGGATTGGGGATAAATCAATTCAAAATTCAAAATTCAAAATTCAAAATTCAAAATTCAAAATTCAAAGAATTCTTGGGGATTGGGGACTGGGCGAAAATTTTGGGGTAAGTTCTCCCCCTGCTTCCCCTGCCCCCTGCCTCCCCTGCCCCCTTTCTAGATGCGTTCTTCAATCACACGGTCAATCAAGCCGTATTCCTTCGCCTCTTGAGCTGACATGAAAAAGTCCCGATCCATGTCTTTTTCAATTTTGGCTAGGGGTTGATTGGTGTTGTTGGCATAAATTTGATTGAGCTGGTGGCGAATCCGCAGAATTTCTCTGGCTTCGATTTCGATATCGGTTGCTTGTCCACGGGTTCCACCAGAGGGTTGGTGAATCATGATCCGTGAGTGGGGTAATGCTAGGCGCTTACCTTTGGTACCAGCCGCTAACAAGAAAGAACCCATCGAAGCGGCTAAACCTACACAAATTGTTACCACATCTGATTTGATGTGTTGCATTGTGTCGTAAATTGCCAAGCCAGATGTTACCATCCCACCGGGGGAATTGATATACAAGTAAATATCTTTACCTGGGTCTTCCGAATCCAGGTACAACATGACGGCGATGATTTGGTTAGCAATTTCATCATCAACGTCGCGTCCCAGAAAAATAATCCGTTCCCGGTATAGGCGATCGTAGATGCTAATCCAATCTGTAAACTGGCCGCCTGGCATCCGGTACGGAACTTTAGGAACTCCTATAGGCATTTTTTTGACTCCGTTTGTAATTAGTTCTAGTTAGTTAACTGTTGACGGTTGACGGTTGACTGTTTAAAGAACACTTGCTGGTAGTGGTGGATTTGCAAGTTCTTCTTTTTCAAAAACTCTGTCAATCAAACCGTAATCCTTGGCTTGATAAGGAGTCATGTATAGGAGACGATCCATGTCTTTGGTGATTTTTTCTGGTGCTTGTCCGGTGGTGCGGGCGAAAATATCAACCATTGAACCTTTGTTTACCAAGACTTCTCTGGCTCGAATTTGAATATCCGTTGCTTGACCTTGGGCGTAGCTCTTTGGTTGATGCAGGATAATTGAGGCGTTGGGTAAACTAGCGCGACAACCTTTTGTCCCAGCACTCAGTAACATTGCTGCCATCCCCATCGCCGAACCGATGCAAATGGTGTGAATTGGAGGCTTGATGTATTTCATGGTGTCGTAGATGGCGAAGGCTTCAGTTTCAAAGCCAATAGGTTCGCCACTATAACCGGAGGTGCCAGTGGAGTTTATATAAATTTTAATTGGTTTGTCGGGGTCGTCAGACTGTAAATACAATAGTTGAGCGACTATCAATTCCGTAACAGCAGGAACCAGTGGCATCCCCAGATAGACAATTCGTTCCTTGAGTAAAAGGGAGGGTAAATCTGGTGGCGGTGTCCTGTAGGAGTTGTCACCGTAGTAAGGGGCTTGAACAGCCTTGATGGGGGAAATGTCCATAGCAACTGATCGCCTGATATAGTGCCGTTAACTGTAATACATCCTAGCGCGATGCTAGCTCTCTTCAAGTGCGGTTTTCTCGCTAATCAGAGGTAACAGAGCATCTGCCAACAGGTGGCTCCTAAGATATTCTGAATATATTATCTGAAATATATTAATGGATTGACTTTAATAAAGTTTTCCGTAGCGCTGGTGTAGCGTTTTGGAGTTATTCATGAATGTATCTATCCTAACCAGGAATTAAGGGTTATGAAAGTTAATTTGCAGCCTGTCCTCAATGATGCCAATTTGGATGCACAACAGCCAAGCAGCCAGCGTCAGTTGGCAGTTTCGATTTCGGCTGGTGCTGAACCTCAAGACCGTACTGTGCCGCTTAATTTATGCCTGATTCTTGACCATAGTGGCTCGATGAATGGGCGACCCCTAGAAATAGTCAAACAGGCGGCAATTCGTTTAGTTGACCGTCTGAAGACAGGCGATCGCCTAAGTGTGGTAGCTTTTGATCACCGTGCTAAAATCTTAGTTCCCAATCAAGTCATCGATAACCCAGAACAAATCAAAAAACAAATCAGTCGGCTGGCGGCTGATGGTGGGACAGCCATTGATGAGGGTTTGCGCTTGGGGATTGAGGAATTAGCCAAGGGGAAAAAAGAAACGATTTCTCAAGCTTTTTTGTTAACCGATGGGGAAAACGAACACGGTGATAACAATCGCTGTTTGAAATTTGCTCAACTGGCGGCTGGTTATAACTTGACGTTGAATACTCTGGGATTTGGCGACAACTGGAACCAAGATGTTTTAGAAAAAATTGCGGATGCAGGCTTGGGAAGTTTGTCTTATATCCAGAAAGCCGAACAAGCGGTAGATGAGTTTGGTCGTCTGTTCAGTCGGATACAAACGGTGGGTTTGACAAACGCCTATTTGCTATTGTCTCTTGCGCCTAATGTCCGCCTCGCAGAACTTAAACCCATTGCCCAAGTTGCCCCAGACACAATTGAGTTACCCCTGCAACAAGAAACAGATGGCCGTTTTGCTGTTCGCCTGGGAGATTTGATGAAGGATGTAGAAAGGGTGATTTTGACTAATATTTATCTGGGTCAGTTGCCAGAGGGTAAACAACCCATTGCCAATGTGCAGATCCGTTATGATAACCCAGCACAAGACCAAACCGGGTTATTCACTCCCAATATCCCCGTTTATGCCAATGTTGTTAGGGCGTACCAACCAGCTATTAATCCCCAGGTGCAACAGTCGATTTTAGCTTTGGCTAAGTATCGGCAAACCCAGCTAGCAGAAGCCAAATTGCAACAAGGCGATCGCGTGGGTGCGGCTACTATGTTGCAAACTGCTGCCAAAACTGCCCTGCAAATGGGTGACACAGGCGCGGCGACAGTTTTACAAACCTCTGCGACTCAACTACAGGCTGGGCAAGATTTATCAGAAAGCGATCGCAAGAAAACCCGGATTGTCTCCAAAACCGTCTTGCAAGATACCCCTCCCAAATGAAAGTTCAATTGCTAAGAGCGTTAAGTGATACTAATATTGATGCCACTCAATTGAGCAGCCAGCGTCAATTGGCAATTTCCATTTCTGCTGTCGCCGAGCAGTTCGAGCAAAATTTACCACTCAATTTATGCTTGATTTTGGATCAAAGTGGTTCCATGCACGGTAAACCTTTGAAAATGGTAATTGCGGCTGTTGAGAGATTATTAGATAGGTTACAGCCGGGCGATCGGATTTCAGTTGTGGCGTTTTCCGGGTCTGCGACAGTCATTATCCCCAATCAAATAGTCGAAGATCCCGAAAGTATCAAAATTCAAATTAGAAAGAAACTACAGGCTAGCGGCGGTACAGTTATTGCCGAGGGTTTGCAACAGGGAATTACAGAACTGATGAAGGGGACAAGAGGCGCTGTTTCCCAAGCATTTCTCCTTACGGATGGTCATGGTGAAGATAGTCTCAAAATTTGGAAGTGGGAAATTGGCCAAGATGATAGCAGGCGTTGTCTGGAATTTGCCAAGAAGGCGGCAAAAATCAACCTCACTATTAATACTTTGGGATTTGGTAATAATTGGAATCAGGATTTATTAGAGACAATTGCTGATGCTGGTGGCGGAACTTTAGCTCACATTGAGCGTCCAGAACAAGCTGTCCATCACTTTAATCGCCTGTTTGCGAGGGTGCAATCGGTTGGTTTAACGAATGCTTACCTCATGCTGTCTCTTGCGCCGCAAGTCCGGCTAGCAGAACTGCGACCCATTGCCCAAGTTGCCCCTGATATTATTGAGTTACCTGTAGAACCAGAAGCAGATGGGACTTTTATTATCCGTCTGGGAGATTTGATGAAAGATGAGAACCGGGTGGTTTTAGCGAATCTTTACCTGGGAAAGCTACCGGAAGGACAGCAGGTAATTGGTAATGTACAAGTCCGCTATGATAATCCAAGTCTGAATGAAGAGGGTTTGCTTTCACAAATTTGGCCGATATATGCAAATGTGATGCAGGCCTATCAAGCGGATTTCGACCCTCATGTACATCAATCTATTTTGACATTAGCTAAGTATCGCCAAACTCAATTAGCAGAGACAAAATTGCGCCAAGGCGATCGCTCTGGTGCGGCGACAATGTTACAAACAGCAGCCAAAACTGCTTTACAAATCGGCGATAATAATGCAGCCACGATTTTACAAACTTCTGCTACTCGGCTGCAAGCTGGGGAAAAACTTTCAAATGCAGATTTAAAGAAGACTAGAATTGTGTCCAAGACAGTTTTACAAAGTTTTTAATTCTATGAAAACTACTGGTATTCATCATGTAGCGATTATTTGCTCAGATTATGAGCGATCGAAGAAATTTTATGTGGAAGTTCTAGGATTCGGAATTATTCAAGAAACTTTTCGTGCTGCTCGCAATTCCTATAAGTTAGATTTACGGATTAACGAAAATACGCAAATTGAATTGTTTTCTTTTCCTAACCCACCCCAAAGACCAAGTACTCCAGAAGCCTGCGGTTTAAGACATTTATCCTTTGCTGTTGAGAGTATAGAAGAGACTGTTGCTTATTTACAATCTCATGATGTAGAGGTGGAAAATATCAGAATTGATGAGATTACTAGTAAGAAATTTACTTTCTTTAAAGACCCGGATAATTTGCCTTTAGAAATATATGAACATTAATAGAAAATTTTCAAACATCCTCTAAGTATAAGGGCTAAATTAAACCTAACTGCAAATTGCCGGGTTTCTTTACTCCCTTCTCCGCGTCGGAGAGGGGCTAGGGGAGAGGTCAGAAAAGACTTGTCGAACTCACGTTAAAATAGAGTTAGGAAAGGTAGAATTTACTAGATTAGGAAGTTCTATGATGACTTTACAAGAAATTATTAATTCTATTGAAAGTTTGCCCACAGAAGATCAAGAGTATTTATTTGAGTTTCTTCGCCAGCAAAGAATTGAGAATCGACGGGTTGAAATTTTGGCTAATAGTCAGGAAGTAATGCAGGCTTTGAAAGATGGGACAGCAAAGAGAGGCAGCGTTGATGATTTGATCGCTGATTTACTAGGAGACGATGATGGAAGTTGTCTGGAGTAGTGGATTTAAGCGCTCTTTCAAGAAAATTATCAAGAAAAAACCACAATTAAAGGATCAGATAGTTAAGGTATTAAGGCTTTTAGCAGACGACCCATTTACACCTTCTTTAAAGTCTCATAAGTTAACAGGAGATTTAGCTGGTTTGTGGTCTTGTTCTGTTACTTATAATTGTAGAATTGTATTCACTTTTTCTGAGGATGAAACTTTATTAGAAATGCTTATTTTACTGATTGATATTGGTAGCCATGATGAAGTATATTAAATTATTAACTCTGTTCTGATTTTGAGGTAATGATTTCTGTGGGACGTAAAACTTTTTCACCGATGAGGAAACCTTGACGGACTATTTTAGTAATTGTTTGGTCTTCTACATCATCTCTAATTTCTCGGTCTACCACTCGGCAAAAATTAAAATCGGGTTGGTCACTTTGCAATTCTATAGGTAAAACTTGGCGCTTGCTGAGGACGCTGAGAAATTTACGATGGACTGCGCCTACGGATTTGGGTAAGCGCTGGAAAAATTCTGGGCTGGGGTCTGGGTTATTTTCTAGGTAGTTGAGTAAGGCTTCGAGTGCGTCGGTAACTTCCAACAGTTCTAAGAATAAATCTTCAGTATTGGCTGTGGTTTGAGTTTGTTGTTCTCGCAGGGACTGCTGGAGTGAGGTATTTTGCTTTTGTAAGCTGCTAAATTCTTGGATTAACCAGTCCCGTTGTGCTTGAGTTAGCAGATAGCGGTTCTCGATAAATGTCGCTACATCTGGGGAAGATGTGGGGATTTCTGGCTTGATACCCAGAAAAGTGGATTTTAGCCAATTGGTGACTTGGAGATAAATTGAGGGTGAGTCAGACACGGGACATCTCTTTTGATAAATGAGGTAGAGTTTTATTTGCCCAAGTTTGCACTTGGGGATGGGGATGATTGACTAACATCTGGCAGAGTGCCACGGCTCTTTGTAATTGTCCACCGAGCTGATAAGCTCTAATGAGCCACATCTGTGCTTGGATATAAGCTTGAGTATAGCGGTCTTGACAGATGTGGCAGTAGTCTTCTAAGTATTTTATGGCTTTGGGGTAACGTCTTTCTTGGCAAGCTGTGATACCCTCGCTTAAGAGTTCTGCTAGGGGTATGGTTAAGGGTTCTCGTTCTTGGTTTTCTTCTTGGGTTGCTTGAGCGATCGCCTTTTCTAATCCATCAAATTCTGGCAATATAGCTAAGGTGGGGGCGGACTCTGCTAAGGCTGATAAGTCACTATATTTAAAACGTTTAATGGGAGGCAATATAGGACGTAAATAGTCAGCAATGATGCGTTCTTCTGGCTTCATCAAGCTTTTTTGGGCTTTCGCAATCACATCTACAGGATATTGCTTGCGCTTCATCGCTACTGCTACAGCTTTGGTAATCTCAGCTTTTGATGCTGCTTGAGATACACCTAGAATATCGTAGGGATTCTGTTCCATGTTTCACCTTTTTTCAACGAATATTTAGTCGGCGGTAAATTTCTTGATAATCTGGGTCATGGGGACAGAGTTCATATACCCAACGACCTAATTGATGGACTAAATGGGTAGGTAATGTTTCACTTTTAAGTCCTCTAATCAAGGTCATCATCAAATAATCGCCAACATAGGAATGAATAGCGTCATATTGTGAAGACTTGGCACGGCGGACGGCTTCTTGATGGCGATCGCCTTTGATGAGATGATGGATTTCATATAGTTCTTGGCTAATCAGATAGATTTCTTGGATATTTGGTTCATCGGGACTAAGTTCATAAGCCCAGCGACCTAAATCATAAATTTCTTCAAAGCCAAATTTTCGGGTTTTAAATCCATCAACTAAAATATCTACACAAATTTCAGTGACTATATTTTTAATTTTGGGATGTCCATTTTGTTTAGCAAAATTAACTGCTCCTTCTAGATTATTCTTATTTAAAATTTCTTCAATTACTTCTACTGCCAACGCTAATTCAATTCGCTGAATTAAATCTATGACAATAGGGTTGTCAGCATCAATTAGTTTAATTTTATCTAGTTCTCTAAGAGCTTTTTGCTTAGATATTTGTTTATTAGCAACTTGTTCTCTAATTCTTTCTGCTTTGTATTCAGCCAAATAAGTTCTCGCTTTGGGGCTATCTAAAATGTCGTACCAAAATTGAGCAAAAACTAAATTTTCCTGGTCTTCCGAGATATTTTGACGCTGTAAGCTACAAAGTCTATCTAGTTCTATTTGCCATTCTTCATTAACCTGAATTTCTGATTTTGCTTGCTTAAGTGGATTAATTGCTTCACGCCATTTATGTTGTTGTAAGTAATAGCATCCTTCATAATAAGCAACAAAGTTATGAGCAAATATTTCTAACTCAGAAGTTGCTGGATTTATAGGTTTAAGTTTAATTGCTCTTTGGCTATCTCCTGCCACACAAGCCGCTACTGCTAATCCCCAATTTGTGTATAAGCAATGTAAGTTTTTTTGTTGAGGATCTATTTGACTGAAATTATTGCCTTGGATAAGATTGAGATAATGATTATAGCAACCAGGAGTTAAAAATATATCGTTTATTTTCATGCCTTTGACTGGAGGTTTGCTCATTAAATCAAGAGCTAATGTTTCTAGTCGCCAGCAATCACGAGACTTTAAATAATTATTAATATTCTTGTCTCTTATAGTATCAATAAGTATTTCTATTCTGTTTTTTATTTGATTAAATACCAAGTCTAAATCAACAGATTTGTTACCTAGCCAAGGCACATCTTGAAGATTTATATCTTTATGGAGATTTGCTAAGGACGTGGATAAAGAAATAATTGAATTCATGATTTGACTTGAGTCATTTTGAGCGTAATAGTAATTAGCTATAGCCCAATTATGTAAGGTAATCATATTAGGTTCGGCAATCCAATCCTTTTCAGCTTGTTGGCTAATCAATTGCCAGTTAGCTCCTTGCCAAGTTGCCGCTTCAAGACGTGGCTGGATATGTTGTTGGAGATTTTTTTCTACTAACTGATTAAAACCAAATATTTGGGTAAATTCTCTACTAGCTATTTTTGCTTGTTCTATATTTTCGGCCTTAACTAATTCTTCAATATTTTGTAGAGAAAATAGCCTTTGTCTTTGGCTGAGAATTTTGAGAATTTCTCGTTGTTCACTGATTTGTGCGCCCGATAATCCTTGCCATTCTCGATATGCTATTTGTAAATTTTCTTGTTGTGCATAAGCAAATCCCCGTAGATATACAGCTTGTTCTCCCGGTAAATCTTGCAAGTAAGATAGTGCTGTTTCCCAGGCTTGAGTTTTAATTGTGACTAAGCCTAACCTAATGCGGCAATTAGTGTTTTCTGGTAATAGAGATTCAGCATTTTCGTATAAAGAAATAGCTGTGGGGAAATCACCAACTTTTTCTGCGGCTAAACCTCGGCGAAAAAATTCTCTACCTTTAACTAGTGATTTGAGTTGGTGTAATAACTCATGTCCATCGGTGCGGGGAAATCTAGCTAAAGCAGATTCTAAAAGGGCGATCGCTCCTCGTAATTTTCCTTCCGTTTCTCCCTGTCGCACTCTTTGTAAACTAGCTTCGTAAACTTCTTCTTGTGGAACTTGCTGTGTAGCGGTAGCAATGGCTTGAGTTAGTAGCTGGGTGGAATAAAGTTGTTCAGCTTGCTGGTAAATGGCGATCGCATTTTTAAAAAACAGATTTTCTACCTGGGATTGGCCTTGCTGTACTAATCCTTGGAACTGGTGGCGTTTCTGTAGTTCTTGTTGACATTGTTGAATGGCTTGCAATATCTTCTCGTCGTGGAGGATTTTGCTACAACGCTGATAAATGGTAATAATACTCGTCAGGTTTGTTGTCTCCCCAGGATCGCCAGTATCTTGTTTGAGCAGAGTTTTAGCACTAGCAAGTTGTTTGTCAACTGTCGCTACTTGTTTACGCCATTCTTGTAATTGCTGAGTTAGTTGATTTACCAGATTACCTAAGAGGATTTGGCAAATCAACCGTTCCCAAAAACCGGGTTTTCTCGACCAAAAACTTAGGGCTTTTTCGGCTATGGTGATGGCTTCCCGCAGGTGCTTTGTTTGGGCTAGTCGTGCTGCTTTTTGGCTAGCTTCCTTAGTTTGTGGTACTTGCAACCAAGCATTCACAATTCCTATCCCCAAATGATTTTTAGTGAATCTATTCAAGTTTTCCAGTAGGTTCATTGAACACCTTCCTGGCACTGAGGAATTTTTAACACCTGTCCCACCTCTAGATAATTTTCTCTACCTATCAGTTGGGGGTTGGCTTGTACTATTGCTGGCAAAGAAACTCCCTGACCACACAATTTTTGCGCGATCGCACTGAGGTTATCTCCTGTTTGAACTGTGTAGGTGGTTGGTTCTGGGGGCTTTTGGGGTGTAACAGGGCTGGGTTGAGTAATAACTACTGTATTTAACTGCGGTCGAGAAAATATCAAATTCGTCGCCACTCCCAGACCTATGGCAATAATTAGCAGCAACAGGGCAATTCTTAATGGCCAAGGCGATTGAGTCGGGACTTGTGGTAACGCTTGCAGCATCCGAATTACACGTAAATCGGCATCACAATTGGGGCAAGTATCGCCTGTAATATCTTGGTAACTGCACACAGGACAATTAATTTGCATCATCGGCTGATTCCTGTAGCAATTATATTGCTAGGTAATTCCTGATTCAGCCAAAGTTTGACATCTGGCTGTAGTTCTTGCCACAAGCGATCGCTTTCTTTTCCATTGCCACTTTCCATCGCTTCTAGTAGACGATAAAGTTTATCCGACATAGCACTAGCTTGAGTAGGTGCAACTTGCCTTGCTTGGCGGATAGCTAATAAACTAGCTTGAATAACTTGGACTTCATTTGGTAGATTATCCAGTTCTCGTCTAGCATCTTCGCTGTAAGACTCCATTCCCGATAAGTCATGGGTATTAATTGCCCCTTGCAAATCTTGACTCAGCTTTTGTAATCTTTCCTTTTGTGGTGGGGGAATGAGGAAACCGCAAATTTGAACGATGCGATCGCATTCATTCATCAATGACTTTGCGTCTAAAGCTTCCTTAGACATGGAAACTTGGAATTTCTGCAAGCTGACTTTAGCATCATCACGTTTATCAATGCGTTCTTCCTCAGTTTTAGGATCGATAATACTGTTAGCTAATTTGACTACTGGAACTGCTAGCTTCAATGCTTCTTCCACACCAAATTGAGTTAAGTCTTGATTATTGAGTTCAGCGATCGCTACTTCTAATTCTCTATAAATTTTCTCATCCGAGCGCCCCCGTGAAAACGTACAGCTCACTCTTTCCGCCGGGTCATTTTTCAGGGTTGCTGTCATTTTCAAATCGCTATTTTTCTCGTCCAACTCCAAATTCACTAAAATTTCCGTTCCTTTGGGATAAACCTCGTTTAAACCCAACCACATATCCCCGATACTTTCTTCTTTATCGACCCCATCCAATTCTTTCCTCACTTGGTCAGGGCTAAAAAACTGGAAGTGAATTAACCGTTGTCCATCAGCCACAGTTTTGAAGGTGTGGGATGTGATGACAGGCAGAATATCATTACGGTTAATAACTTTATAGCGATCGTCTAGTAACTTGATGTAGTAATCACGGGATACTGTTGTAACTTTATCTGTTTGCCCAGCCGCCACAATCGCCGCACCTTCCGCCACCGCATACATCGGTCTCGGATGCAAAACTACCTTATTATTACCAAAAGCCTCCTTAACTTTGTGTTGTACTAAAGGAATTTGGGAAGACCCCCCAACCAACAGCACTATATCCACCATTTCCAAGTGATATTCTGCATCTTGTAAGGCTAGGCGGCAAATCTGCACTGAACGATCAACCAAGTCATTAATCATCGCCTCAAATTGCTGACGAGTAATTTCTACTTCAATGGGGATGGCAATGCCTAATTCGTCCAGTAATTGAGTTGCTGGGCTAATCCGTGCTACTTGGGCGCTACTTAATTCAACCTTGGCACGTTCTACCGCCATTTTCAGGTCAGCGTTAAATCTTAGCCTTTGGTAATGGGGCATTTTGGCTATTAAGCCATCAATATCGGCAATTCTCTCTTCCTGGGCAACTTGGGTTTTGACAAAGTTCATAATTTGAGAATCAATGTCATCCCCACCTAACCATAAATCTCCCGCTTTCCCCTGTTCAATAAATGAAGTACCAGCTGCGGTAATCAGGGAAGCATCAAATGTACCGCCACCAAAGTCGTAAACTAGAATCGTCTTTACATCTTCGCTATCTGGCGAAAAACCGTAGGATATAGCAGCAGCAGTCGGTTCTGGTAGTAATTCTAAGGGTGTCAGTCCGGCTTTGAGGGCGGCGGTACGGGTGGCGTGCCGTTGTTGGTCGTTAAAATAGGCAGGGATAGTAATTACCGCTTGGTCGATGACTTCGTCTATTTTGCCAATTCCTTGACGATAAGCTTGGGCATTAGATACAACTTTTTTGAGAATCTCCGCCGATATATCCTCTGGACTGTATTCCCGTCCTCCTAGCCAAACCGCAATGCTGTTATCAGTTCCGTGGCTAGGTTCAGTAATTTTGTAACCAACCTCTAACCTTTGTTTCTTGACTGCTTGGTCGCTAAAACCCCTACCTATCAACCGTTTAATGGAAACAATCACATTTTCCGGGTCAGCCCGTAACTGATTGTAAGCTTGATTTCCCACCAATAATTTATCCTGGTCATAGGCAACAAGCGATCGCGTCAATTTTCTATCTGGTGGTGTATTGTCGTTAGCTGTCACCACCTCTACTTCCGCTAACTTAAAAGCACCAACAGAATTAGTTGTTCCCAAATCAATTCCGATTGCTTTACCCATGCTGACCCAAGACTTTTTTGTATAAATTGTTGAGAAGAACCAAGCTTATACACGAGTAAAATCCCTATTCATTAAGGGTTTTTATCGATTACTTAGACTTTGCTCAACCAATGTTATACAAAACACTTGAAAACTAACCTCAGCAAAACTACTGTCAAACCAACAGGTTAGCAAAAGTTTATATGCAGTTATCAGCGCTAACTTATTGTTTTTGAGTTTCCCTCAGGGTTTGACCTGCGAGTATACAAGTATGCCCAGGCAATTAACACCGCTTGAAATGGTAATCTTGCCACATAGAGTAATTGATTATGCGGAATGCCATCAATGGGAATGTTATGCAGCGCCATATAAATATTGGCAGGAAACACAGCAATAAATAAGGAAATAAGCCCCCATGCTGCTGCGACGCTGACGGATGGAATCATTAAGCCGATACCACCGAGAATTTCAAAAAACCCGCTAACGTAGACTGATGTAAATGGCGGAAATGGTGGTGGTACAATCCGAGCATACTGCTCTGGTCTAAGAAAATGGGTGATGCCGACTATGATGATAGCGACAGCTAAAATACCACGGAATAACTCTTGGCGATGATAACCTTGGTCGATTACAGAAGACATACACAGATAGAGAATGTACTTAGAACATGGTAAATATTGTTTTCCTGTAGTTCTTCTATCTGAGGTTAGCTATTCTTCTGTCTACGGACTTCCAGATAAAACAATATCCCATTGGAATTGTTGACTGTTAACTGTTGAAAGTTAACAGTCAACAAAATTTAAGCAGAATAATGTATTTTTTGGTGTTTCCTTAAATATTTAAATCCTGTAAAGCCAGACGAATTTGTTCCATGCGCCTGCGATTAACACCGAGATCCGAATCTCCGATACGAGATGCCGATCGCAGATGAATTACTGACTCATCAGGAGGTAAATAAAATTCTACATCATCAACAAATTTAAAAATACGGCTCTTAGAAAGGGCATGGATATAGTTATCAGTCTGTTCTACAACCTCCGTACGCGGTACAACTGTCAGCACCTTGAGTAAAGTTTCTCGTGCTTTGTCCCGGTCTACATGATAGGGAATTGGTTCAATGGCGTGTTTAGGATCAGCATTTTGACTGACAACACAATTTGGAGAAGCTGGACAAGCACTAAGATGACCGCTATCAACCCCCAACCCAGAATGAGAAGCCCAAGTAGGCGCAGGAAATATGACAATACTTGTCAAGAATAATATTGCCGAAACCATACTCCATAGGAGTTGGCGAAAAGCGAAAGGTTTTAGTAGAGGTAACATGATCAATATACTCCTCAAAATTTAATACCCATTCGAGTATAAATGTTGGAAACCCTTACACCGGTCTCAACAGACAACCTGTTTGTGTAAGTCCTAAAATATATAAGCAACAAGAATTACTCCCCACCCCCCATTTTTATGACTATCGAACGCATCCCCAAAAAACATTATCCTAAGGCTGATATTTGGCGAAGAGGTTTCGCTTTGGGTGTGGATTTTCTTGGTGTTTGGTTAGTTAGTTCTTTCTTGGGTAATAGTGGTGGTATCGGTATTCAAGTTGTGCAAATTTTAGTTTTTGTGATCGGTTGGTTAATTTTGCGGGTGTTGGTTGTCTTTAACAATCAAGGACAAAGTTTAGGGCGTTGGGCGTTTGATTTAAAGGTGCTGGAAGTGGAAAACGGGGAAGTTGTCCCCAGGATTCCTGAATTGCTGGCACTGTTCAAGAGAGAAGTTATAATTGGCTTTGGTGTTCTTTTGCTGTCCATTGCTTTGGGCAACATTAGACTCAACCCTACTGCCATATTGCTAGTGATTCCTCTGGCAATTGACTGTGGTGCGGCTTTCTCTGATACCCAGATGCGGCAGGCTTGGCATGACCGCTACGCTGGAACTTTCATAGTTTCGTCTAGTCGGGGCTATTCTCTTGATTTAAAAATTAAGCGAATAGTTGGAACTTTACGACGAAATGTGAGACGATAGTCATTTGTGTTAATTCTCTTCAGGCTTTAGCGTTTGATAAGATTATGGCTAAAAGTAAAGGTGCGCGCATTATAGTCACACTGGAGTGTACTGAATGCCGGACAAACCCAGACAAGCGATCGCCAGGTGTTTCCCGGTATACCTCAACCAAGAACCGTCGTAACACCACCAATCGTCTAGAACTGAAAAAGTTCTGTACCCACTGTAATAAACATACCGTTCACAAGGAAATCAAGTAAAGATGAGCTATTACCGTCGTCGCCTGTCTCCAATTAAGCCTGGAGAACCGATTGATTACAAAGACGTTGATTTGTTGCGTAAATTTATCACCGAGCGTGGTAAAATCTTACCCCGAAGAATTACTGGTCTAACCGCTAAACAGCAGCGAGAATTGACATTAGCAATTAAACGTTCCCGTCTTGTGGCTTTGTTGCCATTTATCAATGCGGAAGGCTAATTCTAGTCAGTGGCGAGAATTTTAGATTTTGGATAAACGGAAGTGGCTACATAAATAGTGTTATGTAGCTTTAAATCGTCTGAGTCCATAATCTAAAATCTCAATTAGTGTAGGATATTGTTCTACAGTTAAAATCACAGGATTTTGGATTTAGTAGTCATTATTGAACTCCAAAATCTAAAATCTATTTGTTAACCAATTAATTGCGAGAGTTGTGGAGAAGGGGACGCTAGTTGAATTTAGGGTTCAAGGCGATCGCCGTTTGGGCGTGGTAGACCGCCCAGATGGAAAAACCCGTTGGTTTGTGGTAGATGAACGTGGTCAATCCCACAGCCTCGCGCCTAGACAAATTACATATACAGTTAACGGCAATACTTATAAGCCATCAGAGATTGACAGGTTTTTGGAGGAAGTCAAGCCTTATCTCGACCCCTCTAGCTTAGAAGTGGCGTGGGAATTACTAGTAGAAGATGGAGAAACAGTCACGCCATCCCAAATGGCTAATCTACTGTTTTCAGAATCCAACTCAGCTCCCAGTTATGCTGCTCATTGCTTGTTATCAGATGACAAGTTATATTTTAAACAAAAAGGTGATGCTTACGAACCGAGAACGGCGGCTCAAGTAGCAGAGCGCAAACACCAGATAGAAGTAGAAGCCCTCAAAGCTAGGGGACAGCAGGAATTTTTGACGCGTGTCGAGCAAGCACTCCAAGGGGAAGCAGTAGAGTGGCAGCGTCATGACCGCCAACGCCTAGAAGGATTGGAAAAGTATGGAACACTTTTGGCTGACATTGTAAAGGTGGGGCTAAACTATGATTCTCTGGCGCGTGCCTATCCTCCTCCAGCCCCAGTTTTAGAAACAATGAATATGCTGGGGCGGCCCGCAACCCCCCAAGGCGCTTTTCAATTACTGGTAGATTTGGGGTGGTGGAGTGCCACAGAAAACTTGTTCCTGCGTCGTTCGTCAATTCCAGTTCAGTTTCCTAGCAAGGTATTAGAAGTGGCGCAACAGCGTTTGGATTTCCCGCCGACAGACTTAGACACAAATCGCCTTGATTTGACTCACCTGAAGGTCTACACAGTTGACGATGAAAGCACCACTGAAATAGATGATGGATTGAGTTGGGAAACACTCCCCGATAGCCGGGAAAGATTGTGGGTGCATATCGCCGATCCTACCCGCTATTTAGCGCCAGAAGATGATTTAGACCTAGAAGCCAGGAAGCGAGGTAGCACAGTTTATTTACCCACGGGAATGATACCCATGTTCCCCGAAGTATTGGCAACTGGCCCCATGAGTTTGGTACAGGGAAGAGTTTGTTGCGCTTTGAGTTTTGGTGTTGTCTTAGATGGGACAGGGGCAGTACAGGACTTTACTATTCATCCTAGTTTAATTAAGCCTACCTATCGCCTCACCTACGAAGACGTAGATGAGATGTTGGAACTAGGCGTACAAGCAGAACCAGAAATTGCGGCGATCGCTACATGGGCAACTAAACGCAAATCTTGGCGGTATAATCAGGGTGCCATCAGCATCAATATGCCGGAGGCGATGATTAAAGTCAAAAATGACGACATCAGTATCGACATTTTAGATGACTCCCGTTCCCGGCAGTTAGTAGCAGAAATGATGATTCTAGCCGGGGAAGTTGCAGCCCGTTACGGTCAAGTACACAACATACCCTTGCCCTTTCGTGGTCAACCACAACCGGAATTACCCCCAGAAGACGAATTACTCAGACTGCCAGCCGGATTTGTCCGTGCTTGTGCCATGCGGCGTTGTATGCCCAAGAGTGAAATGAGTATTACTCCTGTGCGTCACGCTGGTTTAGGTTTGGATACCTACACCCAAGCTACATCTCCAATTCGCCGCTACAGTGACTTACTCACGCACTTTCAACTCAAAGCCCACCTGCGGGGTGAAGTTCCTCCCTTTACCGCCGAAGAACTCAAGGAAGTGATGATGACCGTCACCAGCACCACCCAAGAGCTGACAATGGTAGAACGGCAAACAAATAGATACTGGGCGTTGGAATATTTGCGCCGCCATCCAGAAGAGATTTGGCAAGTAACAGTTCTCATGTGGTTACGGGAAGATAGTAACTTAGCACTAATATTGTTAGAAGATTTGGGTTTACAATTACCAATGGTATTCAAGCGATCGGTGAGACTCGGTGAACAGGTATTAGTAAAAGTTAGTATCTCCGATCCGCAAAAGGATGTAATTCAGTTCCAAGAAATAATTTATCAAGAAGCCCAGACAGCAGCGAATTAGATCAGATTAGCGATTTTCACCTTGGCTATTCTTGAGTAGTTTTTGAGCAACCATATTAGTAGGGTGAGTCAGACGGCTTAAATTCTGTCAATCAACAAATTTTTGATATCTGACGCGCCCTACGCCTGAAATGGGCAACACATCATTGGGTGAAGAAGACGCGATTCATCGCGTCTCTACAAACAAATGGTTTATTTGTGCCATTCTTTTTTCAAATTGGTGTTACCAAATTTTTAACTTTTTGTACACACCAATTCGATAGATGAACTATTATTAATAAAGGAATAAATTAGAGATATATGGTAAACACCTGGTAAATATAGAGGCTGAAATATTATTCAAGCCTCTATTTTATATTTAAAATATTTATTTTTGGTCAAAAGTATTTTCCTGAAAAGTCAAAATCACTTATCATTTTTTGTTTTTTGGCAACACATACTAAAGGAAGATGATCAGGACAACAATCCAGTTTAAATTAATTTATTACGTTGTTAAGCACAGCAATTATCGAGGTTTGGTGTTGAACCAAGCCTTTTTTGTATGTAAATATGCCAGTTCATAACAGGTCTGAAAGAATTTGCATACAGTCTAAGGATAGATGAACTAAGGTGCTAGAAGGTTTAAATTAAGCTTGGTGTAGTAAATGCTTGGTATACATAAAGGCTTGGCTCTACCAGGCCTTTTTTGTTGGTTATATATCAATACGGTTCAGTGGAGAGATGGCTTCAACTTACCACCACGTCTAAGTTGTTAGCCTTAAATGAACTGAGTAGAACAGGGATAATTAAAGACTTATAGTGAGAAATTTACAAGGATTAAAGTCCTTACTATGAACTCAATCTTATTGTTTTTACAATATTTAACATAGTTGTTTTTTTCTCCAGTCGTTCTATCAACGTGCAGAGTACGGAAGGTAAAGGTACACGATTTCAGGTGCATTTGCCGGCTTTAGTTTCTGACATGGAGACTCAATCAGCTGATTCTGTAGAGATGGAATCGCCTACTGGCAATAGAGAATTAATTTTAGTAGTAGATGATGAGGCAATTATTCGTGAAATTACCAAATCATCTCTAGAAGCATACAATTATCGAGTATTAACTGCTAGTGATGGTGAGGAAGCTATATCAATCTATACAGGACACCAAGAGCAAATTAGTGTGGTGTTGTTAGATATGATGATGCCATCAATGGATGGGGCGATCGCTATCCGCAAGCTACAAAAGATTAATCCCCGGATCAAAATTATCGCTATTAGTGGGCTTTTATCTGAACTCCATGAGAGTGCAATTGCTAACATGGGAGTAAAGGCATTTTTATCTAAACCCTGTACAGCCAAAGAGTTAGTACAGACAATTCATACCGTCCACACTGACAATTAACAGTGAATTTACAGAATCTTCCTGAAGATATAGATTTTTTATCTCCGTAATTTTGTTAATATTATTAAAATTTTTATCAAAAAGTAACACTATGGCATTATATGCAGAATTGCATAGACACTTGGGTGGTTCTGTTGTCCCCCGTGTCTTATGGCGCTATTTTGAGCGACACTCATCGGAGTTGATTTCCCAGTTTGCCGAATACCCAGAGTTTGAAGACTTCTACACCCGTCCCCGTAATACCCTAGATGAGTATTTAGAACTGCACACCCTTGTAGAAAGTGTACAAACTGTAGAAACTCTGCCTTACTTTATTTATCGTTTGGTACGGGGTGCCTACATTTTTGAGAATTTGGCTTATCTGGAACTGCGCTACACTCCCTACTTGCGGACACCAGAACATCTCAGCCAGTCCCAAAGAATTGACAAGATGGCAGAAATTGTCAAAGTTGTAGGGGAGGCTAGTAGACAGCCAGAATACCCTATTGTGACGAGCCAAATCTTGTGTATGCACACACGTTTACCTTACGAGGTGAACAAGGCAATTATTGATTTGGCGGCGCAAAACAAAAATTATGTGTGTGGCATAGATGTAGCGGGGGGTGATAGCCATTACGCCGATCGCCTGTCCGAATGGATCAGTTTATATGAGTATGGGCGATCGCTAGGGGTTAATACTACTGGACACTTTTACGAAACCCCATCTGGTTGTTACCCCCAACTCTTACCTTACCTAATGCGGATTGGTCACGGTATCCAAATCCCCCTCTTGTATCCAGAGTTACTGCCAGATGTAGCTAGGCGCGGTCAGTGTTTAGAAGTCTGTCCCACAACTTATATTCAAACAGGTACTTTACAAGACATCCGCCAACTGAAATTAGTCTTTGACCGATGTTTTGATGCTGGGGTAGATATTGCTATCTGTACCGATAACGCCGGGCTGCATAATGTACGTTTGCCATTTGAGTATGAAAATCTCTTAACTTACGACATTATCAACTTTGAACAGTTACAAGCTTGTCAGGATGCAGCTTTCCGCCATGCCTTTGCTTGGCCTTATGGTGAACGTCCTGCATCCCTATTGAATGAATTACTACAACCGGAAACTAGCAAAGTTTTAGCACTGAAAGACTAATTAACGAGATATGGGAATAGTTTTATTTGCACATCGTTTCGTTTTGGCTGTTAACAGTTGACGGTTGACGGTTGAGTGTCAACCAATTGTAGATTGCCGATTGTAGATTTGAGATTGACTGCACCCACAAGAGACGCAGCTTGAAGATTTGAGATTGATGATTTTAGATTTATTCCGCCGACAAGCGGCGGGGTTTGTACCAAAAACATTTAATCTGCAATCTGCTATCTGCTATCTTCAATCTTCTCGATCAAGCTAAGATAAAACCCTGACAACACAGGTCTTTCAAGTCTGTCAACAGACAACAGTCAACCGTCAACACCTATCATTTAAAAGCGTCATAGCTTAACACCCAGTACCCTGACAAAACTCATCCATCCAAGAAGCTAGACTACTGGCATTACTACCAAGTGATGGCTGAAATTTGTTGTTTGGTGCTGGTGTTTGTTGATTTGCGTATTGTTCGTTTTGGGTAATTTCCGTAGCTAATGTTGGTGATGGTAGAGTTTTTGGCTGACTCGAAACATTAGTGATAATTTCTAGTACTCTGACTGATTTACCGTTACGGTGAGATGCGGTAGCTAAGGCTAATTTTAGGGATGGTAGAGGTTTAGTTTTGTCAGGAGTTTGTATCGTTATAGATGATAACTTACGGTTGATTGCAGGCGATCGCTCTGGCTGAGAATTGCTAGAAACTGCGTTTACCTGTGATGTAGTATGGCGGATTGCTGCTTGACCGTTTCTCGAAGAGAGAATTGCTGGTTTAAATTCGTGTGTACTATCAGCCTCCTGAGTTGCTGTAGGCAATGGTAAAGGTTTATCTACCAGTGACAAAACAGGTTGGTTTTCCCAATGTTGATTGTGAGACCCGTTCTTAAGAGCAAATTCATTGAATGTGATGGCTTTGCTTTCTGTCTGCTGTTTTTCCTGGTTGGTGTGAGATTCGTTTTTACGTAATTCAATATCAGGATTAAAATTCAAACCTAAAGCAGCAACAATCTCATCGGGGTTATTATTTAGTTCCATAATAAAAGCCAGTGTCTGCTCAAATTGTGGTTCTAAAACAGATAGCGTTGCCAAAATAAATCCAGAGGAAGGTCGCCGCAAACCATTATAAGTAGCCCAGACCTTCATTTTGACTAACCAAAAACGATTTTGCTCGTAATAACTCAGCCACTTCATCTTCAAGGATTGACGCAGCTCCTGAATGTCCATTGGATGCCTCGCTTCAGTCAAAAATAGTGCAGACCTGTATGTAAGCTATTCTGCTTTGAAGTTGCATAATCCATCGTGAGAGCTGTTGACCGTTGACTGTTAACTGTTAACAGTCAACAGCCTTTATTAGTAGTTATGCAATTTAGGCGCGCATTAGCTTATTATCCCTGGGGATGAAACCGATAATAAAGCATCTGCTGGACTTTTTGACCACCTAGCAAGTGTTGTTCTACCAATAGAGGTACTTCATGAGGTTGAATGCCGCTATACCAAACCATATCGGGTAAAATCAGCACCATCGGCCCGTTTCCACACTGACCTAAACAACCACTACCTGTTACAGTCACATCTACGACAGGCAAAGCTGCAAAAGCTCTTAACACCTCTTTTGCACCTTGCTTTTTACAGGTGCGATGTTGACATACGCGTACACATCTGGGGGTGGAAGGCTCTGTTAAAGGCAAGTTTGATGGTTGCGTAATGTTAGTCATCTTTTCAACCTGAAATCTTGTCGGTTACATTTTGCTGTTGTTCGCTTTGCCTAACACGGGTTTGCCGATGTTTTTCCTCGTCTGATATGGCTGTCGCCAGTAGTGTTAGGACATCAATAGTCCAAGATGTAGGGTGCATCAGTGCGATAAAATCTAGCTGTACTAGGAAATTATTTATACTGACGCACCCTACTAACTAATGACCAATGACTAATGACTAATCTACAGTTAATCCTTTGGATGCAAGCCAATCGCGGTTGAATATGCGGGATTGGTAGCGAGAACCACTGTCACACAATATAGTAACAATCCTGTGACCAGGCCCCAATTGCTTTGCCAAAGCTACAGCACCGGCAACATTAATACCTGTGGAACCACCCATTAATAAGCCATCCTTTCGCAGCAATTGGTAAACTACCCGCAAAGCTTCATGGTCATCTATCTGGATGGCATCGTCAGCTGGTGCGCCTTCCATATTAGCTGTGACACGGCTGTTACCAATACCTTCGGTGATAGAGTTTCCTTCTATCTTGATTTCACCAGTTTTGATATAGCTATATAAACCGCTACCTAATGGGTCAGCTACTACGCATTTAATGGCAGGATTTTGGTCTTTCAGATACATAGCTACACCGGCAAATGTGCCACCAGTACCAGTGGAAGCTACCCAGCCATCAACTTTACCATCAGTTTGTGTCCAGATTTCTGGGCCTGTGGTTTCGTAGTGAGCGCGGCGGTTAGCTAAATTATCAAATTGATTTGCCCAAATTGCGTTGTCTAACTCCGCCGCAACTCTGCCAGAAAGTTTAACGTAGTTATTTGGGTCTTTGTAAGGTACAGCCGGCACGGGACGGACTTCTGCACCCAAAGCTGTGAGTGCATCAATCTTTTCTTGTGATTGGGTGTTAGGAATAATTATCAGGCATTTGTAGCCTTTGGCATTGCAAATATGGGCTAATCCAATGCCAGTATTACCAGCAGTTCCTTCTACAACGGTTCCACCTGGTTTAAGTAGTCCTTTTTTTTCTGCGTCTTCAATGATGTAAAGTGCAGCGCGGTCTTTAACTGAACCACCGGGATTGAGAAATTCTGCTTTAGCAAGAATCTCACATCCTGTTTCTTCACTAAAACTGTTTAAACGAATCAGTGGTGTGTTGCCAACAGTGCCTACAAAACCATTCTTGATATCCATTGTGTTTTGACTTGAGTGGAGTGCATATAAAAATTGTGACTTATAGCGGTGGCAGGATATACACTTAATTCAAATCGTTAGGCGATCGCTATCTTTAAGTAAGGTCAGTAAGAGAAAAAGGGGCAGGGGCAGGGATCAAGGGAGAAAATCAAGACGGAGCTTGTACTTGGTAAATTAATAGAAAAGAGACTATACCGTTTTCTAATGAAGATGTGTTTTATTCTGCACTGTAAAGACTTTGTACGCAACGTTTCCATATCATTCATTTGGTACAACTTTATAGAGAATTAGTATTAAGATCAACTTTTAAATTGTTGTAGTAAAAGTTTCTGTCTTCCCCGTAGCAGCTTCCGTCTTCACGTTTGCGTATTACGCGCAGTCTGTAAAGGCTTCTGTCTTCCCTGTAGCAGCTTCCGCCTTCACGTTTGCGTATTACGCGCAGTCTGCAAAGGCTTCTGTCTTCCCTGTAGCAGCTTCCGCCTTCACGTTTGCGTATTACGCGCAGTCTGTAAAGGCTTCTGTCTTCCCTGTAGCAGCTTCCGCCTCCACGTTTGCGTAAGTTTTTGCTTTATTTGTAGTAACTGCTGCTTTAAAGTTTCCGTGTTACGCGCAGTTTGCAAGAGTTTTTGCTTTGACATTTGCTCAACTTCTACGCAAAATCTATAGTTACTAAGATGTTGATGAAATAGTATTACGCTTATTTTTACTGAAGTAAACTACGTTTTTGCAAAACAGAAGGGCTTTATTTTAAAAATAAAAAATAAAAACTACTGTAAATTACGTAAATTTATATTTTTTAATAAAAATCAACAATTTTACGTATGACAACTTTTTTAACAATTGTCCACCATAGAGTTATTACAAATTTGCAGAACAAGTATTAATTATGGCAAGACATAAGCGCAGTTCACGCATTCTCGACAAAGCAGAAGTCCGTCTAGCAAGTGTTAAATCAATTAATCCAATGCTTGATGTGGGAGAAGGATTAACAGTTAAATCTTATACTGAAAAAATTGAAAACCTGCGGCAATCTCTAGAAACATATAATACCACTCTTTCTACTATTGATGTTTTGCTAACCCAAATCATTGAACATGAAAGAGATTTAGCAGATTATTCTGAGAAAATTTTGCGTGGTGTTGCCTATAAATTTGGTAACAATAGCCATGAGTATCAAATGGCTGGAGGTATTCGGAAAAGTGAGCGTAAGCGTACTTTTCGTCAAAGTGTAGCTTTGCCTACAAGCTAAATATAATAAAAGGCTGTTGACTGTTGACTGTTGACTGTTGACAGTCTTTTAAGAGGGTGTTTGAAAAGTATACTAGAAACCCCTCTCCATAGCTTGCTTCCCGCAGGGTACCTCTCCCCGAAACGGAGAGAGGCTTTGAAACCCCCATTCCCTGTCTCCGACACGCTGCGCGAACGCAGGGAAGGGGAGGCTCAAGGGGTTAGGTTTTTAAGATTTTGGTGTTAGCAATGATACTTTTTAAACATCCGCTAAGATTACCAAAAGTTGCCAAAAAATCAACATTCATTGTTAGCACTTACGCAACTGGCATATTATTTTAAATCTGTAGTGAGGATTTTAGTCCTTAAAATAAAAGCTAAAGTCCTAACTACACGCAAAAAAATTTATTTTTTGTGACACTTGCATAAGTTTTAATTGTTACAAAGAAATCCTACATAAGAAAATATGCAGAATTTAGGATGTGTCAGTGCAATAAAACCTAAATATACTCGGAAAATATTTATACTGATGCACTCTATCAAAGCATCAATTTTGGATAATTCATCAAAGGCGGCGGGAAAGCCACTCCTTTCAAGGGGTGGGAGGGATAGCCGCCCCGCCACCGTTAATTGCTGACTGATGACTGTTAACCGTCAACTGTCAACGTGAAATCCCATCTTCTTTTAGGAGTGGGATGAGCTTAATTTTTTGTGTTCCCTGAGTTTAAAATCTTAGTTATTTTACTGAGGTAATTAGCTAAATAAGTACATTAATATACATTATCAATGTAAGTGCAAATATTATCATCAACGTCCTAACCGGGGTGGACATCAATGACATTTCCAAACGATCGCCATCAAGAACTGGAACAACGGGAACGGATACTGCGGGAGAAGGAAGTAGAATTGCGGTTAAGAGAAATAGAACAACAAATTTCTCCAGAAGATGCAACCTTTCATAAAACTGTTAAGCACCAACCAGAACAAAAACCTTGGATAAAAAAAGTAATTCTGGGTGCAAAGTTGTTTGCTTTGGGTGTAGCGGCGTTAGTTGCAGTGAGGATTGCTTCGGCTTTGGCTGGGTTAATTATCATTGCAACTTTAGGATGGGTATCTTATCAGCTATTTTTTGTATCTCGAAAAAAATAATTCTTAACTAAGGTGTAATTATCGTGGTTAATCAAGTAGCGACTGATAGATTTATTCAAGATTTGGAACGTGTGGCTCAAGTGCGTTCGGAAATGGCAGTCTGTTTAAGCAAATTATCTGACACAATTAATCAGGCGGAATTAGCTGGGGATACATCATCTGGTAAGCTGAGTTTAGAAAGAGATTTAGAGGATATTTCTGTAGCAAGTAAGAACCTAAAAAAAGGTGTGTTTCGCCTGTTAGTTTTAGGGGATATGAAGCGGGGTAAAAGTACTTTTCTTAATGCTTTAATTGGTGAAAATTTATTACCTAGTGATGTTAACCCTTGTACTGCTGTATTAACTGTATTGCGGTACGGTGCAGAAAAGAAAGTTACTATTCATTTTAATGATGGCAAAAGACCACAAGTATTAGATTTTGCTAGCTTTAAATATAAATATACAATTGATCCGGCAGAAGCAAAGAAGTTAGAGCAAGAAAAAAAATCAGCTTTTCCTGATGTTGATTATGCAGTTGTAGAATATCCTTTGACTTTATTAGAAAAAGGAATTGAAATTGTTGATAGTCCTGGGTTAAATGACACGGAAGCACGCAACGAATTATCTTTGGGATATGTTAATAACTGTCATGCAATTTTATTTGTGATGCGAGCTTCCCAACCTTGTACTTTAGGGGAGCGTCGCTATTTAGAGAATTATATTAAAGGTCGGGGTTTATCTGTTTTCTTCTTAATTAATGCGTGGGATCAGGTGAAGGAATCATTGATTGATCCTGATGATGTTGAGGAGTTAAAAGCGTCAGAGAATAGGCTAAGACAGGTATTTAAGGCAAATTTGGCGGACTATTGTTATGTAGATGGTCAAGATATTTATGATGAGAGGGTGTTTGAACTGTCATCAATTCAAGCACTGCGGCGACGGTTGAAGGATTCTCAAGCAGATTTAACCGGGACTGGCTTTCCTGAGTTTACAGCTTCCCTCAATACATTTCTTACCAGAGAACGGGCGATCGCAGAACTGCGACAAGCCAGAACATTAGCAAGACAAGCTGTCAACCACACCCGCGAAGCAATTGGGAGACGCTTACCATTATTAGACAAGGATGTTGATGAATTAAAAGAAAAAATTAATTCTGTCGAGCCGGAGTTTACTAAACTAAACAATATTCGTGACCAATTTCAAAAGGAAATTTTTACTACTAGGGATACCCAAGCGCGCAAAGTTTCGGAATCTTTCCGCAGCTATGTTTTAAATTTGGGTAATACTTTTGAAACTGATTTTTTACGTTATCAACCAGAGTTAAATTTGTTTGATTTCTTAAGTAATGGGAAGCGAGAAGCGTTTAATGCTGCACTACAAAAAGCTTTTGAGCAATACATTACTGATAAGTTTGCAGCGTGGACTTTAACCGCCGAAAAAGATATTAATGTGGCGTTTAAAGAACTTTCCCGCAGTGCATCCCAATATGGTGCATCTTACAGTAAAGTGACAGACCAAATCACCGAAAAACTTACGGGACAAAAAGTTACGGTGAATCCTACAACTACCACAGAAGATGATAACTCTCCTAGTTGGGCAAAATGGGCAATGGGATTGTTATCTTTGTCTCGCGGAAATTTGGCTGGTGTGGCGTTGGCTGGTGCTGGGTTTGATTGGAAAAATATTTTGTTAAATTACTTTACTGTGGTTGGAATTGGGGGGATTATTACAGCCGTTACAGGTGTACTTCTCGGCCCCATTGGATTTGCTTTACTTGGTTTGGGTGTAGGTTTTTTACAAGCAGACCAAGCGCGGAAAGAGTTGGTTAAAACTGCTAAGAAGGAGTTGGTTAAATATTTACCCCAAGTAGCTCATGAACAATCGCAAACTGTCTATGATGCGGTGAAGGAATGTTTTGATGCTTATGAAAGGGAAGTGAGTAAGCGGATTAATGATGATATTACTGCGCGGAAGTCGGAGTTAGATAATTTATTGAAGCAGAAGGAAACACGGGAGATTAATCGGGAGGGTGAGTTAAAAAGGTTTAAGAGTTTGCAGGAAGATGTGATTGCTCAGTTGCAAAAGATTGAGGCTGCTTATAGTAATTTGTTGGCTTATTATGGCTAAATGAGGGAGTTTTAACGCGGAGGGGCGCAGAGATGTAAGAGAGGAGGAGAGTTTTTTCTTCTCTCTTTGTTTTTATGAAAAAAAGGCAGGTTTAAAACCATGTGAGTTTGACGGCTGGAAAAACCCCTCTCCAAACCTCTCCCCTGCAAGGAGAGAGGCTTTAAAAACGTATTTCGTCCCGCTACGCTAACGCTTCTTGTGGGTGGCTGTTTTGAATTTTGAATTTTGAATTTTGAATTGAGCCGGGGGGTTTTATGGAGCAGTATACAGGTTATGGAAGTTTGATTGAGGTGTTGAAGTCTGCGTCTGGGTTGTTGGGGTTGGAACGGACTTCTCAGTTACATCAGGATGTGGTGTCTATCTGTAGTTATTTGGAAAATCCTAATTTTCGGATTGCGGTTTTTGGCCCTTTTAATCATGGTAAGTCTACTTTGTTAAATGCGGTTTTGGGTAGTCGCGCTTTACCAATTGATTTGATTCCGACTACAGGGGCGGCTATTACGGTTAAGTATGGTTCTAGTGTGCGATCGCGTATCATGTTGGTAGATGGTACAGAAGTTTATCGCAGTGGTACGGAAGTTTTACAGCAGTTCGCTATTCTCGATGGTAATAGACAGATGCGCCGGGATGTGGCATCTGTTGAGGTTTTTTGTCCCCATCCGTTTTTAGAAACTGGTGTTGAGTTTGTGGATTTACCAGGAACTAATGATAGGGAGGAGCAAGATAATTTAGTTAAGGAACAATTATTGAGTGCAGATTTGGTGGTGCAATTACTCGATGGGCGCAAGTTGATGACTCTGGGTGAACGGGAAAATTTGCGCGATTGGTTATTGGATAGGGGTATTAAAACAGTTATTTTTGTTGCTAATTTTCTTAATTTACTGGAACCGGAAGAACAACAACAGGTACAAAATCGGCTCAGGTTTGTTGCAGAAAGTTTTCGGGCTGATTTACCTCCAGGATTTAGTAATTTGTATCGGGTTGATGCTTTACCCGCTTTACGCGCCAGGTTGAAGGGTGATGTGGCTGCGGCTAGTAGTAGCGGTTTAGCGGCGTTTGAAACAGCTGTGCAAAATGTTGTGGGTATCTTGCAACAAAATCGGGGCAGTGTGAAGTTACCGAGAGTGCAGGCGATCGCATCCCAAATTCAATTATCATTAAAAAATAAAATTGACCCTATTGCTCATGAGTTTAAAGCTTTTGATGATAAACAAAATGCCAAGTTTGCAATTAAACAAAAAGCGCAAGACTTAATTGGACGAGGTTTTACTGCTAGTATTAATGAATTAGGTGATTGGCTGGCTTTACCTAATTTACTTGCCAAATATCAAGCTGATGCTGCCGTTGCTTTAGCAGAAAATAACTTTAAATCTTGGCAAATAAACAATCTTAAAAAAGACTTGAATGAGTTACAAATAGCTGTAGTGAAGTGGCTTTATCAAGCATACGAATTTTTCCAAGAAGAACGACCAGAAGATTTATCAATTCCTTTACCTAGTGAACCAATTATTACCCTACCGCCTAAATCTGACAGTGGTGATACGTGGAGTGAACCCGGTTCAATTGCTGTCGGTGGTAGTATAGGTTGGTTATTAGGCGGGCCTGTCGGTGCGGCTGTGGTTGGTAGTGTTTCCTATTTACTCAACAAAAATGTACAACAGCAAGATGACCAATTAGCTAATGAATCTTATCATCAACAAGTTGCCAAACTTTGTATAGCTGCAACGGAAGAGTACTTTGCTCATCTCAGCCATCAAGGTTTATCAATCTTAGCTGAATATGAACGCCAAGCAGAAAAGGTAATTTGTTTTAAGGTTACTCAAGAACCACAAGAAATTACTCAAAAACGTGCAGAGCTACAACGATTGCAACAGAGTTTCAATCAATTACTGAGTGAGTTAAAAAAATTCAAAATTGCTTCTAACTATCAACCTTATATAGAAACGCCAAAAGTTACTCAAACTCAACAAAAATCTTGGACAAAACAAGAACGCATATATACTCGCCCACCCCAAGCTACACCTAACCCACCACAACAAGAAAATACAGCTAAAACTACTGAGAAAAAAGTTGCACAACCAAAGCAGCAAGTTTATTCACCACCACCAAAAACTACCCCTTCACCCAATCCCGCAGAGTTAGAAGCAAAGTTTCGCAACTGGGAAATGGATGAGGAAATAGCACAAATGAAAGCAGATATGCGTTCTCCTGGTTCTCAAAATAGTCAGCAGCCAAATCAAAATACCCAAGCACCTAAACCACCCCAAAGCCAAACAGAAAAAGATAAAATTGCTCATGCTTATAAGGTTTTAGGATTGCCACAGAATGCTACTTTTGCTGATGTTAAACAAACTTATAAAACTTTAGTCAAAAAATGGCATCCAGATTTATTTGTAAATCAACCCCAGATGCAGAAACAAGCGCAGGAGAAAATGCGTTTATTTAATGAAGCTTATACGGTGTTGTCTGATAAGAAATAGGGGTGTAAGGATGTGGGGGTTTAGGGGAAGAGAAAACAGAGATTAACTCGGTATCATTTTGTACTATTCTTGCAAGTGCCGTGTTAAAGACACTGTAGCTGTGAGCAGTAGTAAATGATATTTGGCGTTACATAAATATGGGATAATTTCTATCACGCAGTAGACGCTTTGCTGCTACTCTACGAGTTCTCCGCAGGAGTACCCGCAGAGTAGCGCAGAGACGCAGAAAGCATAAAGATTTGGAAATTTCAGCACTTCAAATTTCATCCATTGAGTCAGCAACGCCTAATATTTTTCGATAATAGACTGAAATTGTTATTTGAACTTAACTATATGGGTAAGATATATCTAGAAAAATGTAATTAATTTTACTAGCAGTCCTCAAAAAACCGTGAACAAGTCACAAGCAATTAATCTACTAGAAAACGAGGGATGGACAAAAGCAGATGCGATGAGAGCGTTGGAAGTGGTTGACTTTAAGACTAATCCTGATGAAATTACAGTTCGTCGAGCTATTTCAAGTTTTGCGGGTACAGAACTCATCAATCGCCAACGACTCCAAGCTGCTCAGAAAGGTATAGTAACAAAAAAAAATAAAGAGATTGAAAGAATTCATCAGGAATATACAGCTAAAATCAACCAACTAAATCAGTCTTACCAACAAGAACAGCAAAAATATACCTATGAAATTCAAAATTTATCAGACACAAATAAAGTGTTGGATACAAAACTTCAAAATGCCAATATTCAGAACAATGAATTAGTTCAAGCTAATAAACAGTTACAAAATGATAACAAAGCTTTGAAAAACCTTATAGATGAAATCAGGCTCAAATTAGCTATAAATACTAAACAACTGCTTCAGTATGAAGATAGTGAACTTAGGAAAGCACTAATCCATATGTTTAAATCTACACTTGGATAGATAATTTATTTTATGACTAAGAAGAAAAGAAATTTCCAGGGTATGAGTTATCGTGTAATACAAATCAATAACTCTGAAAATAAACTTAAATTGTATCAAGAAGACCAATTTTGGCTAAAGAAAAATGGCTACAAAAATGTTGGCTGGAATGATGTGATTAGTCTTTACGAAAAAATTGCAGAATTCTTACAAAAATATAATCTAAATGATTTAACGCTTGAGGAGTTATTTCTAGAAGCAGATCGGATAGGTAACAAATATCAGACGATTCAAGAAATTACTGATTTTAATCAAAAGTTAGCTGTAGAAGTAAATGAAATTGCCGAGTCTATAGATACGCATTTTCCTGACACGGAAATAGAGTTTATTGATTTTAGTAATAGTTATCAAAATAAAAATAAGAAAAAATATAAACGCAATTCTCATAAAAATATTCAGTATTAAATAAAGTATTATGAATCTAGAAGATAAACAACTTAAAGAATTATTTTCCCTAGCAAATAAGATTGGGAATAAGCGATATCACAAACTTACATATCAAGACTTTGAAAATTACAGAAAATTTGATTACTGGCGATATATTAATGGTGATTATGAATGCGGCACTACCCAAGAAAGTAAAGATTGGGTAACAGAAAACTCAGACGGTTATTGTCCAATTTGTGAGCAACATTATTCTGTAAAAGGTGGTAAAAGTATAGACCATAAGTTACCACGCTCACAATATCCTTGGTTATCAATAGATTTTCAAAACCTATGGGTAATTTGCCGAGATTGTAACCAAGAAAAGAGCGACATGAATTGGTATGAATATGAACATTATATATTTGTCAATTATCCTAATTGGTATCCTGCTGTAAAGATGGCACGTCCCAAGTTACTGCTTAATTCATTAAAATAGACTTGTCTACAAAAGATAAAAAGCTTACTGTGAAGGGATTATAGGAGATATAACTGAGATAAGATAGTTATCATTGCTGAACGTAAAAATCACGGTTTAAGGATGAAAATCTGAAAAATATCAAAAGTTTCTCAAAACATAGCTTTCTAAAAAAGTAAATGTTCAAGCGAATTATTTAAATATCATGGTTTAGTATAAATGAAGCATTGAGATGTAACCTAACTAATCCACATACCGTCTTTATCACGTGACTATAACGATGTCGAGCTAGACGAAATCTATCACTGGCTACTCGAAAGATT
>NZ_JACJQL010000090.1 GCF_014696625.1 Nostoc parmelioides FACHB-3921
CTTATCAAAATAGTCGCTGCAATAATTGTCAAAACCAAACAGAACAATCCTAAATAATTTTGAATTTTGAATTTTGAATTTTGAATTGTTGTGGCTTGGGGAAAGAAGAATTGCATGAAGTCCTGAAAATACAGTTGCAACATCTGTTTCCAAGGCGAATCGTATTCAGTTTGCGGTGTTTTATTAACCATATTTAAAAGCCAAAACTCCTGCTATTTAACAAAATAATTCATCCAAAACACTTGCTTAGTAAAAACCAAACAGAGGAATTATGACTAACGATACCTTGAGTGATAACCCCAGAAAACACCACATTTATATGGATAGTAAATTAGATGATTTACTCCTAACAATCGAGAGATTGAAGGCGATTGTATACTTGCTATCAGAAAAAACTATACATTTGCAGTGCAATTGCCTTGAACTTTCTAGAACTATACCCGTATAATTATAGTACACTTGTACTATCAAGCAACTATCTAGTCCTCACATTTATCACAGATTTCGGAGCGCGACATGACAGAACGATATATGCTTTCGATTACTTTATCAGAAAAAGCTTATGAAGAATATCGCCTTGTGGCTGCATGGAAAAAGATTCCTGTCAGCACCTTAATTAGACAGATTTTAGAACGAGAACATGAAAGTCTTGGGTTTGGAGAGCTAGTCAAACGAGCCACCGCCGAATGGCACGCGATTAAAGATGAAACTTCGTCTGGGCAGAGTGTTGGGAATGGCTCTTATGAGGTGTAGTGGTAATAACTATCCCAGATCACTTTAGGAAATAGAGGTTAATTATGCTCCCTTCTGTGAAGATAATTTTATCAGAAGAAACACTTCATCGCTATCGTTTAAATCAAGGATATGTTTACCTCATTCATGCTGAGGGAACAAACCGCTATAAGATTGGGCGGAGCGTGAATCCTATCGCACGTTTTGAACAGCTTAAAGCTCAGTCTCCTTATCCATTAAGGATAATTGATTCATTTTGGACTCCAGATTCAATTAATGATGAAAAATACTTTCACGAACAGTATAAAGAATATCGAATATTTGGGGAGTGGTTTGAACTTACTGATTACAGTGAAACAAACATTAATTCTTTAGCCTTTAAGTCGCAAGAACAATTGTTAGGGCAATATTTGCAAAGTGTTAATTCTGTCAAAGATAGCTTTTATTGCTTTAGGTCTGAAGCACAAAAGATTTCTGACAATATAGCTCTATCAGTATCTAAAGATTTGATGGCTAGAGAAGAAATTCAAAGTGATTTAATTTTCATTTCTAATAATTGGCAATCTACTATAGAAGACTTATTGAACAGAAAGTTTCAATCGATTTTTTATGAATATCTTGTTGAGGTTAATACTTTAAAATCTCTTCAATATATTTGTAATTTTGGGATAGAACAATGGGCTGACTGTGTTACGAAAGCTTTTGAAAAATCTTGGAATAATCCAGAGGAAATAACATTGCTTGGACTTGATATAGCTATGAGAGGAACTCTCGCTGCATTTGTTGCGTGCTTAAATGAAGGTCTGATTGTATGAATAAAAATTTCTGTAGTGGAATTTTAACAGGACACCCAGTAGTTGATGCAATCGCTCACATTAAATTCGAGGGTGACATCACCCCCAAAAGCTGGTACAAACACATTTGTTATCAAACTAAGTCTGGTGAGAAAAAGGCAGATCGACTAGCGATTGATATTTTGGCTGACATTGTTTACTGGTATCGTCCATATCTACAAAGAGATGAGTTGACAGGTGAAGAAGTCGGCTGGAAGAAAAAGTTCAAAGAAGATGTGTTGCGTCGCAATCCCGATGCCTTCGCTGAATCTCTCAATGCTTCACCACGATGTGTCCGAGAATCAATGCACCTGTTGGAAAAAATGGGTTTAATCAAAATCATCCTTCAACCAATACAAACAGGTTATGGTGTTCTCCCCAATGTCATGCACATCGACATTTGCCCAGAAGCTCTAGCCGCCATTACCTACCGGACTAATAACACTCAAAACGCTCAAACCCTTGAAAAATCCTTGTTGACGAAATGGGTAACAAGCAACGACGAAATCAGTAACAAGGAGTTACGAAATGAGGAACAAGGAGCTACGAAATGCGTAACAAGCAGCGACGAAATCAGTAACTTATCTATATATAGAGATTTCATAGAGACTTCTAAGGAGACTTCAACTCTCTCCCTAAATCCCTCTCTCATTCCAAATGACTCTGAAGAAGAAAAAGAGAAAGAAGAAAAAAAAGTTGAATTTGGATTTCAAATTCCAATTCAATCCATGAACAGTTCTTCGCCTTCGTTGTCAAACCTTACCAAGACTTTGCAACCTACCAGTAAACCCATCATGGAGGCAAATGTTCCGCCGTCCCCGCCCGACCCTTTTTTCTCTTCTGAACGGAAAAAGCCTCATGATGTTGTTTGGGATTGGCTGCCTGATGGCCCTTGGCGCAATGACGAAGGTAAACTAGATGTAGAATTTCACACCGCATTAGCTCAACGCTGGGTGAAGGATTACGGCGGCGATTTACACGTCAACAAAGCCAAAGTCCTCAAGCATTTTCGCAATGACCCGACTAATCTGCCGATTGAGTGGGAGTGGTATCAATCCACCTTCATTCATCGCGTAGTTAACATCAATACACGCCGACAACACGGTTTGGATACTTCATCTGACGAACAAGTTCTGACTAAACAATCACGCGCCGTTTTACCCTTACCTGTTGGGATGCGCGTCACCGAAGTACAGGCTCCAGGAGTGGTTGTTGAACAAGTTGCTAGTTATGCTTTGCCCCATTTACAGCAAAATGTGGTGTCCATTGCATCTGTTCAACACTTTACCCCAGAGTTACCCCAACCAGAAACATTACCACCACCAACAGATGAGTTTGGCGCGGTTAATGACCCCAATGTTTACTTAGTTAAATCTGCTAGACCTGAAGAAGTAGAGTTTTGGGCTAATTGCAAACCTAATGTCGTACCCTTAGCTAAAAAATCACCCGTCTCTAATGAAGAATTGACAGCAGCAAAAGCAGCTATTGAAGAATTAAGAGCAAAGAAAGCCGAAGAATCTAAAACTAAAAGGCTAACACCCATTACCGAGATAGTTTCGCCACTTATTCAAGATGAAGAAGCCGTATTGCAAGACATGAGAAAATATTTGCACTCTGGTAGTGATGTTCTTCGACAAAGAGCTATTGATTGGGCAACTGACCCTATCAATCAATGTCAAATAGTTAAGAAAAATGGACAAATTGTTGATATCCAATGGGTGGATTTTTAGAACTTGGTTTATAACTAATCTTTTTTGTTAGTTATAAACCAAGTTCTAAATCTTACAAAATGGAGGAAAATATGAATTATTTAACGGTTGAAAAAGTTCACAAAATTATTGAGTTAGCTACTGTGCGCCGATTACATCAGCAATCTAAATTTACCTCAGAACATGACTTAAAAGATTCAAAGGTTCTATCGAAAGAACTAGTTGAATTGCTTCATGAGCGCCAGACTCCAGGCACACCTATTTATATGTTGTCTGATTATGTTCACAAACTTTCTGAGATTGAATTAGCTGAGGCAATTGCACTTATGTTACTCGGTCGGGGACATTCTGATGAACAACCATCTGAATTTTCTGATTTAGTTAATGAGGCTCAGGGCGTTCCAGCACATTATTTGATTGAACAAGCTCCCTTAGCTAAGTATTTACGTAGTGGATTAGAAAAACTAAATCTTGCTCAACAGGAGAATTAAATTGAGTTACGATAACACTGCTAAGTATTTAGCCGAATTATATCCTGCCGATTTTGCTAACTGGTTATTACCAGATCAGGCTAATCAAGAAGTCACAATTCTCAAAACTGAACTTTCAATTGAACCAATTCGGGCTGATTCTGTCATATTTCTCCAAACAAAGAGCCGCATTCTACATCTTGAATTTCAGACTTTAACCAAGTCTAATCCTCCTCTTCCATTACGCATACTCGACTACTACGTAAGATTAAAGCGGCAATACCGTAAACCAATCACACAAGTATTAATTTTTTTGCAGGAAACTGATGATGAAGTTGCTTTTACTACAGAATATACTGATGAGATGACAACTCACCGTTATCGAGTTGTACGTTTATGGGAACAGGATGCGTTACAGTTCCTTAATAATCCGGCTCTGTTGCCGTTTGCACCTTTAGCGCGAACTGATTCTCCGTCCACTCTATTATCCCAGGTTGCTCAAAGTGTCGCTACAATTCCTAATAGAGTTGAAAGACAAAATATTGCTGGGTGTACCGAAATTTTTGCTGGTTTACGATTTACAAAAGACTTGATTCGCCAATTTTTACGGGAGGACGTTATGCAAGAATCCGTTATTTATCAGGATATTCTGCAAAAAGGAGAATTTAAGTTATTCTATCGTCAACTCAATCGACGCTTTGGTGAAGTTGATACCTCAATTATTGAGCAAATTCGCGCACTATCTACTGAGCAACTAGAAGCACTAGGTGAAGCGTTTCTAGATTTTGCATCCGTTGATGATTTAGTAACATGGTTAGCTCAACTGCAATAAAAGCAACAAAAGCGAAGTAAGCTGATTACAACCTTCGCTTTTCACTTTACTACTACCCCGTCCTTATCCCTACAAATTATCAAGGGCTTAAATAAGTCTATTGCTGCTAATAACCAGCACAAAAATACTCATAATTTACTCTCAATACTTCACAGATTCCAGTCAAACAGACCCTCCCAAATCCACGATTTTTTAGAGGTTCTTCATCTGACATCAACTGAACTTTTTGCTGTTGACTATTACCAACTACTACGCGGCTCGATAAGTCAGCATTAGATTCACTTTTGGCGAACAAGGGATTACTGCGGTTATCTGCAATGGTTTGAAGTCTCGACCGCAGCTTCATCCGGGTATTGCCGCCTTGGACGCATATATTCAACTATTTGAGTTTTGACCTATGAAAGCACTCACCGTTAGACAGCCTTGGGCAATAAACAATTCGCAATTCGCAATTCGCAATTCGCAGTTAAAAACCCAACTGAGCAATTAAGACATTTAGCTCTAAGTTTACGGTAAAGAAGTTTAACTCAGGAAATCTGTTTATGAAAATGACTCCTCGATGTATAGATATAGATGGAGAATCAAAAACTAGCATTTATGTTAGCTCCAGTAATACGAGGATTGGATTAATAATTGCGAATTGCAAATTGCGAATTGCGAATTGTTTTGGTTGGGCTATCCACTACCGGGGCGATATTCTGATTCACGCCGCCAAAGGTTGCACTAAAAAAGAATATCTGCAAGCAAAAGAATTTTGTCAAAGTCTGGGTGTTTCTGTACCAGAGCTAAACCTGCTCAGTCGCGGTCAAATCATCGGTGTGGTTAGAGTTGTTGGTTGTCAGTTTTCAGAAACTGCTTCTAGCTGGGGGATGCCACAGCAGTTCCATTGGCATCTGGCCAATCCACGCGCCATTACTCCCATTCCCTACATCGGACAACTGGGACTTTTCGATGTGCCTGATGAATTGGTTCGGGAGGCAGTTGCATGAAATCAGTCCTCTCCTTATTCTCCGGCATCGGCGGACTGTGCCATCACGGTATCGCTGCGGCGGGTCTATCTCACAAGTTTCAAGTAAGGCAATTTGTCGAAATATCCCCCTATTCACAATCGGTACTGCGTTATGAACAGCCCCAAACCCCAATCCACTCGGACATTACCACCTACCACTGCAACAGGGGACAGTTTGACATCTTGTGTGGGGGATTCCCTTGCGCCGGCACAAGTAACTCTGGCAACCGACAAGGACTCTCTGACCCCAGATCCGCGCTCTGGGCTGAACAGTTCCGCATCATTGAATCCGATAGACCAGCGATCGCTCTTATCGAAAACCCCACAGGTTTGCTCTATCGCGGACTTGAGCAAATCATCTATGACTTTGACAGCATCGGGTACATGGGCGAATGGAACTGTATCTCTGCACAACAAGTCGGCTTGTCGCACCAAAGGAAACGAATCTTTGTCATTGCCTACCCCGATGGCCTATTCAACCGTCAACAGCAGGCCCCCTGGACAAACCAAATTGGAAATCACATTACGCAAGTACGGCTCTCTCTCGAAACAAGAAGCTATCAACCCGGAGTTCTTGCGGTGGCTCATGGGATTCCCATTGGAGTAGCTAAAAACATCTCTGGTAACTATGATGCCCGTCGTGCTTACGGGTTGAGTTGCTCTCCGCGACAGTCCGCCGTTGCTTGGAAACGCATTGATTATCTATGCAGTTTACTTTCTTATCAGGAGGCATTTTGACTAACACTATCAACACGCTGGAAACTTGCTGGTATATATCCCCACCTTGGGGCAAACAACTCTCACCACTTGCCATCAGCATACTAGAGAAGGTTTATTTGCCTTCTCCTAAAGTCGCCGGTTATTGCTGCGGCGTAGAATGGTCTGACACTGGATGGAATTATTCTATCCACAGCGATCGCGGAATCATCTCTGTACCAGACAATGAAATCATCGCTAGGGGTCAACTTCAGCCCTTGTCCATTCAAAAGCCTCACTTCCGTTTAGGGCAGTTGGTCAACTTCCGCTTTGCTAATGATGGCCCGAAGATTCGCATGATTTTGGGGATGTCGCTCATCAACAATGCTTGGTTGTATCAAGTCGAGTGGCGATCGCCTGCCCTACGATTACCAACTGATGAAGGCGCTTGTATTTTTCCCAAATCTACACAGCAGGGTAAGTTTATCAATCGGCTGTCCTGGGTCACACCTCATGATTTAACGGAGGTATGATATGACAATTTATACCTCATACTATAAAGGTGAAATCAAGGGTGAGGCTGTTTCGATTTCGCTTTATCCGCCCAAGGGTTGGACTGGCAGGCACTTACCACTGTTCGCCCCGACTCCTGAACTGTTGCACTGGTGGAAGTCTAGCCCTAAAGATGCCGCAGCAGAACAGGAATATAAGCGACAGTTCCGAGAGATTTTGGATTCTCGGCTGACTTTGATTGACTTGTGGGTGAGTAAGCAAAAGAACAACCCACAAGACATAACACTATGCTGCTTTGAAAAAACTGGGGATTTCTGCCATCGATATCAGGTTGGAGAAGAGATAGTACAAAAATACTTGCCAGAGCTTTGGGGTGGTGAAATTGGGGCTGTTGTTGGTCAAATGCCTTCCAACAGGCAGCGTACGCAAATAGAGAAGGGTCACGACTCAACCGATACCCCTAGCATTACCAAAACTCACAACTTTACGCCAAACGACACTACTTCAATTAATTGCACTTATCCACCCATTGTTCAAACGCTACTGGCCAAATGTCAAGACGCTGGGTTGAGAGTAGTGTGCGATCGCCTAACTTGTGGCTACTATCGGGTATCTCTGCGCGGAGAAAATTTAGGCGAGTGGTCAGAGTTGGGAGTGCTTGGGGTGCTATCGGGACTGCAACATGAGTTTTATCGTCCGCGCCTTGTACCATCCTTAGCTGCGGTGGCAACTCCTCAAGTTCCAGAAGTAGCACCACCACCTGTCGCACAACCCGAATCAAGCGAACTGATTACTCGCCTGGGCAAACTGGAAGGTGCTGAGTTGTCACAGATTCAGGATTGGTGCAAATCCGTCAAGTCGCAGATGTTTCCCTCAGTCTCGCAATACGCGGATGGTCTTCTGGAGTTGCATCTGCGGCGCTTCGTTAGTCTCGCCAGTGCCAAGTCTGGTAAGAAGGCTGAGGTTAAGGTGGTTGAGCCGGGGCGTTATGCTGGTGCTGAGGTAATTGAGGCTTTGGGCGAGAAGCTGCTGCCAGACTTTCATCAAGCACTCGTTTTGTATTATCCAGCAGGGACGCAAATCAAAGTACATCGGGATTCGCCGGCCTATGCTTCTGGGGCAGCGCAGATTAACGTTATGGGTCGGGCGAAATTCTCAATCTCTGGTTGCCAAGATACTCGGCGGATGGAATCATATTGCTTGGAAGATGGCGATTGTATTGCTTTCGACAACAAGCAGCCGCATGGGATTGATCGGGTGGTGGGCGATCGCTGGTGTGTGTGCTTCTTTAGGCTCAAGGCGGAGTGTTTGGAGAGGGCAAGGGTTGATTAGTTGAGGTTGATTTAATAAAGCAAATCTTTAAATTTTTAGCTTAATTTATTTTTTAGGTGTTCTTCTATTTAGAAAATTAGCATTAATTAATAATTATTTACAGATTTATTTTTATTTTTAAGTTAATCCTTCAAAATCTGTATTTTTAAGGCAAGAATCATTAATGTTTGTATTATTGAAGTAAGCACCAATAAAATAAGCACCATTAAGATAGGCACATAAAAAGTTTGCGTTTTCAAGATTTGCACTTTCAAAGTTGGCACCATTGAGATAAGTTCCTATTAAATTTACATCTTGAAGATTTGCACTTTCAAAGTTAGCACCATTAAGATAAGTTCCTATTAAATTTGCACCTTGAAGATTCGCACCTTTGAGATTTACGCCATTCAAGTAAGACCCTATTAAATTTGCACTTTGAAGATTTGCATATGAAAGAAAATGTCCAACCGTTGCTGTAAATGTTTTTATATTAATACTGTTGCTATAATTAATAACGTTAATAAGTTCTTGGTTTTTATCATCACCATATTTTCTAATAGATAAATAAAAATCAATTTTATCTTTGAGGTCATCTTTAGTTTTTGCATAACGATGTAATTCCAGAAGTAATATCATGATATTTAATCCAGTAAAAATATCAACTTCTCTAATATCAAGTAGTATTTTTTCCGTGTGAAATTTTTGCATTTGATTTAAAGGAATATTTTTAGGATGTCCATTAATAAATTTTCCTCTACACCAATTATCATAAAACTCTTCTAAACGTTCAAATAATTTTAAATATTGAAATTGCTGTCCCGAATCAAGCAAAGCCATTAAATATTCTACAATCTCTTCTAATAAACCACCGTAACCAAACAAGTCATAAATCTCTTCTGCTAATGTGTCATCATCAATGATATATCTCTCACGTCTGCTTTTAGAGTCTACTTCTACCCATCGTTTCAAACTTTCTTTTATTTTTTGAGCGCATAGAAACTCACCAAAACTCTTATGAATAAACTCTACAGCACCCTCGGTTGATTCAGATGCTTTTGCTGGTCTTAGATAAAATGCTGCTAGAGCATTTCTTAATGGATTTTCTCCAAGTTTATGCTGTGCTTTTTCCAGCATCTCTCTCGCTGATTTGTCATTCTTGAGACGTTCTTCAATCGCTGTAATTGAAGTCCATTCTCTTCCAGATTGAGTTACACATAACCCTGCTTCAGTTAGAATTAGACGCAAATCTTTAGCATCAAATTCTGTAAGTTGTTGATTGAGATTTTCAGGCCGTTGTTTTGTTAAAACCCAATTTAATGTTTTTTGATAAACTACTATTTTAGCTTGAACACCATTAGTATTCTCAAACATTTGCATATTTAACTCATTGTCTCGGTGCATTGCTGCTAGAAGGTATAACAAAAGTGGTTCTTTAGCTAGTTCCTTAACACGCTCAGGACAATTATATGCTTTAATAAATTGCTGAAATTCTTCTGCTTTATCTTGCCCAACTAATCTACCCCATTTTTCTAACCATTGTATTTGGATTTGGTCATCCATTAATGCTATCTCTAACCTAACTAAGTTAGCTGGTAGCCGATTTTCAATTCCATGCAACGCTGATTCTCTACCAGTTACTACAAATTGATGCTTACATACTGTTTGTGCTTGATAGTTTCCTACTTGCCCTAGAAAATCTTCAATTCCTCTTGCCGTCCTACGTCCAAAACGTAATTCATCAAAACCATCTAGGATAAATAAGTAGCGAGTATTACGATCACTCAACCAATCATCACGGTTTACAAAATTTTCTCTAATAGCCGCACGAAGGGTATTTTCAACATTCGTTTCAAAGGTGTCAATGTCTGTTAGCCTAATCATTATTGGTGTCCAAATGGGATGAAGATTTTCTCTTACCCAATCTGCAAACATTTTACAGAAGACACTTTTACCTCTTCCTGGGCCTGCTTGAATAAAAATGACTTGTCTATTTCTTTCTGGTTTATTCAGTTGCTCTGTTACCCAATTCTCTAAATTAACAGTGGGTTCTTTTTCTGTTGCTCTACCATTACTATCTAACAAATGGGCTTCTAAAGATACATAGATTTCAGGAATTTTAAACTCTTCCCCTACTACCTTCCATCGTTCAATCAGCAGTGGATCGCTAGGGGATGGTGATATCTGCTCTTTTAGGTAAGACTCTATGCTGGCATATTTCTCGTTGGCTCTTAGCTCTTGCGCTGCTGTTATGAATAAATTTAAAGCTTGATGTATATTTTCTGGTTCATATAATAAAAGCTGTTTAATATAATTAAACGTATCCCAAGCAACCCATGCGGTTACAACTGAAGCAATATTTTCTGCTATTCCTGCATTTTGTAAGTAAATAGATAATTGTTGATTTAAAGCTTGTCCTAATGTGGAATTTGAAAACTTTGTTAAGGCTTCTTTAGCTTCACTATTGTCTAATTCTAATTCTCCCAGTTGATTTAACTGTGGATTAATGTCTAATATTTCTATCTTTGCATTTAATCTGTTTTGCAACCAAACATTTCTCTGCACTAAATGATTAAAGCTATTTACATAAGCTAGTGGACAAGCAACTGCTACCCATTGAGCTATCTCAAACTTTTCATTGCTGCTACCATGCAGTAGCCTCAGTCCGCTTCGCGCAATCCCTACAAACGATAATCCGGCTGCTATTACTGGTGCTGATGGAGCAGTCGCTAGTACACCAAGAGCGATCGCAAATTCCAGACCTGCTTTAGTAATCTCTGCACCAGATTCGGCAATGTCACCAGCTTTTTCTAGTCGCTCATTAGAAAACAATCTTTGCCAAAGAAGCTTTAATTTTTCCACTGGCTCATCCCCTCAAGAGTCTGACTATTGAATCACTGTGGCATTTCTTACACAGTTTGCGCTTTTACGGACTGTAGCACAAAATCTATTTTGTCAGCATTAAGTTACTTAACTGGTGATGGAATAAGCCTGCTCAGAAACGATGACGTTCTGTCTACGGCTTTGCGATCGCCTAACTTGTGGCTACTATCGCGTGTCTCTGCATGGCGAAGATTTGGGCGATTGGTCAGAACTGGGGGTGCTTGGGGTGCTATCAGGATTGCAACATGAGTTTTATCGTGGTCGGTTGGTTCCATCCTTGGCTGCCACGACTCCTCAATCACCTAATAATAAATTTAACAGGTTATAAAATGGCGTGGTAACAAATTTTTTTTTGCTCAGTATGAGCATCTAAATTTTATGTAAAATTAAAATTAGATCAGTTTAAGCCAAGAGTAAAAACATTTATTACTAATTGTTAGGGAAAAATGGGGGAAGCTAAAAGAAGGAAAGCTAGAGATCCAAACTACGGAAAACCAAGAGTTGACTTTAAAAAACAGAAAGAAATGATACAAATGATATTTGCAATGTCTTTATCATCTCTTGGGTTTATGCACTCTTTGAACAGCAACGTTTCTGAGATTATAGCAAAAGCTGAAACACTTTATAAAGAGCTTCCTTTGCAAGAGCTAGCCTTACAAAAGGGAGGTTTTTTTGATTCTGTTCCCATACAATTGAGAGGAGAGGTAACAGAAAAATCATTGAGGATAGTGGCTTTATTTGTAGCAATTAAAGAAAATCCGCCTCTAGGGTATTCTCAAGAGTCTTGGGTTCAAAAAATGGGAAGTTTTTTCGAGAATCAAGAAGTAATCGTATCAGCCCTGAATAATGCAACTCCCATTAGAGAGCAAGTAACAGAATATTTACTCAGGTAGCATACTAAGTAAATACCAGTCTGAGGTCAGAGTATAAGGTATTGGGCATTACCACTTCGGCGGAGAGCGTCAAAATTTCAAATTTCCCAAAATACTCTGCTTATCCCGGCTAGCTACACGGATTATATAACCTGGTTTTACAGCAATCTGCGGTGTCCACTCATAAACCCCATCACTAGCAGTACGAGCAGAAATATCTTGAAGCTTTTTGTTGTTGCGACCATACAATCTAATCGACACATCACTGTTGATATTGTCTCGCCACAATATTAAATAAGGTCTATTTTGTTCAACCTGTACTTTACCTACTGGCTGGTCGATTAATATTTGCGGTACAAGCTTTTGAGTTCGTGCCTTACGGATTCCTAAATAATGCGGTAAATGTCTGAATGTAGGATTTTCTTGAGGATTAGATAGTTGGGGTAAAACAATATTCCCCATCTTTGAATTAAACAGATAAGTTGATCTGCCACCATCAACGGTAATAATATCTCCTTTAACACCTAAATTACGTAATAATGAAGCTGCTTCATCTAGAGTAGCTTGATTCACCGTCATAATTAACAGTTGCTCGTCACCCTTTCTACCATCTTTGTCTAAAGTCCCAATAACTTGATATTTATTTACTTGATTCTGGGCTAATACTTTTGCTGGATGATCGCTGTATTTATAACTAACGAGCGCATTTTTCACTGCTTTTTGGTTGAGAGGCGCACCGCTTATTGAATCATAATCTGTAATGTATGCTTGCTGCTCATCCCAAACCAGAGCTTTTAAGCGAATTGTGCTGTAAAACTTATCTTTTGGTTCTTTAATTGGCCCGTAAGGGCTATTACCTCCACTGACAACTACACCATTAAGTTTAATTGGGAATGATAACTGCGTACTCGATTGATATTGCTCAAAAAATGAGCAATTAATCAGAGAAAATACATCATTCCCATACAGTTTTTTATATTCATTATTTACTTGTGAATATAACTTATTTGTAAAATATGGGCTATAATATTTCTCTTCCCCTTGATAATATTTACCTTGACCATACCCCATATTATCAACCTCTCCCATAACTTGGTCAATCCGCATTTTTCGGAGGTCAATTACTTGTAAATATGCTGTATTACCATTAGTTAATTCTTTCTTATATAATCCTGCTCCGTCTATCACATGAATTGCTTGATAAGAAGATAGTGAGTTAGGAAATTGGGCTATAAAAACACTAGCCAAAAGTGTAATTACAAAAAATAATAAACTAATTAGGGCATTCATTTCCACACTCCTACTTTTGCAGCTATCCCTATCTTTTCGGCTTGCTCAAAAGACAACTTGTTTGGGCATTCTACCCCAGATTTTCGCGTTTTCGCCAACCCACTTTTGAGTAATTCTTCCTCAAAGCTGATGTCTAACTCACCTGTCCCATTAGCCATCACTTCAGCAACGGTGTAACCATCACTATCTTTTTCTACCGGGATGATCATCACTTGATTTTTAGCCGCCTTTACTAGCGATATGAGTTTTTCTTTGGCTTTCTTACCAAAGACTGGAACAATACCGCAAAGACGAACATTTATTTGTTTACCGTCGGCTTGTCGAAGAGTCAATTTGTCTGCATCAAGCACATCGATAACTGTCCATTCTTCTGTTAGTGCGATAGTTGACTGATTTACCTGGAAAATTATCAGTCCCATAGTTATCACAACTACGATTAATCCTATTCCTGCGGCGACCGCTCCCAAAATAGTTCCTGTTCTTCCTGGGTTCCTCATTGGTTACTAAGCATACAACGAGCCACAATTCTAACCGCATTCCCTATAATTCATCCCTAACCCACTCCAACCCAGTCTTTAACGCCGCCGCCGCACTGTAGTAAATCTTCTGTTCGCCAAATATACCCCCTGTACGGCTGATAATGCGGAACTGCCAGCATTGTCCGGGGGTGTAATAGACGATTAGAACAGTGCCGTTGATACAAAGGACTGTATCAACCTTAATTTGGGACATGGGTTTGTTTCAGGGTAGCGTTATCTCAACTTATGAATTGATTACAAATGTAAGTTTTCTGCATCTAATCATCAAACTTAACTTTGGCTTGTGCTTGAACTGTTTTCATAACACAACATCGAAATCTTAAGTAAATATCCCTGTTGTATTTGCTATCATAACTACTATCAGTACCAAGCCTCAAAATTACACCTGCAAGTATCTAGCTTTCTTCTAAATTATTTTTGAGGAGAATAAATTCATGGGTTTGATCAAAGAAGGTACGATTGCAGAAGTTAATCACGGTAGATACAAACAGCATTCTGTATTAATTGTTGAAGATCGTCACGATATTCCACTGGCAGAATTTTTCGGTGGGGAAAGTAACTACGGGGTTATGTTTATCTCTGGAGAAAAGGCGATTATTCATGGAGACGATCTCAAACCCCTAGTCGTTTGCCCTCTTTTAAAAGAAGATATTCCTCAATTGCAAAAAATGTAAAATTTACTCCCTTCGTGATACCAACTCAACCAATCGGCCCCAAATACCGATGAAACGCTGCCACGGCATTTGCCACATCATCCTCGTTCCGACTCTTCTCGCCTAAGTCCTGGGCTTTCAACCGCATCACTTCATCACTCAACACTACCTTAATTGCTGGGGGTAAAGTTTCCTCTGTCACGTTCTTATACGGTATTAGCGCTGGACTTACCCCCAACCTCATTAGCAAGTTGTACGTCCTCTCTCGAACCGATTGTAAGGATGCTTATTTTCAAGGTTCGGCTTTGGGGAATGGGTGAACTAGGGTTCAATTGCTGTTCCTACTGGTCAGTGGGGTCTACTGACAGATTGTACTAAATCTGCTGTGACGAATGAGCGATCGCTCTACAATTTAGTCTTTTGCGAATTAAAAGAGCAAAATTTTTCTTGGTGAAAATCAACCGAAAAATGAAAATATGAGAATTTATGACGCAAATTTATCACCCAAACTAAACACATTTCCTTGATTGTCTTCAGCGAGTGTTTAAAAAATATAGGCTGCCTAAGTAAATGAGGAGTTCATCTATGTCTAAAAAAGTTGCAATTGTCGGCGCAGGCCCTGGCGGTTTAGCTACAGCTATCCGTCTTGCTGGACTTGGGTATCAAGTAGAAATCTTTGAGGCGGCTGAACGTGTTGGTGGAAGAATGCGCGGTTTTGAAGTTGATTCCTACGCCTTTGATACTGGCCCCACTATTCTCCAACTACCACACTTATATAAAGAGCTTTTTGAGGAGGCTGGTTTAAATTTTGCCGACTATGTTCAACTCAAACGTTTAGAACCATATACACGTTTGAAATTTTGGGATGGTACTCAACTGGATATCACTTCGGATCTACAGTCATTTAAAACCCAACTGGCAACCTTACGCTCCGATTTACCATTAGCATTTGATCGCTGGTATAGTGAGCATATCCGTAAATATGAGTTAGGTTACAAACCCTATTTAGCCGGCCCTGCACGCTCTATTTTTGGTTACTTGCGCCCAGATGAACTGATGAAGTTTTTGTCTTTTCGTCCTTGGGAAAATTTATATCAACACTTTTGGCGATTTTTTCAAGATGAGCGTTTAGTCTATGCTCTGAGCTATCCGTCAAAATATTTGGGAATGCACCCAACTGTGGCATCCAGTGTCTTTAGCCTGATTCCATTCTTAGAATTTTCTCAAGGAGTATGGCATCCTGTCGGTGGATTTCGTGCGTTGGCTCAGGGCTTGGCTAATGCCGCTCAAGACTTAGGAGTGAAAATTCATCTGCATTCGCCTGTTCACCAAATCTGGATTGAACAAGGGCGAGTTCGTGGTTTGGAACTGGCTGATGGTTCTCGCCATCAGTTTGATGCAGTGGTGATTAATGCTGACTTTGCCTATGCTGTTCGTCATTTGTTACCAACTTCAGCACGCGGTCGCTACACTGACAACAAGCTTGGGCAAATGCTATTTTCATGCTCTACGTTCATGCTTTATTTGGGCATCAATCGCCGCTATGAAGATTTACCTCATCATCAAATTTATTTATCAGACAATATTCGTCGGCTTGAACGTCCTTGGGTTGATGATTCAGCACTAGATGAAACTGATCCACCATTTTATGTCTGTAATCCTTCAATTATCGACCCCAGTAATGCACCCTCCGGACACAGCACTTTATTTGTTTTAGTACCCATTCCTAACACTTCTTATGCTGTTGACTGGGATATTAAACAAAAAAGCTATACAGATTTCATTCTTAAACGTTTACATTTGCTGGGATATCACAATATTGAACAACACATTGTTACCCAAAGGTCTTACACAGCAAAAACTTGGCTTGATGATTATCGCGTTCATTTGGGTGCTGTGTTTAATCTCAGCCACAATTTGACTCAGCTTGGGCCATTTCGTCCACCCATTCGTTCGGAAAATATTGCCGGACTGTACTGGATTGGTGGTGCTGTTCACCCTGGTAGTGGTTTACTCACTATTTTGGAAGCATCTCGTAGTGCTGCTGGATTTATTCATCAAGATTTTGCTTTAACTGGGTCTTAACAATCCTGCTCTGCTTGAGTAATTCTTTGAAAAAGATAGCCAGTTCCTCTGGTTGTCAAACTAAATTCTGGATTGTTGGGGTCAGTTTCTAACTTCGAGCGCAATCTGGATATATGCACATCCACTACGCGGGTGGGAGCAACGCGATGCAAGTGTATGGAGTACGTCACCAGTTGATCACTTTTCAACTACCATAAATTGATTTACTAACTCTGACGCTTGCCTTAACCATGATTGGTCAACTTCAGTATAGTAATTTGTACTAGAAGCAATCGCTTGAACTATCTTTGCTAAGTCAGCATTACCGGCACGCACTCCTAATCCATTGATTGAACATTCGATTTGTTTAGCTCCTGCTTCTACAGCAATTACTGAATTATCAACTGCAAATCCATTGTCATTATGGCAATGGATAGAAATACTAGCACTATCTACATTTGGAACTCGCTCTATTATAGTTTTTACTAACTGGAAAAATTGAGTTGGTGAAGCTACCCCCAGACTATCAGGAATAGAAATTGTTCTTGCACCGCTATTTATTGCTGTTTCCACCGCCTTACATAGAAAATCTGAATCGCTGCGTGTAGCGTCAAAAGCTGACCATTGCACATCTGAGCAATAGTTTCTTGCCAACGATACGCTATCTCTAATTAAATCAATCACTTGTGATGCCATCGTGTTTGCTGTCAGCCGAACTGGAGTAAAGATATTTATTCGTCCTTTCATCGCTTGTCTAAGCGCCTTTGCTACTGCCACTATCTCTTCTGGTTTACTGCTGGACAGCCCACATATTGTCGCATTTTTCACCTTTTGCGATACTAATAATATCTCATCGGCATCTTTACTGTAGACTCCTGGATAACCTATCTCAATTACATCTACTCCCATCTTGTCAAGAATTATTGCTAAATTAACTTTTTGTTTAGCTGTCAACTTGTGTTTCAGTGCTAATTCTCCATCTCGTAAAGTTGTATCAAAAATTTTTACTTTCTCACCTTGGCTGATATTCGACATCATAGTTGGGATTTTTTATGTGTAGCCAGTGTCTCTAATTGTTACATTGCTGCATTATTTCTTGGATTTAAAATCAATCCCGTACTCTCGCTCCACCGCCGCCAACAGCTTCGCTTGCAATGCAGACAAATACGGTTTACCCTGTTTCCCCAATCCCTGTAATAGCCAATCCACAGCTTCATCCCGTCCCGCCACCTCATGCAACCGCCGCAGTCTTTCGCATAGCTGCTGCATAAACCGACAATCCTCATCCAGCAATTCCAAGGATTTCAGGTGTTCTACTTTGGCTGTGTAGTCACCATCCCAGCACTTAACTGTGCAACTATACTGACCAACATGAGTCACTATACCCCAGTAGCCGCTCTTGCCCCTCAAGTCTGGGTTATCCTTGGGTTGGATGACGCAGATTTCACCTGCTCGGTAGGGATTGGGTACAGAAGTGCGATCGCGGATCTTGTCCACAATATTTTGAACTATCCGCCCAGAGGGAACTTTACCCCCAGCTTCCTTGACTGCCTGCTGCCATACTTTCTGCTGTTGTGAAGGTTTTAAGTTTATTAATGGCCGCACTTGCCTTTCATTCGTTGGCAAAATGTGATCCAATGGATCACATTTTTCTTTCAAGTTATCAAACACTACTGCTGCATCCATCAACAAGTAAGGTTGTCTGCGACTATATCCGAACCTGTCTTTGCAATATTCCTCAAATGTTTTGTGCGTTGAACGGTATAACCTGCGATCGCGCAACTCCATTAACGCTTTCCCCGCCTCGTAAAACGCTCTCTCTACCTTGCGCTCCAAGTTCAGGCGATCGCGCTGTTCCTCCTCGGTCATCTCTGGAACTTCCACCGCTTCTACATCCACCGTGACTGCACTTGCGCTTTCCGGCTCTTGTACTGGCTTTAGGGACGGCTTTGATTTAGCGGGAGTTGTAGGAGTGTTTTTTCGGCGCTTGGAGGTAGGTTGGCTCATGCTCCCACCTCCAAACTGTAGGTGGTTAAGTGGGTATTGAGTTGTGTCATCATAGAAGCAGTGTTTTACAATGTACCCCCAGCCTCACGAGAGTCTTGGGGTTTTCCATATCCTTATATATTTACACTTTTGGTCAACAGCAGATTTAATCACCCGAACCAATTAGCTTGTTTTCACTACTTGCTAAAGTCAGAGGAAATCACTCATTCTAGATGAGGCATTTTGATTTCTCTTTTACATTCAACCTTAAAAAGATTCTTCTCATTCCCAAATATGAAACCTATCAAAAAATCTGAGTTACGCATTCTCAAAAAATCTACTGATCCTCAGCCACTACAAGAACCAGTAACTCAATCTGATGCCTTTGCTGCTAACACACCTATCATTGAGCAGCCACTACAGCCACAAATAGATGTAGATATCCCTGCCCCAGAGTATCTTCCTCCTCATCTTCCAGTCTACGATTCCCCTCTAGTGCAATCTGTAGGCAACTCCGGCTGGCAAGTCTCTGACATCTGGCGTGATCTGCGGGTTGATGGTTTCTGTGATTGATTGTACAGGGCGTTATGCGATCGCACCTTTCCTACACATCTGTCTTATATGCACAAAAGTATTTAAAAGCCCTTTTAACTAAAAACCTGATATATAGAGGAAAATCTCTGTCTATTATCTAGATAATTTTTATGCTTTTTTTATCTATCTATAGATAGATGCAATATTGATGGCGCATCATAATTAGTGAATATAAATTTTAATTGTTTTTACGGTTTAAAATTTTTAGTAGAAAATCAACATAACTACTTGCTAAATTATTCATAATATGTGAAATTTTTAGATATTACTTTTGAAAAATAAATTATTTACTCCATTTCTTCTTGTCGCGCTTTTAGCAATATTAGCGTCATAATTTTTTATGAAATCGAATATCAGTAGTGTTATAGTTGTAGGATTTTTCTGTTCCCTTATGACTACTTCTCCCTCTAACGCACAAGTTATCCCTGATGCAACCTTGCTCAATGATATAACTACTTATTTTACGCTTTAAAATTGCCTTTACCCTAAAAAATGCAAGACTCAATACTTAAAACATAATAATGGCACATTCCACTATCTTGTCGCCTGATTATACACTTAGACAAGCCAAGCTCCGTGATATTTGGCTAATTATATTTTTAATTTTTAAAGCTAGACTTGATCCAACGCAAATGAACTGGCAGCAATTTTTGGTAATCGAATATCATGGTAGTTTAGTAGCATTTGGGCAACTAAGAAATTATTATCTCGCACAAGAAATAGGCGGTTTGTATGTATCGCCAAATTTTAGAAATCAAGGATTAGGAACTTTTTTAATAAAAAATTTAGTAATTCAAGGTAATCAACCACTCTATCTAAAATGCTTAAAAAAAGAATTGGTAAACTTTTACGCAAAAAGGTCTTTCACAGTAGTTACTTATGAAGATTTACCAAAATCACTTAAATCCAAGTTTTTTCTATCCCAATTAAGAAAAAAGATTTTTAATGGCTTTGTAGTTTATATGAAATACAAAGAGATATAAAATTGAATTAACACTATATATAATATAATAAATTTATTTATGAAGTACAAATACTATTGTATTTTGAAAATAGCTGCTATTGTTTTAATATACAACATATCTAGTATTCCTCCATCTCAATGTCAGGTTATTCCAGATAATACATTACCTACTAATACAAGCATAAAGTTAGATAACAGCACTCTTCTTATAGAAGATGGAACTCAAATTGGAGGTAATCTATTTCATAGTTTTAAAATGTTTTCTGTATCTAGTAGAAATCAAGTTTATTTCAACAATTCACTAAATGTTCAAAATATTATAAGCCGAGTTACAGGCAATTCCATTTCAAGTATTGATGGACCAGGGCAAACGCATCTAAATATAGTACAAGAATACTAAGCAAGGGATAAAGGCAGGCATATCTAACGGCAAGGTTCTGTCTAAGTAGGTGGTATAGAGGATAAGTAG
>NZ_JACJQL010000091.1 GCF_014696625.1 Nostoc parmelioides FACHB-3921
TGTGCTGTCGAGGGTTTGCTGATTTCTCTGATTGTTCGATACCTAGTGAGTAGATGATACTTTTTATCAATCCACTCTTTTGCCATTTTGTCAATGCGTAAGTCCTAATTAATTATGTAAAAATAAACTTGGTAAAAACAACACTTTGGCTCAAACATCCAAATGAGCAGCAATGGTCAAATCAAGATTCTATTTCTTGCAGCAGATCCCAGTGACAATGGGCGATTGCGTTTGGGTCAAGAGTTACGAGATATTCGTGAGAAACTGCAACTAGCAAAAGATCGGGATCAATTCGTGCTGGAGTCTCGTGAGTCGGTAAGTCCTGGGGATATCAGCCAAGCGATATTCGATGTTGAGCCGGATATTGTGCATTTTTCAGGACATGGAGATAGTACAGGTGAACTTAGCTTTGAAGATTTACTCGGACAAACTCAACCTGTAGACCCGGATGCTTTAGCAGCACTATTTGAATTAGTAGCCGATAAAATTAATTGTGTAGTCTTGAACGCTTGCTATTCTGAAACCCAAGCACAAGCTATTGCAGACCATATTCCCTATGTGATTGGGATGAGTACAGCCATAGGAGATAAAGCGGCGATCGCCTTTGCTGTCGGTTTTTACAAGGCAATAGCAGCAGGACGCACAATAGATCAAGCTTATAAGTTCGGTTGTGTGGAAATCAGATTACAAGGGATTCCAGAACATTTAACTCCAGTTCTGTATACTAAAGTCAGATCTAATGAAGTCAAGCCGACTCTTCCACAACGAAATTCTTCCTCGGTTAGTTTAACTCCTGGGCAAAGGCGGCGGACTTTACAAGAAATCAACAGCCTCCAGCAACAGTACGATTTACTAAGTGAAAAGTTGAGTCATCTACGGCTGAATTTAGCAATTGAGTCCAGTACTACTGTACAGTTTAATTTAAAAAAGCAGATTGAACAGTTAGAAACAGAAGTAAAAGAAATTAGTCAACGGATCGAAAATTTAGAAAATAAACTGTAATACCAATTCAAAATACCCTACGGGAAGCTAAAGCTACAAAATTCAAAATTCAAAATTAAGAATCAAGACAGAACAAGCGTTTGAGGCTGTATATCTGTCGCATTCTTTTTTCAAATTGGTATTAGGTATATGAGCCTTCTTGATCGAGGCTGGCAACCCCATATCACGCTGAGTCTGCCGACGACAAAAATTTTAATAAAAAATAAATCAGCATTGAGCAGCAATTAAGAAAAATTTTATGAATATGGTTTTTTAAAAATACGATCGCGCCACAATATAGTACCAGCGCGATCGCTTAATGATCCATGTTTTAGCTAATGAGATGCAACTGATTGATAACAGCGTTGATTAGATGATGAGTGAGGGGAAGACTATCAACTACCATTCCCAGACACAACAGCATCATGTAGGAAATAGAGTAGAGGAACAATTCTCTAGCTGTGGTGCGATCATCGGGATTATGAAGCAAGCGCCAGGATTTGCGGATGAACACTGCTCCTAGAGATATAGCGATCGCTGCATAAACAATACCACTAGAATGCAGAGGATAAACCAGCAATAGGGTAGCGGCGACTGTAATCAGGGTGTAATACCAGATTTGCTTGACTGTTGCGGCATTACCTTCAACTACGGGTAGCATAGGGATGCCAACCTTGGCATAGTCGTCACGAATCATCAAAGCCAGCGCCCAGAAGTGGGGGGGTGTCCACAAAAAGACGATAGCGAAGATTAACCATGCACTCCAGCTTAATGTACCTGTGACTGCTGCCCAACCAACTAAGGCGGGAATTGCCCCAGCCGCGCCACCAATCACAATATTTTGGGTGCTATGACGTTTTAACCAATGAGTATAGATTAAAACGTAAAAAATAATACCGGATAATGCTAATGAAGCGGCGAGGAGATTGGCGAATACTGTTAGTAAGGTAAAAGAAAGTACAGCCAGAGCGATCGCAAAAATCAGGGCATCACGCACCTGCACCTTACCCGATGGCATGGGACGATGACGCGTCCGTTCCATATCATAGTCAATATCCCGGTCATAAATGCAGTTAATTGTCTGGGCGCTAGCAGCTGCCAAAGTCCCACCAGCCATAGTGACTAACAATAGTACAGGGTCTACTTGTCCCTGTGCAGCAATCCACATACTCCCGGCTGTAGTAATCAACAACAAGGGAATAATGCGGGGTTTAGTTAGTTGGTAATAGCTTTGAATTACCTGGATAAAACTTTCGTGGTGGCGACGAGAGACATTAGTCTCAATCATTTTGAGTTTAATTCCTTATTTTCAACAACTTAATTGCAGCCCCAGTTGATATGGTGTTGCGTGAGGAGATTGGCTAGGGCTAATTCATCATTAGGTAATGAGGAGGATGAGTAAGAATTTCTTACTTTCCCATCCCCAGTCCCCAGCCCCCAATCCCCAATTCCTCATCTCATTTGGGTATTTGTGGCAGTTGCTGTTAAACCAACCGTAGCCCAGTCGCGTAATGCTAGGACGGTAAAAGCTACTAAAGTACCGAGCAGAGTAGCTCCTATCGCTTGGTGAGAGACTGTTAGAGGTTCGACTTGGAGGTGTAGGCGGAAAGTGGCAAATCCTAAGAGGATTTGTAAAATTAACAATCCTCCTGCCATATTAGCTAATCGTCGCAAGGCAGGATGTAACGCTGGTGTCCGCCAGGAAATCAAAACCACTGCTAGGGTTGCTACTGTTGGCGGTACTAAACCAAAAATATGGCTGTACATCACATTGCAAAGCTGGGAGCCACCAAAGCATTGGTGCAAAGCCCAACGAGAGCCGACTAAAGCGCCTAAGAGACTTTGTGCGTAAACTAAAATGGCGGCTATTAAGCCCACCCAAGGCAGCTTACCAACGTTACCTGTACCCTGATAGGGAGTGAGGGCTATGCCAATGATTAGTAGGCTGGTGAAAAACAACAGCGCGGTTCCCATGTGGGCGGTGACGATATCAAACCGCAATAATTCGGTGACTGTTAGCCCTCCCAAAATGCCTTGAAAAACGATTAAAAAGAGGGCGAAAGTTGATGCCCAAGGTAGCCAGGAGGGTAAAGCACGGCGATGCCACCAGGATAAACCAAACAGAGCGATCGCGCTGATGCCGATCAAACTCGCATCTAATCGGTGAAACCACTCCAAAAAAACTTGGAGATTCATTTGCTTGGCTGGGACTAATTCCCCATAGCAGAGAGGCCAATCTGGGCAAGCTAGGCCAGCATTCATCACACGGGTGGCAGAGCCTATTGCCATCAAAATCAAGGTGGCTATAGACATTTTCCACACCAAGCGACGAATCATATCCTTGGGCTTTTGTTGCTCTGCTGCCGTTTCATTTTGTTGTTCTAGGACAAATTCGTTCATGAACGATACCTTCTGCCCGCCCTTGGTGAGCTGTTTAAAATTTTCTATTTTCATTACCTACCCATCTCCACCCTAGCGTATATAACCGGGTTTATTGATGAGCTTTTACTTATTACTTTGAACTACTCCAGGGCTTACTAGCCTGAAGCTTTAGGTATTTTTTAAGTTCTGGGAAATTGATTAATGTTCATGAATTTTCAATTGCTAAATTTTCCTTAAATTTTTCTAATTTTTGGCATCTACTTTTAGTCGTATCTAATAAATCTCTTTTACTCAAGATTATTAATGTAGTCGAAAAAATTAATAAAGATTTCAGACCATTAGGCTCAATATTTAATAGGCTAGATTACCTTAGTAAGTGTGCTGCCTCAAAATAACGTAATCAATTCAATTAAGTGAGCCGTGAAAATTCCAAGTTCAATCTGGACACTACTAATAGGCATCGGGCTAACCCTGACAAGCCTTTGGTACGGTCAAAATCATGGACTAATGCCAGTTGCCGCCTCCGATGAAGCGGATTTAGTGGATGGTCTTTTTAATACAATGATGACCGTTTCCGCAGGTATATTTTTAATTGTTGAAGGTGTATTAGTTTACTGTGTTGTAAAATATCGTCGGCGCGCTGGTGATCATGAAGACGGCCCGCCAATTGAAGGTAATGTACCATTAGAAATACTTTGGACAGCGATCCCCGCAATTATAGTTATCGGTATTTCTGTCTATAGCTTTGAAGTTTATAATGACATCGGTGGTTTTGATCCCCACGCGGGTCATCAAGCGCCAATAACTCAGAGTTCCATGACAATGCCTGGGGCGGCGATCGCAGCCACGCTCAATGATACTGCTAACCCCAATCAAGAGAAATCTGATGAGGCCATGCAAGACCCAGCCACAGCCGCAGTCCGCAACGCCGACCAAATTCCCCAAAAACAGGATGCTCCTGGTTTAGGTATTGTGGCTCCCGGCATTGGCTCCAGTCCAGAGAAAGCTGGAAAACCACCAGAATTAGTAGTTAATGTCACCGGGTTACAATACGCTTGGATTTTCACCTATCCTGAATCAGGTATCACCACTGGTGAGTTACACGTTCCCATTGGGCGCGAAGTGCAAATCAATATGACAGCCAACGATGTCATTCATGCCTTTTGGGTTCCCGAATTTCGCTTGAAACAAGATGCGATCCCCGGTAGACAAACCGAGATGCGTTTCACGCCAAAAAAAGCAGGTGACTATACTCTCATTTGTGCTGAACTGTGCGGCCCCTACCACGGCGCAATGCGGACACAGGTAGTAGTTGAACCGGAAGAAGCATTTAAAAAATGGACACAGGAACAGCTAGCAGCCAACAATGATACGCTCAATCAAGCCGTTGCTGTCAACCCCACAGACTTAACCCCAGACGAATTTCTCGCGCCTTACACTAAGGGAATGGGAATTCAACAAGAGATGTTACATCACATTCACAAGTAGTCAAAAGTCTATAGTCCACAGTCCACAGTCCATAGTTATAGCGAACGACTATTGACTACTAGTCCATACTCCAAAGCTATAGCTCATGAACATTGACTATTGACCATTGACTATTGACCATTGACTATTGACTTTTAACCATGACACAAGCTCAGTTGCAAGAAACTGCCAACATCCCTGCTCTGATTGACGAACCAGGGGAAAGACATTGGCGAGATTACTTCAGTTTTAATACCGACCATAAGGTGATTGGGCTGCAATACCTAGTCACTTCCTTCATTTTTTACTGCATTGGCGGCGTGATGGCTGACTTGGTGCGGACAGAACTACGCACCCCTGAAGTAGATTTTGTCAGCCCAGAAGTTTACAACAGCTTATTTACACTGCACGCCACAATCATGATTTTCCTGTGGATTGTGCCGGCAGGTGCAGGGTTTGCCAACTATCTGATTCCCCTGATGATTGGGGCTAGAGATATGGCATTCCCCAGATTGAATGCTGTGGCGTTTTGGATGATTCCCCCGGCTGGATTGCTGCTGATTGCCAGTTTGGTTGTGGGTGATGCACCTGATGCCGGTTGGACTTCCTACCCCCCCTTGAGCTTGGTAACAGGACAAGTGGGTGAAGGTATTTGGATTATCAGTGTCCTGCTATTGGGTACATCTTCAATTTTGGGGGCGATTAATTTCCTCGTCACTCTTCTGAAGATGCGTATCCCTAGTATGGGTTTCCATCAAATGCCTTTGTTCTGTTGGGCGATGTTCGCCACTTCAGCATTAGTTTTACTGTCAACGCCGGTGTTAGCAGCCGGGTTGATTCTGCTGGCTTTTGACCTCATCGCCGGTACCACATTTTTCAACCCTACAGGCGGCGGTGATCCGGTGGTATACCAGCATATGTTCTGGTTTTACTCCCACCCGGCAGTATACATTATGATTTTGCCCTTCTTTGGCGCAATTTCTGAGATTATCCCCATACATTCGCGTAAACCAATTTTCGGTTATAAAGCGATCGCCTATTCATCCTTAGCTATCAGTTTTTTAGGGCTAATTGTCTGGGCGCACCATATGTTTACCAGTGGTATCCCCGGTTGGTTACGGATGTTCTTCATGATCACAACGATGATCATTGCCGTACCTACAGGAATCAAAATTTTCAGCTGGTTAGCTACGATGTGGGGCGGTAAAATCCAGTTCAACAGTGCCATGTTGTTTGCAGCCGGCTTTGTCGGTACTTTCGTGATTGGTGGTGTCAGTGGTGTCATGTTGGCAGCCGTGCCTTTTGATATTCACGTCCACGATACTTATTTTGTGGTGGCTCACTTACACTACGTTTTGTTTGGTGGTAGTGTGCTGGGCATTTTCGCCGCCATGTATCATTGGTTCCCGAAAATGACGGGACGCATGATTAACGAATTTTGGGGTAAGGTTCACTTTGCGTTAACTATTGTCGGTTTAAATATGACATTCCTACCTATGCACAAGCTGGGTTTGATGGGAATGAATCGCCGGATTGCACAATATGACCCCAAATTCACCTTATTAAACGAAATCTGCACTTACGGTTCTTACATCCTGGCAGTTTCTACTTTCCCCTTCATTTTCAATGCAATTTGGAGTTGGTTATACGGTGAGAAAGCTGGTAACAATCCTTGGCGCGCTCTCACCTTAGAGTGGATGACTACCTCACCACCAGCCATTGAGAATTTTGACAAACTCCCAGTATTAGCTACAGGGCCTTATGACTACGGTTTGGAAAAGGCTAACGAAGGCGTACCTTTATCCGACCCCAACCCAGTCTTATCGGCTGGCCCCAATTCAGTTCTCAGGGCTGAACCTGATGAGCCATATCCAACAATTGAGTCGTAGAGGATAGAGGTGTAGGGGTTTTTCACCCAGTCCCCAATCCCCAATCCAAGGCAAAAGTCAAAAAAAAATCTTTTGCCTTTTTACTTTTTACTTTTTTGTCCCCAGTCCCTAATTTTTAAGATTCATGCAAAGTCAAATTATTGACCCAGCGAAAACGGAACTCAATCATCACCACACAGCCGAGGCGGTTGGTCATCACGAAGAACATCCTGATCATCGGCTGTTTGGGTTATTTGTCTTCCTAGTTGCTGAAGGAATGATATTTTTAGGTTTGTTCGGAGCTTATCTGGCTTTCCGTTCAACATTACCTGTATGGCCGCCAGCAGGTACACCAGAGTTAGAACTTTTACTTCCTGGTGTAAATACTGTCAATCTAATTGCTAGCAGCTTTGTCATGCACAATGCTGACACTGCTATCAAGAAGAATGATACTAAGGGTATGCGTACTTGGTTGGCAATAACTGCCGCAATGGGTGCGATTTTCTTGGTCGGGCAAGTTTACGAATATACCCATTTAGAATTTGGGTTGACCACTAATTTGTTTGCTAGCGCGTTTTACGTGTTGACTGGTTTTCACGGACTGCACGTAACTATAGGCGTTTTGGCAATTTTAGCTGTGTTGTGGCGATCGCGCACTCAAGGTCACTACAGTAGTGAAAAACACTTCGGTATTGAAGCTGCGGAAATATACTGGCACTTTGTAGATGTAATCTGGATTATTCTGTTCGGATTACTGTACTTGCTGTAAGTATTAATTATTTAGTTGTTCACTCCACGCGGACAACATAGAATTTAGCCCCCCCTTTGGGGGTTTTTTTATTGGTGCAGTACTTTTTTCAAAACTTGGTCAAATTTTAGCTTTTTTAACGCAGAGTGACGCTGCGGTTAGCGCTGAGGCACGCAGAGATTTTATTGCTAACGTTGGAGTCTACAAGTAATATTTTCTTAGAGGATGTTTGAAAAGTATCATTGCTAACACCACAATCTTAAAAACCTAACCCCCCTAGCCCCCCTTCCCTATGAGGGAATGGGGGTTTCAAAGCCTCTCTCCGTTTCGGGTAGAGGTTTGGAGAGGGGTTTCTAGTATACTTTTCGACTTTTCAAACACCCTCTTAGGGTTTGCTGTTGATTTTTTAGATAAATGGAATCTCAAATACAAATAGAACAGGTCATTAAAACTCTGCAACAGGATTTACCGACACTGTTTGAGCAAGATATATCTTACGATATTTATACGCCAGATATTTACTTTCAAGACCCAGTAAACAAATTTAAAGGCAAATTTAACTACAGAATTATCTTTTGGACTTTACGGTTTCATGCCCGGTTATTTTTTACCGAAATCTATTTTGATTTACATGAAGTAACACAGTTGGATAAAGATACTATTTTAGCCAAATGGACAGTGCGGGGAACGTTACGAGTTCCCTGGCGATCGCAGATTTTTTTTAATGGCTACTCAACTTATAAATTGAGGCAAAATAATTTAATTTATGAACATATAGATACTTGGGATCGCAAGCCAGGAGAGATTTTGCGACAGTTTTGGATAAAGGGACAAAGTAGATAATTGGGCTTTGAGTTTTAAATTAATTAACCTGTTTTATCTAAAGGTAAAACATCGTGAAAATATTTATAGTCGATGTAGCGATGTCCATCAGGTGTGTGATGAAAAATATCAACGAAGCGACTGTTCCATAAAATATTACTAGCCGTATAAGTATGACGAGCATGAACTACTTGGGCTACTGTTTCATCAATGCCACTGACTGAGATAATTATATTTGTGTTTGTTTGCATTAGCGACTCTGCTGACATTCCATATAAAGGGCTGAATTCATCTATGGGATGCAGTGCTAGCCAGCTTAATGTAAAACTAGGTGTTTGATTTCTTAATAGTTTTAAATCGTGGAAACGCCGAATAAATCCTCCTTCTGCGGTGATTTCGTCACGCATCAAGTAAACTCGCATCTGGGCTTCTAAAATTAAATTGCGTCGCTGGTTAGCAGTACGAAACATCAGTGTTGGTACACCATTATACGGTGTGATAACTGTAACACGACTAAAGATAACACGGGCAGAAGGACGAGAAAATCGAGCAAATGCAAGTCCTGTCATAACAGCAATTCCCACCAAACCAATCATTGCTTCGATGGTGACAATAGCATTGGCATATAGTGTTTTGGGATACATCGCACCATAGCCAATAGATGCGAGTGTCTGCACACTGAAGAAGAATAAATCCAAAAAAGAACCAGGTCTAGCATTGGCTATACAATCTCCTCCCAGCCAGTAGGCTAGGGCAAATATGAGATTAATTGCTAGATAAGAAAGACAAATTAGTAATAAAAAGCCAATCCAAGGAATTGTTAGCAGTAAATGATAAGGATCTCGCCAGTAAGAATGCCATACACCCATGCCAATAATCTCAAATTGTCCATCCTGAATTTTAATTTGGACTCTATCTGGTCGTTTCTTTGCAAATCTCTTCAGTCGAAATTTCATCGGAAGTAGCCACAAGAACGGCAAATATTAGTATTATTACTAAATTACCGCCAATCGTCATGCTGGATTTTTTCCCAGTCTGGTCAAATATTTAAGATATGGTTGGCAATAGTTGATAGGTAATAGCTAATTGATTGTAATAATTACCCATTACCCATTACCCATTACCACTATCACAACTTTAGTCAGCCAATACACGTCCTAAAAATTCTATTATTTCTGCCCAAGCCGAGGTAGTAGCAGCAGAATCGTAGCGATAACCGTCGTCACGCATGAAGGTATGTTCTGCTTCATATAAAACTACTTTGTGAGGTACTTTAGCATCTTCAATGGCTTTAATTAAAATTTGGCGATCGCTTTCTGGTATGTGAGGATCAAGTGTACCCAGTACTAGCAATATTTCGCCAGTGATTTCCTTGACTCTGTGGATAGTATCCGCTACTCCTTTACCCAACTTACCACTGGGAATCCCTGTAGGGTAGCAGCAGACAGAGGCTTTAACTTCGTTTTCAAAAGCTGCACGAAAGGCTAAGTGTCCACCTATACAAAAACCAACGGTACCAATTTTATCAGCATTAACAGTGCTTTCCGCTTTGAGAAAATCAATTACAGCACGAGAATCTGCATCATATTCAGCGATCGCAGTTCGTCGCGCATTGTCATTACCCCGCATTCTCCCAAGATCATCCGGCTCAATTACTAGTCCAATTGGCTCAAGGCGATGAAAAATTTCTGGTGCTGCTACTACGTAACCAAATCCAGCTAAGTAGTTAGCTAGACGAATTATTGGGCTACCTAACTGATAAATATCACTATAAAATACAATACCTGGATAAACTCCTGCTGGTTTTGGAGATGCGACATAAACACGCATTAAGCTGTCATCTACTCTCAACTCCACATTGCGCTTAGTGATTTGCACTGTTTTAGCCCCGTGTTATGTTTGCTTTCATTAGCTTTTACACCAGGGAATAATAAAATCTGGATTTCTGCATAACTTCCCATCAAATACTTGATGTATGTATAAATAATTTATCAATTATTTTTAATTATCAATTTAAAAGGAAATTCTATTTGCTACTATTAATAACTAGACTTAAGGTAAAGTTAAGCACATTTTATAAGCAATATAATATCTAAAGTCATGGAAAATATTCATTCTGTAAGAGAACCACTTGGTGAAACAACTGATGTAGAAGTTTGGCTGGGTAGAGCCGGCTTGAAATTTGCAGACTTGGGTCATGATGATGCTAGTAAAGCCATTCGTAAGCAGTGGCGAGAGTATCAAGCCGCCGTACAGAAATGCTGTGTTGCACTACGTCAGCCACCAGAACTTGTTCAACTAAGTGGTGCTTACGCCAAACTGAGAATACCCGGTGATAAATCAATCGCCAATGATGAAAGTATCCTCAATTCATAGGTCAGATGTAGTACATTTAACCTGCATATTTTTCGTGTTTGCTGTTAACAGTTAACTGTCAACTGTTAACTGTTATTTCTCAGGTAAGTTTCGTGGTGGGATAATTCGCCCTTCGTAAAACTGCTTTTCGAGTTTGCTTAATCCCCACCATGCAGCTGCAAAAGTGATTGGTGTGATTGTCTCAATGAGAATAGCTGGAATTGATGTCACGTCGAAAAACAGTGTGAGTAAGGGAGTGCTTACCAACGAGATAACTGTGGCTACTCCGCTCCATAATCGTAGTTTCTGGATTTTAGTTAAAGCACTTCTACAACTGGCACATTTTATTGTGTGTGAATAGTATCTTTCTAAGAGTTGTTCTTTGGGTATGGCTGGCGAAAAACTTTCCCCAGGAAATGGTTCAGCGTTGTAATTGTTCACCCACTGGCGCAGTTCAAACACAAAACTGTCAGCTTTTGTTGGTAGGTAAAACGCTTTTGTAAAGTTAGGACTACCCCCTTTAGCTTGGAGATATCTTTCTTGATAGTGGAGAAAAATTTGGTCGTCTTCTAAAACACCATTTTGTCCCAGGTGATAGTACCAACGTGGTCTTAATTTAATAAAAATCCCTGGTAGTTTGGAAGGAAACTTAAAAGGAAACCGAGCAAATAAACGGCACTCACCTTTACGAATAGGTGTAGCATAAACAACAGTTAAGATGCGTCCTCGTTCGCTGTTGATATCATGCCACATTAAAGCTGGTGCAACAAAAGTTGTAGATAATTCCGATTGTCCGGCTTTGATGCTTTGATGCCAAACACCTTTGAAACCGTGTTTTCCAGATGTAACTACCTCTAGTTCTAAGGGAGCAGCATTTTTCCGATTTCCTACAGTTTTGTGATGAGTATAAGCTAAATGACTGGGATCAAGTATGTTTTCTAAAAGTGTGAGGGCATCATAAGGCACATCTCTAAACGTATTTATAACAACCCAACCATCTGGCGATTCTTCTAATGGTTCAACTACAGGAATTTTAGTTTTGGCTGCGTTGTCTGGGTTGCCTATGTAAACAAATAACATTCCTTGGCGTTCTGTGGTCAGCCAAGATGTCACACAAGCGCGCTGGGAAGTCTCAGCTTGTCCGCCTTGAGGTTGTTGAGGTATGCGCTGACAACTGCCATCTCCAGCGAAACTCCAACCGTGATAAGGACACTCTAACAGTCCTTCCTCATTAATTCTGCCTTCAGAAAGTGGCGCTAAACGGTGAGGACATTGATCTTCAAACGCTTGCCAAGTCTGAGATTGCTGATCCCACCAGATGACAATATCTTTACCTAATAAGGTAAAAGCTGTGGGTTTCGATTTATCTAAATCTTCTAAGTAGTGGACTGGATACCAAGCTTCATGCCAATCAAAACTATGAGGGTCACTACCACCTGGCAATATCTGTTCTAAAGTCGGGTTAGTGTTAACCATGAGCGTTAATTTATAAATATTCAATATTATTTACAAAATAGTACATCAAACTAAAAATTTACGTGAATAGTGTCTTGAGTGACACGATGTACTGTGTAGGATATGTACGCCGATATTGGCTCAATGATAAAGAAAAAATTAATATTTGTTCGTCCGAGTGAGCGATCGCCTTCGATGGCGTGAATCATTTCTACTTACACTGGCTTCTTCCTTGGGTGAGATATTGGGATAGCTAAGTTAAACTTTCATAACCGTAGCGATCGCTTTTCTGGAAAGATTTACTGCACAATGATTACAGTGATCAATTTTCAGTTGTCATTGGTCATGGGGCATTAGAGGTGTTGCGCTGCAACTTCTGTCCATAGTTATTAGTTCTGCCTCCTCTTTTAACCTAAACCCTACAACCTGTTCCCATCTTCTAGAGTTGGCAAATTCTTTCTTGAGTCCTATCTCTGCTTGACAGTAAGCTAATGCGCGCCCAAATTGCATAACCGTTAACTGTTAACGGTCAACAGTCAACAAACCTTATGATGGATTATGCAGCTTAAAAGCGGAATAACTGACTTTCATCCATTACAAGATGGACATTTATAGCAATTTTAAGCTAAAGTTGTAATGAGTTTGTTTTAGATTAAGGTGTGACGGAACAACCTATCAAGAAGCAAAAAAACTATTACCTCAAACTGTGATTACCGCACCACACAAAAGCCACAACACAGTTAGAGGTAAGGCACTGTTATTTAATATCTTCACATATATACAACGGCAATAACCATCAAACTGGGAAAGATACCCAATAGTAAATCGACATAAATATGCAGCAACAGGCAATATCGACAAAACCAATTCGTTCTCTAGAAGATGCTCTTGAGCGTTGTCAGCTGTTAGGTATGCGCGTCAGTCGCCAGCGCCGCTTTATTCTAGAACTGCTGTGGCAAGCAAATGAGCATCTTTCTGCTAGAGAAATTTACGATCGCCTCAACCAACAAGGCAAAGACATTGGTCATACATCTGTATATCAAAACTTAGAAGCATTATCAACTCAAGGCATTATTGAGAGTATCGAACGTTGTGACGGGCGTTTATACGGCAATATTAGTGACTCTCACAGTCATGTTAACTGCTTAGACACTAACCAAATTTTGGATGTGCATATTCAACTTCCAGAGGCATTTATCCAAGAAGTTGAACAAAGAACGGGAGTAAAGATTACAGATTATAGTATCAACTTCTATGGATATCGGCATCCTCAAGATGAAGAGTAGAGATGCTAGGAGACAATTGTACAGACGCGATTAATCGCGTCTCTACTCATAACTCACTTTTACCAAAAACTGTTTCATCATAGGTTTCGTGGTCTAAAATTGTAGGCATAATTAACTCACCTTCCAAGCTTTCAATTAAGCCGGCATCAAGATTATTTTGATTCCAAAACTTAGTTTTTTCTTTGGTACTAAAAACACTAAGATAAGATTGCTTGGATAACAAACTTTTTACTACTTGAAATTGTTCTAGAGAAAATAACGCGCCGTGGAGTTGGGCAATTTCTCTTTCAGCCTCGGTGAGGAGAACATCACATAAACAAGCATTGGTGAGATTTACGGTTTCTAGGCTAACACCAGTGAGATTTGCGCCGGCTAAGTTAGCACCAGCCAAATTTGCGTTATTTAAGTTAGCCCCAACTAAATTTGCATTCACTAATACAGCATCGCATAAATTTGCTTGTTCAAGATTTGCGCCAGTCAGGACGACTTGCGATAAAAATGCGCCTGAGAGGTTGATTTTAGCTAAAGATTGGGAGCAGAGGCGTTTTATTAGAGCGTTACTTCCAGAAAAAGCGGCTTTAGCCAACAGCATAATCATCGTGTGGGGGTAAAACTCGCTGACATTGGCTGGATTACCACAAGGACTAAAAGCAACTTGAATGTCCCGACTAATAGCAGCTAGTAATAAAAATACATTTATTCCCACATTTGTATTCACTTGCTCAACATTCACAAGATTTTGTAAGCTATGAAAATAGGGTAGTGCTTTGTGGGCAATGCCTTCATCTAACCAACGTCCTTGACACCAACCGCGCCAAAACGATTCCAGTCGTTGTAACAAAATGGGTTTTTGCTGGGTTTGTAATGCGGCGATGACTAATCCCTCAATTTCTGGTGTAATAACGCCGTAGCCTAGTAAATTGTATAGATGCTGGGCAACACTGCTAGGAGCATTCAAAATAAATGTTTCTGTTCCGTAAACATCTTCTTGGCACTGGGTTAGCATTTGCAGTTGGTTGGCTACAGCTTCAGCACAGAGATATTCGCCTATTTGTGAGTGGGAAAATTCTACTTTAATTGTTAATTGTGCTTTGTCAGTAGCTTGTGGCGACTTACTGCTAAGACAATAACGGAAATATAAGGACGGGAGATTGTTTGTATTTAATTCTTCAGTCAGGGTAACTTGATGACGATCGCCATGTAAAATTTTGAGAGCGATCGCTTGTATTTGTGCAATCAGGTCTTGGGGATGGTACTCTCCTAGTAGATTGGTAATTGCTTCTGGTGTACGGTGAATATGAGCAGTTCCCGGACGTAATAGCATTGTCTTCATCCCCGCAGTCAACGGATACCCCAGCAACCATCGTTTGAGGCGAGAGTAAATTTCCCAATGCAGGGAAACCCTAGTATTTTTTTGCAATATCTCATCATCTAATAGTCCGTCGCGGTGGAAAACCCCCAATAAATACAGCATTAATGGTTGACGTACTAATTGAGAGAGTTCTGATAAGTGAGACTTGTTAGCAAATAATCCTGCTTGTTTTAAGAATGTAAAAAAGTTTTGGGACGTGGGTAACGACTGGACTAATGCCCATTGTTGAAACCATTGTTTTAGCTGGTTTACTTCTAAAGGTTGAGTTTTAATGCGTCGCCATTGTAGGGGGATTTCTGAAGTAATTTCCTCCACCGTTTGAGAGCAACTAGTCAAGACAATTTTATGTTGTTCTTGGGACTGTAATTGTAGTAACTGTTGAATAAAAATTTGTTTATCTCGATTTCCCTGATGAGAAGAGGGAAGTTCATCTAACCCATCTAGTAATAAAACACATCGATTATTTGTTTGCTCTAACCAAGCAGACAAGTTGACATGAGCATTTAATGTAAAACCAGAGTTGAGAGTTTCCAGCAAACTTTTACCATATTTAATATCCCGCAACCGAATCAATATGGGCATCCAATGAGGATAAAGTTTTAATGCTACTTCTGCCGCCCAAATCTGACAAAAACTGGTTTTCCCATAACCAGGTTCTGACTCAATTACAGCAATAGTTTCTAAATCATTTAGTTGTTTTTCTACCCATGTTTTTAAATCAATTATTTGTTCACTGTTAGGTTCTTGAGGTACACCAGATAAAGGAACATAAATATTTTTGAGGTCAAAATGTTCCATTAATAATGGTGTACTGAGAGTTTGTAGCAAACTAGCGCGATAATTCTCTTTGTGTAAATCAATATTTAAGACATCTTCTAAAGTTCCTATGCGGAAAAACTTTTGTAGCTGCGCTAAAGGCGCGGAGTTTTGAGCAATGATTTTTATCAGGTATCCGGGAAGGGAATTATCTAAACGCTGAGTTAATAATTTGGCTTCTAATTCTTCTGCACCATTAGCCATTAACCAAGCTACAGTGGCATGATTCATCTGTTGTACTAGTAATGAATCTGCTACAGAAGAAAGTGCTTGTTCGGCTTGAGTATCAGTTAATTTACCGGGAGAGAGAGTTTTTAATAATCCTTGGAGTTGGGGATCTGAGATAATTATGGTGGCTTGTGCAGGAATTTTGGCACGATTTAGCCAAGGTCTTTTTAACTGTTCTTCTTGGAGTAAAATCTGTTCTAACGCCAACAGGTAAGCAATTTGGAATGCTAACCAAGTACCTTCATTGCGTTTGAGAGCTTTTTTTTGACTAAGATGACGCAGAAGATGTTCGCTTAAGGAAGCAAGCACAGAAATTTCTTGTTCAACTGTGCCTAATGATAATTGCAGTACTTCTGCTAACGGACAAATATCCAACGGCATCAGGCTTTTAAGTTCCATATCCTGAACAATACGATAGGCAATACCTGCCAGTTGCCCAGAAGCAAATGTTTTTATATGGCTAATTTCTATTTGGCGTTCTGCCAACCACTGGCGGAGACTGAGGTTCATTTAATCACATGAATAATTGATGCTTATGGTAATTATCTTTCATTTATCAGTGGACGAAAACAGGTGACAATGAGGAGGGATTTTACTTTTTACGAGTTGCAGCCAAGACAGTGCTGGTGTATTTGAGCAGACTATGAGCGATCGCCCTTTAAAGTTATTATTAGTTGATCAAGACCCTATTTTCCGCCTGGGACTACGGGTAGCGTTGGAAGCCATGCCTAACATAGAGGTGGTATCGGAAGCACCAACAGACACAGCCGCTTTACAAATACTTGCGGAACTTGCCCAGATTAACCCCAATCAAGTGGACTTGGTAATTTTAGAATTAGGGAATAGTCGCTCAATTGATAGCCAACAGCAAGGGTTACAACTTTGTCAGCAACTCAAAGCTACATACCCCACACTACCAACTTTGCTCTTAAGTGCAATTCCAGATGCAGGACTAATCATGGCAGCGAGGGCTGCTGGTGTACGGGGTTACTGCCCTAAAGGTACTCCCATTTCCCAATTAGTCACCGTTATAGAAGCCGTCGCGGCTGGTAATTCCTACTGGTTGACTGAAACAGTAAACCCAGAAATTACTTCCTCTGTTGCTGCGGTTACGCCTCGTTTACCTTTGGCTAAGTGGCGGCAAAATTTACATTTATCAAGTGTGAATTATATTGATCATGCGCTGCAAGAAGTCACAGCACAATTACAAACTCCTGGTTTACCAATATTAGATCGAGCAATTCTAGCCGGGAAGCGAAGAGAACTTTTAGCAAGTCGCTGGTTGCTCAATCAGGTACTAATTTTACCCCAAGAAAAACAACAGCCAACATTAACCTCCTCAGTTGCCAAATCGCTACCTATAGTACCCCCACCCATACCTACAATTAGCGCCTCAGATTCACAACAAACATCAACATCACCCCCGCTACTCAGTCCCAGAGCCTTACAAACCAATTTATTTGCAGCTTGTATTAATAAACTGCAATTTCCTTTAAATAACGTTTCAGATTCAATTTTAGAAATTGATATCTTTCGTGAAGCTAAAAAGCGAGAACTTCTATATCTAATTTTGCAAAAACTGGCTCAACAATTAGATGCTTTGCGTAATGCTCAAATTACAGCTAATCAGTTAGTAGAATTACAGCCTGTAATCTTACATGATTTATGGCAAGCAGTAATTACAGACTTTTTCGGCAAATTTTCCAGAGTGCAAGTAGGCAAGCGTAATCTAGAAATTGTCACCGTATTATTGCAGAATCCCGGAGTTGTACAAACAGCAATTCTGAATAAGATTCCTTTAGGATTAGAATTATTTTCTTATCTATTATTGCAAACAGATTTAAGAGTAGAGCATCATACTTATCCAGCAGGTAGCTCTGAAGCCAACTTCCACGCAGAAATGTTACTCGAAAACTTGATAATTCAGGTAGCTAATGCTGTAGTCCAACCACTGTTAAATTATTTGGCAGATATAGAAGAAATTAAACAAGATTTCTATGTTAAATCTTTAATGTCTACACGAGAACTGGAACGTTTTAGAAATGATTTATCATGGAAATACCGATTAAATAACTATGTAACTGAAGCCAAAGCAATTTTTGAAAGCCGCTACGAACTACTTGTGTTTGCACCCCGTGGTATTGCCCAGATTTCCATTTATGCTCCCCGCAATGACGAACTAGCACAATTGTCTGGAGTACCTTTAGTAGTTACATTAGGTTTAGAATTTCGAGATGCGATCGCTCCTCGTTTACAATCACTATTATCTGTCTTAGGTAGCGGCATTGTCTTTGTGCTAACCCAAATCATTGGTCGAGGTTTAGGCTTAATTGGTCGCGGAATTATTCAAGGTATTGGTAGCGTATCTTTCGACAAAAATTTTAAACGTGATAGTGAACGACCGAAGTAGTTAACGCGATGTGCGACTTATTCTTAAAACCCCTCTCCATAGAGCGAAGCGCTTCTCGTAGAGTACCTCTCCCCTGCAAGGCTACGGTGTACACATATCTGAGTGCTGGGTACAGAATGTGGTTTGATCCCCCTAAATCCCCCTTAACAAGGGGGACTTTGATTCTTGTTCCCCCTTTTTTAAGGGGGGCTAGGGGGGATCAAAACGTTATGGGACTAAGTTATTAGACTTGTGTATACACGGTAGCCTGCAAGGAGAGAGGCTTCAAAACCTTCATTTTTCTTTGAGCTTTCAAGATATTTAAGCCCCTCTCCGTGTCGGAGAGGGGTTTGGGGAGAGGTCATCAAACTCACCTTGAATTACAGCTAAATCTTCTGGTGTGTTGCAGTTGAATAATATCTCTGGGGTTGGTAGAGATAAAACTTGTACAGAATGATGTTGTAGCCACTGTTGAAAAGAGCGCCCACCTTGATTGATAAACTCTAATAATGGCGGTAAACAGCGACGGCGATAGAAACCGCATAAGGGTTCCCAGCCTTTGGCGTGATGGGGTAAAGTGGCGATCGCTTCCTCTGGTACACTATCAAGATTAGCAGCCCATTCTTGCAAAACCTCAACCCGTAATTTAGGTAAATCGCAAGCTAAAAGTAACACCCACTCAGTTTTTACCTCTGCTAACCCTTGAGCAAAGCCAATCAAAGGCCCCTGAGTCGCCGCTTCTGGAAGAAATTTGCACCCTGTTAAAACTAAATGCTCATAGCGTTCCGGCCAAGGGGTGACAATATAAACAGTATCAGCACAACTGGCGGCAATGTTACACACAAATTGCAACAACGGCACACTTTGAACAGTTATCAAAGCTTTATCCTGTCCCATCCGGGAACTTTGACCACCTGCAAGAACAATAGCAGTTAAGTTATTCATGAATTGAGTCGTTTGTTAGTCAGGTTAATGCGCGCTATGGGCGTTGACTGTTGACTGTTGACTGTAGGGTGGGCAATGCCCACCACAATCATAAAATATTAGTATTAGTTATCAAAAAAATAAAATTAGTGACGAAACTCATTTTTTTAATTATCAAAAACTCAGTTTCGTGACCAAATCAATTGCATTCGTCACCACACGATTCAGTTTCGTGACCAAATCAATTGCATTCGCCACCACACGATTCAGTTTCGTGACCAAATCAATTGCATTCGTCACCACACGATTCAGTTTCGTGACCAAATCAATTGCATTCGTCACCACACGATTCAGTTTCGTGACCAAATCAATTGTATTTGCCACCACACGATTCAGTTTTGTGACCAAATCAATTGCATTTGCCACCACAGGAATTGAAATCACCACCAAACAACTCTGATAGTCAAGAAATCAACACCAGCAAAAGCTGACAGAATTGACACTCAGCAAGAATCCTCATCTTTCCGTCATAATGGGATTGTGTTATGTGATACTTGCACCTGCTCATGAACGAACAGCGTTTACAGGCTTATTATCAGCTAATTCAAAATCTGCTAGATTGCCCTAGTGGGGAAGAACCAGAGATATTAGCAGCGAATACAGAATTGCTAGATGCTGACTTTGTGCAGGTGGTAGGATTAGCAGCAGAGCATTTTGCCCAGCAGGGAGAAGAAAATAGAGCCAATTGGTTGAGAAACTTAGCAACATATCTCACCACCCCAGAAACGCACCCCATCACCAAAGCAGATATAGAGACTTACTCGCCATTTATCTTAGAAGTATTGCGAGCAACAGCAGAAAGTAACGGCAATCCTCAAGTAATTTACCTGTTGCTGGCAGCTAATACCGATAAACTAAATCGTATCTTTGCAGAATTACTGCGCCGTTGGGCAACAAATACCTTAGCAGAAGCAGAACAAGATACAGCAACATCCATCGCTAATGTGATTGGTAACTTTAGTAATCTGATTCAGCAATTTCCCTTGGGTAGCAAAGCCAACAACATGGAAATTGCCATTACTGGCTACGAAATCATCCAATCTATTTACAACCGCCCAGCCTTTCCTGAAAAATGGGCAACCATACAAAATAATCTGGCGACTGCTTACTCTGACAGAATATTAGGAAACAGAGGGGAGAATCTGGAGAAGGCCATCGCTGCTTATTCTGCGGCTCTGGAAGTATATACCCG
>NZ_JACJQL010000092.1 GCF_014696625.1 Nostoc parmelioides FACHB-3921
CCTCTGGGTATGATTCTATTCTTTTTAAGGGGCTTGTCATTATTAATACTCGCTTTTCTAGCTCCTCTGTTTATTTTCCTATAAAATTTATTTTAAAGATAGGTCTATTGTGATAGCGAAAATGTCTGGCAATCACTGCAAGTAAAAAACAGGGATAATACTGAAAATTCTTCTTCGGCCGCTATACGTCGTGGCACCCCAATTAAAAAATGGTTCCGAACTTTTTCTAAAAAAAGGGGAGATAATTGGGATAAATTCCCCTCATTGCAAGGGAAAGAGAATCTTTCAGAAAAAGGCTTCAAATTGTATGTGGAAAAATACCTTTCTGCCTTAAGAGCTATCAAAGCCTAACTCTTAAACAGCACATACCGTAAAAGGTGAACCCTGGACTGGTTTTTCCTCTTCTAGGGATTTTGTGATTTTAGCCTCCCATGACACATCATCGTTACCTTTGTAGCGGGAAAATGGGAAGTTCAAAGGCGGGTGTTCTATCTTGCCACTCATGTGTGCAAGAATTGCTTTGCCAACTGCTTCTCCAAAACCAACAGGCACAGCATTCCCTATCTGCCGATATTGATCCATGAGGGAACCACATACGACCCAACTATCTGGAAACTGCTGGATGCGTTTATATTCCTGAATACTTAATGGGCGAAGATATTCCGGGTGACAGATATCAGTTGCTGGCATGGCAGGGGATGTCACTAAGGTACAGCTTGGCCTATCCCAAGACAAACGCCTAAGGAAACCAGTTTTTCCTCCCCCTGAATAATAGGATTTCCCTAATGCTTCCTTTTGCAATTCATCAGGGAGATGTTTCCAATACTGCCCTTCTTTTAACATTCTGTAATACTTTAACCTTCCTTCGGGGAACTCAATATACTCCGCGTCACTTTGATCCAGGTTTGTAATAGACTCACGTAGGGTTCTCCATTTATCAAGGCCAAAATCACCCATTTCTGAATGTGTGGGGCATAGATAAGGAACCTTGTCCTTTCCACGATGGCAGATCATGACTACTCTTTCCCTAATTTGGGGAACGCCATAATTTGCCGTGTTATATAAGTTGAAACTGATACTGTATCCGCCTTTACGAAGTTCATCCACAATATATTTCAAGGCACCACCTGGCATTTCTTCCCTCGATAAAGGGGCATTATCTTTACCCCTTTCTAAGTGCGGGCGGTGTAGCAACGGAGCGGAAAGGAGTCCTCTTACATTCTCGATGACAGCATATTTTGGGCGTATTTGTAAAATAAGTTCAATGTATTTCAGGAATATATTGCCCCTCTCGTCTTTGAAACCACGCCTTGCCCCTGCTGTAGAAAAAGCTTGGCAGGGAGGTCCACCTAACATAATGTCTACATCTTCTTTGGCTAGCTGGGCATGGTCTAAGATGTCCTGAGCGCTGTAAGACGCTATATCCCCCAAAAGTGCAATATCTGGCTTGTTTGCAACTATTGTTTGTCGGCAATACTTATCAACCTCACACGCAAGGAGGATTTCAATACCTGCTTTCTCAAAACCAAGATCAAGCCCCATAGCTCCTGAGAAAAAAGAGATGGCTTTGACTACTTGGTGATGATTTTCCTTGGTTCTCCTGTCTACAGGATAATTTTCCTTGGTTCGGTTGAGGTAATTTTCAACTGCCTCTGGCTCCAAAACCCATACTTTCCCTACTTGCTGTCCCTTTATATCACCACTACGCAATAGAGTACGAACTCTTTGCTCAGAAATACCTATTTTTAAGGCTGCTTCTTTTGTGGACAAATAGGGATTGGATTTCATTTCGCTAACGAAACTTTTTTCATACCATCATTAGCATTTATTAAGTGGCTATGTCAACGAACCACCGTTAAAAATGACTAGGGAATAAAAGAGTAAAAACCTACACCTATGAGCCATCCACCCATCATAAAATATCAAAGTGTGTTAATTTTTCGCTAATTTCTTCTAATGGTGATTCGGGTTCATCAGGAGAAAATTCTAAAGCCAGTCTCACTTTGCCTTTCTTCCATCCTTGAGCCGTAAATTTTAATACTTCACAATTTATACCTAAGGTATATAAATTTGCTTCAGGTGTGCCATCTGCTCCAATATATTCTTTAATCGCCGTAATCAAATCACGAACTTTAAAAGTTTTAGCAATATCTAATTTATTAAATGTATCCGGTGCTATGGATACTACTTCATCATGGTTTAGTCTTTCAAATCCATCTCCCATAAGAAACTCCTGTGGCTAAATCTATAGTTCCTTTCCACAGATATAATGCTTTATCCGCAATAAATCATGATTTTGTAGATTTAGTGACAACTAATATAAATATTTATACTCAGTTATTTAATAAGATAGATTCTCCTCTCCAAGAACGAAGAGGAGAACAACGGATAAGTTGTTTAAAAAAACCACCCGTAGGAATGTAAACCTTTACCCAAAAGATTGACACCAAGGTAACAAATCCAGACAACAACAAAGCCACTAGCGGCTAAAATTGCTGGACGACGACCTTGCCAACCACGGGTAATTCTGGCGTGGAGATAGGCAGCGAATACTAACCAAGTAATCAATGCCCAAGTTTCTTTAGGATCCCAACTCCAGTAAGAACCCCAGGCTTCATTTGCCCAAACTGCACCGGCAATGATCCCAATTGTCAACAGGGGAAATCCTAAACCAATGATGCGATAGCTGATATTGTCTAGGGTTTCGGCTAGGCTGAGGCGTTGGGGAGAGAGGGTTTCGGCAGGTGTTAAGGTTTTCGCTTGAGGGGTAGCGGCTAAGTTCAATACGGCTGTGTTACCGTTGCCGTTATTTTGGCTTTCCAAACGAGCAAAACCATTATTTTCTACTGGTGGTGTTGCTGGTTGAGAAATGATCTCACCAGCTTTCATCAAGCGATAGCTGTTGGTACGATAGCCACCGTTACCGACGGAACTGCCTTGTAACTGTATATTGTTACCACGAGTGATCACCAAGAAAGCGATCGCCAGTAATGAACCCACCATCAACGCCGAATAACTCAACATCATGACGCTGACGTGCATCATCAGCCAGTTTGACTTTAGTGCAGGTACTAAGGGTTCTGATACCTGCATATCTGATGGCAGTGTTAAGGTAGCAAAAGCCACAATCCCCATAGCCACAGGGGTGGTAAACACACCTACTAAACGACTGCGGCTAGAATTTTCAGCAATCAGATGAACAGTTGTAATTCCCCAAGAAAGGAAGAACAGCGACTCATACAAATTACTTAAAGGGAAATAACCAGCTTCGATCCAGCGTGCGCCCAGCAGGGTTGCTATGGACAAATTAGCGATCGCCATCCCAGCTGTTCCTAAAGCATTAATTGCTGGTAAACCGGGAAACGCTGCACCTATCCAATAAAGCAGCATTGTAAGGAATAAGACGGCAAAGGACGCGTTATCTAACCAGTTCTGGAGTGAAACCAGATTCATAAAATGTTCTCCGCAGTGGATTTTTGAAAATCATTTATCCTGACTTTTCTGATCCTATCTGCTCTAGGGAGTTCAAAATTCAAAATTCAAAATTCAAAATTAGAAATTTTTAGGCCTTAGGTATCTAGCATGGATTATGAAACCTAGTATTTTGCACTCTATACCTTGACTATGGATTGGGTATAGCAGCAGAATTATCAGCTTTTTTGAGTGTGAGAAAAATGTCGTAGCGGGTGCTGCGATTATCGCTAACCGCAGTTGTCACACCGATGGAACGCGTCGCAGCTAACAATGTTTGTTGCTTAGGTATCAGTCTTGGTAGGGGAAAGTTTTTTGCTGTCTGTTCCACATCCAAGTAAAACTGACCGTTTGTAGGATTAGGTTCTACTGGTACTGTTTGTTGAAATGCCAAACTGTTAGCCAGGGTGTTATTGGGTTTGGGAACAATTTTATCGGTAATGGGAGCGCCTATTGATAGGAAGAAAACGTCTCCATCCAACCAACCGTGGGTAGCCGTGAGAGTTCCATAGGGGCTAATCCAATTAGTGATGGGTTTACCTGCTACGGTTGCGGGTTGAATTTGGAATTGGTATTGATTTTTCATCACCTCATCTAGCTGTTTAATGGATGTTTCAGCTAGTTTGCGCCGGCTTTGACCATCGGAGGTATCATTTGCTTGGATCATTAACACCAAAGCCGCCCGAAAATCTTCCTGTGAACCCGGCTTAGGAGTACCTTGAATTAAGGATACAGCGAACTCTCCTCTCATCCACTTGAGTAAATCTCTTTCTAAGTCGAGATTTGTGAGTGATTTAACTCCACTCCGCAGTTGTTCTGGTGTTACTGGTGCTAGAGGATTACCTTGAGACGTTAAAACGTAGTCACTCCATAGGCGTTGTAAATCTCCCCCAGACAGCATCATAATGGTTTCTGCTGGTACACGATTTTGCATATTGCCAGCTTTGTTTGTCACAGCCAATACACGCTGACTACGAGGATTGAGCCATGAAACTCCTTTGATGCGTATTCCTTCTGGCTCTAAAGTTACAGTCCCGGCTAAACCTTGGTTATTTTGCAGTTGTGCTAGAACTTGTGCTGGTAAGCGACGATTGGGAGCAATGGCGGCTATTTTTGCAGCGTTGGGGACATTCACATAAAACTGAGCCAAAGGCTGATAACTAGCTACTTTCGGAAAGTTTTCTGCAAAACCGCCTGTTGTTGCTAAGGTTGTCTTATTTCTATAAGCGTCAATTGCTTTTTCTGTGACTTTAATATTGTCGGTAATGACGAGAAAGCGTTCATCTATTAAAGCTGCTGAAAAGTTTTCCCCCGTTTGTCCCTCACTTTGTTTGATAGTAATCCCTTGATAGGTGCTATCTTTCCACTGGGCTTGATTAGGGTTTTTTGGTTGAGCGAAAATACCTTTGGCTTTTTGTAGGTTTCTTACTGGTAAAACCATAACCATCGACTGTTGGCTATTTTTTGCCTCTGTATTAGTCGATACTGGTTTAATTGCTGATTTAACTACCTCAGGAGCTAAAATTGCTAAGGTCACTTCATCCCCTACCCAAGGTTGAATATCTTGCTCGAAGTTGTAACCTTGATTAGTCAGAAAGCGATCGCGTAATTGTAATAAATTTTGATTGACTATAGCTTGGCTTTCCTTTGTGCCAAATTTCTGCAATTTCTGCCATTGTTTAGGGTCTGTACTCAGAGAAACCGCAAATAAGGCATCTTGTGGAATAATATTTGCCCCTACTAACAAATTTCTCGAAAATGCTTCTCTCTGGCTCAATAACCAGTATCCGGCTGCACCGCCACCAACTAATAACCCGGCTGCGGAAAGTGTCAGCACCAAAGATGGTTTGTTTCTTTTCTTCATGGGAACAGACAAAATAGGCAGTGTCACGTCGCTTCGCTCCGAATTCAAAGTTCTTCTGGGAAAGTTTTGATCACCTATGGTGAGGCCTAAACTATTGGTGGAAAAATCCGCCCAAACTTTCCGCAAAATAAGAAATTAACAAATCTCCCATAAATGAAATTAGAGGCTTATAAGTAATTCAAAATGAAATAAATTAATCACACCAAGCATCCTGCTTTTATGGTTTTTTACGCTCTAAAAGCACTTTAGCTTATCCTTTTGTGCATCGGTCATTATACCCTACACCTCTCACTGGCAAATTAGCTACTAGCCCAGGTTATAACCTCACTACTACAACACAGGATAAATAAAATACTCATTCCTAATCAACAAAAGTAAAGTTAACGTTTTCTGTATTTTTAACGCAGTCAATTAGATTAACATCTTTGTATAAAATTTTCCCAAAATTTAAATATTTACACACCCAAACTCTTCCCTACACCCATTCTCTCAACCCTTTATTTTTCGTTTTTATGTGTAAGTCATAAATATAACTAACGACTAAAAGCCGCAAGATATCAGTATCTTGTTTGACATTTAATGTTTATAACCAGATACAAATCCCATATTGTATTAAATTTTAATTAATTTTTAAATTAAATAACTACAAATTCCCAAGTCATGTCAAAGCTTTTATACTTTGCCATTCCTAGAACTTAGTTGCATCGGCCCCAAGTATTTTGTTAAATACGGAGAAAAAACTTCATAAATCAAGGTTAAAGGTTGGCCGTGATGCCAAAACAGGTAATGGCGACCCCAGAAAGGCCCATCCACGCCAAACCCTGATTGCAAGGCCTCTGAATTTCCATAATAAATACCTCGCACATCTCGATACAACTCGGTGCGAAGACGAGCTAGACTTGCCCAAATCGGTAATGAACGGTTTTGCAAATACTCATCTACATGACTGGCTTCCCACCATGAGGTTGCATAGGCGAGTCTTTGGCCAGAGGCTGTACGTAGCCATACCTGTCGCCGCAGTCTTGGCGCTGGAACAGATTGGATTAAATCCGGCGCACTATCCAAATCCAGACCAATCAATGACATATCAATGACATCGACTTCTGTCGGCTCACCAGTAAGTAATTCTAAATGTCTTGTGGGTGAGCCATCACCTAATAGTAGTAGTTGCCACGCGGGAGCCAGCTGAGTGTGAGGCAAACTATGTTTAATTACTTCTTCCCCACCTTGCCAAATAGGAGTGAGGCGATGCCATCCGGCTGGCAGTGTTGAGTTGTTGCTTGGAGTAAAAGTAGCAGTCAATGTTCTTTACAAAAATTTACTTATTTATATAAAAGCACAAAAAATTAATTAGTTGTCAGTTGTCAGTTGTCAGTTGTCCGTTGTTATGGCTGTTGTCAGTAGTGTTAGGACATCAATAGATGATACAACCTAGACACAACAAGACTTTTTACCCAGTCCCCAGTCCCCAGCCATAGTTGTCCTTTGTTCCTCTTCCTCTCTTCCACCCAATAATTAGAAAGGTCAGGAGTCAAAAATTTATCACTTTTGACCACTGACCTTTCAAGATTGACTATAGTCACTAAAAAATGCGGATGGCGAGACTCGAACTCGCAAGGCAAAGCCACACGCACCTCAAGCGTGCGCGTATACCAATTCCGCCACATCCGCACGGGTTGTACAAGAAGATATACTAGCACAAAAAAATTGCACAAAACAAGGTAAAACTATATTTGCCAAACTTTATAGAAAATTTATTTTGCTAAATATACAAATTTCCCGAAGGAGGATACGAGACTAACAGAAATGGAGTATTGCCACAAGTGATATTAAAAGGGGTATGGGGGTTTTCTGCCCTTACACCCTTAAACCCTCACACCCTACCTCCATGAAAAATCTTGTTGGTAAGTCCGTTTCCTGCAATTTATTTAAAGATGAGCCTGGGGTATCTCCTGTCATAATTTGAGATGAAGCGATGCCTAAGGCGTGCTACGCCTACGCGCTAAAAGCAACTTGGATGGGAGACAATTTCTATCTACTGGTACTGATACTGATATCGAAAACTAGAAAATGAAGTTTGACAAAATATTAATTGCCAATCGGGGAGAAATAGCGCTGCGCATTCTCCGCGCCTGCGAGGAAATGGGGATTGCGACGATCGCAGTTCACTCGACTGTTGACCGGAATGCTCTTCATGTCCAACTTGCTGACGAAGCGGTTTGTATTGGCGAACCTGCTAGCGCTAAAAGTTATTTGAATATTCCCAATATTATTGCTGCGGCTTTAACGCGCAATGCCAGTGCTATTCATCCTGGGTATGGCTTTTTATCTGAAAATGCCAAATTTGCGGAAATTTGTGCTGACCATCATATTGCATTCATCGGCCCCACCCCAGAAGCTATCCGCCTCATGGGGGACAAATCCACCGCCAAGGAAACCATGCAAAAAGCTGGTGTACCGACAGTACCGGGTAGTGAAGGTTTGGTAGAGACAGAGCAAGAAGGATTAGAACTGGCGAAAGATATCGGCTACCCAGTGATGATCAAAGCCACGGCTGGTGGTGGCGGCCGGGGTATGCGACTGGTGCGATCGCCAGATGAATTTGTCAAACTTTTCTTAGCCGCCCAAGGTGAAGCAGGTGCAGCCTTTGGTAATGCTGGCGTTTATATTGAAAAATTTATTGAACGTCCGCGCCACATTGAATTTCAAATTTTGGCTGATAGTTACGGCAATGTGATTCACTTGGGCGAGAGGGATTGCTCAATTCAGCGCCGTAACCAAAAGTTACTGGAAGAAGCCCCCAGCCCAGCCCTGGACTCAGACCTACGGGAAAAAATGGGACAAGCGGCGGTGAAAGCGGCTCAGTTTATTAATTACACTGGGGCAGGTACTATCGAGTTTTTGTTAGATAGATCCGGTCAGTTTTACTTTATGGAAATGAACACCCGGATTCAAGTAGAACATCCCGTAACTGAGATGGTTACTGGAGTGGATTTATTAGTTGAGCAAATCAGAATTGCCCAAGGGGAAAGACTTAGACTAACTCAAGACCAAGTAGTTTTACGCGGTCATGCGATCGAATGTCGCATCAACGCCGAAGACCCAGACCACGATTTCCGCCCAGCCCCCGGACGCATTAGCGGTTATCTTCCCCCTGGCGGCCCTGGCGTGCGGATTGACTCCCACGTTTACACGGATTACCAAATTCCGCCCTACTATGATTCCTTAATTGGTAAATTGATCGTTTGGGGCCCCGATCGCGCTACTGCTATTAACCGCATGAAACGCGCTCTCAGAGAGTGCGCCATCACCGGATTACCTACAACCATTGGTTTTCATCAAAGAATTATGGAAAATCCGCAATTTTTGCAAGGTAACGTGTCTACTAGCTTTGTGCAGGAGATGAATAAATAGGGTAATGGGTAATGGGTAATAGAGTTTCAATCACCAATTACCAATTCCCTAACTCATCCGCGCCAACATCGTTAGTAATCCTTGCTGGCCTAGAAGAACTTCTCGCAGTAGGCTAAAAATACCAACACATACAATGGGGGTGATATCAACACCGCCGATAGGTGGGATGATTTTTCGCAAAGGAATGAGAAATGGTTCAGTGGGCCAAGCAATTAAGTTGAAGGGCAGACGGTTCAGATCGACTTGCGGATACCAAGTGAGAATGATGCGGAAAATAAACAGAAATGTCATCACTCCCAACACAGGGCCAAGAATCCAAACGCTCAGGTTAACACCAGTCATCGATCTAAGCTACTATTTTGTGAATTTACAAAAAACTGCCAGCAAAAGCTGAAAATTTTAAGCTTTGTAAAGCATTCTCTCTTCAATTTTAACTAAATGCGGCCACTTAATGACTGTGTATCGAAAGCAATTCGTGGGTGGATATGAATAATAATTAGTGGAAGACAGAGGGGCAGGGGAAGTAGGGGAACTATTGGCTACTGACAACTGACAACTGACCATTGACGATTGACTATTAACTATAGGCTTCTCAAGGAAGTAATACACCATTAGAATTATGATGAAGAGTGTAAAAAAAGGTTTAGATCCATGACGCCTTCTTTATCAAATTTTCTTTGGAGTTTGGCTTGGGGTACTTTAATTGTCGTTATCCCTGCTACTGTTGGTTTGATTTTCATCAGCCAAAAAGATAAAATCCAGCGTTCATAGTGTTTGGAGAGTTGTTTTGACTCTCGCAACTGTTTGTCTGTCAGCAGCCTGTATTCCACTGTAGGTAAAAATCCCTGTTATTGGAAGCAAGGTATACTAAGCTGGCAGACCCAAGCTTTTTTAGCTTTTGGTACATAGCTTCAGAGCTTCTTTGTCAGATGCTTTGAAGCTTAAATATTATATTGTGATTGTTTAGAGTAGTGATTTTAAGTGTGACTCGCTAACATAGATTTGATATTGGGAAAAGAACAATGCTAAATTTTGGGCTGAACTCAGCCAGTGTTCTGGCTCAGGTTAATTTTGGAACGAACTCAGCCAGTATTCTAGGAATTTTCCTGGCTGTGGCTGGGGCAGCGCTATATTTTCTCCGCACTGTGCGTCCAGAACTGTCAAGAGATCAGGATATATTTTTTGCAGCAGTGGGCTTACTGTGCGGTTTCATCCTTATTTTCCAAGGATGGCGGTTAGACCCGATTTTGCAATTTGGTCAGCTGCTTCTAGTCGGTACAACTGTATTTTTCGCAGTTGAAAGTATTCGTCTGCGGAGTATAGCTACTCAACAAGCGAAACGTAACACTCCAATTGTCGATGATGAGCGACCAGTCAGCAAAAATTATTCTTACAACCGACGGAAATATGAGGCTGAGGTAGAAGACGATTATGCTCCTTTACCTTACGAAGATGAGGAAGAGGAAGAACGTCCAGTACGTGCCAGAATCCGTCCCAGTCGAGAAGATCGTTCCTCTCGTGATAACTATTATGAGGAACAACCACCCCGCAAAGAGCGCCGTAACACCACTGAGAGACAGGAACCAACGGATAAACCACGCCGCCGTCCTACCAACCGCCCAACAACCCGAACTTCAGAAAGCTACGAACAAGAAGATTGGGGTTCTGCTTCTAGGCAAGTTGATGATTGGGAAAGTTCTAGTAGTGAAGTCAGAAAACCTTCTCGCCGGGGAAATAATAATCCTCGCCCAGAAGTAGATGAGGATGTGCAACCCAGACCGAGAAAGCGTCGTCCGCCTGCTGATACAAGTTCTTCCCGTAGAGAACGTCAAGATGATGAAGCTATCCCGACTGACTACGTACCGTACAAACCGATAGATCAGTCAGATGAAGATTCAGAGAACTCGACAAACTTTGATGATATCTAAAGCACTCTGGATGGATGTAAGCTTATAGGCGACGGAAACCAGTAAAGATTTGAGGTGAAAAAATTTACTTCTCAGTTCTGGCTCCAAAGACCAATTCATTGGAGCCTAATTTTTGGCTTGGCGAGTTTGCTTGGCTCTTGTGGTTCTGGTGATATCCCCCTTGGGCCAACTTCCCTCAATAGTCGCTTCGCAGAAGAGCAACCAGCCTTAAGTGGTAATGGTCGCTTTTTGGCGTTTATTTCTAATAGGAATGGTGCGCATCAGTTACTTGTGTATGATTTACAACAGCAAAGTTTTGTTCGCACACCAGGATTAAACCGACCGGAGACAATTACCGAAAGTCCCAGTTTGAGCTACACCGGACGGTATATTGTTTACATGACTAGCGACCAAGGTAGACCAGTAGTGGCTCTTTACGATCGCGCCATTCAACAATCGCAAATTATTACCCCTACCTATCGCGGTTGGGTGCGAAATCCGGGTATTAGTCCAGATGGACGTTATGTTGTCTTTGAAACTGCCGCCCGTGGACAATGGGATATCGAAGTCTTAGACAGGGGGCCGAATATTGAGTTAGATATTCCCAATGGGGCAGCAGTGAATCAGCCATCATAAGAGGGGGAGCAAAGGCGAAAGAAACTGATAATCCTTATCCTGGCTCGAAAGTGAATCATTGAAGTTTTATAATTCCCTGAGTTTTCAAGCTGTGATCTGAAAATTAAATTTGGGAAAGATGAAACTAGGTGTTTCATTTTTTCCAATATCTATGATAAGAAACTCTTATGATCTGCCCAATTCTTCAGATTTGCCAGATTGTCACAACCAGCTACGCCTGGCAGGACAGTACCAGAAAATATTGATGAGAATCCTGGCTAAAATTCGTTCATCGATAAATATAGAATCTCTGTGCCGGACTTCTTGTCAAGATATTTGTGGGCAATTGCAGATTGAGCGATTAGCTATTTACCGCTTCAACAGTGATTGGAGTGGTAGTTTTATAAATCGTTTTGGTTTTGCAGAATCACCTTGGGATAAACTCACTGCTTTTGGACAGGACTTGGTGTGGCAAGATTCTCATTTGCAAGAAACTCAAGGGGGGCGATACCGGAAAAATGAGCCGTTTGCTACGGCTGATATTTACGATGCGGGACACTCTCGTTGTCATATTGAGGTGTTAGAACAATTTCAGATTCGAGCGTATGCGATCGCACCGATTTTCGTTGGTACAAAACTGTGGGGTCTACTAGCAGCCTATCAGCATTCTGCACCTCGACAATGGCATCATAACGAGGTGGAATTTATCTCGCAAGCCGCAAGCTATCTCGGTGTGGCAATGCAGCAGGAAGAAATCATCAAGGAAGGCAAACAACGTACAGTAGAACTGCAAGATGCTATTGCCAGGCAACGAGCTTTGATGGAAGTAGTCGGCAATATTCGATCATCTATCAATACGGAGATTATTTTAGACACCGCCTGTCAGGAATTGTGCAAACTCCTAAAGCTAGAACGGGCAGCAGTTTATCGCTTTAATGAAGATTGGAGCGGTGAATTTGTCAGTCAATTTGGGACAGTAGAAGCACAGTGGCACAGAATCAGCCCCTTTGGCAAAAATCTGGTTTGGGAGGATACCCACCTCCAAGAAACCAAAGGTGGACGCTATCGCAATAACGAAACTTTTGCGGTCAATGATATCTACCAAGCTGGACATACACGCTGTCATATTGACATTCTGGAGCAATTCAAGATTCATGCCTATGCTTTAGCACCGATTTTCATCGGTAAAAAACTGTGGGGACTCGTAGCAGCTTATCAACACACTGGCCCACGACAATGGGCAAATTATGAAGTGGAGTTTCTCGGACAGGTGGGGGCGCAATTAGGGGTGGCAATTCAGCAAGCAGAGAATTTAACCCAATCGAAACAACAGGCAGATGCTCTGCAAAATGCGATCGCTCGGCAACGCACCCTCACAGAAGTAGTGGGAAAAATTCGCTCTTCCCTAGATATTAATTTAATCTTAAAAACAACTTGTCAAGAAGTATGTAAAATGCTGAGGGTTGAGCGGGTAGGAGTTTACCGCTTTAATCCTGACTGGAGTGGTGAATTCGTCAGTAATTTCGGTATAATGGAGGCGCAGTGGGACAGCATTAACCCCTTTGGTAAAAATCTGGTTTGGGAAGATACCCACCTCCAAGAAACCAAAGGGGGACGCTATCGCAACAACGAAAATTTTGCAGTTAACGACATTTACCAAGTCGGACACTCACGCTGTCACTTAGATATTTTGGAGCAGTTTAAGATTCGAGCTTATGCCTTAACCCCTATTTTTGTCGGACGCAATTTGTGGGGATTACTGGCGGCATATCAACATTCTGCACCGCGCCAGTGGGATATTGTAGAAGTAGAATTTTTGGGACAAGTAGCTAGTCAACTAGGCGTGGCGCTGCAAAGTTCTCAAATGATGAGCCAAATTCAAACCCGTGCTGATGAACTGCAAAAATCGGCTGAACAGCGCCGAATTTTATTTGATTTGGTCGTCAAAATTCGAGAATCTTTAGATTTAGAGGCAACTTTGAAAAACACTGTCCAGGAAGTGAGGCGATCGCTGCAAGCAGATCGAGTCGGCATTTTTCGCTTTGATTCTGATCAGGGTTTTTGTAGTGGTGAATTTATTGCTGAAGATGTGTTGCCCAAGTTTGATTCTGCCCTAGCTGTGAAGGTGCAGGACTATTGCTTTGGCGACCATTATGCACCTCAATATCGCCAAGGGCAAGTACAAGTAATTTCCGATGTCAATAGTGTTGGCTCTAAAGTACCCCATCTGGATGTGATTGAGCAATTCCAAGTCAAAGCTCAGATTATTGTGCCATTGATGGAAGGTGATAATCTGTGGGGATTATTGTGTATTCACCAATGCACTCATCCACGTCATTGGGAAGAAGACGAATTGGAGTTTGTCACTCAAATAGCAGCTCAACTCAGTGTAGCCCTACATCAAGCTAACTTGTTTCAACAATCGAGTTTGCTTGGTGAGACTCGTGCAGAAGCAGATCAACTCGCCCAGACACTCAAGGAACTCCGCACTGCCCAGATGCAAATTATCCACGCTGAAAAAATGGCCAGTTTGGGGCAGTTGGTAGCAGGGGTTGCCCACGAGATTAATAACCCAATTAATTTTATCCACGGCAACTTAGAACACGCCCATCAATATACCCAAGAGTTGCTGCGTTATGTGAAACTTTATCAGCATTATTACCCCAATGCAGAACCGGAAATACAAGAGTTTTTCCAGCAAGCCGAAATCGAGTTTTTATTTGAGGACTTACCTAACTTATTCCAGTCAATGCAGGTAGGTACTCAGCGCATTCAGGAAATTGTCACCTCTTTACGTAGCTTCTCACGCCTAGACGAAGCTGACTTAAAAACAGCAAATATTCATGAATGTATCGACAGCACTTTGATGATTTTACAACATCGCTTAAAGCCCTCAGCTGATAGCCACGCCATTCATGTGACCAAGGACTATGATAATTTACCTCTCATAGAGTGCTATCCCGGTCAGTTAAACCAGGTATTTATGAATTTGCTGTCTAATGCCATTGATGCCTTAGAAGAACGGGAAGCAAAGCTATCTCCTGAAGTAATTGCCGCACATCCTAGCGAAATCCGCATTTATACATCTCTACTGAATAAAAACTGGATGAGTATTCGGATTAGCGATAATGGACTCGGCATTGATGAGCAGATCATCCCCAGATTGTTCGATCCATTTTTTACTACTAAGATGGTCGGTAAAGGTACTGGACTGGGACTGTCGATCAGCTATCAGATTGTCACAGATAAACACAAAGGCAAGATTTACTGCCAATCAGAACCGGGTAAAGGTACAGAGTTTGTGGTTGAATTACCAATTCTTCAGGCAAAAATTAATTCATCAATCACGAACGTCTGAAAATGTCTTGGATTTTGAATTGTTAACACTGGAGTTTAGACTAAAGACAAGCGATAGGAAAATAATACGCCTGACGAATGATTAAACGTATTTTTATATTTGCTTGTACAACCTTATTGGGTGGATGTTTTGGTTATCCTCGGTTGGTGAGTTACCCTTTTGATCCAGGGGGTAGGAGTATTAACAGTCTTGCTTCGGAACTTAATCCCCAAAGTTCGGGAAGATACATTGTGTTTACCAGCGATCGCCGGGGCAGCCAGGATGTATATATGTTTGATACGCTGACTCAAAATTTGGTAGATTTGTCGGGATTAAATGCTTTAGATACGATCGCCTCTCATCCCAGTGTTTCGGAGGATGGTCGTTATGTGGTGTTTGCTGCTAGTCGTCAAGGGCGATCAGCTATTTTTATTTATGACAGAGAAACACGACAATCACGCAGTTTGACAAATAATTTACAAGCAGAAGTCCGCAACCCAACCATTAGCGCTGATGGTAGTGCGATCGCTTTTGAGTCTAGTAATAATGGCCAGTGGGATATTTTAGTCTATAACCGTTCTGGGCAACCCTTAAATGTGCCGCAAGATCCGCGATGATGTGAGGGGGTGGTGAGTGGTAAAAAAATCCCTACTCCCTATGTTTTTGAGGGTGTAGGGGAGAAATTTTTGAATTTTGAATTTTGTAGCTTTAGCTTCCCGTAGGGTATTTTGAATTGATTACTCCTTTTGTATGGATTCAATGAGCGATCGCACTTGGGCTGTCCCTTCGGATGGTTCAAAGGATAGAGGAAATTTACCTTTGGCAATCATTCGTAAACCCAGGGGAGCGAGGCTGAGTAATCCTCTAAGGTCTTTTAAATAGTTACCGACTACTTGTAAGCCAAATTGCCGTTCGTCAATCCAGCCACCTTCTTTGACTAGCTCTACTAATACTTTGCGGTGGCGAATTGAGCGGCTATCGCTGGCTTGTTTTTGGCTGAGGAGTTCCTGCTTGATTTTGGTGATTTGCTCTAATGGGGCTACTTCCATTGGGCAAACTGAATCGCAGTAAAGACAACGAGTACAACCCCAAACGCCTTTAGTGCCTTCGTTGTAGTTTTCTAAGCGTTGGGCTGTGTCAGTATCGCGGGAGTCTGCAACCATGCGGTAGGCTTTAGCTAAAGCGTGGGGGCCGACGAAGTCGGGGTTGACTTCACGGGCGTTGCATTCTGAGTAGCAAGCACCGCACATAATACAATTACCAGTTTGATCGAGGCGCGATCGCTCATCTGGTGTTTGTAAAAATTCTCGTTCTGGTACTTGTCGCGCTGCTGTGCTGACGTAGGGCGCAACTGCTTCTAGATTATTCCAGAAACTATTCATATCTACGACTAAATCCTTAATGACTGGCATATTGCCTAAAGGAGCGATCGTCATTTCTGGAATGCTACTTGCTTGATTTGCTGAAGATGATATTTTTTGTAATCTAGCAAGTTCACTACCTACATTTTCCTTACAAGCTAGAGCTGAACGACCATTAATTCGTATGGCACAACTACCACAAATAGTATTGCGGCAATTTTTACGAAATGCTAGTGTTCCGTCTTGCTCCCACTTAATACGATTAAGACAATCCAAGATGGTATTACCAGGGTCTGTCTCTATAAGGTAATTCTGCACAATAGGAGCAGAATTTTGTTGTTGACGAATGATTTTAAATAGAACTTCCATTGCTACCAACCAAAGTCTTAAAATTATCTCACCAACCTGGAAAATTTTGGTTCGAGGCTGGTGTTTGCAAAAATAGCCTAGTGTTAAGAGCTAGTCAGTCAACGAGCGACTGATTCTAGTTCCAGCATAACCATTAAAATTTTAATTGCAGCAATGCCATAAATGAGATTTGAGAGGTGGTCGCAGCTTTAATGGAAAAAAAGTTAATTCTATGCTTTTGATTGAATTTGCTGATTTTTTCAAATCACTAAGGTCGTTTCACTACAAATGAGCTTCAGCTTCATCTAGCTTGAAAGAGGGTGTAGGGGTATAAGGGTATATGGGTGCAGGGGAAAGATATCTTTCATCTATGACTGTGAAATTTTTTCATCGGGACTGCCTTACCCATCAAATATCCAAAGTTAAGGCTTTAATGATTCTTGATAATTCTTGATGTCAAGATATGCAAGAGCGTTACATGAAAAAATCTTAACTTAGAATAGCGATAATGAAGCGCTTACACAACAATAGTTAAAGTTTCCTTGTCCGATTGAGAGACTTTTACTAAGCACTAGTAGCTATCATCCGGTGTTTTTAACTTAGTCGTTCATGAACTTAGTAGATAGCTAAGGAGCAAAATCCCTCTTCCCTAGACCCTAACCTCTAACTTCTTTTCCACCGATAGGAAGCTGATTTGATTGGTGAAGAAATTTAAGTATCATAGGGTGGGCGATGTCTACCAAAACCATGCTAATGTGGGCAATGCCCACACGACGCAAATTTCAAAAATCAAGTGTAAATCCTATAGATCCCTAATTTGATTAGCTTGTACAACAAAGCAGAAAAATTTTTGCATACTCCCCACTGGTTACTACCGACTTTCATAATCCTCACTAAAAGTTCATTTTTTGTTTGTATATAAGCGTTAAAGCTGAGAATACACATCTAATAGTGGCAAGAAAATGCTAGATAGATGTAGAGAGATTTATTCTTCCCATAGACAGACGTAAAGAAAACACAATAATTTTTGTCTGGTGAGAATAAACTAGGACTTTCATTCTCTTAGCTTTTAGTCTCATCTCAATCGAGTGAATCTCAGAATATAACTCACTCGTCAAAACTACTCATCTGAATTTAGATTAATTTTTATAAAAGCCATAGTGCAATCATCACTCTAGCTTATAAAGCAGAAAGAAAATCGTTCCTGCTTTCTATTTTCATTAGCTTGGGCTTTTAGCTGAAAATTTATCTGCAAGTTAGATTTAAAAATAAACAACTATTTTGCTATTATTAGTCCATGCTAGTATTTAATATAAAATTACGAAGTTACAAAACCAGAATCAACAGCTGTATAACTGTTGCTACTACTGCTTGGTTTCTTCGTAATGTGGAGACATGAAATTTCTCGTCTCTACAAGCAGGACACAGCAAAAAAGGGTGTATGTCCAAACCATATTCAAATACCATGCTGTCTGAAGCTGAAGAGTAAACATAGGGAAAACCTTACTACTCAAAAGCAACAAAGGCAAGCACTAAAAGTGGATAACCTGCAATTTCTTTGGTCTACGACTAGTTTGTAGTAGAACCTGCACAACTTGTTAAGGTGGCGCAAATTTACACCTCTACAGTAGTGCCAAAAGAGAAAAAAACTGCATTTCCAATGGCGAATGATGGTTAAAAATGCCGTAAAATCACTGAAATTAGTGCCTGTGAAACTCATGACCTCTTAATCTGTTGTGATTAAACGCAATAGAGGCATTTGAGGCTAATATCAGCAGGAATTCACCCTTGATTTTTACAGTCTCCAGTAACTTTATGCAGATGCTAAAAAGTCAAATACTGGCATGAGACGACATAGTTTATCAGTTTGGAGAAAGTAAGGAAATTTTGAGCGTAATGACTGAAACTGCAACCGCGCCTTTAACTGGAAAAGCACTGCTAGCTAAGGTAAAAGAACTTTCTACTCTACCACGACGAGAAAGAGCTAAACAGTGCGGTTACTATACCGTTACTAAGAATAACCAAGTCCGGGTTAATCTCACAGATTTCTACGATGCTTTGCTATCGGCTAGAGGTATTCCTCTTAGCCCAGAAGCACCAAAAGATGGTCGTGGTCGTGAACCGACATATCGAGTCAGCGTTCATCAAAATGGTCAAATTGTGATTGGTGCTACTTACACCAAAGCAATGGGATTAAAACCAGGTGATGAATTTGAAATTAGATTGGGATACAAACACATTCACTTGATTCAACTCGGTGAAAGCGATAAAAAGCTCTCCCCAGATTTAGACATCGACGAATCTGATGAAGATGAAGAGTAAATTCTCTCAGGGGTGATAAGTTAAAGTGATGACTTTTAACGTGTCCCCAATGCCATAAGAACCTGGTAAGCTGTCAGGCGTTTAACTTGCACATATTTTCATGTTGGCTGTTGACAGTTGACAGTTAACCGTCAACTGTCAATGAACTATACAAGTGACTATGTGGTTTAAAAGCGCAATAGCTGATCACTGATTAAATAATTTTATCTAACGCAAAAATACGATTTATTCCTTGCAGAAGTGACTACTCTTAGTAGAGGCTTGATTTATAAGCCAAAAATTTATTCTGCAAATAGTCTACTGTGATTTTTGTGTTGAATTTGACAATTGTCTTTACGCCATCAATCAGCAATCTGCTGGCATTTATGAAAAATGCCCCGGCGATAACTGTTGTGATGGCGTTTTTTATCGCTTGGTTGGTGTGCTGGTTACCAATTGCGGCAGTGTCATTGAAATTACTTAATTGGCAACCAATCAAACCGTTACAACCAGAGCAGAAATTACCGTTGATGCTCTCGCTCTACTTATTAGCACCTCTAATGCTTTGGGGCGTGATTTGGTTAACTAATAGCTCTTGGGCAAATTATGGGATTGTTGGTAATTTTGCCTTGTTGAGTTCCTTAGCACTAGGCCTTGGTTTAGGAGTTTTAAGTATAGCTATTTTATTTACCTGTCAATTGTGGTTGGGCTGGTGCTATTTTAAAGAATCAAATATCAAGCAAATAGCATCTATCTCATTACCTATCTTTTTGATAGCGTTATTGGTGGGAGGAATAGAAGAATTAGTTTTTCGTGGTTTCCTGTTAACAGAATTAGAAAGAGACTATTCAATATGGGCAGCAGGAATACTTTCTAGCTTGATTTTTGCTCTTTTACACTTAGTTTGGGAACAACGAGAAACTGTACCTCAACTACCAGGGCTATGGTTACTAGGAATGATGTTGGTGTTGGCAAGGATCAGCGATCGCGGTAACCTGGGTATAGCTTGGGGATTACATTCGGCTTTAGTGTGGGCGATCGCTACTATAGATACAGCCCAATTAGTTACTTACACAGATAAAGTCTCCGATTTTTGGACTGGGAAAAACAAAAAACCTCTGGCTGGGATAGCAGGGATTATTTGTGTTTTAGGAACTAGCTTAATACTTTGGTTCTGTTCTCAATACTTCTTTACTTAAACACTAGATGTTTTACACCTGTATAAATAGCGAAAATTGAAATTAATAGGACTTACGCATTGACAAAAAATTTCATTCATGTGTACTAAGCAACACAAGTATGGGTAAGATTTTCTACAATGTAATCACGCAAAACTAAAGTGAATAAGTTCCTTTGCA
>NZ_JACJQL010000093.1 GCF_014696625.1 Nostoc parmelioides FACHB-3921
TGGAAAAATAAATTTTCTACTTTCACTATTTTTGCGAAGTATAAAATGGATATCTGCTTCGTGAAGCATAATGTGAGCTAAAAGCTCATTTTTTCATTCAAGTCACAAACAGGGGCATCCTTGAAATGAATTTAGGAGAAACGTTTCTCCTAACTCAATTGCTTGAGTAATAAGAACGCTACTCTCAGCACTGAGAGCAGGTTAGGGAGTGTATGGCGGCGACTGTTTTAGAGGAATCACGATAAGACTTATTCCGGCATAGCTCCCTAACCTGCAACTGATAGTCTCTGGTTTATCAATTGGCAACCTAATTTAGTGAATGTTCTGTTAGCAGAGCAAGATAATTGTTTATCCAGGTTGGGAATTTGGGGCGAATTTCTGAAGGGGGTTATACGAGAGAGTTGTAGAATATATTAGGGAATTTGGCATTCGGCGACAATTTTACTCAGTGCAAACACTAAATACAATAGACCTGAAGACAAATAGCGTTGTTATACTAATTTTAATATATATAATTTTTGGATATTCTTGTAGTTTTATGATAAGGTATGAAAATCAAAGTTTTTATAGAAAGTCTAAAAAAAATAAAATTCAGTCAAAGTAAGGAATCTAGGTAATGATTAAATTTTATTTATTAATATATTATATTAAATAAATTGAAGCTCCCAAATTTAAATAGGTAATAATATCTATCAATCCTAATATTGAATAGATGTTTAGGCTAATTCAAAGAAACCTCCTGGTATTTAACTAATAAATTATTATGCAGAGTTAATTTAGAAAATACACTCTCCTGCGCTGCACTAACATTTAATTTATTACAATTTATAAAATTTAGACATTAATATTTCTTAAAACATAAATATTTATGACTCAAAAAGCTACAGCGAAACTTTTCTCATTAATGATGGGACTTTCTAAAGAATATGAAAATTTTCTAGCTTCTGGTTACAAATGTTCTCAATGTAGCGAAGTTTTATATTCAATGTGGAAGGGGTATAAAGTTAATTTTTATTCAAAAAACGGTGAAAAAATTAAGCCTCCTTTTATATATAAAGCCGAAATAGTAGAATGTCCTAATTGTAATTATCGCTGGAATGTGCGTGGCGAATCTAACGTTAATAGCGCTAATAAAGTTTTGGAAATTAAAGAAACACAAAGGTCTGAAGAGTTTATTGGTAAAGAGCAAAGATTAATTGATAACTCCAAAAGTACAAGTAAAATAACGCGGAGATTCACGATTACGAGAGAATGGTCAAAAGCTTATTCTATAGAATATGAGAAAACGCAAGTTAATGGTTTAGATATCAATTTAAAGTTAAAATTTTTAGAAGTTGAATTAGATGCTATGAAGTTACTTTTTCAAGAAACAATAAAGAAACAATATTCAATTTCTGAAGAAACAAAAGAAAATTATACAGAAGAAGTTATAGTTGAAGTACCTGAGTATAAAAAAACAAATTTAATTTTTAGCTGGAAACGTATTTGGCAAGATGGATTTATCAAAATCTGTAGTCCTGATAATACAGAAATTAGTATACCTTTTAAAGTAGTTGTAGGAGTAACATTCGACCAATCCGTGGTTGAAGAAATTTAGTATGTACATCGTGGTGGAAATAAACCACATTAGGCATGGAGCCACGGCTAGGAATGAGCGATCGCGCCAACGAGTTCGGTAGAGTCGGCGTTGCTCACAGGCTAAGTTCGTCCTCTTGCTGTCTGCGCTTTTGTTGCTCCTCCAACAGAAGAGCTACTAGTTCCTGACTCCAATCAGGCTTAAAAGTTGTCACTCTCTTACTGTGGGGCAACAATTCTAATACTGCACTAGCAGCAGTATTCCCTTGCGGATCATTATTAAACGCCAGGAAAACTTGATTAGTATCTTTGAGAAATTCCATAGGTAGGTTATTCGGGTCATCAGCTACCATAAACATCGTTCTAGTTGGCGGTAGCCCTTTGCATTGGTGGATAAGGTATGTGGCGGCGGACATCGCATCAATTGGTGTAGAACACAGAAAGACGTTTTTCACCTTGGACGTTGGTTGCTCTCCCAATCTCAGATAAAACCAACCATTCGATGCAGAGGCGTTTTGGTCGTACTCGACAGCCTGATGACTATGCAAGGGGTTTGACCAAACTAATGCGCCAGTGTCTTTATCATCCAGATTACGTTTGATAAACAAAATATTCCGTTGCTCATCCATGTAAAGCAACTGAAGATCATGTAATCCTTGCACAATAAAATTGTCTATGTAGCGTTTCTCGTTCAAATACTTGTGTAACACTTGCCAAACAACTTTATCCTCTGGTGGTGGTGTGAACTGAGGCTGTTGTTGTTTGCGTTCAATTTCTTGAAACAGGTTTTGTCTCTCCTCAACTGGGAGTGGTTTAGCGGGTTTGAGCAGCAATTCGTTAATCTGCTCATCATGTCGTTCTGGTATGTAGTCAACCCAAAGATGTTTTTGCAGACCAGGAAAGGTATAGGCTGCACCTAGTTGTGTACCACTGAAAGCCTGCCCGTCCTTTTCATAAGAAATTCCTTTAGACTTGCCGTTTCTAGTAAATCCCATCCTCACACTGATACCAAGCTGCTGTAAGCGCATAATCAACATCGGCATTTGGGAATACTGAGCAGATACGCTATAAATTGTCTGCTGAAGTTCCTCCTTGATAGTGCGTCCTGGCGGCTGCTCAAGTTTACCTAGTTCATATTCTTCCTGTTCTCGCCTTATGCGCCTGATTTGTCCGGTGCTGGGTGTGCGCTGTAGTTTCTCTCTACTGCCTTGGACTTGCACCAAATTATAGTCAATTTCAATTTGTCGCAGCACTTTCTCAGAGCGTACATAATCCCAAGAATCATGCACTAACAGCCCTGTATCCATCCTGATGCGGCTGGCGGCAATATGGATGTGGTCATCATCGGTGTTGTGGTGGCGGAATATAACAAACTGATTGGCATCAAAGCCCATTTCTTTCATGTAGAGATCGCCAATTTCATTCCACTTTTCATCATCTAAATTGTCACCCTTGGCTGCTGATAATGAAACATGGTAAACAACACGTTCTGCATCAGGATTTAATTGTCGAGACAGTTTAAATTCTTTGGCTAATTCTCTTGCATTTCTCCCACTCATGTTACCGCCAATGAGTTGGGCTTCATCGCGTGATTCTAAGTAATCTAACAGCTTGCGAAAACCTCTACCCTTCGTCTGCTTCCCAATCATCTTCTTCGTCCTCCTCGTCCCAGTCAGTTTCTTCTGTGTCAGCTTGGGCAATGTCTCGTCTACACTGATGCAGCACCTCTAAAAGTTCTTGTAAAAGTTGCAGGTTAGCTGGGGGAGTACGCCCCATTTTTATCGCTGTGTTTGTGGCTTTGACAAGCTGATTTAAGTTGTTACCAATTTGTCCTAATTCCCAATATGTTTGTAGGCTAATTTTACTCAGTCGTTTAGGCAGTGGTCGCAACAATCCGTTACGCCTCATCAACTCACTCGCTGACATTCCCGCATCAACTGATTTTATCCGCAGCAGATCCAACTCAATATCACTCAACCTTAGTGAAAAGAGATGCTTTCTTACGACCCTTTTTGACTGCTTGCGATTAGCCATAATCAAGAATTTTGGGGCAACACAAAGGGGGGTTTTTCAAGGGGGCTGCTCCCCCTTGAACCAGCCGCCGTCCGAGCGCAGCGAGGTAAAGCGTTAGCTTTAAGGCATGGCTGGCTTCTAGCCCATTTTTGGGGGTGGTGCAGAGTCTTGGGGCAGGTCACGGCGTAGCCGTGAGGCTGACTCAATAGTACAACGGGGAGAGGGATATAACAACGGCGTAGCCGTAATAGTTAATAATGAAGCACTGGGTAAATTCTAGATTTGGCGTAGCCACAATATTAAAGTTTTAGATTCGGCGTAGCCGCTACAATAAGAACTGATTCGGCGTAGCCGTTATAGTCAGATTATTTGACATCAGTTGAATGGGAAGAACAGCGTAGCTGTCACAAGAAAATCTACTTTGGCGTAGCCACTAAAGTAAGGACTGGTTCGGCGTAGCCGTTATAGTCAGATTTTTTGACATCAGTTAAATGATAATAACAGCGTAGCTGTCATAAGAAAATCTACTTTGGCGTAGCCACTACAGTAAGGACTGGTTCGGCGTAGCCGTAACACTAAAAAATTATTCGGCGTAGCCGTAATAGTAAGAACTGATTCGGCGTAGCCGCTTTGATTAAAATCGCAGATTCGGCGTAGCCGCAATAGTCAATTTTTTTTAGCATTTTGAAAACCGATTGGTACAGATGTTTTCAGATAGCCGATAATTGATAATCAATCACTACATGAGATAACAATGGCTGAACATCAGAAGTCTGAGGTCATCACTAAAAGTAAGATTGATAAGGCTATCGAGCTACTGAAGGAGCAGAAGCCGAAAGAGCGAGATGATGTATCTGACAGAGAGGCAGTGAGGAAAATGAGGTGGTACATCGAGAAGCTGACATCCGATAAGTACGGCTACACTTATGATGAAGTCGCAGAGATGCTGAAGGGTCTGGGCATTCATTTGAGTGGCAGCAGAATCAAATATTTAATAGGCGAGTTGAGGAAAAGCAGTCGTCGCCGTCAAAAGACCTCTCTTGACGACAATAATAAATCAGAAAATCTAGCTACTGAAACTCAGCCAACAGTAAACGCCAGTAGCGAGGCTGATAAATTACGTAGAAATAGTGAGAAAGGCAAGAGAAAAAATCAACAGCTAACAGCACAGCAACAAGAGGATAAATCACTGTCACAAAACCCAACGAATAGGGACGCTTTTGTGCCAAAACTTTACAGGGATGAAGATTTATAAGCTGATTTGGTGCAAATGCGCTCCCTTACACTTTCGGAGGTCAGATTTTGGGCCACTTTATAACCAGAATAGCCGTTTCAGCAGTTGCAAAAATTTGCAGCTATGCTGTAAAAAATTCGGATATTAAAGGCGAAGCACAAACTGGCTACCTATGTTTTGAAACATATAATAACGAGCTAAAAGTTCATTTTTGAGTGCAAGTCACAAGTAGATAGCGGGCAGCGCAGAAGCAAGAAGATAAATCAGAGCCACAAAAACTGGTAAATTTGTGTGATTTCAAAGATTGCGAGTTAAATTGTCAACTTCACTCACGAGTGAAGCGATTTGGGCTGCTGGAGTACCTCCTGTTGCAGTTGTATTAATAATAGCCGCACCCAATCGAATAAAAAGAGAAAGAACGCGAAAAACTTCTTTTGTATCATTAAATTTTTGAACAGCTTCTAAAACTTTCCTAGTAGTTGCTTCTATTTGTTGTTTAGCATTTTCTAAATTAGTCATCACTTTGACAATTTCTGCTGCATCCAAACTACTAGCTTTAATCAATAACTCTGGAATTTGTATCTCCAATGACAGAATTTCATCTTCTAAATTTTTAATATTTTCTCTAGGTGCTTCTTCCTCTTTAAAAGTCTTGATTCTTGCTTTCAAAATATCACGTCTATTCATACAAGCTTTAGCAATTATGCGATAGCTCTCAGCTTGTTCTTGTAAGTCAATTACGGTTAATTCTTTACTCATAAACTTACTTTTATTTTGATGTTTTTTTTATTTAAAAACTTTATTAGATTGCTGAACTAATTCATCTATTTCTTTGACATAAGTTTTCACCATCTTCCTGATTTCCGTTGGTGAAGGATTCTCATCTTTTTGATACATTTCTTTTATTTTGTGATGATCTTGAGAAATCTTTTTTAGAATTGCAACATAATTTTCTGCTATTTTTTGTTTTTCAACGATTGCTGACTTAGTTATTTTCCAGTCCCGATCTAGGTCTACAATTGTCTGATCTCTGAGAACAACACCAATTCCTTCTAGACGAGAACTGTTGACTACATTGATAATATTCCCTAGATATTTTCTGTAATAGTTATCAACTGCGGTTTTCTCAGTCTCTAAAGCCCCGTTGATATAGCCTTTATTAATAGCTTTAGAGAATCCGTCAATATAAAATATTAGACTTTGATCATTTGCTAAAACAGCATCTTTTAAAGTAGAACGTCGTTCTTGCTCAGAAAACACTCTAAAAAGGAATCTAGCAATTGCTGTTCCTGCATCAACTACATCAGTTTGAATTTTCGGTATTTTTACCAGTGACTCTTGAATAGAATTTAGTTCCGGATCGTAGTTAATTAAATCATCAGAAGCTAACTGACCCAAAGCTATTAAATAGTTCATAATTACTAAATTGCCCTTATTTAAAGCTTGACTAGCTTCTTTTGGAGTTGTTTTAGGGTTAATATAATTAAATAAATTTGGTTCTGACTGTTGATTCTCATAACAAGATTTCTCTTTCTTTATCCTAGCTTCGTTAATTCCCGCATTACTTAAAGATTGCAAGGGGGTATAATCAGCAGCACGAAGGCAAGATTGATATAAATCATTAGCAATTTTTTCAAATGCTAGATTGGCTTTTTGCCCTACTTTGGATAAATTTTTAGCGGCTTCTATATCTGCACTACTACCACATCCTCCTAACACTAAAAAAAACGGAACTAGCACTGTGGCGGCTAATTTTTGTTGGGACACGAAAATCTCCTTATTTAACAAAAAAAACTGACAACTCTGGATGCCAATTTTTTATAAAAATTAGTGGCAATCCAAAGCACTTTATTTGCTTAAACAAAAGGAAACACCTTATGCCGAAATATCCGAACTCAAGTATGGCATCGGCGAAGACAACAGTATTAATTCTCTGAACACAGAGATACCACAAAGAATACGTAAAGTAAACGTTCTTAAGCACATCTCTTACGCCTGTGTCGGATATAGGGGCTAAAGTAGCGAAGCTGCTATCAGCCTCAACGCTACGGCTGAAAACGTTGCCCAGAGATAGTTTCAGAAAATTTTTTCAACTTTTACCCTAAAAATAAGATTTTGGCTAACTGAGTCCACACTTAAAGCTGTACCTTTTAAACCGTACTGAATTTTATAGCCTGAAACCCTCATGGTTACGTTACCGAATGCTGTACCAAATAGCTTAAGCTTCAATTGGCACAGTCAAAACAAGCTTTTTTGGCAATTTTCGGATTAAAGAGCAATTTTATTTTTGAACAGCTTTCGTAGTAAGACTTTCAGACGTTACATGGCGGCTAGTGACAAGCTCGCGACTTTCCCCCTATGAAGACTATAGGAATCCTGTTTGATTATTGAACAGAGTTTGACGTATAACTTTTATAAATCGGGCTTTTGAGTCTCAGCATACGTTCAAGATTCAAGTCGGATTCCTATATCTAATAGCAGGAGTAATTCTTTTTATAAAGAAAATAAAAAGACGAAAATATAGGAACTTATGAATTTTAACTACGTCTCCAAAATTTAGTTCTCAGCCTAACAAGGAGATTTATAAATGTCAGCAACAGGCACTGCCACAACCTTATTATTCGCACCAGATCCTACACAACTATCAACAATAGCTGGAGCTGCAATGCTAGCTGGAGTAGCCATCTACGCAATCAGTAAAGATAAAAGAATCTCACTAAAATATGAAGATCAATATAGGAATGCTGAACTTTCAATTGGATAAGTAAAATCTTTATAAATCTCTTTAGATAAGGAGAGTTTAAAAAGTTTTACAGATTACGTCTTAAATAATAAGTCAACTTTTTTGATGAAAAAAAGTCTTGGTAAAAGGGTTGGCTTACATTAAAGACTGGCCGCCGAGATACAGATAACGTTGGCGAATTGCCCAAATAGCTAAACTGAACCGATTAGTTTGGCAATGAAACGATTGAGAACTTTCTGAGGGTATTGAGCCGAGATGCGGCGTGACAAGGCATAGTGAACCGGACGCTCACTCAATGATTAAGTACACAATCATGAAGCGGAGCATCTTTTACTACTGATAGGTCAGTAGAAATGAAAAGCGATAAATTTTATCAGATCACTGTCGGGTTAGTTACGGCTTGCAGTGGGGCAAAGTCTGAGTAAACTTCAGTAGGCAGACAACGCAGAATAATCATCAACAAGTCAGCTTTAACTTGAGGCGTGGAGAAATCCACAATTCGCCGCAACTGTGTCACAGTAATGACTGTAGCCACTTCAGCTATATGTTTCAAAGCATCTTCAGGCGATGCCTCAGCTTCATTAATCAGCGTCGGGAAGTATTCACGGGCAAACCACCTTTCCTCATCACTCAAGTCTGTAAGATTTTTATTACTACTGCTATGAAGACTATCTAATAGTAGGAGTAATAATTTTTTAAACCTAGCCCAACCTCCCCAACGCTGTGTAAATCGGCTCACCCATCCTTGGGTAGTGTCTATAATTTTGGCGATCGCCGTTTGGCCAATTTTCTGCTGCGACTGCCAAAGCTGGGTGAAGGCTTTGACAATGGCGTGACCTGTCTGCTGATCTCGGCTACCGGCTTCGGTGCATAAAGTACAGGCATCGACTACTTCTAACTTGACTCCAGGCAGTTCATCTAACAGAAAACTGAGGTCATAGTCAGCGCAGAAGTAAAATGTTAGCTCCTCATTGGGGCGACGATGAGCGCGTAATCGGCCAATTTCTTGAATGATTTCGGCTCTGATTAATTCGGTGAGATACTTTTGGAAAATGCCATTGGGGTCTGCTAGGTTAACTCTTTTACCAGTCATCACCTGAAAATGTGCAGCCAATGCGCCGATGTTTTGGTAGGGAATGCCAAAAGAAGCGATCGCATCACAGTCACTAAAGCGATTAACACCCCGACCATCGACAAAGTGACCGTATTCAACATGGTCTTCTGCTTCCTCAGCAATTTGTTTCCACTCGATAATGCCCGGTTTCTTGTGTATCTTGAGCAAAGTTTCCTTGAGGGCATCAACACGGTCAGTTAAAGAAGGTGAGCGTTTTTTGGGCAACTTACCCAGCCCAACGACGTTGACCACCTTTAAATTGCTGTAGTCGGGGCGTGACTGCCCTATGACTAAGATTGAGTCATCGTAGCCGAGTTTCAATTTCAACAGTTCTGGGCTGATAGTGGCATCAAGGTAAACATTGAATTGGGCAGAGTAGGCTAACTCAGTATATTTAGTGTCGGGGCGATAAATGGTCAATATACCCCATTTACAAGCCAAATATCCTTCACCCTTCCAAGCTTCGAGGAAATCAGGGAACCAGTAAAGGGGCAAATCAAAGAACTGCTTACCTGCTTTTCGGGCGCTGTCCTTGGCCACACGTTTGGCAGCAAAACGAGCGGCGGCGCTTTTTCGGAGTTCTCTATCAGCAGTGATATCAATGGAGTCTAAATCAGCCATAAATTCTAAATTAGGCTGTAATATCTGGGTAATGGCTTCAATATCTAAGTCTTGCGGAAATTCGCCTAATTCTTCTCTTAGTGCAGCGTCATTAAAGCCGTAACGAGAATCAGGTTTAATATCTCCAGAGAGCAGCGATCGCAAAACTGGTAAGAACTGCTGGAGTTTTGACCATTGCTCAGGAGGTAAGCCACCTGCAACTAAGGAACCAACGGTAGTATCAAAATCCTTTAACTCTACGTCAATGGAGTGTACAGGCTTAATGAGTGTACCCGCTTCTTCCCAAATGCGCCCTACGGTGAAAGGTTCACCAGCAGCATTAGTTAACTCAACTGGGGTAGAGTCGGGATGCGCTCGGATTTCGGAGTAATTTTGAATTGCACTCCGTTTAAGGTAACGGAAGCCGAAACCATCACCATAAGCGAAACGGCACTGATTCTTATTGACACAACCGTTGCAGATGGGGCTAATGGCACTTTCTTCAAAATCTAAGCTGACAAAGTTTTTATCCCGGAATGCGCCGAATAACCCAGTTCTACTACAGTTACCATTAGTATCGGGAATTTCACCCGCTTTTGGCTGTAGTAAGAAATTAGCACCTGTTGGGGTAGTGCGGGTGGGGTCAACTTTTAAACCGTTGTGCCGCACTGGCAGGTCAACAAAGTTAGTCTCAATGGGCAATGTTGAGGGGTTTCTGTGGTTGGCATCCTGGTAAATTAATTTATCAATGCCGAACATGGCCGCCGTCAGTTGACCAGCATTGTAAGACTTACCCAGCCCTGGATGGGAGTTATCTAAAATTTGTTTCCAGCCCTTAGAGATGGCTTCCACCCATGCGGCGATATGTTCCTCTGGTCGGCACTCAATGTAGATATCGCCTGTAAAGCCGCTTCTGTGAGGGATATTGCCCCGCTTGTAGATGATTACTTGACGTAAAAGCTTGGCAATTTCGGGTGCTGTCTGGGGTGATGCGGTGGCTGGTTCCTCTGACGCGGATTTTGAAAATCCTTTAGCAGCTGTAACGAATGGGGCGATCGCTTGTTTTAATAAATTCTGGAAGGTTGTCAAGTCTTCCCTGACTCGTCCCAGTTCCCACTCTTGGCGGCTAATGACTCCTTGCTGCTGGGTGTAGCGTGGTTCATACTGCCGTTGCGGGAAGCGGAATCCATACTGCTTGGCAATGTGAAACAGTGTGCCGATTGTAATCCCACCACGCCGGAAACTGCGAATCTTGGCGCGGATGTTCCAGGTACTACCCTTGATGCTGGGCGACCATTTCTCAGCTATGATTTCCGCTTCGGCAGGCCCATAGTGGTTAACCAAAGCCATCAGCACTTGGCGACATTCATCATAATTACCACTGCCAGGGCTACGCGGTGGAATGAATGAGAGAGCAAGGTGTATCAGCTGCTCAATATCCCAGCCTTCAACGTCGGAAATCTCGCGCCACTGCTGACGGCGTGACTCAATTTCTTCGATGCGCTGCTGATATTCTTCCCTCTCCTTCTGCGCGATCGCAATTGCTTCAGTTACCCACTCAGAGGGTAGGGTTGCATTGGGGTTGACTATGAGAAATTCTGCTTCAGTGTTGCCGTAAAAAACCCGGCTGGCATCTTTACACGCAGGGTCATGGGGCAACTGCTGCATGAGCTTACGGGTACAAGCTTCTACAGTGTCAGCACCCTCAACGTATTGCGGTAGAAGGAAAATCAACCGGAATTTATGCCATTCAGGTTTATGGCTCTTGGTGGTGTAGAGTAAAGCGCAGTATTTTTTGATGAAGGGATGGGCTAACGCTTCCTCGATGGTTAATTGGTGTTTGTACACCTTGATAGAATTGCCGTACTCGTCTTTAATTGGCTTGCCGTCCTCATCACGGGCGACATCGGAATTGTCAATGTCAAGGGGCAACCATTGAGAACCTATAACATTTGCCTTACTGCGCCATTTACCACCTAACAAGCCAGCACAAACGGCGTGACCCGCTTGAATGTGTTGCTTAACATCCTCTATTGTGCCTTCTTTATCTTGAAAGTTGGCGGCCAGCTTTTTAAAATCCCAGTCTTTATTTCTGCCAAAAGTGTTGACTGCGAATTTAATTTTGCGGTTGTCAATTAAATCTTCTTCTGTCAAAGCAGCAGAATTAACCACTTTAGCTGCATCTGCTTGTGCTTCTACTGAGTAATTAAATTGTTCTAATTCTGACATATAGCCATTCCTCCAGTAAGTGTGTTGGAGGAATTGGAGCTATCCCGTTATAGTAATTTTTTATACGACATTCGGAAATATAGTCATAAATAATTTCTAAACTGCCGTTCTTATCTTACTGGTAAGTGCTAAAATGCCTCGGCACGCCAATGGTGTAAGATAAGATTACTATTAGGGATATTAATCCGGGCTGTGAAAACCAGATACCCCAATTCCATTTGAAAACCTCGCTGTCCTACCGGGACGCGGGGTTTTCACTGTGTGCGTCTATTCGGACTTGGCTAACCAAGCCTTGATAAACTCAGTTACTTCCTCCTGTTGAATTACAAATGCAGTACCTTTTCTTCTGAGAGCCAGAATTTTCATATCTCCGACTTCAGAATAAAGGTGTGAATTGTGGTCATCGACCGCCTTGGTGGGCGGCCATAAGACCAAAACTTTTGCTGAGGGTGTTTTTGTAGCTTCCCTTGAGGACATTCCAAACAAGTCTCTGTTCTTGCTCAACCACTTCTCGTAATCAGCCAATTCAATTAGTGGGCAAGGATTCCAAACTTTTAGTCCATGTTTGTCTTTCCTCTTGATCTGTAAAACCTCTCTAGTTTCGTTGTAGACAATCTCCTTATCTCCTATTGAGCGAATTGAGATAAATATATGGACTTTTCGCTCAAATCTCACAAACAAGTCGATAGGGTTCTTATCTTCTACCTTCAGCACGGGAAATACTTGTATTCCCGCGCTTTTAAACTCATCCAAAAGCGTGGCTGTTAATTTTTCCAACCGTGCCAGTTTTTGAGTAGCTACCAAAGGCTTGTAAGCCAATCCAAAAAGTAACCAGCCTAACGGATGAACTATGCCACCTGTAGCCAGCGCAGCACTACTAGCCGCTAGAGCAACAGTCGATTCATAGTCTTTCGCCTCCCTAAGCATCTCTAACGCCGCTTCATTGTGCGGTGGGAGTTGAAATTCTGTAGGTGGATCTTTCACGGTAGTCATTGGCGACATCAAAAATTAAGAAGAGTGAAATTAGCACTTACTGTACTGATAGTAATACTTGACACTGCATTTTTGAATTAATAGCCCTTGTTTCTGTTATTGGGTCGAATTTTACCTTACATTGCTTAATATCTCTTTGGCACTCGCCACTCATGTTGTACCCTTCCCTTTTTTGTTTCTGGGTGCTGAGTCCGGTTTCTCATGCTTTGCTAGCCAAAGGCTAATTGCTTCATCTAGTGCATCGCTTTGGGTAATTTGCAATGCAGTGCAAGCTATTTTAAAGCTTAAAGCTTTGTCCTTTGGTATATATCCGCTAACTTGAGCGAAGTTTGGATCGTCTCGTCTTGTTGCCACATTACTGTTTTCTATTTGTTCTGAAAACATTTTGGCATTACCTCAAGAAAATTAGTAAATCATTACCTCATGTCTTCATGAAGTAATGATTTAATGTTATCATACAATCATCAAGCCAATAACAGCCACCCAACAAAGGCAATAGAAGCCAGAAAGTGACGTTGAGGCTTGCCAAAAGCTGGATGTGTGGATTTAAGGCGATTGTGCCTCTAAATTCTCCAAAGCCAGAAATCCAAAGACTTTTACCAATAATCAGAACCATGACAACCGCATACTTGAATGCCGAAAATTGGCTTACTCAAGCCGACTTGCTTGCCAATTCCGGGTTAACTACCATCACGGGAGGTAAAGACCCCGGTGCTGGGTATGGCAAGGCTATCTATGGTGATTTTTCTATCATGATGCCTGCTGCATACTCATTAGTCCGCAACCGGAACAGAAGCCATCACGAAACCATATCTAAGGATGGCTGTTGGGTTCGTTATGTGGTGGGGGCAAGAAAGGATTTATCTGATGTTCAATTCTTCTGGGGTAGTGCGGCGATCGCACAACCTGACTACACCCTACTTCATGAGGACGTGCGATTCGTTGCTTAGTAAATCTTGGTATCCAGTCCATAAATAACTAAGCCAGTGAAACTTAACGTAAGTTAAGCACTGAACTTTCAGAATGATGTAGGTGAAAGCCCTACCCGCTAGATTCGAGCGTGACTCCTTATCTGTCCACACCGAACAAGCTCAATTCTTGTAGAGTGAAGCTGGAAACAGGGCATAATCAGACGATTGTTAAGAATCGACACTGGTGCTAACAGGAAGTTCCCACGGTGAAATTGAACCTAGAAAAATGACTCATGAAGAAGCGGGGCTTAACAACCACACCCCCCGACTCCATCAGAGATAAAACCCGCCGCATCAGTCTTCAATAGCGGTAAGAATCTAGGGTTTCTGATAGTCAAATTGGTTACACCTAACGGAACGTATCAATCATCTGAAGGAACGAATAAAAACGACTTGAGAGTCTAGGGAAAGTCGAATCCCTGGTAGGTGAGATGAGACACGGAACTCTCTCAAGTCGGGTAGGATGCGGCGTAATTGCTGCAAGGTATTCAGAAAACACTTAATGGAGCAGAGCATGATTAGGCACAGTGATTACACTAGTGAATCTTGGAAGAATCTACCCTGGAAGAAATTTCGGAAGGATTTATTCCGCCTACAAAAGAGAGTGTTCAAAGCGGTTCAAGCAGGAAACAAGCGAAAAGCTCGGTTTTTGCAAAAACTTATTCTGAAATCCCGTGCGGCTAGATTTCTGTCAATCCGACAAGTATCACAGCTAAATGCTGGTAAGAAGACAGCAGGTATTGATGGTGTAAAGTCCCTCGATTTTACAGGACGTTTCGAGTTAGAAATTCTACTTAGAAAATCGGCTGGAGACTGGAAGCATCAAGGACTAAAGGAAATCCCAATCCCCAAAAAGGACGGGACTACCAGAATGCTGAAAATCCCAACTATCGGCGATCGCGCTTGGCAATGTCTAGCAAAATACGCACTAGAACCAGCACACGAAGCAAATTTCCATGCTAGAAGTTACGGTTTCAGAGTAGGACGCTCGGCACACGATGCCCAAGCACTTCTATTCTCAAACTTAAACAGCAACGCCAACGGAATAGATAAAAGAGTTATCGAACTCGATATCGAAAAATGCTTCGATAGGATTTCACACTCCACCATAATGGACAACCTGATAGCCCCTAAGAATATCAAAAATGGTATTTTTAGATGCCTGAAAGCCGGAGTCAATCCCGAATTTCCAGAACAAGGAACCCCTCAAGGCGGAGTAGTAAGCCCCCTACTAGCCAACATCGCACTAAACGGAATTGAAAGTATCCACAGAACCCACATAGCGGGTTGTAAGATAACCGACAAAACCGCAGAAGGTCAAATACTATATCCATCCGTCCGCTACGCCGACGACATGGTAATAGTGTTAAAACCTCAAGACGATGCAGAACTGATACTAAGAAACATTGACGAATTCCTAGCCAAAAGAGGAATGAAAGTAAGTGCTAAGAAAACCAAAATAACCGCCGCGACAAATGGCTTTGACTTTCTAGGTTGGCACTTCAAAGTGAGAAACGACGGAAGAATATTAATAACTCCCTCAGTGGATAACTTTAAGAAATTCCGGGAGAAAGTCAAGAAAATCGTTAACTGCTCGAACTATGGTTCCAAGGTAAAAGCCGAAAAGCTAGCACCGATTGTAAGGGGTTGGAGAAACTACCATAGGTACTGTGATATGTCAGGGTCAAGGTTTTCACTCTGGTTCATGAATCACAAAACCCACACGGTATTTAATAAGGAAACCAGGAACACCAGAAAGTCAAGTACTGCACTTATAAAGAAAGCGTTCCCATCAGTTCCTTACTCCCTCGGCTCACACGTCATAGTTAAAGGAGACAAATCCCCCTATGACGGAGACTTAATTTACTGGAGTCAACGCAACAGTAAATTATACGATGGGATGACATCCATTGCCTTACATAAACAGAACCATTCATGTGGTCGATGTGGAATGAAACTGACAAGCGAAGAGCATGTACATTTACACCACATAGATGGAAATCATAATAACTGTAAACCTAAGAATCTTACAGCAATCCATGAATCCTGTCACGACTATTTACACATGAGCAAAAGGGTCACTCCCTAAGAATATCGGGAGCCGTGTACACGGAAACGGGTACGCACGGATCTAACTGAGAGGGACGGGGAATAATATCCCCTCTCGACTCAACCAAGTCGAAAAAAGCAGAACTGGCATTAGAAAGCATCCTTGCAGACTTAGCAGTTCTGAATATTCCCGATGGCATGAGACTAGAAATTAGTTTGAGCAACCATAACCCACAACGTTGGGACAAAGAAATTAAGCGGCGAGTGCAAGGTATTCACACCTTCCAACACAAACATCCTGTAAGTCGTGAGATTGTCACCAAGACAGTGGAGATTGTAGTTACAGGTGTTTATCGGGAAGGATTCGGCAGTATTGCTTACTGTCTATTTGGAGAACCAAGCCTAGTTCTAGAAGAATCAGAAGTAGCTATCGCCCTTGATATCGGTTCATCGACTTGGCTAATTACTGTATTTAACGGCAATGGTGCAGTGATTGGTGAACATTTAATAGAGAATGGCTGCGGTGAATTGCACTCAATGATTGCCGAGGCATTAGATAAGAGAAATGACGCTGGAAGCCTCATATCTAAAGATGTCAAACATTCCCCTTCTTTAGTCAATAAAGGGATTCTAGAAGGCACTTTGATTTATGGAGGAAATCATTTAACAGGCAAGAAATTTGAAGTGGAATATGCCCAATGTTTAGACCAATGGTGGTCTAGTCAAATTGAGAAATTCGCCAACTTTGTCACCTCTAAGAACTACCTAGATAGAGCTAAATACCTTGTTGCTTGGGGTGGTGGTGTTTCTCTGCCAGTAGTCAATGAAAATCTAGCCCAATTTGGCTTTATGGTCTTGCCAAATCCGCAATTTATCAATGCGATGGGATTGAAGTTATTAACTGAAAGCACAACAGGAGTGTAAGAAAGTGTCTGAGAAAACCTGCTACGAATCTCGGCGTATAACCATCTCATATTTAGCGGTTTATGAACTGTGCCAAATGTTTGACATACCGCAAGATGCACCAACGCAAGCATTCTCAGCCGCAATAGAGAAGCTGATATTTCAGTCTGGAGTCAATTATCCTGCATTACCAACTCCTCAAAATAAAGCATCAACACCTGCACCAATTCAACCGAACAAGACAATGCTATCAAGTATGGTCAATCAGTTAAAAGGGGTAGCGTCATGAATAATCTAAGCCTAGTTTATGACAGCACATTACTAACCCAATCTAAGGTGTATCAGATTGACAGAACGTTATATCAATTCCTTTACAGAACAGGCACAATCCAGCATCCTAAATACCACTTTCGTCCACTATCTGGACAACGCAAGAAGGCTGATTTATTACTCAATCACAAGACTTTAACCACTCGTTGTTATGAAGTGTCAGGGATGAGTACCAATGCTTCTGTCATCAGTCAAGAATCACTGCAATTAGCACTATTTTGAAGGAGAAAAGATTTTGAAAATTAGACAAGCAATAGGAGCCACTTTATTTCTATCTAGCTGTGTTTGTTTTGGTTATCTTTCTACTCAAAAATTTGGTGCAACTGCCACAGCAATGATAGGTGGAGGAATGTTCAGCATAGGAGCAATCGCCCACCTAAAACAAAAACCAGTACCACCTAAACGTACCAGCAAATCTGTTAACTAACAGGCAGAATTATGAGCCAATCATTAACTAGCCTAATTCAACAGGCACAGGAAACAATTCTACAAATTCGCAACCATCCCGACTACAAGCAAATTGCACTCAACTATAGTCCCGACTTGACGTTAGGAGATGCAACAACAGCATTGACTTACTTGCAGTGGGAAGTTGAGGAGAGAACAACTATCGATGTAGCAAAGCTTGAAGCATTTTCTAGTTAGAGAGAAGAAGGCGATCGCATGGACTGGTAATCTTGGCGATCGCTTCCCCAGTGGTTTTAAATACACACATAAGGATCATACCAATATGTCAAAACCGTTAGGCTACTTCACCTCAACAATGCCGGGGGATGGTTCCTACCTAGACTCACTTCAACAGCAGTACGGCAGCACATTTGAACAACTGAACAAGGTTGAAAAACTGTTGCTCCTGCAAAACATAGCCCAAACCCTGCTAGGTGCAGAAATTAACGTAATTGGCAGCGCAGTATCAGCAGAAGCTGTCTCAACAGTCTCGCCCATTGTCCAAGGTCTTTACAAACGAGTGACCCTAGCAGACTTGTTGGGATTGGCAGAGGCATTGGTTAATCAACTCAAGTATCAGCAATAGGAGTAAAACATGGCGCGTAACTATGGAACAGCCAAACTAAAAAACCATATTTCTAATAATGCCCCAGGTACTTTAGGAGCAATGGTCAAACTGTTTGATGTGTCGGCGGAGGACTTTAACAAGGCACTTCACGGCGACCAAACGGTAATCACTCGAATTGCAGATATGGCGCAATTGTCGGACACTGCCAAAGCTAATCTACCCAAGGCGCTGGAGGCATATCGAAAGATTATCGAAACAACCGGGGATGTTAACCAAGCCTACGCGGAGTTGGTGCAACTAACCCAGAAGCACGGAACGCAAACCCTGAAAGCTATCAACGCCAGTAAGACAGGAGAGCAGCGTTTCAAAAATGAGATGACCGAGATACAAGCCGAACACGTCAACGCTACTACTGCGGAGGCAACCCGACACGCTCAACGCTCAAGCCTGATTCAGATAGCAGGGGCCACCGCAGACCTAATGGCACTGGCTAAGTATGAGGCGGATTTAATCAAAGCGTCTAACAAAGTTCCTGAAGCACAGGATACAGCAGATCGCGCCTATGAAACTGCTGTCACTAACGCACTCTGGACAAACGGTAGTGAAGCCAAAACCGACCGCATACCCAAGCCGAACTACTCGCGCACTGCTGGAATCAGTCGTGTGGGGCAGTGGTTCAGGAATTTTATGGGCATCTAAGCACAAGTAAAAAGCCAGAGATCCTGCCATCTCTGGCTAAATGTGTTTGTTCTACGATGTGGAGCTATGGAGTAATCAATGAATGATTTTGACACGCTGCTATCTCAATTTCACTCCAATAATGAACAGACTCCCTCTCCTCATTGGAGTGAACCACAAAAAACTCAAACCACCCCAGAGGATGAGGACAGCGAACGGCTAGAGCAATCTATTAGGGATGTTTTCAATAACAAGCAACTCTTAAACAAAGCTCTAGCCACATTCTTGGGCGTATTTACCGCTAACACAGGAGTCAGCCTACTAACGAGTTTATCCATTGGAGCGATCGCTTCTGGCACACTGGGCAGCATTGTACTGGGTCTATTTTTCGCCAACACCCTCACCAAGATTCAATATGACGGACAAATCCACATTGGCAAAGACTTCATGGTGGCAACTGTCCAAACTGTGAGCGTAGGTGCTTCGCTGTGGATAGCCTTTGACGAATATCGGGTTGTAAGAGAAGCGACTAATACAGGTAAGACACGGTTCTATGAGGAGGT
>NZ_JACJQL010000094.1 GCF_014696625.1 Nostoc parmelioides FACHB-3921
TCCTGGGGATATAATTCTATTCTTTCTAGGGGACTTGTCATTATTTATACACACAATTATATTTTTCTGTTTATTTTCTCACAAAATTTATTTTAAAGATAGCTCTATTGCTTTGAATATTAACTCTGCATCTAAGGTTGGCGTTATCAACGAAAAATCTTTTAGCAGCACCAATTTTTCTCATCGCACTTTTTGGAGAACAATTATTACTTTACCTTGCTTTTGTCTTTAACCGAGAAGTATTAGTAGACGCTCAATTTAACGTTTTACCATTTTTCTTTTCCTAAGTTAATATTTTGGATAAGTCTAATGGAGATACCAAATTTACCCAAGAAATTATGCAGATTTCGCGTGATACCCTTACAGCCAGAAAACTTGAGACTAAAACTAGCAGAAGCCAAAACATTACTACAAAGCCTCCAAAGCACCCTAGCCGAACAACAGATAGTAGAGTACTCTCAACAACGGGAATTATGTTTGCACTGTAGCCAGAAACTGTTGCATAAAGACAAGCGTAAAATTGTATACCGCACATTATTTGGCAAGTTACATCTCCAATGCCATCGACAAGTCTTTGGGCTAAGGAACCGGAGGTTTTATTTCGCCATAAGTCGATCGCAGAAAAAGGGACGAAATAACTCGCAGGCAAGCCTTACCTTTTTACCATATAGATACACTAACCCCATCTTACACAACTGTTCGGCTTGCATAGCCTCGCAATCTACAGGACTCGATTGCCTGACGATTTCCGTAAGCGATCGCCATAAATTGGGATAGGCTTGCAGATTCCACCATTGCTGTTCTAGATGGTCTGCATAGATACCTCTGGTACTCACAGAATTTTCTAACAGTTGTTCCAGGGTTATAGTTTGCTGCTGAAGATAATAAAAAGCCAACTGCAAGCGATAGGGATGTCCTCCCAGAAGGGTAATTAATCGCTCGATTTGTTGTGCTGTCATATCCTCTCCCCATCGATTGGCTAATTCCTGCACTTGAGATGGAATAAATTCAGGTAAATCAATTGCCAACCCTGTATTCAAGAGAGATTTATCGATCGAAGCGGGCATTTGGATTTCAGTGGAATGAACCGTCAGCAGTCGGAGGTTTTGCCAAGGATTGCTTTCTCCTACCCTTGCTTTTGCTCGTTCAGACCAAGTTCGCAAAAGTCGCAGAAATTCACGAGCAATGTCTGGGTAGACAAAAAGCCGGTTGAATTCATCAATCGCAATCACCACAGGACAATTCTTCCTTGGAGAGTTTGCGCGATCAAGGTTAGCTAAAATAACATCCTCGAAGTAGTCAGTGGTGTTCGATTTGCTACCCAAGCTGTTGTTATAAAAAGATGCGATCGCCCTTTGGGCGATCGCATCTGCTAAGTCTAGCTGCTTGCTGACTCTAGCGCAAAACCATTTTAGGAAGTGTTCTAGGTTCTGTAAAATCTCACCGTCGGCAAGTTGTAAATTAATAGAAACGGTTTTATGTCCGAGAGTTTTAGCGTAAGCCAGGATGCGGGTCATTAGGGAGGTTTTACCCATTTGCTTAGGAGCGCGGATGTTAAGCATAGCACCGGGTTGCTGGATGGCTTCGTAACAAAGGGATTCGACGATAGGACGGTCAATGTAAAAGATTGAAGCCAGGGGTATTTGTCCTCCTGGTACGATTGGGGCACAAAATTGCCGATCGCCTTGCGCTTGTTCCATTCTGTGGGTTTGAGGGGAATTGATGCGAGAATTGCAAGCTGATTCGATGGGACAGATGGTTTCATTCGTGGATATTGAGGCAATCTCAGCAATATTGGCTTTATTAGGCTCCAAGTAAAGATAATCGTCCTTTAATAACGTTAGATTAAAGGCATTGAAGCAGCATTCCAAGGTTCGCTTATCGACTCCTACTGAAGCATTAAAGACCTTGCTGAGGGTATTGGCAGTTAAACCTGTTTCCTCACTTAGGTCTTCGAGAGTATATCGCTTAAAGTTTTGCTGAATTTCTACCTCAGCTTTTGCCTGATTGAGTTTTTTGAAGCCTTGAGCAGTTAGAGTTGCACCCCGCCGCCGTAGTTGATTTTTTGATTGTAATTGCATTTTTAACTGTAAATCCAAGTATAAAAATGTGCTTAGTAATCTACTTATTAATATAGGTGAATACTGTTATTACTTATGCACTTTACAAGTTTATGCAGCATAGTTATAAATCTTATCAAATACAATTCCAAAAAGTTTATTTTCAATAGCTTACTTTGACAAGTTCAGGAAAGTTATATATTGTCGATACTTCTAAATACATAAATATATCAGCTTTAAATTGAAGTTTTCTATGGTAAAGGTAAACCTAAACATAATTTTTAACTTGGGGTTTATTGCAAAGTTAAGAATGACGTTAACTAATGGTTACGATGTTCTTAACCGAATGGCGCTAAGAAAAGCTCTAAGCTATGGAAAATAAGGAATGCAGCTTTTAATGCCAGAGACGGTCGTAATGGGATGAACCAGTCTAGGTTCAATAGAGCAATGAGCTAAAGTTGCCCAAAAATTTTTGGAGGTAGAAAAAGCTTACTCGTCCGTGAAATACTGTCTACAAGACGAATAAGCCAAAACCAAAATTACTACTACTGTGACACTAAGAGTACAAATCCTCAAGGATAAATTTAGTCAAAGTTTAGGTTTACCTTTTCAGGAACTATTGCCAGAATCGGTAATTAAAAAAGCAATATCTGAGCTAAAAATCAAATACAAAAAACGATTATTTGACCCGTTAATAACTTTATGGGCATTTTTATCAGAAGTTTTGGATACGGATAAAACTTGCCATAACGCGGTCAGTAAGATAATTGCACATTTAGCAGGGGAAGACTATAAATATATGGTACTTCTAATGGTGATGGCTCACCATAATAAGGGTAGCCGCCGAGGTATGGATACTGTTGGCGAAAGTGCTACAAACGAATAAACAAAGGTGTTACAACTAAAAGCCGCAAACACAGATTGAAGCTTTGAGCTTGTGTAATATTTTAAAATACAAAAATGTATTACATTCGCCAACAGTATCAGGTATGTGCAAAATGGGACACTTTGTAAACAAATGTTACGAAATGTCCTTTAACAATTTACTAACTTGCCCAAAAATGGTATTGGAGCATTCAAGTTTTTGCACACTAGAATCAACTCTTCGCGCTATTAAGTCCCCTAAACTTGCCCATTAATGACCTTTTTAGGGAATGTCTTCGCAAGAGAGGATACGCTCAATTTGGTATTGAAATAACGTAAAAACAAGGGTTTTCAAGTATCTGCGTTACAAAACTTTACAACGTGTCCCATTTTGCACATACCTGATACTGTTGGCGAATGTAATACATTTTTGTATTTTAAAATATTACACAAGCTCAAAGCTTCAATCTGTGGTTGCGGCTTTTAGTTGTAACACCTTTGTTTATTCGTTTGTAACACTTTCGCCAACAGTATCCATACCTCGGCGGCTACCCTAAAATGGATGGTTCACGATTTTCGTTGTATCATATCCAACACAGAGCAATTCAGGTGTTCAATAGGGAAGATAAACTTAACCGCGAATCTAGTAAAAAACTCCTAGACAAAGCGTTTCCCAAGGTTCCCTACTCCGAAAATAAACACATCAACGTTAAAGGAGATAAATCACCTTTTGACGGAGATATCACCTACTGGAGCCAACGTAACTGCAAGCTCTACGATGGCGAAACCTCCTTTGCCATCAGACGGCAAAACCATAGATGCGGATATTGTGGACTAAAAATGCTTGAAGGGGAGAAAGTACATCTTCATCATGTAGATGGAAATCATCATAACTGGAAAGCCAAAAACCTTTTAGCTATTCACCAAAGCTGCCACGATTACATCCACATGGGCAAAGACTCTAGTTAAGAACATCGAAAGCTGGGTGCGGGGAAAACCTGCACGCCCAGATTGAACAGAGAGGTGCGGCGGATAATACCGCTCATCGACTCTAACAGGGTTAACTTTTCGGTAACTGAAACCAATATGAGGAATGGCTTTGGGGATTTACTAGTGCTAAATCCTTAACTTTTTTCTTAAAGTTGTAAACTTTGGTGGTTTTGACGGCAGGGAAGCTAAATAATCAACAAATTAAGCTAGACCTTACTGAACAAGGAGAAGTGCGATCACGCTTTATTAAAACTCCAAACGCTATTAAGTATAATTGGCACGTTAAACCTGTTAGCATTGAGTTTAGTAACGTTTTCAGGCGTTTTCAAGATACCCTATTTTTCCTGACGTGCCGTTTTTACTCAATAGCCTCCAAACATTCTCAACAAGGAGTAAAGAAAAATGGCAGATCAAGCTGGAGTCTTTATAAAACCAGAACACATGATGCTTTGAACCCAGGATGCTCTATTCAATTGTTCGATTGGCCATGTCGGGGACGTGTCTGCCGCAACTTGACCAGTGGAGTGCTGCAACTTGGGTTTAACTCCGACATGGTAAACGAGGGATACTACTGAAATTAAATTACTCGCGATACTGCTTAAAAATAGAAGTTCGATGACGTAACCCTCTTCTGTCACTCTCCGGAAGGGCAATCTCTGAAAGCTTTATCAGGCCATAAATACAAGCTATCCTATTAGAAAAAAGTGGATGTTGGATTTTTGATTAGGAAAAAATCGCGCTATCCCTCCCTATGAAGAGACTCTAGAATTCAGAAAGGACAAATATTTTCGGAGAGTGACAGAAGAGGGGTAAGTAGAAAGGTGCAAATAAACCAAACTATGTAACAAAAAATAAAGTTATTTGAAAGCCTCTTCCCTTCTGCCTTCTGCCCTCTGCCTCCTGCCTTGTCATCACGACAATTTTTAACACCGAGCTACTTATACTTCCATATTTGAATTAAGGGCTAACGATCAATTGCGTAGTTATCAATTTTTGGTGAGGTAAAGGATGTCCGAGTTATCTTCGACCACGACCTACACGCTGCCGGATGAGAATGAGATCCCTGCCAGTATCGTTTCGTGGTGCCTCGATCCGACGCGAACCACTTTGCTCATTCACGACATGCAGCGCTATTTCCTGGCACCGCTTTCGCCGTCTGTGCGCGATCCACTGGTGCGCAACTGCAAAGTACTGTTGACGCGTTGCGAAGCGCTCGGTGTGCCAGTGCTATACACGGCTCAGCCGGGTGACATGACTGATGCACAACGTGGCTTGTTGAAGGACATTTGGGGTCCGGGTATGCGAGCGGATCCAAGTCATCGGGAGATCATCGACGAGCTAACTCCCGGTTCGAAGAGTACCATTCTGACCAAGTGGCGCTACAGCGCCTTTCACCGTTCTGAGTTGCTCGATTTGATGCGCGATCTGGGGCGGGATCAACTAATCATTTGTGGTGTCTACGCCCACGTCGGTATCCTGGCGACCGCCATTGATGCCTTCTCCAACGACATCCAGCCTTTTGTAGTCGCCAATGCTGTGGGGGATTTCTCGTCCGAATATCACCGCATGGCAATTAACTACGCAGCTACGCGCTGCGGCGTCGTTCTCACTACGAAAGAGGTGTTTCAATGACAGAGAAAATACTCCTTGAGAATCTGCTCGGTTCAAATCCGGAACCATTCGCCGTGCTGCATCGGCCCCAAGACAATGGCGTGGAGCGGTTGGAGATCTTGCGCCTGCATCCGCAAATTGCCTCGCGACTCGCCGATATTCCACTACCCGATAGCACGTGCCACGATGGAACAAAGTGCCACGAAATGCTGGTTCTTGTACCGCACCAGCAAGTCTCTGAACGTGGTTTCGATGTGAAGCATGACGACTCTCCGCTCATTGCACTTTCGATCCGTGAACGGCGAGATATTTCTATGTCGGACGTGCTCGACATCTTTCCAAATGCTAACATCTCGTTTTCTGATGCCGAGTTCGACATTGATGATGAGGACTATGCGCACTTGGTCCGTACTGTCCTCAATGAAGAGATTGGTCGAGGCGAAGGCTCGAATTTCGTCATCAAGCGATGCTTCGTTGCAGAAATCGCGCACAACGCCGCCAGTACCGCCCTGACGCTCTTCCGCCGATTGCTTCTCTGCGAAGTCGGTGCCTACTGGACATTCGTCGTCTATACAGGATCCCGGTTCCTGGTCGGTGCCACACCGGAGCGACACGTTACTCTCTACGACGGCGTGGCGACGATGAATCCAATCAGCGGGACCTACAGGTACCCTCCGTCGGGTCCGGATCTTTCGGGCCTGCTCGATTTCCTTCTTGATCAAAAGGAGACAGACGAGTTGTACATGGTGGTCGATGAAGAGATGAAGATGATGGCGCGGGTATGTCCAAGTGGGGCTAGGGCGGTCGGGCCGTTCTTGCGAGAGATGGCAAGCCTCGCCCACACAGAGTATTTCATCGAAGGCTACACCACGCTCGATCCAAGAGATATCTTGCGCGAGACGCTGCTAGCACCGACGGTGACAGGTAGCCCGCTAGAAAATGCCTGTCGCGTGATTACCCGCCATGAACTGCGGGGTCGCGGCTATTACGGGGGTGTCTTGGCACTGATTGGACGACAGTCCGACGGAAAGAGGTGGATGGATTCCGCCATCCTCATCCGCATGGCCGATATCGCGCGGTCGGAGTCGGGAGACCAGTGGAATCTGAAGATCGGCGTAGGTTCAACGCTCGTTCTGCACTCCGATCCGGTCTCTGAAGTCGCGGAGACTCGATCAAAGGTCGCAGGTCTCCTGAAGGCGTTGTCCGGTGACTCCGTCCGAGGAACCGGAGCGCGTTGCCCGCAGCGCTTGGCGCACCATCCCGTCGTCGCGGAGGCCCTGAGGCGACGAAACGAGAGGATCAGCAGCTTCTGGTTAGAAGATCCAGAGTTGCGCCGCGCCCCACATCCAGACTTGCACAGACTACGGGCAGTGATCGTCGATGCCGAAGACACCTTCACCGCAATGTTGGCTGCCCAGTTGTCCGCGATCGGTCTCGAAGTGCGAGTGTCCCGCTTCGACACGGCGTTTGCCATGGACGATTACGATCTTGTCGTCATGGGACCAGGTCCCGGAGACCCACGGGACGAGGAACACTCAAGGATTGCCTGCATGTACTCAACCATCGAAAGGCTACTGGCATGCCGAAAAACCTTCTTCGCGGTTTGCCTGAGCCATCAGTTGCTCTGCAGGCGCTTGGGCGTTGAGCTGAAACGACTAGACATCCCTAATCAGGGTGTTCAGTGCGAGGTCGACCTGTTTGGAGTATCTCGTCGCATTGGCTTCTACAATTCTTTCTCTGCCTTCCTCTGCGCCGATTGTTTTTCATCCCCAGAGGCTGGCGAAGTGCTTGTCAGCAGGAATGCTAGTACCGGTGAAGTGCACGCTTTGAAAGGAACCCATTTCGCTTCTGTCCAAGGCCACATTGAATCTGTTTTGACTCAGGACGCGCTGGGCATATTGACCGACCTTCTCTTACCGCTCGTGGCTTCGGTGCCAAAGGAGAGTCTGTTTGTATGAAAGCTACAATCGCGTGGTGGGATCTGTCTCAATCCCACCAAACTATCGACACGCTGCGAGACTACTTGCAGAATGAGGGCGTGCTGCCATGGTCGGGAACCGAGGGTATGATCCTGAAATTCTGGTTCTCTGATCGAAAGACTAATCGCTGGGGCGCGGTCATGCTGTGGGCATCCGACGCCGATATGAGCGTCCCCTTGCCGCCGAACCGCGCGACTGAGCTCATTGGCTACCCGCCGACCGAGCGTATGTCTACCGAGCTCGACGCCTGGGTCGGTGGCACCGAGCTTTCCGCCCTATCAGGGCACAACCGTACTTTCGTTCCCGAGAGGATGTTGTGATGGATATCGTCCGAATCTCTCCGGCGGCGCCTGAATTTGCCGCACCGCCCGCAGAGCCGATGGCACTCATCCGGGCATGGTTTGACAGTGCATCTGCAAACAAAGTGAACGAGCCCGGAGCGATGGCGCTTGCGACCGCTGATGCGACCCGCCAAGTGAGCAACCGTATCGTGAAGTTGCTCGAATTGCGTGATGAGGGCGTCACTTTCACCACGCATTCTGGCAGCGTTAAGGGTCGGCAGTTGGCAGAAACAGGATTTGCTTCAGGCGTGCTCTACTGGCGCGAGACCTGTCGTCAGTTAATTCTAAGCGGACCGACCAAGCCGTTGCCGGATGAGGAATCGGATGCACTCTGGGCCGCTCGCCACCCCTCTAGCTACCCGATGTCCACTTTGTCTCAGCAGAGCCAACCTCTGCATGATGAGGATGCGCTGAGGCAACGTGCAGCCGCGCTAGCTAGCTCCGGCGAAGTGCTGGCGAGGCCAAATACCTGGAAGGGCTACATTATCGAGCCAGTGGCAATTGAGTTCTGGCAGGCTGATCCTGATCGCCTGCATCAGAGACTGCTGTACGAGCGTACCGCGGTCGGTTGGTGCACGACCAGGCTGCAGCCCTAATTCGAAGCCGTGCAGGCGTATATCACCACTCGTTGAGGAGAACAAAATGTGTGGAATTATCGGCTGGGTTTCTTTCATGCGTCAACTGAATGAGCACAGGAATGTGCTCGAAGCGATGACGCAGACCCAGTTTCTACGGGGTCCTGATGCCGGGGGCATTTGGATTGATGGTCACGCAGGACTTGGACATCGCCGACTGTCGATTCTCGACCTAGAAGGCGGCATGCAGCCCATGACTGCTGCCACGTCCGAGGGCGATGTCGCCCTCAGTTATAGTGGTGAGGCCTACAATTTCCAGGAACTGCGCGAGGAACTCGTGGCACGCGGCCAAAGTTTCCATACGCGTAGTGATACCGAGGTGGTGCTCCGCGGCTATTTGGAGTGGGGCGAAGGCATCGCAAGTCGGCTCAACGGTATGTTCGCGTTCGCTATCTGGGACACGCGCCTCGAACGGCTCGTCTTGATCCGCGACCGCATGGGCATCAAGCCGCTGTATTACTATCCGACCGAGGATGGAGTGTTGTTCGGCTCCGAGCCCAAGGCTATTCTTGCGAACCCTCTGGCCCAGAAGGTCGTGGATCTTGATGGTTTTCGAGAACTCTTCAGCTTTACACAGACGCCAGGAAGTGCCCTCTGGGCCGGCATGCACGAAGTTTTGCCGGGTTCCGTGGTCACCGTCGACCGCGCCGGCATACAGCAACGTCGCTACTGGAGCCTGGAAAGCAATGCTCATCTCGATGATCAGGACACTACTATCCATCATGTCCGGGCGCTTCTTGACGACATCGTGCGGCGTCAATTGGTCTCCGACGTGCCGCGCTGCGTACTCTTGTCCGGCGGACTCGATTCCAGCGTCGTCACCGCCCTGGCGTCCGCTCATTTGAAGCAGTCTGGGGAACAAGTGCGAAGTTTCGCGGTGGATTTCACCGATCAGACGAAGAACTTCGTCCCCGACGATATCTATACATCGCCCGACGCGCCCTATGCCTGGGAAGTCGCGGAGCATGTTGGCTCTCGGCACGAGAGCATCCTCCTCGATAACGCGTCTCTAGCCGATATGGATGTGCGTCGCAAGGTCATTGAGGCACGCGACAGCCCGCTGAGTCTTGGCGACAAGGACACCTCTCTCTACCTGCTGTTCCAGAGCATCCGCAGGCACTCAACCGTTGCTTTGTCCGGTGAATCCGCCGACGAGATCTTTGGGGGCTATAGCTGGATGCACCAACCCGAGGTTCAGAAGGCCGACACCTTCCCTTGGATGGCAGTCTTTCTGACCGGGGCAAAGGCACAGGTTTCGGACCGGTTCAATGCCGACCTAACCTCCGCCCTTGACCTGCCCGGTTATATAAAAGACCAGTACGCGTCTGCGGTCGCAGAAGTCGGGCATTTTGACGGCGAGAGCCCGCACGAGCACCGCATGCGGGTCATAATCTACCTTCATCTGACTCGGTTTGTGCGGATGTTGCTGGAGCGGAAAGACCGCATCAGCATGGCCGTGGGACTGGAGGTTCGAGTTCCGTACTGCGATCACCGTCTCGTCGAATACGTCTATGGCGTACCGTGGGCATTAAAAACTTTCGACGGGCGGGAAAAGAGCTTGCTTCGCGCCGCGACCGCAGACATTCTGCCCCAATCGGTGCTGCACCGGGTGAAAAGTCCCTATCCGTCCACGCAAAGCCCGGCTTACGCACGGGTTCTGATGAAACAGGCTAGGGATCTCCTCGCCAGCAACGGGCCGGTCTTGGATCTGATTGACCGCAATTGGCTCATGAACATCACAAAGCAGAATTCGGACGCACTCGATCTCGCCGCACGCAACGGCATTGAGAGAGCACTTGATCTGAGCATCTGGCTCGATATGTACAAGCCGGAACTCCGGTTTTCATGATCCCTCTAAACCGGACCGTAACGGACCGGAGTACACGAAAGTAGGACTTCAATATGAGCGAAACGAACGAAAAACAGACTGGATTCCTCGACGATCTCGCTCTGCGACGGCTGAACCGCAGCATCGTAGAGGATTACATGAGTCGGAAGGGCGAGGGGCGGAAGACAAGGTATCTCCTTTTTACGGAAGACGGCAGCGCCGGGTTGTATACGACCGACACTGGCGAACCAATCGTGTCGATCGGCCACGAGACCTTGAGGGCTCACGGCGAATGGTCACTGCGTATGTTCCCGGATTGGGAATGGAAAAACGTAAAGGTCTTCGAGACGCAAGACCCCAATTATTTCTGGGTCGAGTGCGACGGTGAAGGGCAGATCCTCTACCCTGATTACCCTTCGGGATATTACAAAAACCACTTCCTGCATTCCTTCGAGATGGAAAACGGGAAAATCAGACGAAACCGAGAATTTATGAACCCGTTCCAGCAGATGCGTGCCCTCGGAATGGAGCTTCCTAAGATCAGGCGCGGGGCAATCCCTACTGGAGGGCGGTGATGACGTCCGGCACTGAGACGGCGCTTCGCGTTATTGATCTGATCACTGGTGGGTGGCGGGCGCAGGCACTCTACACCGCCGTGAAGCTTGGGGTGCCCGATGCCATTGAATCTGGTCGCACCACCAGCGCTGCCTTGGCGGAAGGTGCTGGAGCCGATTGGGATGGGGTACACCGCCTCATGCGGTTCTTAGTGTCGCTCGGCTTATTTCAAGGCGACGAGCGCTCTGGCTATCGGAATACGGAACTGAGCCGCGCCTTTTGTGAGGGGCCGAGCTCCCTAAAAGACATGTGCCTTCTGTACGGTGAAGAGTTCTACACTGCCTGGGGCCATGCTTATAGCGCCATCAGCACGGCGACCTCAGGCTTCGAAGCCGCGTTCGGCGAGTCCTTCTACTCTTATCTTTCACGCAACGAAGATGTGGCAGAGCGCTTTCAAAACGTGATGAATGCTGGCAACATCTTCTTCCACAAGGTGCCCGAAGTTGTGGATTTTTCCGGTGACAAAACCGTTGTCGACGTCGGTGGGGGGGGGGGCGAGCTCCTCGCAGTCATCTTGGCAACCGTCCCTGATGCGAGGGGCACCTTGTTTGATCGGCCCCACATGATCCCAGAGGCGCGCAGGCACATCGCCGGTTCAGTTGGGCTCAGTCGGGTGGACTTCGTCGCGGGCGACATGTTTGAGGGTCTTCCAAGAGGAGGCGACATATACCTGTTCTCTCGGGTCTTCGCGGGCTGGGACGACGACGCCATCGTCAAGACGCTCAGCCATTGCTACACGGGCATGAAGGATCGATCTTCTCGCTTGGTCATCCTCGACCGACTCGTCAGCGACGAGGACTGCAGCCCGATGTCCGCCTTGTGGGATCTCCATTTGTTGATAACGATCGGAGGGCGACACCGAAGCTTGGAGAACTTTACCTCGGTGCTTGGTCGCGCTGGATTCGAAGTCGAATGCACTGCGGAACTGCCAAGCGATACGACGGCGATCGTGGCGAGAAAGTGCAACCCAGACTCCTGATCTACAGTGTGCACTCTGCCTATCACAGCTACTTTAGCCTCGAAACTATCGAATAGTTATGCATAATCCGAAGAGGAACTGCAAAGAAAAATCAGTTGATAAGCTGCGCATCGTCGAATGCGAGCCGCCGCCCCATCATCGGAAGGTCGTTCATCAATACATCAAGTTGAAGACGCAGGCGCATCTGTCCAGTGCGTATCGGCTCAACGGCTTGCCCGACGCATGCACTTACGTTGGAATGGCACTAAGTTAAGCTAAAGAGTATGCAGCGTAAGGATTGCAGAGGGGCAGGGGTGCAGAGGGGAATTTCTAAATATCCGTTTGTATACCTAAAACTTCTTCTTTCTCTCCTGTTCCTCTGCTCCTGTGCACCTTTGCTGCCTCAACGATTTTCCCTTTTCTTAGTACCATTCTTGTATAGACAATGAGGAGTTAAATATGATCAAGGCAAACTCGGTCAGCTGGTTCGACATTTACGTCAACGACATGGTTCGCGCAGTGGGCTTCTACGAACAAGTTCTCAGTGTAAAACTGGAACCGATCGGCGACCCGACAGGTGAAACCGAGATGATGGGTTTTCCCGGTAACATGGAAGCCTATGGGGCAGCAGGTGCGCTAGTGAAGACAGATCATGCCCGTCCGGGGCCAGGCGGCACCCTAGTCTACTTCGCGGTTGAAGACTGCAGTGTTGAGCAGGGGCGTGTCGAGGGAGCCGGTGGCAAAATCGTCCGGACGAAATTCTCGATCGGTCAATTCGGCTTTGTCACCCTCTGCGAGGATACCGAAGGCAATATGGTCGGCTTTAATTCAATGAAGTGACCTTTCCCCTGAGCACTGCTCTTGCGTTGCGGGGAAGTTGTAACTGGCCCGTAAACGTTATACGGGCTTTGACCAGATGGTCGATGGTCTGTGGATAGTTGTCATCGAAGGTTGCCAGCAGGCGTTCAAAAGCCTGCTCGGCCGATGCCCAAGTGTTGTCCGGTCAGACGATCTTCAGGGTGACTATTGTGGGCAACGACCAACGCCGGGTCTTGCGCTTTTTGTTCTCGTATTCCAGGTCGGTAAGGCTCAGCTGGTTCATGGATTCGGTTCCGAAGAGAGACGATGCCCATGTTGTTGAAAAATGGCGAATAACACAAAGCTCGCCTAACGCGGACGCCACGCTCACCGACTGGGGGATGGTTCCAGCACTTCCAACCACACTAACGCAACACACAGGATTTACAGAGAATGCAACGATATAGCTATATGGTGGCCGATGTGTTCACTGACACCCCTCTGCAAGGTAATCCTGTCGCGGTTTTTCTGGACGCGACGGGATTATCTACCGAGCGCATGCAGTTGATTGCCAACGAGATGCATCTCTCGGAGACGGTGTTCGTTTTTCCGCCGAGCGATGACTGCGATGTCCATGTTCGGATTTTCACTCCTGTGAACGAACTGCCGTTCGCTGGGCATCCAACATTGGGCGCAGCTATTGCCCTCGGAGAATCCTGGAGCGGGAACAGAATCCGGATGCAGACTGCGATGGGACTTGTCCCGTTCGATCTCGAACGGGACACCAAGGGGAGTGTGCGCGCCGCGCGAATGCAGCAGCCCATTCCAACTTGGGAACCATATGATCGCGCCGAAGACTTACTAGCCGCTCTCGGTCTGGCAAATTCGTCGGTGCCCGTCCTGGTCTATAACAATGGGCCTCGCCATGTCTTCATTGGCTTGGAGAGCGAGTATGCGCTCACAAAGCTCAGACCTGACCATCGCCGACTGGGCGAACTTCCTGACATGGCCGCAAATTGCTTCGCAGGGTACGGGGCCAGTTGGCGGCTACGTATGTTTTCACCTGCCTACGGCGTCGTCGAGGATGCAGCAACGGGCTCTGCGGCTGGCTCCCTTGCCGTGCATCTTGCTCGTTTCGGCCTCGCCCCGTTCGGTCAAGAGATTGAGATCGTCCAAGGTGTCGAGATTGGACGTCCTTCTACGATGCGGGCCACGGCGATTGGGGCTGGTAATCAGATTGAAGGCGTCGAAGTTGCTGGCTCCGCCGTGATCGTCATACGCGGAACGCTTGATATATGAACCGCGAACAGATCTGTACATTTGCTGTGTTAGCAACAAGCCCGCTTGATTCCGACAAAAAAGGTTGAATTCGGCACTGACCTGAATGGCACTAAGAAAAGCTATAAAGGTTACGGGATAAAGCTTACAGGTTTGGTATTAACAGTAATCATAAGCCCTAATACAATGATTCCTAAAATTGTTCAACGCCCTGAAACACCTCTGACCGCAGGCATTTTTATGCCAAGCATCAGCACAGGGAGTATTTTTTAAGATTCCAAAAAACAGAGGAATTCGACTCATGCTTAACAAATTAATCACATTCTTAACTTTGAGTATTTCATCTGCTTTGCTGATTTCAGTTATTCAGGAAGTACCCACTCAAGCCAAAGACAAAAGTAGCCTTGAGATGCTTGAGGTACAGGGGGGTGCTCTACGTAGCCATTCATCTTCTAAGTCTAATTCCCTTGCAGCACCTGTAGTTACTAGAAATTGTACAGGTACTAGTAGTGATGGATTCACACCTCCAGACACTCACGGATTAATGGGAACGACTCAGTTTGTCGAGGTAACCAATTCCCGCATTAATGTTTTCCGAAAAGTAACCAATGGCTGCGCACCAGCGCCCCAATTGAATCAGACGTTAAATGCATTCTTTGGCTACTCGCGCCAGACCTCGTTTGAGAGTATCATGGCCCACGTACCCAAAAGAAGGAATGTTTTTCGCTCCCCTCGTCCTCCTCGCCTACCGATTCTCGGCAAAGGGTCGGATCCGGCGCTGCGGCGGACGCCCCAAGAACTGTTTGGGCTCCTGCGTCAGTACATCATTGCTCGGAACATCCCTGCGATCTTGTCGATTCATGACCGCGAAGCTGGTGTGGTTGAATTTGGAGGCGGTGTGGCACGCGGAGCAGAGGCGATTTTCGATCTGTATGCCAATTTCTTCGCTTCCGACCCGGTTCTGGATGCTCGCCCCTTGCAGATTATTGAAGCCGGAGGGGTCGCGATCATACTTGGCGAATACACCTTGGATTTCAAGGATGAAAACGGCGTTGCCCAGAGAGTGACTGGCAAGTTTGCCGATATGGTGCGCCAGGAGCCCAACGGCAAGTCATGGCTCTATCTTCTGGACAATCCTTATGCTCCTTTCTAGGCGCAGGCAATTCCATTTGGCAGGCCGGACTCAATATGTGGAAAGAGTCGGCGCTAGGCTTCCGATCAGGATTGGTTTGGCTTCCTCAAACTGGCTTATAGTCAATGTTATAGGCTCTAAACCGAATAATATGACCCATGAGGTAAGGACTCAGCCGAGCAATGGCATCTTCCGAAAATCGATGTCCCTGCTGCGCCAAATCGTTTAAACCCCGTTTAGGATGAGACCCGTAGTTTTTCAACCTCTGGGTCAATCAAGTCATGGTGTATCTCTATTCTGGTATTTTTGCTTGTCCAGGAGGATACGCCTTTTTTTGTCTCCTACGCTATACACCAGAAATATTTATAACTCGACCCGATCAGGTCTACGCTAAAAGTTTGAAGACACTTGAGGCCGCATAAGCCTCAAGAGGGATAGACTACACAGAGCTTATGATCTCTCTCAAGTTGTCCAGCCATTCGGGTCCACTTCAAGGAACTGCTGAAACCGCATGGGTAAGATTACGCGACGTGGACCTCCGGTGATACGGGCAGATCTGGTTGAGGCAGCCTGGGCGATGTTGCGTTACAATCCTTGGGCAGCGGAACTTTACAAACGCATTTGTGGCGGGCAGAAGACCAAAAAAAAACAGGCGATCAGCCCCTATGCTTCTATTCCTCCTAGGGTTTTTCAGCAATTGCAGGTGAATTACGATCCAGCTTGGGCACCACGGCCTGTACACCAAATGAATCGCCAATGGATGGTGGATATTCAAACTCGCAAGGGGGATATGTGATCATCACCTTCACCTGGACTACTGAAGTCTTTCTCGCTGGTATTAACCCTCATTTGTCACTCTAAGCAGAGGAAAATACAAAATCAGGGTGAGTCAGAAATATAAAAATTGGGGAAGTGAGCCTATAAACGATCCTTTGCGGGCTATTTTGAATTAGTTTAATTTACCGATTTATTTTGAGGTATTTGTTATGGACACTTTCATACAGCTAATCCATCCGAGCGTCATGTTGGGCTTTTTTACCTACTTCCTGTATACGGGTTATTTAGGTTGGCAGGTTCGCCAAACCCGTAATGCTGAGGGAGAACGTAAAAAGGAATTAGTTAAGGCGCGATTTAACAGTCGGCATCATAATTTAGGTGCGATCGCCTTGAGTATCATGATATTGGGTGCTTTGGGTGGGATGGGTGTGACCTACTGGTTTTACAAAAAACTGTACGTTGATGCACATCTATTAGTGGGCTTGGCAATGACTGGGATGATTGCCATAACTGCATCGCTAACCCCCTATATGCAGAAGGGTCATATCTGGGCTAGAAATCTCCATATCGCATTGAATGCGGGTTTGGTCGGATTTTTTGGTTGGCAAGCGGTGACAGGTTTTGGAATTGTTCAGCAGATTTTATTCCCCGCTTAGTCTGGATTATGGTTCTGTTGCAAAAACAATGAGTAGTACTAAACCACTCTGCACTTTCAGTGCAGAGGTTTCTTAAAGGGGAGAGCGATTTTTTTCGGATACTGTTGGCGAAAGTGTTACAAACGAATAAACAAAGGTGTTACAACTAAAAGCCGCAACCACAGATTGAAGCTTTGAGCTTGTGTAATATTTTAAAATACAAAAATGTATTACATTCGCCAACAGTATCCGTTTCTTGACACTTTCTGGTCGTTGTTTGTCGAAATAATCAACTCCTAAATCTTTATAAGGTTCTTGACGTGATATTAGGTGGTAAGCGATCGTTAAAATAGAATGTGCAACAGCAACAGCTGCGCGTTTTTTTGCCTCTTCGCCCACTAATACGACGAAACTGAGCAGCAAGGTAAGTTTTAGTATGGGCTAGAGCGTGAGCGGCTTTAACCAGAATTGTTCGTAAGGAGCGATTGCCTTTACGGGTACTAGTTGAAAGCGTTTTTCCACCAATGAACGTAGTTACCAGGAGCAACTCCAGCCCAAGCAGCCAAATGCTGAGCACTTGGGAAACGGCTCATATCGATGCCAATTTCAGATACAATAATTTCCGCAGTTCGACGTGCGATACCTGGTATCGTATCTACTAACTCTACCGCTTGCTCAAAAGGGCGACAATATTCCTCAATTTGTTGGTCAAAACATTTAATTGTTTCGTCTATGCTATCAATTTGAGCTAGTAGCTGTGCGAGAATAAATCGTTGATGAGGACGAACTCTACCTAAGAGTGCTTGAATCAGTAAATCATGCTTTTTTCGCATGGTTCCTTTTGCCAAGTCCGCCATCAGTTCAGAACTAGCGCTACCTTCTACAATCGCAGCTAGCATTGCTCGTCCTGACACTCCCATTACGTCACTGGCAACTGAGGCAAGTTTGATATTAGCAGCTTCAAGCACTTTTTGGACTCGATTCACCAAGTTAACTCTTTCTCGAATAAAATTGCTACGATGACGAGTTAAATCGCGCAAATCTCTTTGCTCCACAGGGGGAATAAAACTCGCACGTAACAACCCATGTTGTAGTAGTTCGGCAATCCACTGCGAATCTTTGATGTCTGTTTTGCGTCCTGGCACCGCTTTGATATGACGGGCATTAACTAACATAACTTCAAAGTTTCCTTCTAGGATATTAAATACAGGTCGCCAGTACTCGCCAGTACTCTCCATTGCTACATGAGTACAATTGTGACTTGTTAACCAGTCAGAAAGTTTTAACAAGTCCTGAGTCATTGTAGTGAATGTACGTATTTCCTTGTGCCATCCGGACGAAGACTTTGGGGTAATTACACAAGCTACCACCGTCTTTTTGTGTACATCTAGTCCTGCACAACGATTGTAGACTACCTGCATATCTCTTGATCTACTACAACTTTCAAAATTGATAGGGGGCTAATACGTGGATATCTAAATAGTAGATTCTGACTTGCGTGCTCACTAAAATCAAACAATTGCTCAGTGGCGACAATTGGTAATTCCTCTCGATATCCAGGTTAGACTGCCCTTCAGGCTCTGGTGCTCTAATAAGGAAACAACCTCGCTTGTATCAGCCTTATCTTGGAAGCTACCACATTTTCATTCATGGTGATGAAATTTTTTCATTGGGACTGCCCTCTGCCTTCCCCAAACCAAGATCACCAAAAGTTGCCAAGAACCGGAATGTGGTTTATATACCACCTTTATTTGCAGAGAATGTGGTTTCAAAATCGCCTTGTTTGCAGTTTTAACGCTCTCTGTTTGCAGTTCGCTACAAATAGGAGTCCTATATCAGAGTTTACTTAGAGAAAACCAGCAATTAAATAAAAAAAGATTACAGAAAGATTTGCGAATAGCAGCGTAGGCAAAGCCCGCCGTAGGCATCGCTCTAAGGGCGAATGCAGTGATGGTTACTCGTAAGTAAGTCGGTGATAATAAACCTAACTATGTAACAGATTGTAAAATCGTCATAGTCCTTGCGATTGCTTCATTCCACTTCGTTTCATTCGCAATGACATAGTGCGAATTATTTAAGCAGTTCTACTTAACCAAAAGGATTTTACTCAAATTCCTGATTTGGTGCTGGAGAATTTGTGACTTGAACGAAAAAATGAGCCAAATTGTGAACAATAAAATGAGCCATAATTAACGGCAAAATAAGCCTTATGGGAAAAAGCGAAATAAAACTTTGCAATCAAA
>NZ_JACJQL010000095.1 GCF_014696625.1 Nostoc parmelioides FACHB-3921
CCTCTGGGTATGATTCTATTCTTTTTAAGGGGCTTGTCATTATTAATACTCGCTTTTCTAGCTCCTCTGTTTATTTTCCTATAAAATTTATTTTAAAGATAGGTCTAATGATGAATGTGCAAGGTAATTTGAAGAAGACTTTAGGCAACCTCTCTGGTTATGGACAATCTGTGGTGTCATTGTTAAAATTGGTCGATATCCTTTGAAAAGGAGAAATAATAGATTTTAAACTCTAAATAATGTCAATACTTACAAGCATTCGCTGGCGAACTATTCTTTCTCTAGCTATTGTTCTTTCTATTGGACTTTTATACAGCCACTATCGCCATTCTGTTTGGTGGTTGAATCAAGAGGTAGGAGGAATTTTTTATGAGATATTTTGGTGCTTGTTGGCCTTTTTATTTATTCCTACTCGTTGGGCAGTTTGGCAAATACCTTTATGGGTATGCTTAATCACTTGCTTGTTGGAGTTTATGCAACTGTGGAATCCACCCTCTTTAAATTGGGTGCGTTCGTTTTGGTGGGGAAGAATGTTAATTGGTAATGCTTTCACTTGGGCAGATTTCCCCTATTATTTTATTGGTAGTGGCTTGGGATGGCTGTGGTTGCGGCTAATATTTTGGGGAGCAAGGCTAAAATAATTTAGTAGTTTAGTTATTTGTTTTCAGAGTTATCTGGCTGTAATGCGGGTCTGTTTAGTTCGGCTTGCTGCATTTCTGCTACCATTTGTTGGCTGCGACGCAAATAAGCAACAAACAACAAAATCGTAAAGCTGATGATAATAAGACCAAGGATGCCATTGCTAAATGTGTTGTAAGCACCGTGTAACACAGCAGCCAAAGCTACGCCAATAAACATAATTGGTAGCTGTCGAGAACGGTTAATTGCTGCCAGCCCCAAAAAATAACCAACTATTCCAGCTAAAATGGCGTGGAACAAGGGTAGGGAGACAAAGCGAATAGTATTGACCAAAATGTAAGTGCCGAAACCTGATTGTCCTCTGACTAAGTTAAAGGCGTATAGTAAAGAGTAGGAACCACCTTCAGCGATCGCAAATCCTAATCCTGACATAGCCCCATAAAATGCCCCTGTCAGTGGTTCATTGAGTTTTCTGGGACGCAGCAAGAATAGATATACTGGCAAGGCTTTACAAATTTCCTCTAAGACTCCAACACCGAAAATAAAGCCAATTAATTGGGGAATAAGTCCTAAATTTGACTCTGTAGCGGCGTACAGTAACTGGAATAGGGGAAATTGTTGAATTAGCAATAGTAAAGGTATACCTACAATGGCAGTGAACACAACACATTTCAGTGTCTCTCGCCAAGAAAACCAAGCTGGCTTAATTAAATTGTATAAAACTACTCCCCAAATACTCGCGTAATAAATACCGAGTAACCAAGCAGTCTGTTCCAGACTACCAGAGTTAGCAATTAAGCCAATGCTTAGAGGAAATAGTCCGAAGAACAACAATATTTTAACCGTATTATTACTATATAGTTCGGCGCTAAAGACATCTTGGTAAGGAACTACAGAAGCAAATTTAAATGTTCGTAATGCTGCCAAAAATCTTGCATTTTCTGACTGTTGTCTGATTAGTGAAAAAGCTTCTTCCCAATCTGGAAAAGGTTCATTATTTCTCAGTCCATAAATTAGCACTGTAGTAATTAATGCAGGTTGCCACGTAGATAATTCCTGACGAATAAAAGTTACAGATGATGCTTTATCGGGAACCTGTTCAGACTCCAGTATCAACTGTAAACAACTATTTTTGATACTAGCTTTGACAGTGATGCCTTGCGGTTGAAAATATAAGCTCATCAATGAGGCGATCGCATTTATATCGCCTTGTTTAGCCAGTTGTAAATAGTCATTGGTCAAAAGTTATTCTCCTTTAATGCTTTCACGGGTTTGCTCGATAAGCTAATGCGCGCCTAAATTGCATAACTACTAATAAGGGTTGTTGACGGTTGACCGTTAACAGTCAGCAGTCAACCGTCAACAGCCTTCACGATGGATTATGCAACTTAAAAGCAGAATAGCTTACCCGTCTTTTTCCAGCAGTCGGATATCTGACAACTGACAGACAAAGCACAGTAAACTAGAAATTCAGAAGCATAAGTTTATCATCTCTGGATTAAACTCTGTTTTCCTTAGCGCCTTGGCGATTCATATAATCAAACCCCATGTTAGAAGGTTCAATTCTACAACAGCTAGAAGCGTCCCATCGCCACAGCACCAGACCAGTCCGATTTGGCGTATATTACAAAAATACCCTGGTTGCACTTTGTCATGCTTTAGAAGACCATATATTGGCGGATGATAATTCACCTTTGGTAATTACTGCCTTCCAACGGGGTAAGTGGTATTTGCAAGAGGCTGAAAGATATGCAGACATCGCTAAGTGCAGTCGCCAAATTGCTATTATGGCAGCACCGGATGCAGGCTTTGCTGAACATCCCACTAGCCAACTGCCGAATATTGATTTAGTGGCTTTAGATCCATCTGACCCAGTAGCTCAAGAATGGCATTTGATTATCTTGTCGCCTAAATACACGGCAATGGTACTTTGTCAAGAATTATCTGATGCTGATTATGGAGTAGGTGGCAGACCGGCTTCTGATGTAGAGCGTAAATTTTATGGCTTGTGGACTTTTGAGCCAGAATTAGTTAAAGAAACGGCAGAGTTGGCGATCGCCCATATTCAAAAATACAATCCAGAATTAGCAGCAAAACTCTTCATTCATACTCAGGGAATTGAGAGCGCTGTTAGCACCTCAGAAGACTTGAGTATAGTCGTCTCCCGCGTTGTAGATTACCTGCAAATAGGACAAGAGCAATTATCCATTCCAGCCGCCATGCGTCACCAAGCTTTAGATAGCAACTTGGTTTCCAACGAAATCCAGGCATTTCTGCGGATGGCACAACTGATGGATTTGGCTGATATCACTAATCCACAAGCTGCCACCGAAGTAGCAACTCTAGCAGAAACTTTGGCACAGCTTTTGGATTTACCCGCATGGCAGATTAAAAGATTAAAATTAGCAGGATTATTGCACCGTATAGATCCACTGCAAAAAGCAGAAAGTATTTTTACACCTGGAACTGCTACTCACCACCAAGAATCAGCCCCCAGTTGTCCATTAACTTGCTCCTTAGTCCCTGGAGCGCAAGCATTACGCAAAATGTCAAGATTACGGGCAGTAGCTCAAATTATTACTCATCAAACTGAGTGGTGGGATGGGACGGGGGAACCTGCGGGTTTAGCTGGTGATGAAATTCCTTTAGAGTCGAGAATTTTGGCTTTAGTCGCAGACTTTCAGTGGCAAGTTAACCAAAAAAGAGCCGCTAGTGAAAATCGGCAAGAAATATTTGTGCAAGCCTTGGAAGAATGCCGACAACAAGCAAACCGCTTTGACCCTAAACTAATAGATGCCCTATTTTTATTAGTCATGGGTTTGCAACAAGGACTCGACCTACCCCTAATGACACCAAAAGTCAGCACGGGTATGTGGCTACTTGATTCCCGATGGGATAGCCAAAGCAAGACTAGTGAGGAGATGAGTAGTTACCCGCAATGAATATTGACGCTATTAAACTAGGACAACTCAAACAACTGCCAGGGGCGAATTTAGAAGATGAGGAACTTTCTCAACTGGATTTAAGCCGCATCAATTTAGCTGGCGCTCACCTTGTGGGTACTAACTTTACTCGCTCTAAACTTGAAGGTGGGCATTTAGAGGGCGCTAATTTGATGGGCGCAACCCTCCAAGAAACTGACTTGCGGGCGAACTTGATGGGATCCAATTTGATGCAGGCAGATTTAACAGGGGCAGATTTGCGTGGTAGTAATTTGCGTGGTGCGAACCTCATGGGGGCTAGACTTAGTGGTGTAGCTTTGGCTGGTGCTTTCTTGAGTGGCGCTAATTTAATGAACGTCAATCTACAAGGCGTTGATTTACGGGGCGCTGACTTACGAGGGGTTAACCTGACTGGTGCAAACCTGAAAGGCGCAGACTTAAGCCGTGCTGATTTGCAAGGGGCTTTATTAAGTGAAGCGAATCTCGAAGAAGCCGACTTACGGGGGACAAATCTAGCGGGAGCGAATTTAACTGGAGCTAACTTACTCTGTGCAGAGTTAGAAGGTGCAAATTTACAAGGTGTGAATATAGATAAAGCTTGTTTGGTAGGGACAATATTAGAAATTGGTAATGGGTAATAGGTAATTGGTGATTGGTTTTTACCATTACCCATTCTCACGGTTGAGATTATTCGTCCTCGTCTTCGTCGTCATAGCGGTCTCTGCGAGAACGGCCAGAGTACTCCTCTTCATCTTCTTCGTCTTCATAACGGTCATCGCGGGAGCGGCGGACATTGCCAGAATACTCCTCTTCATCTTCTTCATCTTCATAACGATCATTGCGGGAGGGGCGATCGCTATCTCCTCTACGTTCCCGATAACCACGTTCTTCGTCTCTAGAACCGCCCATCAATTCTTTCGCTTTGCGGAAAAAATCACCCACCATAATTTATCTCCTGGAGAAATTCTGTCTGAGGACGTTTAACTGTTGTATATGGTGAGCTGATTTGTTATATATTCCGTCATACCTGTGAGAGACATTGCGATCGCTCCAAAGAAATAGGCTTGCGGTTAGTAAGCACAAAAATATGTAGGGAGAAATTAGGAGCGCATTGAAACCTTAATTTCTAAGAAGATATCCTGTGGCCTTTATTCTTAAGTAAGTTATCAGAAAATTTGTGTTATTAAATACATAAAAAAATACATACAGTTAATAAAAAGATTTGTTTTATCGAACAAAACAGCTATTTTTCGTAAAAAATAGAGAGATTTTTCAATGGTACTTAAGCCAAGTGTGTAAGAAAAAGCAAATTATAATAATGTAATCATCACCAGTTAAACAGGCTACATCACATGGGTTCGGGTAAAGATAGTTTACAGCTTGCCAAAACTAAAACTCGTCTTCTGCTGGCTTTGTGGGATTTGGGGGGAACGCAGCAAGAAGTAAAGAAGAGACAGATAAGCGACAAAATGAAATCTAAGGGCAAGAATATTACAGGTTATCCAGGCATATTAGAAGAATTGCAAAAAGACGGAGCAATAACAATTTCTAAGCAAGGATACTCTCTAACATCACCCAAAGGTTTAGAAGTGTTAGGTGAGAGTTTGCGGAGTAGCGAGTTTAAGTTTGAGGGGACTATTGTTGGTACTTGGGCGGCAAATGCGTTGGTGAAGTGGATTAGTCAGATTGATGTTGCTGTAGTTAAAACATCTGTACCAGTTAATGGAAAGGGTGCGATCGCTTCTTATGAAGAGTTTAAGTCAGTGGTGTTGGAAGTCTACGACAAGTTAAACCAAAACTATAACTTGAATGATTTAGTACCAATTTATCGCATTAGGAGAGAAATAGGCGATCGCGTAAGTCGAGATAATTTCCATGAGTGGCTGCTGGAAGTACAGGCTAACGACATTTTTCAGTTGATTGCTGGGGAAATACCAGACTTCACTTCTGATAAACGTGAAGATTCAATCACTATCCCTGGAGTAGGATTGCGCTCTTACGCCAAGCGATTGAGTTAATCAGATTGCCACTAATCGTCCTGCACTACCTCACACTTTAAAGAATCATTATGACGAATTATTCTACGTCTTCTATAGAAGCCGTTAATGCGGCTATTCAAAGTCACAATCCATTTACTAATGCCGGTATTGTCAAAGAACAGGATATTTGGAAAAAGAAATCCCCAGACGTACCTACTTTAAATGCTCATGCGTCCGATGCGGTTTTTCAGGCAATTGAATTCGTGCGAACAAGTCAATCTAGTCAAGACAAAGTGACCTCAATTGCCATAACTGCACAACAAGGTGTTGGTAAAACTCACCTCCTCAGCCGTATTCGTCATCAGCTGGAAAAAGAAGGTGGTGCCTTATTCGTCTATGCAGGTGGAAATAACTATACAGACTTAAATTTGATTAAGTATCAATTTCAACAAACTTTAGCAGATAGTCTAAGCAAAACTGGCAGTCAGTTGGTTATGCAATGGCAGGAAGTAGCGGCAGCCATAGCAAACGAAGGTAGAGGTGAAAATTTACCCAGTCCAATAGAGTTAGTCGAAAAGTTTGACCAAGCCTATACAAATAGTTTGACTAAGAATAAAAACTTAATGAATGCTCTGCAAAGACAAGCTCTTAAAAATAAACCCGATGCAGATCCATATATCCTGCGGGCTATTTTGTGGACGCTTTCAGAAACACAAGTACCTTTTGCAATTAAATGGCTTTCTGGTGAAGAGTTAGCTCAATTCAATGCAGATGAATTGGGGTTGCCTAATCCTAGCAAAACAAATCAAGATAGAGAAGCTGAAGCTCTCAAAAATATTCAGCAAATCTTGAATTTGGTTAGTTTCTATAACCCAGTTGTTATTTGTTTTGACGAAATAGATGTTAAAAACAATTCTACTGAAGATGGACTGCCTACAGAAAGCGTGATTGCTAATTTTGTAAAGATTCTCCATGATACTCTTGAAAATTCTGAGCTTAGTCAAGGCGTGGTTATTCTCACAGTAATGCTGCCCGAAACATGGAGAGATAAAGTAAATTCCATTCCAGGCGGTACGCCCGATAGGATTTCAAAATATACACAACGAAAACCAATAGAACTAAAATACGTTAGTGGCGATTCTATGGTTGAATTAGTTACTGTTTGGCTGCAAAATTATTATAAGTCAAAAAATTTAATTCCTCCTCATCCACTCTACCCTTTTGAAGAAAACAAATTAAGAGAATATGGCAAAGTCAATAAACCAAGTGTAAGAGAAGCTCTACGATGGTGTGCAGATAATTTTAAGATTGATGAAGAGCCACTACCTTCTGATCCTTTTGAAAGGTTTGAACTAGCCTTAAAAAGGGAAGGCGAGGTAAAAACTGAAGATTTTCTAGAAGATAGTCCCCTAATTGCTGAAGCTCTCTGTTTCGGTTTTTATACTTTGAAAGGGCAGACTATAGAAGGAGTATTAATTGAAGAAATTACAAGCGATATCCAACCTAAATCACAAAATAGTCCTAGATCACTAGATAAAAAATTCATCAATTTCAAAATTATTGGTAGTGAAAATGGACAATCAGTAAAAGTAGGCGTTTCTGTAATACAGTACTCTCAATTTACATTAACAGCAGCATTAAAACGTTTAATTGATTATGAAACATTTGAACTCACTCGTGGTTGTTTAGTTCGTTCGCGATCAATGATAGAACAAATGAAAAAAACATCAGAAGCATATAAATTGCTTAACGAACTCATATCAGAAAAAGGAGGAGAACACGTAGATTTGATAGAAGAACAAATTCGCCCACTTATAGCAATTTTATCTGTTTATCAGAAACGTCTGAACTATCAGTTAACGGAGGAGTATATTTTTGATTTTATTACTAAAAATAAGATTACGTCCGATAATCTCTTGCTTCGAGAAATTTTAAGTAATCCATCTGGTAATATGCCTGTTGTTGTTGATGAAGAAGACAATGAAGTAATAGATGAATTATTTCACTCCTTGAATACAGCTACAACAGAGAAATCAGACGAATTGAGTGAGTTATTCAACTAAGTATGAATAACTCAATTGTAATTTATAACGCCTTATCTCTACCTGCTCCTGATGTTGAAGCTTTAATACAAGGGCGAATGATTGCAGCCATGCCTCAAAAGTTAATCAATTCGGGGCAAAATTTTGCTTTATATTCAACAAGTTTATCCACTAACTTGCTTCCTAAAGAAGAGCAATATCAATCAAATTTTTTACCATTTGTACAAGCACTAATAAATGACATAGATTCTGAAAAATCTGTAATTAAAGCTTGGGCAAGATGTGAATGGTGTCAAATGTTAGATAAATCAAAGTCATTAAAGTCTATATCTTGTTTAACGATATGGACTACAGAAGCATTAGAGGTAATTCTTGCACAAAGACCTTATATTTTTTTGGCTTACCTACGCGTATACTTACTATCAGAACCACAAGAAATTGATATACAAAATCAAAGCCGTCACTTTGTACCGTTGCCAAGTTCCCTGACTGTGACTGAAGATAATCCAGTATTAAGCGATCGCATCTTCGCGCAACGCAGACAGCAACTAGAAAAGCTAGAACCCCCACAGCATCCAGAATTAGAAGAATTGCAGAGTGCTTTAACACAAATCTCTAATACCAACCCAGCCGCTAAAGAATTAGACGATGATATCCGAAAATTACTTGGTTGGAGTAGTGATAAACCCGAAATTACACTAGATTCAGATTTAGCGTGGATTGAAAAAATTGCTGAAGTGGGAAATTCTAGCGACGGGCAGACATTTGAAAAATTAGTGCGTCGAGGATTATTAAAATTAGGCTTCACTGGTTCAGGAATGAATCCAGATGCAACTGGCGGAGCCGGAGGTATGGATTTTTATGCTGAAGCACCTTTTCCCATCGTAGGAGAATGCAAAGCAACTAAAACAGAAAAAGTTTCTGATGGTACACCCGCACAATTACTAAAAATAGGTTTAAATCATCTAGGTAAATTCCAGTATGAAAACGCAATTAAATTAATTGTTGCTTCTGGAGAATTAAATAACTTCGCCTTAAGAACCGCTACCGAACACCAAATGAATGTAATTCGCCCTGAAACATTACAGAAACTAGTTGAACTACAAACACACCATAAAAACTCTATCAATTTGTTAGAACTGAAAGAGTATTTACGAAAAGCTCCCTTTGGTTTAGCTGACGATAAAGTTAATTCTTATATTGATAAAGTTGGACAGAATATTAAATTGCGATCGCACATTATCCAAGTACTAAGAAATTACCTTGAACTAACCAAATACGAACGTGCTGGAGTTGAGGCACTTCATGCAGCATATATAACCTCTAATCCTCCTCAGCCTTTGGAATCTAAAGAACTGCACGAGATTTTAATAGAACTTTCATCACCGTTAACAGGTTATTTAGGAAGAATTAAAGGTAGTGATTGGAGGAATGATCGCTTTTACTACCTCCGCGATTTACCAATAAACTCAAAGTAGTACCCTATATTAATTTTACTTGTGTGTCTCTGTGGTTAGTTTTCAACTACAGAGATATTTTGCATCTACAGACAAATCATAGTGGAAAATTAGCGATCGCCTCTATTACCCCCACAATTTACCAATCAGATTTTATTTCAGCAAATACTAAATAAGTTGTACAAATATTGCGATACATTTTCATAATGTTACTTTTTTTAACAGCATAAGATTTGCGATCGCTGATGATTTTTTCTCAGTAGTATTTTTCTATTAGCTATAATTTTTACAAAAAAATATACTTATACTCTGTGTGCTGTTTCTCACAGAAGAAGTTTTGTGAATACTGTCGAATAACAGCGTTTACCATTACTACACTGATACTTAATAATACTTTTCCAAAAATTCAAGGAAAGGAATCATAAATTATGTATTACCAGATATGGAATTTCTTCTTGAAAGACGAACAATATAATTTTTGGAAAGATAAAATAAATCTTTATGAAAGTCCCAATAAATTAACATGGCAAACAGTTATTGATTTTTTTGCTTTTGTAGAGCAAAACTTTTTATTAAAAAATCAATTAGGCGAAGTTGATACCCTGGAAGGGTTTATTAACTTAGTAGTAGATAATGGATATTGCTTAAAAGCAGAAGAAATTGCTTGGTTCCTCGTTACCAGAAAGCAGATTTGGAATTTATTTGATTTAGCGCAAAAAACACCTTTGCTCAAAGATAAATTACTATCAGCTAAAAATCCACAACAGTTTACCAAAGTAGCGGCTGATTATGGCTATCACTTTTCTGTAGATGAATTAGCTTGGTTATTAACTGAAATTAAATCATCTCCTGAGCTAGTATCTATCAACAATAGCGTTGGGGAAATTTTAACTGTATCCAGCTACGGAAAAATCGAAATAGGATACTGGATTTGGTTAGCAGAAGATTGGGGAATTGTGCCACCATTCTGTCATAGAGTCCAACCAGGCACTTTCTTATCCCAATATATTGATAATCCTTTCTTACCTGATCGCTGTTTTTTACCCAAGAGCTACTTTAAGCAGCAACTTGTTATTAGTCATTAGTCAAGTCGCTTCTCTACGAGACGCTACGCGAACGCTCCAATTCAAAATTCAAAATACCCTTCGGGAAGGCTGCGCCAACAAAATTCAAAATTAAAGACCCCCCGGATTTATCCGTGGGCTTGAATTAATGTTGTTTCACTTCTTTTTTTCGCCATAAATAAATTTAGGGGCTTGTATCCTTTTTTTGTTCGGTCATTAGTCAGTTGTCGGTTGTCAGTTGTCATTGCTTACTATATCTTTTCCCCAATCCCCCCACTCAGCACTAGATCGCATGATTAAATGGGATTTTGGTTAAAGAAAGTTGTACATTGCCATCAAGAGCAACTAACCAATAACCCCTAGATATGAACTTCCGTGACGAGTTTAAACTGCTGCTGAGAGCGCGTTATCCGTTAATTTACATACCTACCTATGAAGAAGAACGGGTAGAAACCGCTATCCGTGAAGAAGCAGCCAATCAAGGTAATCGCCCAGTATATACTTGGGATTTTGTCGATGGCTACCAAGGTAATCCCAATGATGCGGGGTTTGGGCGGCGTAATCCCCTGCAAGCTTTAGAATTTTTAGAAAAAATACCAGCATCAGCACCAGCAGTCATTATTTTGCGAGATTATCATCGATTTTTAGATGATGTGGCGATCGCTCGCAAACTCCGCAACCTGGCGAGACTGCTGAAATCCCAACCGAAAAATATTGTCTTATTATCGCCGCGCATCGCTATTCCTGACGATTTAACCGAAATCTTAACGGTTGTCGAGTTCCCCTTACCTAATGCTCCAGAAATTAAAGTAGAGATTGAACGTTTACTGCAAGCCACTGGTAATTCCCTCTCTGGAAAAATTACCGATGATTTGGTGCGTTCTTGCCAAGGGTTATCAATGGAAAGGATTCGGCGGGTTTTAGCGAAAGCGATCGCTACCCACGGAGAATTGCAACCAGAAGACGTAGATTTAGTTTTGGAGGAAAAGCGCCAAACTATCCGCCAAACCCAAATCCTGGACTTTTACCCAGCCACCGAGCAGATTTCTGATATAGGAGGACTAGATAACCTCAAAGATTGGTTATTACGCCGTGGTGGTTCCTTTAGCGATCGCGCCCGCCAATATGGATTACCTCACCCACGGGGTTTATTATTAGTGGGGATTCAAGGTACTGGTAAATCTTTAACAGCAAAAGCGATCGCTCATCATTGGCATTTACCTTTACTACGCCTGGATGTCGGACGATTATTTGGCGGTTTGGTGGGTGAATCAGAATCCCGCACCCGGCAAATGATTCAAGTCGCAGAAGCCCTTGCACCTTGTGTTCTCTGGATTGATGAAATCGACAAAGCTTTTTCTGGACTGGGTAGTAAAGGTGATGCGGGAACTACTAGCCGCGTCTTCGGCACATTTATCACCTGGCTAGCCGAAAAAACTTCCCCAGTGTTCGTTGTCGCCACCGCCAATAACATCCAAGCTTTACCGCCAGAAATGTTGCGTAAAGGTCGGTTTGATGAAATTTTCTTTGTTGGGTTACCCAGTCAAGAAGAAAGAAAAGCCATTTTTAATGTTCATTTATCCCGACTGCGCCCCCACAATTTGAAAAATTATGACATTGAGCGTTTAGCATACGAAACGCCAGATTTTTCAGGGGCAGAAATCGAGCAAACTTTAATAGAAGCAATGCACATCGGCTTTAGTCAAAACCGAGATTTCACTACCGACGATGTTTTAGAAGCGGCTAGTCAAATCATACCCCTAGCTAGAACGGCTGTAGAGCAGATTCAAGAACTACAAGAATGGGCAGCAGCCGGGAGAGCGCGTCTAGCCTCAAAACAAAGCCCCTTAAGTGACAGCTTCGGCAAGCTACGCTAACACTTTCAGCGTCAGTTGCCATAATTAATTTGTGCAAAGTCAATAGTCTCAAGTCTCAAACTGTTGACTATTGACTAATGACTAATGACCATTGACTATTGACTATTGGTAATGAGGTTTTAAATTATGTTTTCTGCCTTGCTTAAGTTCATACTGGGAATATTATTAGCGATCGCAGTTTTATTAGGTAGCGGCGTTGCGGTTGGACTCTATTTCATGAATAGAACCGCCATACCACCGACCAAGCCCATATATGCTAATGATACTCCTGCCCTCAAAGACCCCGATAGCAAAAAGAATAAGATAGAACCCATCTCCACACCTGAAACTAAAACCGAAACGACTCCTACTCCCAGTGCATCGCCCACAGAAACAGAAAAGCCATTGCCAAAAGGTGCTTATAAAGGGCGTATTACATGGCCTCAAGGCGTAAGCTTGCGGGCTGAACCAACTCAAGAGTCTGAACGAGTGGGAGGCGCTGGTTTTGACGAAAAAATTATTGTCTTAGAAGAAAACCCAGATAAACTTTGGAAAAAGGTTCGCGTTGAAAGCACCAAACTAGAGGGCTGGACAAAAGTAGGAAATATTGAACGAGTGGATGAAGAATAATTCAAAACGTCAAAAATTCTACATATTAATAATTAGACCACTACCAATCATTTTTTTAGGGTGCGTTGTCAAATAACGCAACGCACAATCCAAGATTTTTGGACTTTTGTGTATACCGTAACTCCAAAATGGACAGAAGCCTGAAAACCAACATTCCCTGACTCAGGAAAAAGCTAGTACCGCAAGGCGGAATTCAAAATTCAAAATTCAAAATTCAAAATGAATACAGCGTAAGCGTTTCGTTAGTTTAGAATGGTCTGCTTATTTACGCTGTGCTGTACTAGGAGGATGAGGTTTTTAAGATTTTGGTGTTAATAATAATCCCTTACAGGGCTGAATTTCCCGCAACCCACTGGCTAGCCTACAGAAAGGCTACCTCGTTGCGTAACATTCCGCAGGAAAGGCTGTGCCAACAAAATACAAAATTAAAAAATCCAGATTTTAAATATAGCTGTAGCCCAATTTTGTAGAACATCAAGCGAAGATAAAACCCTGACAGTGAAAAAGCAGGAGGAAACCTTCTCCCTATCTCCCCGCCCCTGCTTCTTTCGGTCAACACTCAACTGTCAACAGCTATACAGAATTTTAGTGAATTGGTATCACACTGAGAAAGTGGTATATTTTTCTCTAGGCGATACGCGCAGACATAGTAAATCTCTATAAATGCCAGTTAACAGCAGTGTAATAAGTTCACACATTATTAAGTAACTTTGCTGAATAACTGGAAAATAATCTGATCGTTGTGATTCTAATTCTTAAACCAACCCTGATCAGAGAATCCTTCTACCACGAAAAAAAGCAGGACATCTATGGACACCATCAGTTATTCCCATCTTGCTTCTATTTATGAGGCATCAGAAGATATAGAATTTATTCCTATCAAAGTTAATCTAAAATTTTGCCAATGGCCAAAGTTTTCTAGCAGTGCGGCAATCAAGTTGTTATCTGTAGCCCTGAGTATAAGTATCTTGAGTGTGGCTGGAGAAGCTTTAGCATTACAAAAAGTAGGCAGTACTGGTTCAGAAGTTGCCGAAATCCAAAGATGTTTAAAAAAATTAGGCTTTTTCAATGGCCCCGTGAATGGCAGATTTGCTAGCATCACCCGTAGCGGTGTTATTGGTTTTCAACGCGCTAATAGACTTGCGGCTGATGGTGTTGTAGGTGGTGGGACACAAAGAGCTTTACAAAGAGCCTGTCGTTCTGCAACTCCTGGAGCTATCAGTCGTGGTGACTTGCGGCTAGGTAGCAGAGGAGCAGCAGTTTCCCAATTACAGCAAAATTTGCGGCGGTTGCGTTACTTTAACGGCCCCAACACTGGCTATTTTGGCTCAGAAACTCAGCAAGCAGTCATCAGATTTCAACGTGCCAATCGTATAGGCGCTGATGGTATTGTTGGTAGTCAAACTGCACAAGCCATCAGAAATGCGGCAACTGGTAGCGCAGGTGTTGAATCTCCAGTACTTTCAGAAGGTAGTACTGGCCAAGCTGTCACTAGACTGCAACAGCGTTTACGTCAGTTGGGTTATTTCAGCCCTAATCCTACAGGCAATTTTCGCGGTATCACTAGAGATGCTGTCATGGCATTTCAACGCAATGCAGGTTTACCTATTACCGGAGTTGTCAATCAACAAACTTGGAATGCTTTAGGTGGTGTTGCTCAAGCTCCCAATAGACCGGGTTTATCGACTCCACAGGTGAGAGATTTGCAGCAACGTCTACGGGATTTGGGTTATTTTAATGGCAATCCCACCGGCTCCATTGGTGCAATGACAAGGGATGCAATTGTCCGCTTTCAGCGTGACTATCGACTCACAGCCGATGGCATTGCTGATGTGCAGATTTTACAGGCAGTTAGCCGGGTCTGGGAAGATAGATATGCTAATCAGCCCAATAGAAACTTACTCACTGTAGGCGATCGCGGCAACAATGTGAGAGCAGTCCAACAGCGTTTAACTCAGCTGGGCTTTTTTACTGGCAGTCTCGATGGTTATTTTGATGAATACACCAGAGCATCTGTAGCCTCATTCCAGCAATATTATCAACTGAATCCCACTGGTAACGTTGATTCGCAAACTTGGCAAGCGCTCAACATTAACGGTTCGCCCATCGCCGAGATTTCTTACAATTCTGGTAATAATCGCTATGTGGTCATAGTGCCTATTAGTAATGGCGGAACTCTCAACCAAGTGCGCCGTTACGTACCTAGTGCTTACACATCTAGATCCAATTTAGGAACTTTTGTCAATGCTGGAACTTATAGCGATCGCTCTTCCGCAGAACAAATGTCTAGGATGTTACGTTCTAATGGCTTAGACGCAAGAGTACAGTATTTTTAATAGTTGAGGACTGACAGTTAACTGTCAGTCCTCAACAAACCATACAAGTGACTATGTAATTTAAAAGTGCAATAGCTGATCAACATTCACGAGTTCAATCTCATTTGGCTTCAGGACTTTTTGCCTGGAGTTCATCTATTTTTTAGGGACGACTCTCTAACTTTGCTGTTGCCAGCACCAATTAAAAAGTGCGCCACCTACAACTAATTTCACTACCTCTAGTATAAAGTAACCACCGTGTAGTAAATTCATCGTTGCTGGAACAGTAGATTCTGTTGCAAATAGATTGAGATTAACTCCAATTGCCGACATTTGCGGAGTAAAAAAATAAGTATTGAGGAGAGCGATCGCCAACAGCATAACGCCGATAATTGTCATGTTCACGTTCCAATGTACGTGAGTCTTTCTCCAAACCAGTATCCCAGTCAATACTACAGCCGCAGATAACAATTCTAAGCGATTAAAAATCCAAAAAATTGCATACCCTGCTGTAGTAAAACCCTCTTGCAACATCATCCCTGACAGGTAAAGACTAGGCATAATTACCCAATCCAAAACTAGGCTAGCACTTAGCCAGAAGCCGAGAGCAAACAAGATAGCAGTTTGCCAACTCGGATGCTTGAATTCAACTTTAGAAATAGCATTCATAAGAATAATTGCTGGGTTTGTATGTTTAGTTTCTAACTTTCATAGTAACTCTGACAATAGATATCAATTATCTTTTACAAAACATTTGTATTTTTAAGTAACAATATTTGTTCTAGTAATTTATTAATAATAAATGTTAAGTTTATGGGCTAATTATTGAGCTATTGAGCAAGTATAATTACTATCTGATTGGTCAAACAAGCTGAGTCATGCACCTTAAAGTATTATTGAGTACAGCGATCGCCAGTTTAGCAATACTCAATGGATCTACCATCCCACCTAGTCAAGCAATTCAGCTGCAAGATGGTACAGTTTATTTTGTCCAACCACCACGCCTTGTGGAAGCTGTAACCACATATAATCAGGTTAATGTCTGGGGCGCAACCTATTATTTCACCGTCAACTTGCCAGAAAACGCGAGTGAACCCTTACAAAAAATCACAATTAACCAGCATCAGGGCGTAGATAATATTCGCTTCGACCTAAAAAATAGCTTTGCTTTTGAAGGTACACGCTCTCGTAAAGGCCAGGGGATAGAATTAAAAGATGCGGCTGATAATCGTCAAACCAGAACAGTATCCCTAATATTTGACCCGCCAGTATCTCCAGGTAAAACCATCACCATCGGCTTGAAACCTTGGCAAAATCCAACCATATCAGGAGTATATCTATTTGGGGTTACAGCTTTTCCAGCAGGAGAAAAAACTCACAGCCAATTCCTCGGTTTTGGTAGATTGCATTTTTACAATCACAGTAGCGGCCATTTCCCTTTTTGGTAAGTCATTATCCGTGGGTGTAAGGGTGTAAGGGTTTTAAACATTCATAATCCTGTATCCTTCTATATTCTTTTCCTTGCACCCAATCCCCAATCCCCAAAACCCTTGTTAGTGTTTATCCATAATTAAAAAAAGCTCTTGCTGTTACACAAGAGCCTAAAAAGCGTTTGATTGTCAGTGATGAAATAAGATTTGCAGCCTAGTCAAGGTCACCCATAGACATTGCTGGTTCATTCTCACGGTCGATACCCTTCTCAAAACCACCAGCAGCAGCGCGAGCGCGTCCAGCGTGCCACAAGTGACCAATTAAGAAGAAGAATCCTAACACGAAGTGAGAAGTAGCCAACCACGCACGAGGAGAGACGTAGTTGAAGGAGTTAATTTCTGTAGCTACGCCGCCCACAGAGTTCAAAGAACCTAGAGGAGCGTGGGTCATGTATTCAGCCGCGCGACGTGCTTGCCAAGGCTGAATATCATTCTTGATTTTGTCGAGGTCAAGACCGTTAGGGCCACGTAGAGGCTCTAACCAAGGGCCTTGGAAGTCCCAGAAGCGCATGGTTTCACCACCAAAGATGATTTCACCAGAAGGAGAGCGCATCAAGTATTTACCCAGACCTGTAGGGCCTTGGGCAGAACCAACGTTAGCACCTAAGCGTTGGTCACGAACCAAGAAGGTCAAAGCTTGAGCTTGAGAAGCTTCAGGGCCAGTAGGACCGAAGAATTCGCTGGGGTAAACAGTGTTGTTATACCAAACCATACAGGAAGCGATAAAGCCCATTAAGGACAAAGCGCCTAAGCTGTAGGAAAGATATGCTTCACCAGACCAGATGAACGCACGACGCGCCCAACCGAAAGGCTTTGTGAAGATGTGCCAAATACCACCAGAAATACAAATTAAAGCGATCCAGATGTGTCCGCCAATGACATCTTCCATGTTATTAACGCTAACAATCCAACCTTCGCCACCGAAGGGGGATTTAAGCAAATAACCGAAGATCACAGCTGGGTTCAGTGTGGGATTAGTAATCACACGTACATCACCACCACCAGGGGCCCAGGTGTCATAGACACCACCAAAGAACATTGCTTTCAATACCAACAGCAACGCACCACATCCCAGGATGATTAGGTGGAAGCCAATGATATTGGTCATCTTGTTCTTGTCTTTCCAGTCATAACCAAAGAAAGAAGAGTACTCTTCCAAGGTTTCTGGGCCACGAACGGCATGGTAGATACCACCAAAGCCTAGTACAGCAGAAGAAATCAGGTGAAGTACACCGACAACAAAGTAGGGGAAGGTGTCGATAACTTCACCACCAACGCCAACGCCCCAACCAAGGGTAGCGACGTGAGGTAACAGGATTAAACCCTGCTCGTACATTGGTTTTTCCGGAACAAAGTGAGCGACTTCAAATAAAGTCATTGCTCCTGCCCAGAATACAATCAAGCCAGCATGAGCAACGTGAGCGCCCAGCAGTTTACCGGATAAGTTAATTAGGCGCGCATTACCAGACCACCAAGCAAAACCGGATGATTCTTGGTCGCGTCCGCCACCTAAGGTATTAGAGAGCGTTACCACGTGGTAGTACCTCTTCGGGGAATACAAATTTTTCGTGAGGCTGATCTTGAGGAGCCATCCAAGCGCGGATACCCTCGTTCAGCAAAATGTTCTTGGTATAGAAGGTTTCAAATTCTGGGTCTTCTGCTGCCCGTAATTCCTGGGAAACGAA
>NZ_JACJQL010000096.1 GCF_014696625.1 Nostoc parmelioides FACHB-3921
TGTGCTGTCGAGGGTTTGCTGATTTCTCTGATTGTTCGATACCTAGTGAGTAGATGATACTTTTTATCAATCCACTCTTTTGCCATTTTGTCAATGCGTAAGTCCTAAATGCTTCTCTTACCAAACTATTTGAAATAATTTGGCAGGGATATGCACCAAGTAATGTGGGAACTTTGTATTTACCTGAAGAGAAAATTTATGATAACACTTTTGAACTTGCACCACTAAAAAGTCATTTATTTGACCCAGAACGCACTAAGTTACTGAATCGGGTCAAGTTTCGTAATAGCGTATTGCGAGAAGTGATTGAATTAATGTCGCTATCGCGGGAGGGTAAAGGTAAGCGTCGGGGACGCATTTCTTATGCACAATTGGGAATTAACCAGTTGGGTGCTGTGTATGAATCCTTGCTGTGCTTCCGGGGATTTTTTGCTGAGGCTGATTTATATGAAGTGCAGCGTGCAGAAAAAACAACAAAAACCTCTGCGGGAGAAGATGATGAGGAAGAAGTAGAAGAAGAAACTCCCAAACGCGGAAAAAACAACTATGACGAATTGGATGTTGCTTACTTCGTCAAGTTAGAAGACTTAGAAAATTACACAATGGCGGAACGGGTATTTAATAATGCTGACGGTACGCCAAAAATGTACCGTAAAGGTGAGTTTATTTATCGGTTAGCGGGAAGGGATCGCCAAAATTCTGCTTCTTATTATACCCCAGAGTCGTTGACGCGCTGTTTGGTTAAGTATGCGTTGAAGGAATTGCTTAAGGATAAAACAGCAGATGATATTCTCAAGTTGAAAATTTGCGAACCTGCGATGGGGAGTGCAGCATTTTTAAATGAAGCTGTTAACCAGTTAGCAGAGAAATATCTGGAGTTAAAGCAGGACGAATTAAATAAACGCATTCCCCACGATGAGTATTTACAGGAAAAGCAGAAAGTCAAGATGTTTTTGGCTGACCGCAACGTATTTGGGATTGACTTAAACCCGGTTGCTGTGGAGTTAGCGGAGGTGTCCCTGTGGTTGAACTGTATTTACAAACCGGAAAATAGAAAGGCTTTTGTACCTTGGTTTGGAATACAACTGCACTGTGGTAATTCACTAATTGGTGCGCGTCGTCAGGTGTACAGCACTACGTTAATTCCCCGGAAGAAGAAACAACCATATTGGTTTGACCATGAACCGCAACGGGTGATGGTAGGAGATAAGTTACCTGATGGAGTGGTGTTTCACTTTTTGTTACCCGACCCAGGAATGGCTAATTATACAGATAAAGTTATTAAGTCCTTAGCACCAAAGGAAATTGAAACTATCAACAACTGGCGTAAAGAATTTTGCAAAGCAACCTATGATGATTTTGATGTTGACCGTTTAGTAACATTATCTCAACGCATAGATGAACTTTGGCAACGTCACACTGATGAATTGCGGATGATGCGACAACGCACTACTGACCCGTTGAGTATTTTTGGTTATGAAGAAGATGCACATCAAGGGAACAGTTTGGAAATTAAAGATAAGATTTTAGCGCAAGAGAAATTATCTGAAGGTGTAGGTAATTCTAGCTCTTACCGAAGGTTGAAATTTGTCATGGACTATTGGTGCGCTCTGTGGTTTTGGCAGATTAAAAAAGCTAATTTGTTACCGTCAAGGTATGAATATTTTATGGAATTAGCGGTAATTTTGGGTGAAACGGAAATGACATTTGAATCTGAACCAGAATTACCATTATTTCCTGAAACTGCACTCGAAAATGAAGTGCAAAAGTTTGTTGATGATTATAAGTTTGTAAATGTTACGAAATTGGCAGAACGTTTTCCGAGGTTGGGGTTAGTTGCAAAGATTGCAGAGGAGAAGCGATTTTTTCATTGGGAATTGGAGTTTGCAGATATTTTTGCAGATAATGGTGGGTTTGATTTATTTTTAGGAAATCCGCCTTGGATTAGGGTTGAATGGAGTGAAAGTGATGTATTAGGTGATGCTGAACCTTTATTTCAATTACGTAAATTTCCAGCTAGTAAACAAAGTCAGCTAAGAGATGATGTTTTAAAAGCCATTCCTCAATTAAAATCTAGTTATCTTTATGATTATGAATGGTGGAATGAATATCAAAACTTCTTAAATGCTTATCAAAATTATCCTATATTGAAAGGCATACAGACCAATGTATTTAAATGTTTTATACCTCAAGCTTGGCAGTTTTCTAACAAAAAGGGAATACAAGGCTTTATTCATCCTGAAGGTAATTACGATGATCCCAAAGGTGGCTTTTTTAGAAAAGTAATTTATCAAAGATTAAAATATCATTTTCAATTTCAAAATCAATATATTTTATTTCCTATTGGTGATCGGGTTAAATATAGCTTGAATATTTTTGGTCAAAAAACAGATGAAGTTAATTTCATCAATATTGCTAATTTATTTACATCAAAAACAATTGATCAATGTTTTGAGCATGATGGCAAAGGACAAGTAGGCGGTATTAAAACAGATGATAATAACTGGAATATAGAAGGACATCAAAAGCGAATTATTATAGTTAATCAACAAGTTTTACAATTATTTGCTAATCTTTATGACGCAGAAGACACGCCAGCTTTACAAGCGAGATTACCTACTATTCATTCTCAGCAATTATTAACAGTGTTAGGAAAATTTAGTCAGCAAACACTGCGTTTAGGGGATTTGCATAATAAATATTACATGACAGTTATGTTCGATGAAACTAATGCTGTCAAAAAAGATCATACAATTCGTCGTGATACTCAATTTCCTCAGTCTCCTCAAGAATTAATCCTTTCCGGCCCCCATTTTTTTGTTGGGACTCCGTTCAGTAAAACGCCTAAAGCGATTTGTACTGAAAAAGCACATTATAGTGTTATAGATTTAACTCAAATTTCTGACAAATATCTCCCACGCACAAATTACGTCCCTGACTGTTCTCCCGACGAATATCGTCTTCGGGTTCCTTCTGTTCCTTGGAGTGAAAAGATACCAGTTACTGAGTTTTATCGAGTTGTCAGTCGAGAAATGTTAAGCCAATCAGGGGAAAGGACTTTTATACCTGTCATGATGCCTAAAGGTATTGGTCATGTTCATACTTGTATTGCAAGCATTTTTGATCATCAAGTTAATGCAGTTGATTTTTTGGGAATGGGATTGAGTCTTCCCATTGACTTCTTTGTAAAAACAACTGGAATGGGTCATGCAAATCAAAATGTTTTAAAACTTCTTCCTCTGATACCAGAAAGTTTTAAGCTTAAACAAGTCTTACAACTTCGTACCCTTACACTCAACTGTGTTACTACTTTATACACTGAGCTTTGGGAAACCTGCTATAGTCAGAAATTTAACCAAGACACCTGGACAAAAAACGACCCTCGTCTCAACAACAACTTCTTCACTAAATTAACTGCCCACTGGCAACGCAACATCGCTCTTCGCACCGACTATGAACGCCGCCAAGCACTAGTCGAAATAGACGTACTTGCAGCAATGGCATTAGGGCTAACCCTAGACGAACTTATAACCATTTACCGCGTCCAATTCCCCGTTATGCGCCAATACGAAAAAGATACTTGGTACGACCAAAACGGGCGCATTGTATTTACCATCAGTAAAGGACTTGTAGGTGTTGGCTTCCCCCGCAAAGGTAAAAAAGGCGAACTTGGATGGGAAGACATCAAAGACATGAAAACAGGTACAGTCGAACGCACAATCATAGATGACACAATGCCAGGTGGCCCCATCGAACGCACCATCATCTATGAAGCCCCCTTCGACCGTTGCGACAGGGAGGAAGACTACCACACCGCCTGGGAAGCTTTTGAAAAACGCTTTGCCGAACAGGAGGTTAAATCATGATACCGTCAGTAGTAGCCTCAGAAGTTCGTGCCAGCATTGAAGACTTCCTCAAAACCGAATTTCGCCCTGCGTCCCCAGGATTTGAAGGGCTGATGCAACGCTTTTTAGCAACACAGGAAGCTGTATTTAAAGGCCCTTACCTGTCTGTGGGTTTGCCATTCCGCCCCGGTTCTACAGGTGCAGACTATTTCCCTGACGTGCCAATGGCATTTCCCCCACACCGCCATCAGGAACAAGCATTCGCTCGATTAAAAGCACCTTACTATCAATCAACCCTTGTCGCTACAGGAACAGGTTCAGGAAAAACAGAGTGTTTTTTATTACCTATCCTCAATCACTGCTACCAGCAGGAAAGCGAATCGGGTATTAAAGCACTGCTAATTTACCCCATGAACGCCCTAGCCACCGACCAAGCAAAGCGGTTAGCAAGCCTCATTTGGCACAACCCAAAATTAAAAGGTAAGGTAACTGCTGGGTTATTTGTGGGCGAATCGGAACGAGATCCAAAGGCGATGATGGGTGAAGACCATATCATCACTGACAAAAATATTCTGCGCCAATGTCCACCCGACATTTTGTTGACTAACTACAAAATGCTTGACTACCTGCTGATTCGTCCAGGCGACCAACCATTATGGACTGGAAATGCACCAGAAACCCTGCGTTATTTGGTAGTTGATGAAATTCACACCTTTGATGGCGCACAGGGAACAGACTTGGCTTGTTTAATCCGCCGCCTCAAAGCTAGATTGCAAACTCCCGAACGTCATTTAGCTTGTGTCGGGACTTCTGCAACCTTGGGTGGTAGTGGTAATAAAGGGGATATGTTGAATTATGCAACTACCGTTTTTGACGAACCCTTCGACCAAAATGCTCTAGTTGAAGAAGATAGGCTAACTTGCGGAGAATTTCTCTTTGATGCTTACATTAATCCCCTCCCCATTCCCGAACCAGATAAATTAGACATTCTCAAAGCTGCCAACTACCAAACTATAAAGGAATATATCTGCGCTCAACATCAGCTATGGTTTGAAGCAGCAATTACCGAAGAATTTAATAATAATGAGTGGCGAGTTGAATTAGGCGATCGCTTGAAATCTCTGCCCATCGTCCACAACCTGCTGAAAGTTTTAGACCAAGGAGCGATCGCCCTACCTGAACTTTGGCAAAAACTCAGCCGAAAAATGCGCTTACCAGATAGCGATGACCCAATTTATCAAGCTGCTTTATTTGATAGTTTAATTGCCTTGTGTGCGATCGCCCGCCGCCAATTGCACACTGCACTTGTCCCTTGGGTTAATATTCGTCTGCAATTTTGGCTGCGAGAACTGCGCCGCATGGTGGGAACTGTTGAGAAGCAACCCCAATTAGTATTTGCTGATGACCAAGCATCAGAAGAAAAAGAGCGTGTTCTGCCAGTGATACACTGTCGAGACTGCGGTAGTACGGGATGGGGAGGGTTAAGGCAACAAGTAACAAACCATAAAATAGCTTGTGACCTACGAGACTTTTATAAAGCGTACTTCGCAAACGATCCATTAATTACCTACATTTTCCCCCATCGCAATCCAGATAATGATAGAGGTTGGTTATCTTGGAAGCTTTGCAAAGAATGTCTAACCCTTAACCGCACAGATGCTCATCGTTGTTCTAAGTGCGCCAGCCAAGAATTTATTTCAGTTATCGAACCAGACCAAGATGCGATCGTTCGCACGATAAAAACCAAAAATGGTAATCCCCGGCGTATTTCTAACCATGATTGCCCCTTCTGCGGCAGTAAAGATGGTTTAGCAATTCTTGGTTCTCGCGCTGCGAGTTTAGCTAGTGCCGCAATTGGTACATTATTCTCATCAGCTTACAATGACGATCGCAAACTAATTACTTTCTCTGACTCTGTACAAGATGCAGCGCACCGTGCAGGCTTTTTTGAAACTCGTACTTTCCGCACAACCTTAAGAAGTGCCTTACGCCAGCATCTTGATCATAAAGCTAAAGGATGGAATTTAGCGGATATTCGGGCTGATATTTCTCAATATTGGCGTAATGAAATTGGTGGCGATGGCGATTATATTGCCACATTTATGCCTTCAGATTTGGAATGGCTGCGGGAATGGGAAGAATTACAACAAGCAGGAACAGCAAAACCCAGCCTTGTTGACCTGATTAATAAACGGCTTGATTGGGAAGTAATTGCAGAAATTGGCTTGCGGACAAATTTGGGTGCTTCATTAGAACGCACTGACACCTGTGCAATCTATCTTGATAGTAATTTACTCAACTCTGCCTGCTTAAACTTACTCGAACAAATTCGTAACGAAATTGGCGGACTAGAAAATCTCGATCAGCAAACCCTGCTCCGTTTTCTGTTGGGGTTAATTTACCATCTGCGGCTACAGGGCGGTATTTTGCATTCGGTAACAGAAAATTATATTGAAAGTGGTGGTCAAACGTTCCGGTTGCAGCAACCCTTATTTATGCCTGGATTTGGCCCATCCTCACTTGCACCCGTTTACTTTGTCCAAAATGGTAATTTTCCTCGTTTTGAAGCCTTAGTTCGACCATCAGGAAAAGTAACTTGGTGTGAAAATTGGGCTTTTAAATTGTTTTCTAGCTACACTCCACTGATTGTCGCCCAGGTAGAAACCCTTTACAACCTAGTTTTAAATCAACTGGTGTCTCATGAGATTTTTGGAGTGAGGGAAACACGTAACGGCGCAAAAGTCTGGGGTATCGAACAGACAGCATTGTATTTGGATATTACAGCACATCACCTTGAATGCGATAAATGCGGACACAGCATTACCGCTTCTCCACATGAATTGACGTTATGGACAGATACACCTTGTATGCGTCCGAAGTGTACGGGGAAATATCAACCATCGGAACGAAAAACCCGCGATTTTTACCGCCACTTGTATTCTAAAGGTCGAGTGTGGCGGATATTTGCTAGAGAACACACCGGACTATTAGAAAGGGATGTCCGCGAAGAATTAGAAACTCGCTTTATCACAGGTCGCCACCGTTACGACCCCAATCTTCTTTCTGCTACTTCAACCCTGGAAATGGGGATTGATATTGGTACGCTTTCTTCTGTTTTATTGTGTTCCGTTCCTCCAGCCCAAGCCAATTATCAACAGCGTATTGGTCGTGCAGGTCGTCGAGATGGGAATGCTTTTATCGCTGCGATCGCTAACGGTACTCCCCACGATTTATATTTCTGGGCTGACCCCATGTTAATGATTGCAGGTGGGGTAGATACTCCCGGTTCTTACCTCGATGCTTCAGCAATTTTACAACGCCAACTCACTGCTTACTGTCTCGACCGTTGGGTATCCCAAGGTATCACCCCAGACCAACTACCCGAACGATTTGGCACTGTTTTAGATAGCGTCCAGCAACGTGATTTAACTCGCTTTCCTTATACATGGCTAGATTTTATTGAAAATCAACAATTAGAACTACTGCAAGATTTTCTCGATCTCTTCCAAAATCAAATATCCCACCGTAGTGCCGAACAATTAAGAATATTTATTGAGAAAGGCGAAAACGATGAAGGGGGATTGCGTTGGCGCATTGTCAACCGCTTGCAGGAAGTAGTGGAAGAACGCCGACGCTTAAAAAACCAAAGTGATACCTTACGGCGACGTATTAAAGATAAGGAAAAAGCTGCTAAGAGTCAAAATCACGAAGAAGAACTAGCGGAACTCCACCGGGAACGGGGCGGATTGATGGAGTTAGTGAAAAATATCAGCGATAAAAATACCCTCAACTTCTTTACTGATGAAGGGTTGCTACCTAATTATGCTTTCCCCGAACCAGGTGTAATGCTCAAGTCAATTATTTGGCGACAAAAGAATATCAAAGGAGATGGTGCATCTGGCAAATACGAAACCTTTACCTTTGAGTACGAACGCCCTGGTGCGATCGCGTTGCGGGAACTTGCTCCCTCTGGTGTATTTTATGCCGAGGGAAACCGCGTCAAAATTGACCAAATCGACTTAAATATTTCCCAAATTGAAGAGTGGCGCTTGTGTAGGAACTGTTCCTATGCTGCTCTCACTATTTTAGATACAGCTAAAGAACCAGCTTGTCCACGCTGTGGGGACAGGATGTGGTCAGATGCAGGACGTAAGCGCAAAATGATTCGTTTACGCCAAGTTATAGCAACTACTAACGCCAGAGAAAGCCGTATTGGTGATGACAAAGATGAGCGCCAACCAGCCTTTTTCACTCAACAAATGTTGGTAGATTTTGAACCGGAAGCACGGGAAAAGACTTTTGTAATTAAAGATGAGGAATTTCCCTTTGGTTTTGAATTTATTTCACGAGTTACCTTTCGAGAAGTAAATTTTGGGGAGGGTAATTCCCAATCTGAAAATTTTGAAGTTGCTGGAATTAACCGTCCCCGTCCTGGTTTTCAAATTTGTCGCCATTGCGGTAAAGTTCAAACTGATCCAGAAAAACCAGAACACGCCTTGACTTGTTCTCGACGTGAAAATAGCAATGAAAATGATTTTACTGATATCTTGTACTTGTTTAGACAATTTGAATCGGAAGCAATCAGGATATTGCTACCTGTAGATACTTTAACTTCTGATAAAAAATTACATTCATTTATTGCCGCCTTGCAACTAGGGTTAAAACAATACTTTAAGGGTAAAGTAGACCACCTCAGAACCCTTATTAGTCACGAACCGCAAGAAAATACACCTAGCTTGCTACGCAAACCTTTTCTATTTTTATACGACACTATTCCCGGTGGTACAGGCTATCTACGCGAATTACTACGAGATCCAAATAACTTTTTCTCCGTGTTTGAACAAGCATTAGTTATTTTACGTGCTTGCGACTGCAATGATGGCTGTTATAACTGCTTGTACGGTTATCGTAATAGTTTTGACCGAGATCAAACCAGCCGGAAGACAGCGATTGATTTACTTAATATGATTGTTAACCGTCGTCTGCAATTAACTGAAACTCAAGGAGGGCTTTCTCAAGTTAAGCTTAATGCTTTATTTGATAGTATTCTTGAATTACGTTTCATTGAAGCACTAAGACGCTACCGCTATAATAACGAACCAACAATCGTTCGTAAAGAAATAGTTAATGGTAAAGCTGGTTATTTTATTAGAATTGCTAATCAAGATTGGAACGTCGAACCACAGGTAGAACTTGGCAGAAACGAAGGAATTGAAGTAAATAGCAGAGCAGATTTTGTTTTTTATCCTGCTAAAAATACAACAGCGATTAAACCGATAGTCATATTTACCGATGGTTGGCAATACCATGCTCACCGCATTGCTGAAGATTTTCTTCAACGTATGGCAATTGCTAAGAGCAACCAGTATCACGTTTGGTCTTTAACTTGGACTGATGTAGAATCACAGTTTTCAAACAAGCAAAATGATGTTTATGTTGACCTTTTAGAACTGGGTGCTAGTCAGCAATTTAAGGCTAAAGAAGGTACATTTTATGAAAAATATAAATGCGGAGAATTACGACTGATTGCTCAAAAAAACAGTTTTATTTGGCTGGTTAATTTCCTGGTTAATCCAAATAGAGATTTATGGAAAAATTTTGCTCTGATGAGAACTTCTGCTCAATTTGATAATGCTCGTTTTAGCCAGCAGGATACTCGTCTATCTTGGGTTAATGCAGTATTAAATAGAACCAACTCTTTAGTTGTAGATGCGTTTAAACCCATAGAAACTGGAAAAATGTTAGGTTTAGTTTCTGAGGCAATAAATGGTGACAAAAATTTAGTCGAAATTTACATCTCAGTAGAGGGTAAACGTCATTCAACTCTAGATAGTGCTGGCTCGTTTATCACTATTTATTTAGATGATAAAGCAATAGAAAATGAAAAAGAATTGCAAAAATCGTGGATAGGAGTTCTACGTTATTTCAACATATTACAATTTCTTGACCATAGTTATGTTGTGACGGCTCAAGGTAATGATAATGGTTTAAATTCTGCATTAGTACCTCCCAAAGCAAACCAGGCTCAATCTCAACCGACGGTTAAACATAATGTAGCAGCTTGGCAAAAACTAGAGGAACTAGTTTTTGATGAAACAACATTAGAACTGTTGCACTATATGCAAGAACATAACTGGGATTTACCAGAAGTTGGTTATGAGTTAATTGATAGTAATGAAGTTGTAATTGCTGAGGCTGAGTTAGCTTGGACAAAAGGTAAATGTGCTGTTTTGATTACAGCAGATAATACTTTAATGCTATTTAAAGCAGCAGGATGGCAGGTAGCTACTATTAGTGAAGTTATGGCTGACCCAGAAACATTTTATAGCCAATATATTAATTAATAATGCGATAGGAGATTATTCAAGGAAGTAATTATATGTTAAACCATCAACCAAAACTAGCAATATCCGCAGATTTTCTCGATGCTTTTAGTAAAATACCTCGACAAATTCAAGGTAAAGTAAATGTATTTGTTGAAAAATTTAAGAAAGATCCAACCAGTTCTGGTATTAATTATGAGTCAATTAACGGCAGGGACTCTCGATTAAAATCTGTTCGTATTGACTTGTCCTATAGAGCTATTGTTTTTAAACCTGATAAGGGTAATACTTATATTCTTTTATGGGTTGATAACCATGATGATGCTTATAGCTGGGCGCAACGCCGAGTTTGTAAAATTAACCCAGAATCAGGTGCATTACAAATTATAGATATTGAGGAAGCAAGCGCAATTGAAGCAGAAATTTCTAGCCGTAGAAAACCACAAATTCCTGGTCGATTTGATAGCATACCAGATAAATATTTATTGCGGCTTGGTATTCCCGATGAATTATTAGGTGCAGTTCGTGCAGTTGTAACTGACGAAGATATCGATAAATTAGTGTCTAAGTTACCCGAAGAAGCGGCTGATGCTTTACTAATGTTGGGTGCTGGATACTCTATCGAAGAAACTCTCACAGCACAAGATAAAAACCGCGAACAGACTATCGACACAGATAATATTGATGCAGCTTTAGAAAAAGACGACAGTAAACGCCGCTTCCGAGTTGTTGAAAATGAAACAGAATTGTTAGAAATTCTAGCTGCACCTTTAGAAAAATGGCGCGTATTTCTCCACCCCAGCCAAAGACGTTTGGTTGAACGCGACTGGAAAGGGCCAGTACGAGTATTAGGTGGTGCAGGAACAGGGAAAACAGTAGTTGCAATGCACCGTGCTAAATGGCTGGCAGAAAATCGATTTACAAATTCAGGCGATCGCATTTTATTTACAACCTTCACCCGCAACCTTGCAGTTGATATCGAAGCTAACTTACGTAAGATTTGCTCTCCTGAAACCATGCGTCGCATACGAGTTGAGAATATTGATGCCTGGGTAACATCATTTTTAAAAAGTGAAGGTGTTACTACTAAAATTGTCTACGATGACCAAGTAGCAGAACTTTGGGAAAAAGCTTACGAATGCAAACCTGAATCTCCATCGTTAACACTGGCTTTTTATCAGGATGAATGGCGTGAGGTAATTCAAGCTAATAAAATCACAAACCTCAAGCAATATTTAACAGTTACCCGCACTGGACGCGGTACAAGACTCAATCGAGCCGAGCGAGCTGCTATTTGGGTTGTTTTTGAAGAATATCGTTCATTACTCCAACAAAAAGGTTGGAAAGAAGCCGAAGATGCAATGCGTGATGCTTGTAGTTTATTACAAAATAAACCAGGAGAAACTTTACCTTTCAAGGCTGTAATCGTAGATGAAGCTCAAGATATGAGCGATGCAGTTTTCTCACTAATTAGGGCAATAGTTCCACCCGTAAATTCCGGCAATGATATTTTTATAGTTGGCGACCCTCACCAAAGGATTTACGGTCGGAAGCTTGTTCTTAGTCGCTGCGGTATTGATATTCGCGGTCGCTCACACAAATTAAGAATTAACTACCGTACCACTGATGAAACTCGAAAGTGGGCAACGATGGTACTAGATGGCGTTACCGTTGATGACTTAGATGGTGAGCAAGATGATCTTAAAGGGTATCGTTCTCTACTTCATGGAGATCAACCTACAGTCAAAGGATTTTCTAGTTTCGAGAATGAAATCAACTTCATCAAAAAGTATCTTCAGCAACTAGAAAGCAATGGTACTCCTCTAGGCAATATTTGTATTGTAGTACGCACTAATTCTTTGGTAAAACAATATGCCTCTGTGCTTAACGGCTTTGGGTTCAAGGTACGGGAAGTCAAACGTACTCAGCCTGATAATTTATCCGACCAAGGTGTTCGTATCGCAACAATGCACAGAGTTAAGGGATTGCAATTTGATTATGTGGTTTTAGCAAGTGTTAATGATGGGATAGTGCCGTTAAAGTCTGCGTTATCTAACGCCGCCGATAAAGCAGCATATAATTCATTAATTAATTCAGAGCGTTCTTTAATCCATGTAGCTGCTACACGCGCTAAACGTTGTGTCACTGTTACTTATTACGGACAATTCAGTTCTCTTATTCCAATAAATTAAGCCTTTTCTCTCTCCACTCTAAAAGAAATTTAAAAGAAACTTGCCTGATTATATCTAACTTTTGGCTAACTTCTTTTACAGTATTAATATCTATTGGTTGTGTACCATGAGCAATTGTTTTACGAATGTCATAGTTATCGTCAATCCATGTATTTTGTCCTTTAATGATAGGCCAATAATCACAATCACCCCATAAAGCTTTAAAACTTTCCCATATTTGGCTTTTTGTTTGCTTACTCCTCCCTTCAGGTATCGGAGGATGATACTTACTCGCAACAATTTCAATTGAATTCCAAAAAGCTAAAAATTTATCAAATGGATCTTCTGTATATAATCCTTTACGATACCAACCTAACGCTCTCAAATAAGTTATTGTTGTTGTATGTGAAGATAATAACCTTGCTTCTTGAAAAGCATTTTGCCATTCTTCTTTCTTAACTCTTCTTAAAGTTTTATGACCAAAATTAGTAATAATGCGGTAATCATTGAAATTTAAATAAAGTGCTTGATCAATCTGTATTGCAAGTGTATCAAGCATTTGACCAAAAAAGAAAATAGCAGCTTCACGAGCAAGTTCTTCGTTAGGTGCAAATGCTGTAATAGTTGCTTCTACTCCTGAAATTGTTTGACTACGCTTAATTTCAATGTCACTATAGAATTTATCATTCAAACGAAAACCTTTCAGTTGGCTAAAACGTAAAGTTTTTTCTACAGTAATTGATCCGTAAACTTCAAGAATTACTTCCCAAACTGGTATATTTTGCATCATCTTAAATTAATTTAAATGAAAAAGTTCTCCAGTATTTAAATCCTAAAATTCAATAAATAATTCATAACTGCATAGTCTATTTGTTTTAGTCTAATTACTTATTCCAAATCATGGTGATATAAGCTTTTGACCATCATGAGTAATCACGAGAGCAAAATTTTTTCAGCATAAATATAAGATGGCATATAGTATTTGCTACATAATAGCTGTAAAAAATATGATAAACTTCAGTATATACGCGCAAAAATACTTTTAAGCGTAGGAATTTTTGGTTTTTTATATAGATAAAAGTAGATTGCTTATACAGTTTTCATATTGCTCCACTGTTGTATTATTTTATAATTTCCGACTCCAGCAAGCCCAACACTTTCTCCTCCAACTGGCTCAAGTAAGCCCGATTCACCTTCCCCAGCGATTCCAAAAACCTCTGCACCGACTCCCCCAAACCACTCGAATACACCCGTCCAATGCGATCGCAGATCACCTGCATTTGCTCACACTCAGCAGGCAGATAGTTGTATGACTTTAGATGCTGCACCCCAAGCGTCAGTTCGCTGTTCCAAGTTCTCACAGTGCAACTGAACTTATTCACTTGGCTGACAATCGCCCAGCAACCACCCTTACCACGCAGATCAGGGTTATCTTTGGCTAGAATTTGGCATACCTCACCTATCTGGTAAGTGTTGGGTACTTGGGTGCGTTCCATAATGCGCTGTACTACATCTTTGACAATGCGATGAGAGGGTACTTTGCCATTTGCAGATTCTACAGCTTGTTGCCATGCTTCGGGCTGAATGTCTGGGTCTAGTTTTGTTAGTGGTCTAACTTGCCACTCATTAGTCGGAAAAATGTGATCGGAACGATCACATTTTTCAACTAAGTTATCAAACACCACCGCCGCATCCATTAAAAGATAAGACTGGCGGCGACTGTGACCAAACCTATCTCGGCAATACTCCTCAAATGTCCGGTGAGTGGAACGGTAAAGCCGTCTGTCTCGCAACTCTATTAGTGCCTTGCCTGCCTCAAAAAACGCTCGTTCCACTTTTCGTTCCAAAAGCAGGCGATCACTTTGTTCTTCCTGAGTTAACTCATAGATTTCAACAGCAGCTACCTCAATAGTCACTAAACCCTGATTGTCCTGGGGAGGAATATCTGGAATGTTTGAGTTCACTGCTGGTTTTAAATTACTAGAGCCGCTAGAGTTAGCTTTTTTGCGCTTGCGGGGTGAGGTGTTCATGAATCACTTATTGTCAAACAGCCCAAAAGCAAATCCTAAAAAGTTTTTTAATCCTCATTACCAGCAATCTCTTTCAAAGTTTCGATGTTGAGACATTGGGAACGAATCAACCTCTCGATTACTTCTGCTCTAGTTAGTTCCATTTCTTCAGCTATAGCGTCAACAAGCTCAATCGCTGTTGGGGTCAACATAATTTGAACTCTTTGCTTGCTTTCACCCCATTTTCCGGGCTTAACTCGATAATCTTTTGGCACTAGCGTTTTAACCATATCAATACCTACACATATATTCAACCAGATTCAATTATATACACACTTGACGATGTGTGTATATGTGTAGTAGATTTAAGTTATCAAAAAACAAAAGACGACCGCCCCTCTCTCGCAAATTGGAAGCGATCGCCTTTTGACCTTTTAACAGGAAATACAATTATGACTCACCCGATATACTCTCATCAACACCTGCAACTGAAATCCATTGCCCGACTCAAGCAAATCTACAGCGATATCGGCTGCACAACCACAGTACGAGACAGACGATGCAAGGATAGCTGGATTAGCGCGATCATCACCCATCAGTCCGCCCAAGTTCAGAAAGTTGATGAACAAGCGATGCCTCCGGCAACGTCATGGACGAACGCTCAAGAAGAACTAGAGAATTTCATTGCTGACCAAGCCGAAGCTGTAGCACCAGAAGAACTGACCACCCAAGAAATCAATCCTCACCACTTTGAAGTCTACGCAGGAAAAAGACTCATCGCCTACATCAGCTACGACCACGGCGAATTTGTCACCCAACGCTGGGTAGTCATGGTGTGCGGCGTTGAGATTTTCCGCTACACGACCCTTACCAGATGCCAACGCTACGTCCAATGGCATCACCAAGATGGGACACTTAACTCACCAATCCCAGATGAAATTCCAGAAGTCCCCACCATTTCTGAAATCTGTTTCTACGAGCAGGAAGCATTTGCTAATGGGGAATTAGTAGCCAGCATTAGCTTTGACTCTGACAATCGCGAAGACTTGTACTGGCGAGTCATCATCAACGGGCAAGAGATTTTCCGCGACACCACATCTGCCAGATGCCACAGTTATGTCAAGCAGCAGTATCAGCAAGGCACATTGCCAGCGCAAGAACCATTTGTTGAAGCTGACGCTACTGAAAACGAAATCATGGCTCAGATTGCGACTAGTTGCGAACAGTTGGGTTTGGAATTGCTGGACAATGGGATTTACCACAATGAAAAAAGACTAGTGGAATTCGTCTACAAGAACGGCGTTTGCTGCTATGTACAAGCTTCTTTAGAACCCCAGCAAATAGTCCCTGAGTTGCTGTCTGAGGATTTGTCTTGTGAGGAACTGCTCAACAAACCCTTTCACTTGCTCACATCTGAACAGTGGGAAAGATTGCGAGAGTCTGAACCAGTCTTGGGCAGCAGGGAATTAGTGGCTGTTTAAAAAAAAGGTGGGCTTCGTCGCCCACTCAATTTAACTGTTTAGTTGCTCCCAATATAAACACTTACCTGCTCGTTTCCACAGAAAACATCAATTAGCTTCACCTTTACCGAAATCATGCAACCCACCATTAGCATACCCAAAGGCTGGGATTACCCCAAATTCACGTTAGGACAGCGCATAAAGCAAGGGCTAATCATTGGTATCCAATACTACCCTACCGATACTCTTTTGGCTCATGAGTACGGTACAGGTTGGCGTTACACAGTGATGTCTGACAAAAACTCAGAAGAAGTTCGTTCTTACTTTGACGATCAAATCCAACAGTTTTCTGTTGCAGAACTTCAAGCACAGTTGCAAGCGGAACTTGAAGAGCATCAACAGCAGATAACAGCACTTCAAGAACAGTTGGGAGGATTAACTGATGTCTATATCAGCCTCATTGAATTAGTTAAAGCTAGTCAATATTTAATATCTAAAATTGCTAAACACCCAGATTTTTTAGCACTTCGCTATCATCCCGATTTAAGCATTGGTGACGCGCAAACTGCACTGTCTTATCTCAAAGATGAGCTAGAAACTAATCAACAGTCTGCTAATACAGCCAAGACTTGCGATTAGAAGAAACTCGCCCGAATTGCCTGTGATTAATTCGGGCGATCGCTAGTATTTTTGAATACTGCATCTTACTACAAGAAACCTATTGTTGCACAGTAGAGGTAAAATATGATGACAGAAATAAAACTAGGTCTTTGTAATCCTCCTGAACCCATTTATCTATACGTTAAAAATGGGGAATCAAGTGGTGAAACTTATCTTTGGTATCACTACAATATAGAACAAGATAAAACCATCCCCGTACAACAACGGGGATTAACTGGTTACTTATCAGAAGTACGGGTGACAGCAAAAGAATACAAAGGGAAGGACAGTATTAAATTAGATATTGTTGTCTCTGCTGATGAAGTGTATATCATCAGAACTGGCATAGAAACCAATTTCGCTAAAACCTTTTTACTAGCAGCTTCACAAGTTTACGACTTTGATAAACCTCTAGTTATTGCTGCTACTAGCGGTGATGAAAACACAGTCTTTTGTCGGCTTTATGATGCAACAAGTAAAGTTAGAGTTCGCAGTGAATGGAATCCAAACGCTGATTGGTTCTCAATCATTACTGAAATCCAATCTCGTTTGGGTGCTTCATTTTCATCTATTCCACTCATGTCAGAACAACAAACACAACCCAAGTCTGTAGCACATCCTCAAGATTTGCGTGTGAAATATATTCGTACCTTGTTGAATTATCCTCTGGATTTGGTCAAAGAATATTTGCAGTTTCAAGATGTTAGTAGCCCCAGTCAATTACCCATTAGCAAGATTGATTCTCTGGTAAAAACCATGTGTTTAGCCTGGGCAGCAGACAAAGTTGATAATTCCAATCAGGCTGAAGATTCATATCAGCAGCAGGTAGTTGATGTAGTTGCTACTGGTGATGATGAATTGACAGCAATCAAGAC
>NZ_JACJQL010000097.1 GCF_014696625.1 Nostoc parmelioides FACHB-3921
TGCAAAGGAACTTATTCACTTTAGTTTTGCGTGATTACATTGTAGAAAATCTTACCCATACTTGTGTTGCTTAGTACACATGAATGAAATTTTTTGTCAATGCGTAAGTCCTATTATATTTTTTTGGCAACGTGAAAAGCTGAAAGATATGAGATTTGCATACTGCTACCACAGTGTTTTTCTAGAGTTTCCCGCAAACTAGCAAATAAAGAATTTCTCTGTTGCGAATCCAAGGCTATATATGGTGACAAAGTACTTAACAGTGTCAAATAATCATCAATGCCATAAGTCACCTCACAACGTAGCTGCTCAGATACTAAATCCTGGAAGCGACCTGAATCAATAACCGCTTTTCCAAATCTTCTTAAATATTTTTCTTGAGTTTCTTGCTCTTCATATCGTTCCAAAGTCGGAGCTTGAGCTTGATAAACTTCATGTAGCCTTTGATAAACCTCATACTCTGGCTGGGGTGTCATGTTCCACAAGAAAATCAAAGAGCCATGATCTTTTAAAGCATCAGCAGCTTTGGAATAGCCAACTTCTGGGGAAACCCAATGAAATGAAGTTGCTGCTAAAACAGCATCGAATTTCCCTGGCTCTAGCGGCCATTCTTCAAATGAGGTGTTGATAATCTCTACATTTGGATAGGGAGAACAGTTTTGTTGTGCTAGCTGGCTACTGTTCTGACTTGGCTCTAGACAAACCATAGAAAAGCCTAATTGAGCAAAAGCGGTAGTAGCAGTCCCAGGGCCACACCCTACTTCCAAAATTGCCGCATTTTGTGGTAAACGCGCCAACTCCACAACACGGCTAACTAATTGTTGAGGATAGCGCGGCCTTGTCCTGTTGTAAGCATCTGCAACATCGTTGTACCAATTCTTTCTTTCTTGCGAAGTGTAGTTAATTGCTACTTCGGCATACCAGCTTTTTCTTTGTTCTAAATCTTTCATAAGCTGACTAAAAGCAAGCTTCTCTACTTTGACACCACAAAAAGCTAGATTCAATACGTGGCAATATTTTAGTGGTGTATAGTTTTATCTTGCAGTATTGAGCTAAAGTTTGCACTCTATAGCCGTTGAAGCGTTGTTTTTTGAATTCACCCAATCTGTGTAGATATAGCCTGAGTATCTGTAATGCGCGATTACCTCCAGTTTCAGACCATCAAACTGCAAAAACCCTGGTTTTACCTGTAAAATATCAATCATTCCTCATACAGTCGTCGTTAGTCGTGTACTTTGCCATAATTAATAACTAAATTGCTAATGAGGCATAGCAGCTGAATAATGACAGATAACCAAGTCCAAATTCACCTACTTGTTGGTATCAGGGGGTTGACTTTATTGGTTTTCTACACAGAAACTGATTGCTGGCAGTTCCGGTTTCTCAGTTTGGGTGGTGCTGTATTTGGAGAACGCAAAATATATTTCACAGCCCAAGCAGCTGAACAAGCCGGACGTGAATGGATTAATAAAGATTTTGAAGATTGAGAAACATCGTGTCCGTTTAATACAGTAACAAGATTTGTGGGGTTGGTAATAGGTAATGGGTAATTGTCGTTTACTATTGCCTATTACCTATCACCGTTCTCTTAACAACTTTAAGCGTTACCCTGACTGACTAACTTCTCACCTTTCAACATCCGCACTGCGGCTTCTAGTAAAGCCTCTTCTAGGTAAGGCTTAGTAAAGTATCCACTAGCACCGAGTTGAATTGCCATTTGTCTGTGTTTATCTGCACCTCTTGAGGTGAGCATAGCAATGGGCAAATGGTTAAGGGTGGAGTCTTTCTGAATACGTGAGAGTAACTCTAGTCCGTCGCAACGGGGCATTTCAATATCGCAGAAGACGATATCGCAAGGCAGACCGGAACGCAGTTTATCCCAAGCCTCTTGACCATCACGAGCTTGTTCAACGCGATAACCCGCTTTATTAAATGTGAGGGACAACAACTCTCGGACGGTGATCGAGTCATCTACAATCAGCACAGTTGGGTCAATCTTCACAGCTGGGATTTCGATCGCAATTGGTGGTGTTTGTTGCCAAGGTGCGCCACCAGCGTGTTTGGACATCCGTCCTTGGAAGATGTCGATAATTTCTAGTACGTCAGCAATGGGCATAATGCGACCATCACCCAAGACCGTAGCCCCTGCTACACCTATTGGTTTAGGTGCTGGGCCTTCAAATTGTTTAATAACAATTTCTTGCTCACTCAATACTTGGTCAATCTGGAGAGCGATTAAAGTATTACCCGATCGCACAACGACGACGGAAATCATATCATCATCTCTAGTACCGCCGTAGACGTTACCGCGACCGAGTTGACGATTGAAGGTTAGTAGGTCTTTCAACGGTCGGAATGGTAAAACCGTATCGCGCCAGGAAATGAATGATTGTCCATCAGCGTTATTTTGGACGTTTTTGCTGGGGATATCGAGGGTATCTTCCACACCATCCATTGAGAAGGCAATCCGTGCTTTATCGGAAACACAGCACAGAGCCTTACAAATACTCAAGGTTAACGGTAGGCGAATTGTGAAGGTGGTTCCTTTGCCAACAGTAGAATCTGTATTCACCGCCCCGCGAATTTCACTAATTTCGGAACGCACCACATCCATTCCCACACCACGACCAGCAATTTCATCGGCTTCATCTTTGGTACTAAAACCAGACTGGAACAAGAGATCATAAATTTCCAGACGAGAAATAGTTCTAGCCTGTTCTGGTGTCATGATTCCCAGCTTCACTGCTTTGGCTTTGATGCGTTCGGGATCAATTCCTGCACCGTCATCTCCTACAGAAATTACAGTTTGGTTCCCTTGGTGAAAGGCGCGGATAGTAATGGTTCCCACTGCTGGTTTGCCAGCTGCTTCCCTAATTTCTGGGGTTTCGATACCGTGAGCGATCGCATTATTGAGCATATGGGTCAGTGGGTCATTGAGATGATCCAAAATCATCTTGTCAATGAGGGTATCGCCACCTTCAATCACTAGTTCCACCTGTTTACCAAACTTGATTGCATTGTCGCGCACCCCTCGCCGCAAGCGGTCAATTGTCTGGGAAAATGGCACCATGCGGGCCCGTGTCAGACCTTCTTGCAGTTGAGTAGTCACTTGACGGAATTGTCTGGCTACTCGTTCGGTTTCTTCGGTAACAAAATCAATGTCACTCGCTGACTCCCGCACCCTGACAATCAATTCAATCATTTCCTGAGACAGTGTGTGGAAAGGAGTGAAGCTATCCAGTTCTATTGAGGTAAAACCGCGATCGCTATTTGCATCACGTACTTCGTAGACAGGTTCTCTAGTTTTTCGGCTAGCTAATAAAGACGCTTCTAAAAGCGATTGCTCGTATAATTCCTGCATCCTTGCACCCACGTCTGAGAGCTGTTGCACCTGAATTAGCAAGTTATCTAATGATTGTCGTAGTCGTTCATGATCCTGCTCTAAGGTATTGCGGTTGACTACTAGTTCACCAACCAAATTACTCATTTCATCCAACTGCTTGACCGGCACTTTCATCGTTTCTTCAAATCTCGCAGTCCGTCGATTAGAAGTACGTGGAGTTTTACCTACCGTCGGTTTGACTGGCGATGAGTGGGAGATGGTTTGGTCTGCTTCTGCTAAAAGTTTCTCCAGATCACTAAATTCATCTCCTAATGGTGCTGGTGTTACAGGCACAGTAGGATTAGTTTTGATGATTTTAGCTACAGCAGGTGGTTCATCCAGTACTGTTTCCGGATTGTCTTCACCCAGAAGTGCTTCTAAAGCCGCAAAATCATCTCCTGCAATGGAGTCGTTATCAGCATCAGGTGTAGCTTCTTCTATTTCTAACAATGCTTCTAAATCAGCAAAATCATCTTGAATATCAGCATCCGACTTGACTGATTCAGGGATATCTACTGGAGTAGAAACCACATTCTCTAGTTCAACCCCGGTTACATCTGCCGTAGGTGGAGTTATATCCGCTACAAACTCTGATGAATCTACAATGTCTTCTGGATTTTCATCATTTGTTAGCTCTAACCCCAATTCGCTAGATTCTGAAGTAGATAAATTAATATCCTCAACCCCAATATCTGTGAAGTTGCGATTTTCTGTGATTAACTCATCTGAAGTTAAGGCTGATAAATCATCATCTAAATCAAGTCCACCAGTTTCTGCAACTGTTTCTAAACTGGAAGAATCATTTATTTCTTCAAAGGTGATATCTGTTAAATTACTAGTTAAGGCTGATAAATCATCATCTAAACCCAGTCCACCAGTTTCTACAACTGTTTCTAAACCAGAAGAATCATTTGTTTCTTCAAAGGTGATATCTGTTAAATCACTAGTTAAGGCTGATAAATCATCATCTAAACCCAGTCCACCAGTTTCTACAACTATTTCTAAACCAGAAGAATCATTTATTTCTTCAAAGGTGATATCTGTTAAATCACTAGTTAAGGCTGATAAATCATCATCTAAACCCAGTCCACCAGTTTCTACAACTGTTTCTAAACCAGAAGAATCATTTGTTTCTTCAAAGGTGATATCTGTTAAATCACTAGTTAAGGCTGATAAATCATCATCTAACTCTAGTTCGCTAGTTTCTGTAACTGCTGGTGCTGCAAACTCAATAACTGTTTCTAAACCAGAGAAATCATTGGTTTGTGCAAAAGTGATATCCGCTAAATCATTAGTTAGTGTTGATAAATCATCACCTAAATCCAGTCCACTAGTTTCCGCAACTATTTCTAAACTAGAAGAATCATTTGTTTCTTCAAAAGTGATATCTGTTAAATCACTAGTTAAGGCTGATAAATCATCACCTAAATCGAGTCCACCAGTTTCTGCAACTGTTTTTAAACCGGAAGAATCATTTGTTTCTTCAAAAGTGATATCTGTTAGATCACTAGTTAAGGCTGATAAATCATCATCTAACTCTAGTTCGTTAGTTTCTGCAACTGCTGGTGCTGCAAACTCAATAACTGTTTCTAAACCAGAGAAATCATTGGTTTGTGCAAAAGTGATATCCGCTAAATCATGAGTTAGTGTTGATAAATCATCACCTAAATCCAGTCCACTAGTTTCCGCAACTATTTCTAAACTAGAAGAATCATTTGTTTCTTCAAAGGTAATATCCTTTAAATCAACATTTGAGGATGAAATTTCAAAGATTATTTCTGATGGCTGTACATCTAAAGCGCTTGCGGTCGTAAATAAATTACTATCCTCTAAAGTTTCTCTACTTTCTATAACCGGAGAACTGATATTTTCATTTATTTGACTAAATAAATCAATTTCCGATCCGGTAACAGCAGATAATTCTTGAATTTGGGTTGTAAATTCGGGGGTAAAATCTAAAACTTCTGGTTGCTGTGAAAAATCATGAATCTCCGGTGGGGAAACTTGGCTAATCTCTCTTAAGAATTGGATATCATCACTAATAATATCAATTCCATGATCATCATGTGTATTTGTAGTGAATTCCCCAAATAAATCATCATCTGTATCTGATACAAATAGCAAATCTAACTGCTGTTCGTCCTGTAGGAAAGTAATATTTAGATCATCTGGATCTAAACTCTCATTCAAAGATGATTTAAATTGTTGCTTTTCAACAAAAATATCTCCTGAAGCCGCAGCTTCAAATAAACTTTCTTCTAAAGCTTGAGCTATATCCTCTTCTATGACAGACTCTAATATTTGCTCCGGCTCTACTTCAGTTGCCGAGTTCCATAAAGTCCCTAAATTATCTGCTGGTGGTAAATCTAATAAATCACTAACTTCTGATTTATCGGTTGATAATTCCGTATTTTCCTCTAAATCATTAAATAAGTTATTTAACGATAAATCTTCTGGTAATGTTATTAGCTGCGGCTCAGAATTAGTAGGTGGTTTAGTTTCTTCTAAACTCTCGGTATTCGTATCTGTATCTAAAAATAAATCATCAAAATCACTTGAGTTTCTTGTTTGCCCTAATTCATTGCTGTCACGTATTTCATCATCAATTCTTAATGACAATAAATCATCTATGACATCATCAGAATCTGGTAACTGATTAGCATCATATTGATTTTCTTGTATTATTTCACCCGCAGTAACTGGGGCTTTAAATAAATCAAGTGATTCTAAATTATTTTTATCTAAGAAATTTTCCCCAAACAGTAGGCTTAAATCTTCTGTATTATTTATAGTGATCTCAGATTCTGCTTTATCTTCTTCGAGTGATAGAAAATCGGCTATATCACTATCAATTTCTTCATCTGTAATTTTGCTGACATCCACACCTGAGTTACTAGAACTATTAATATCAATAATTTCTTCTTGTTGCCATGTTTCATCGAGTTCTGGTGTGTCACCTTCAAACAAGTCAGCAAGGGTATTTAACTCAGCTATTCCTACTTCTGGCCCGTGGGTGTGGATTTTATTAGTAGTGTGGGCTGTTTGGTCGTCATGATCAAATAAAATACCTGTGTTGGCAATGCTTTCTGCTATGAGACTTTGGGGTGCAAGTTGGTCAGAGATTTCCGTGAGACTAGTTACACTGTCTGTTGGTGACTCCATTAAAGGTGTACTAATTTCATTATTAGTAATTGTAGGTTCAGATGTGGGGGTTATTGGTGTTATGAATGATTGACTAACAGCAGTGGGAACATCACCAAGTAAATTTTGTGCTACTTCTAACAAAGGCATTTCTGGAAAACCCCAGAGTGCTTCTAGTCGGTGACTGATCGTGATCTCAGATTCCCTACTTCTCAGGACTAATTCTTGAGCCTGTTTAATTTCTGTAATGACAATTTTAGCTAAAGTCAGATAGGTATTTTCTTGATTAGCGATCGCATTAGCTGCGGCTTTGCATAGATTACACCAGTTAGGCAAGTTCCATGTTTTCCCCAGTTTGACTAACTGATTGCAGCAGTCCTGTAAATTCTGCCGGGATGCTGGTGTTGCTGGTTGCTTAAATAGTTGCAACATCTCCCTGAGTGTTTGTAAAACCTGGGCTTGAAACTCGCTCCACTGATCGCTATCTGTAGCAACAACGGGAGAATAGGTTGGTAAAACGGGAGACGTTTTGGGGGTTGCTTCTGCTGGAGTGGCAACATCTTGGCGAAAGAATATTTCTGTGAGTGTACCCACACTATCTGCTGTGTTTGGCTTACTTACTGTATAGTCACCGATTTCAGCAGTGCCACCTTTTTGTACCAGTTGTTCCAAATGCTCATGTAGCCATTGAAAAACTGGCTCAGTTTCCGACATCAAAGTATTAGCAACTTCTTCCGATAAACCAAACGGCCCGCTTAATTGTTCTAATAGCGCTTTCAGGGTATCAGAAACACCAAGAAATAACGACTCTAGTTTTTGGTCAACTTGAATCGGATTGTCTTTGAGAATTTTGAAACAATCTTCTAAACGGTGGGAAGTGTGCTGAATGCTAGTTAAACCAAGCATTGCTGCTCCCCCTTTAATGGAGTGAGCCGCCCGGAAAACTTCGTTGATCATTTCCGGGTCGTTTAAGGTACTCTCAAGATTGAGCAACCCCTGTTCGATTGTATTCAGGTGGTCTCTCGCCTCTTCAATAAAGTAACCCAAAATCCTCTGTTGTTGTTCCGGCAGCATAGTTTTTTAGTCAATAGTCAACAGTCAACAGTCAACAGTTATCAGTTATCAGTCAATAGTCAATTAAGTAAACTTTGGACTTTGGACTATTGACTAATTACCTTGTTTCCATCGTTTCTACACGGAAACGTTCCACGGAAGAAATCAAATCACGGGACACACCAACCAGATTTTGCAGTGCGCCGGAAACTCTTTGTGCTTCTTGAGAAGTTTCTTGAGCTGTCAGTTCTACCGATTGCATTACCTGAGCCACAGCACGGGATGTTTCCGTCTGTTCCACGGTATCGCTGGTAATCGAGCGCACCAAAATATCGATGCGATTCGCTACTTGAATAATATTTTCGAGCGATCGCTTGGCTTCTTCTGCCAATTTTGTGCCTTTAATTACCTGTTGTGTGCCTTCTTCCATTGCGGTCATTACAGAGCCTGTTTCGCTCTGGATTTGCATCACAATTTGTTCGATTTCCTTTAAGGATTTGGCTGATTTATCCGCTAATTGGCGGACTTCATCTGCCACAATTGCAAACCCCCGTCCGGCTTCTCCCGCCCGTGCTGCTTCAATGCTGGCGTTGAGTGCGAGTAAGTTGGTTCTGGAAGCAATTTGCGAAATCAAAGCGACAATCTTAGAAATTTCTTGGGAAGATTCTGCCAAGCGTTTTACCTTCCGGGTAGTTTCTGCGACAGTTTCCCGAATTTCCAAAATCCCCGCCACCGTATTTTCTACTGCTTCCCCACCCTTGAGAGCGATCGTACTAGCATCACGGGCAACTTTCTCCGCTTCTCTAGCTGCTTCTGCCACCCGTTGAATAGAGTCAGTCATCACCTGTACAGAATTTAAGGTAACTCCCAACTCTTCGGCTTGGCGCAAAGCATCACTTGATAAGGCTCTAGCAAAGGTTTCCGAATTGGTTGCACCTTTGGTTACTTCCTTCGCTGCCACTTTTACCTGCTGTACGATGTCCCGCAGGTTTTGAATCGTTAGGTTAAAGGCATCGGCGACGGCTCCAAGTACGTCGGCTGTCACTTCCGCTTGTACTGTTAAATCCCCTCTAGCTGCGCCTTCCACATCGTCTAAAAGTCGAATTACTTGACGTTGTAGATTTTCCTTGGCTTCTTCTTGTTCATCAGCTTTGCGTTGGGCTTCATTGGTAGTGGTGAAAATTACCCGTGCCATTTCGTTGAAGCCAGCCGATAACTGTCCTAGTTCATCGTGGGAATAGACTGTGGCTTGCACATTTAAGCTACCTTGACGGACAGCATCAAATTGCGCTTGCAAATCCTTAGTGGTGCGGCGGACTTGTTTGATGGTGACACTCCCCATAAAGGCGGCTGTGGCAAAACCTGTCATCCCGGCTGCCAAAGACATCGCCCAACTTGTGTACCGCAATGATTCCCGTTGTTGGGGAGGAGCAATGTTAGTAGCGGTAAAACTAACTGTTGCCACAACCAAAGCGGAGAAAACACCCACAACCCCACCAACCAACCAAGGTTTTGTGTCTAGGGAAGCGTTTTCTAATGGGGCTAACCAACCTTGCTCGACATTGACATTAGCCTCTACCTTGGGGACATCTGTTTGGCTAAAGATTGGTACTGCTTCTTGGGAACCAGTGATGCTAAATAGCTCCTCATCGCGTTCTGTAGCATTGTTTGCCGTTTCTGCCGCTTTACCTCTAGGGATACTATTAATTTCCGTAGAACTGGAAAGCATCACATCACTAAAGCTGGAGTCTGCTTCTGCCAGATCAAACCCAGGAATATTACCTAAATCATCAAATTCATCAAAGTCGTCTAAAAATTCGATATTACTTTTAGAGTTTTCTTTATTGAAGATAATGCTTGTATCTTCGTCATTTGTTGTACTTTCTGTTCCGAAAGCCGATTCAAATGCTTCAAAATCAAAACTCTCATCAACATCAAAGCTATTCATCTCCTCTTTGAGGATATCTGGAGATGGTGATTTCATCGTAAAACCACTATTAACAGATGCAGGCGATGCTAATATTTCCTCTTGAGCAGCTATTTCCTGTAGCCAATTATTTGATTCTGGATGAGCAGTATCATCTAGACTATCATCAGGTAAATTCTCTAGGGGTATGAAGCCATTCACAAGTTCTTCTTTACCTAGTGAATAATTTTCTGGTTCTGGCTTGCTTTTATCTATGTCTAATTCATCTGTAGTATCTTCTTGACTATTTTCTATTAAGAATTCAGCTACAGAAGCTTGTCCAATAAAACTATTTGTTGTGTCGAATTCGGCAAAAGGTGAATCGATATTATTTTGGCGATGGTCTGTCACCAAGTGTAGATCATCGGTTGACGATTCTGCGCTACTATCTAATGAATTAGTATCAGCTTGTAGTTCTTCCAGACTCTCTTCCTGCCAGAACATCGGTAACTCTAATTCCGCTTGCTCTTGATGTGAGTCTGTCTTCTGCTCTTCTTCTTGCTCAAGATTCAACGCAAAAGGATCATCAATAAAAGCTGGTATAGATTCTATAGATTCTGGATTTTTATTAAAAGAAATACTATCTGTAGGTATTTCAAAAGGGTTATCTAAAGATAAATCCTCTGTGGTTACCAATGATTGTTGTGTTTCTAAAGCATTTAAATCGAAGTCGTTGTTGTCAAGATATTCAATTGACCCCAAGTCTTCTAATTCTAATTCCTCTGATTCTTTAAAGGCAAATACACCCAAATCTAAGGATTCGTTGTTATGAAGATTCGCTGACTGTTCAGCGATTGATTTTGATTGTTGATATTGACTAATATTTTCCAGACCACTTTGAGCAAGTCCAATAAGTTCAAAGTCATCGGTTAACTGTATGACCTGTTCGTATTCTGTTGTTGCCACATCGTACTGCTGCAAAACGTAGTAGATGTGACCCCGCAACAAATGAGAATTAGGGTCGTCTGGTACATTCTGCACGACCTGATCAACTAAACTGGCGGCAACTTCATATTTTTGTTCCGCGTAGGCTGTACAAGCCTGCTGATACTTTTCGAGGTATTCTTCTATACTCGCTGCCATTTGCTCCCCTCCCAATTTCATCCTGCCCACCTCGCACTCCGCAAAATTGCCATTTGGTCGAGTAGTCTTAGAGATTGGTTGTTTTTAGGCTCTAATAACCACTCTCCCCGCAAAAATGGAGCCATAGTATCCGGTATGCTTGTAGGTGGCATGAGATTTTGTACATCTAGCCAATCCATACCGCCGATCGCTTCCACAGCTAAACCCACAGTTGTGTCTTGCTCCTGGACTGCAATCACCGGAATTTCTGCTCGGTCTGTGTTTAACGGAGTTGCTTCCCCTAGAAATTGACCCAAATCTGCCACCCAAATTACTCGACCTCGTAAATTTAGAGTACCCAAAAGTAAAGGAGAAGCATTAGGAATCGGGGTGATTCTATCAGGACTTAGTTCCATCACCTCTCGAATACCAGTTGCGGGTAGTGCAAACTCCTGATGCGAGGGAATATAAAACCGTAGATGTAACTCACCTTCAGGACTTTCTACTTGTAATTCTGGGCGGAAATGATCTTGACCACCACCGTTTAAAAAGTCCGGTTTGCTGACCATATTGTTTTCATCCTTATCCTCGCAGTAGTTGTTTGACTGTTCCCACCAATTCGGTTGGTTGAAACGGTTTTGCTATGTAAGCATCCGCACCCTGTTTCATACCCCAGTAGCGGTCAAATTCTTCTCCTTTAGAAGAACACATCACTACCGGGACATTTTGGGTTTTTGGATCTGACTTTAATCGACGGCAAACTTCGTAGCCATTCATTTTGGGCATGACAATATCTAGGACTACGAGATCGGGAGGTTCTTCTTTGATGGCCTCTAATGCTTCTAATCCGTCAGTTGCATGGGTAACTGTTAAGCCACTAGCTTTCAGGAGGTCTGTAATCATCTCCCTCTGTGCAAGACTGTCTTCCACAATCAGAACTGTACTCATAAATGGCTATCTACCTCCTGATGTAGACGTTCCTGTTTGGAACATTCCCTGATCTCCCCACAAAAATTACTGTATAAATTAATTCTATTGTTTGGTTAATTGTCTTGATAATACTTTGTCTCGGAGTAGGTTGATTCTGTGATAACATTTTTTACCCCATATTTTAGGGAATCAACAAGTCTAAATAGGGGTTAGGGATGAGAGGAAAGGTGTCCTGCCACTTTGGTAATAGATAATTACGAATGGGTAATAGGCCTATTACCTATTACCCATTACCCATTACCAAATCCCCATCCCTTGGTGGGCGACGATTTTAAGTATTTTTCTACAAGCATGAGTAATTCATCATCATTAAAAGGTTTTATGAGGTAATCTGTTGCCCCGGCCATCTTAGCTCTGATTTGATCTATAAATTTATCTTTACTACTCAACATAATCATCGGTATATACCGAAATACTTGAGATTGACGCAGCATGGCACAAATCTCATAACCATTTAGTTCGGGGGAAGAAATGTCACAGAAAACTAAATTTGGTCGGAGTTGAAAAATTAGACCTAAAGCCTCTAGGGGATTGGTTAACACGATTACTTCCGGTATGGTGTAGCCCGTGGCTTCATATCCTCGTGTTTGCAGAATAGACTCTACAGTTTCACAAATACTTTTTGTATCGTCAATACAGAGGATTTTTGCTTTCTTTTGGTTCTCTGGTGTGTAGATGTTGGGTTCTGGATGGGTTAGTTTTAACCAGCCTTGTTGTACATATGGATAGATAACCTTGGCGACTGTCAAAATGTCTCGGTTGAGATAACGTGCTAGTTGACGTAAGGTAGTTTTTCCATCAGCCCATTGCTGAAGTTTATTCATTGTGGCTTCTGGGAGTGATGAGTTTAGATGAACTCTGTCAGCTAATATTGGCAATTGTTCTGGTGTCTGAATATAGGGATATAGCTTGTGCCATTCTTGTAATTGTTGGGTGGCTTGAGTGACTAATGGTGAAATCTCCCAGGTGGTTAATCGGGGAGCGATCGCTGTATCCTGACAAAATATAAACCTACCTTGGTGTAAGCTCAACAAGTCAAACAATGTCTCGCAAACCAAACGGTAGATGATATTTTCAGCTATTTGAGGATTAATAATATTTCGCTCTAATAACAGCCAAATATAGGCATATTCTGAAGAATTTAGTTTACCTAAACTAGTCAGATATTGTTCGTCTAGACCCATTTCTACGCGATAATAACGCAAATAGCCGTCAATCCGCGAAAAATTAATATCTCCTTCTTGACAATAAATTATTTGCCCATTCAAAAAAAATATCAGCCAATATTGTTGTTGGTAGTTCCTAAAATAATCTGGCTCCTCTGCGCCTTCTTTCGCATTTTGATTAAGCTTGTACAAGCTAGGTGCTTCAATCAAAAGTTGCCCAGTTCGCTGTCCCAATTCAATCAATTGCAGGATACTGCGAATATCGATTTCATTTAAACTTCCCTGCATTTAGTTTAGTCCGGAGTCAATAGTCAGTTGTTAGTAGGGGCGGGTTTATGAAGATTATCATCTGAGAGTGAGGATATCTGTAAACCCGCCCCTACAGTTGTCAATTGTCATTCACTATTAGTATTCCTCTTTTTCCCTTGCTCCCTTCCTACTCTTCTCTATTTCCCATATATTTCTTTCACAACCAGTCTTAATCAGGTAATACATTTACTTATAAACTGTAAATTTTCTTAATAGAATTGAGATAAAGTTAGTGATAACACGGAAGTCATCATAACTGCCATCAGTACAAAATATTAGAGACAACAATCAATTCGCTGTTCTCAATATCGAAACGCTATATTTCGCTCCTATAAATAGTTTTGTTCGTCTGATTTTCCTCAATTTAGGTGAAATTAAGACAATTTAGCAGAATTATATAAGGTATATCTCAAAACATTGGCATCAAGTACACAAGAGGAAGAACGGTGTGCTGTATTTAGCAGAAGTACAAAAGCAGAAAGGTGGCTTACTGAGTGGTAGTTCCAAAACAGAATTAAAACTGCTAGCTTGTCAGCGAACCGACCAGAATTGGAGTACTGTGTCGGAAGAGGTAATTGCAGCAGAGGAAGCCAGCAAGTTAAACGATGGCGCACTGGTTTTGGTAGAACTCACACCAAATCGCCAAGTGCAAAGGATTCAGGAGGCTGGTAGGCCGCTCGTTAATATTTTGCAGAATTTTTCTCGACAGTTGGAAAAATATAAGCTTAAAGAAGATGAAATAGACCAGTGGAAGGAGTCGCTGACATTTCAGGCGCAGGAGTTGAATCGCCGAGAAATGGATATGGAAGTGCGACTGGAACAACTGCATGAAATGGAAGATGAGTTCCAACGCCTGGAAGCACAAAAACAGGAAGTGGACACATCCCGTGAACAAATTGAGCAATTACAAGCTGAAGTTGAACGCAATCGTCAAGAACTAGAAGGTGCTTGGGAGCATTTGCGGGGTGAGCAGCGCCGTTTAGAGGAACGCCTGCAAGAGGGGAATGTATTGGATGCAACTCAAAGTCAGGCGATGAGTGAGTTACTCGATCGCTTGTCTAGTCGCATTGCGCCTACAGAAACCGTCAGAGAACACCTACGTGTGGCTGTGGAATTAATCGAAAAACAGCAAGCTACTCTGAATCCTCACTGGCAAAATTTGGAACAACAAAAAACTTTAGTTCATCAAAAGCAAGAAGAAGCTGATAAATTGGCGCAAACATATAGCGATCGCCAAAACTCATTCAAACAAGCACAGGATTCTTTACAACAGCAAACTGCTCAATTAAAAGTTAATACAACCTCACTTATAGCCAAAGAAGAACATATTCGCTTTGTCAGAGAGCAGTTACAATCTCAAGATACTTTATATCAACAGATTAATTTTTTGGCTGCTTCTTCTGGTAATGCGGTTCCCAGCCAGAAATTAGATGTGCAAGCTCTGGAGAATATGCCTTTAGATGAACTACAAAAGATAGTTCAAGACTTAATAGATAAATTGGGAATAGATTCTAGTTTTGTTCATGATCAAGAACAAGAACTGACATATAAACAACAAACCATAGAAGAACTGCAACAAAAAATTAATCAAGCATCTGGTCAAGATTTAGTTAATTTGCAACTTGAATTGTCAGATGAACGAGACTTGTATCAGATGCTCAATCAAACTTTGGTTGGACAAAGACGCAATTTGTTAGCCAGGCAAAAGTTGATTCAGCAACACCAAAATGTACTACTCCGGCGACAAGGACAACCTGTTCCCACCACAGAAGAAGATAACAGCGTTGATTTTTCCCCAATTCTGCAACAAATCGAGACCCAAAGGCAAAAACAATCCCAGGAACTACAGCAACTGGAACGAGAAATTGAGCAAATGCGTTCTGCTATTGAGTTAGACCAAGGGATGATTGACAATCAAGCTCATGACCTGCAAGAAAAGGAAAAGGAACTGAAAACGATAGAATCTGACTTACTGTCATTAAAAACAGCAACTGCTGAATGCTGGGGTCGGATAAATCTCTATCAAGAAGCTCTACAACCCATCCAGGATTGTGTAGATGAGTTAAGGCAAAAGCTACAAGGAATTGGCGAATCATTGGCGCAAATCCAAGAAACAGGTGATTATCAACTCCAAACTATTACCGAGATTCGTCAGACTATAAATAGTTTTATATCTCAGCCTGAGTTGTTGGCATCATGAATCAATTCAAAATTCAAAATTCAAAATTCAAAAATTTCTCCCCTATACCCCCATACCCTTAAACCCCTACACCCTCTTTCAAGGCAGGAGGCAGAATTAATTGTTGCGCCTTTCCCCGTTCCTGAATAATATCCAATTGCCTTGGACTTGAGCGATCGCACCACCAGGGAAAGGATCTGTTTGCGAACGGTTGGGTGCTGTGATTAAGGCTGTTAATTTCTCGATATGCTCAAAATTAGGCGCATCAGCAAGTATTTCTTGTAATATCTGCCGCATCACCCGACGTTGCAGCGCTAAGGGTGCTTTTTGCAATACCTGACGGTTAAGCCGTAATAAAAGGGATGCAGGAGATGAGGAAGATAAAAATTCTTCCCCTACTTCCCATTCCATCGCCTCTTCCTTCAACTGCTGGGCGGTGCGTTCTAGATACTCAACATCTGCTTGTAGTAGTTCGGCGGTTTGGGCTATGGCTAATTCGGCTTGGGGATTAAAATTGGCTTGTAAGTAGGGAATTAATTCTTGACGGATGCGATTACGGGCGTATTTTAAGTCTTGATTGGTGGAATCTTCCCAGATTGGTAGCTGAAACTCTTGACAAAATTGTTCTGTTTGTTTGCGAGTAATTTCCAATAATGGACGTACTAACAAAATATTTTCAGTGAGTGGACGCTGCCAAGTCAAAGCTTGTAAGCCATCTGCACCAGTACCACGCATTAAATTGTAAAGTAAGGTTTCAGCGCGATCGCTGGCTGTGTGACCTGTGACTATATATTCATAATTGTGTATTTGAGCGATCGCACTTAAAGCCTGATATCGCCACTCACGCGCCGTAGCTTCACTATTTACAGGTTGATTCGCTGTTTCTAAGTAAAAAGACACACCCCAATTTGCAGCTAAATTTTTGACATGAAGAGCATTAGCTTGGGAGTCAGCACGCCAGCAATGATCACAATGGGCAATACCTAATTCCCATCCCCATTTTGATTGTAAATCTAACAATAATTTGATTAAACACAAAGAATCTTGTCCACCGGAGACTGCGACTAATAGCCTTTTTTTGCACTCAAATAAATGGCGCGATCGGATAGTACGATGTATTTCTGCATGAAGCTTAGTCCATACCATAGAGTACTGAGTAATGATTAGGGTGTAGGTGTATAGGGGACATATGACCCATCTGTTTAAGAGGAAATTTAGCGTAAAACTACAGCAATTATCATTATGAGAATTTTGGAAGCATATTAATTTATGTTATAAAACTGAAACATTTAATGCTTCTAGGGAATGATGTCTAAATTTATACAAAATGCAGCAGAGATTGCAAAAAAGGCGATGGATAGTGTTGATCCATCACTTAGTGAGAAATTTACAATTGTTATACGATTCCTTACCGATAACCCTGATGCGGCCTCGGCGCTAAAAGGTAAAGAGCGGTCAATCGTAGGGACGGAAGAATATATTATCGCCAGTGCAACAAATTTCAAAAAAGGTCGTGACCCAAGAACACCTTTGCCACCTAGTACAATCCCGGATGAAATGGTAAGTGTCATCCTGAACAAGTATTTTGAAGTTCCGGCTGAGGAACTGGAAAAAGCCGAAGAATGGCACCGCCTATCGATGGGGGCTGAAAACATTGTGGGGGATTTGTTAGAAAGGTATATTGCAGAAGTCATCGAGCCGCATGGATGGATCTGGTGTTCAGGTTCTATGGTTAGAGCAGTTGATTTTATATATTAGACTTGTCTACAAAAGATAAAAAGCTTACTGTGAAGGGATTATAGGAGATATAACTGAGATAAGATAGTTATCATTGCTGAACGTAAAAATCACGGTTTAAGGAT
>NZ_JACJQL010000098.1 GCF_014696625.1 Nostoc parmelioides FACHB-3921
TTGGTATTACCCAAACTGCTTTATCTGGATTAGATGAGCTAAGTCAAGAACGGGCAATTTCGAGGAGCGAAATGATTGAACGTATTGGGCGCGGATTAATCAAATTAGTAGATAGCGCTACCTCTAGCTAATACACAAAAGCTAATTTATCTATAAACTTGCAAAACTTGTCAAATTCACCCCCTGTTAATTCATCAATAAACAAGTTATCAACCATGCTCAGGATTTATTTAAGACCAGTTATTTATTTAGTTTCATCAACTTATTTATTGAGATGAATTGATGAAAATCTACTCATCATCTTGAATTAGCAAGATGTTCAGGTCTTATTGAAGATTTGGCTGTTCGCCAAAAGGATTACTGATAAATCCGTAATCAGACCATTAATTCTTAATAAATATGACTCAATTGACTTTTCTCTGTAGTCCCTAATCTATCACATCTTAAGTCTTATAGAAGACTTAATAAACAATTTGAGTTTTCCACCCATGTCAGGAGTTATTTATTATGTCCAATAATCCTCAGAATTTGTGGGAAGTTTATCAACTTTATTCCGCTTGTTTATCCACCATTTATTCCTCTCAACAATTGCAGAGAATCGTCAATGAAATTAATTCGGCTATCTTCAGATTTTTGTTAACTGAATTTGGTTTTCAACGTCAGCATCCACATAAGAAGATGACTCTGGCAGAAACGGAGGCGGCTAAAGCTCATATGAAATCATTACCTACAAGTTTATTACCTCAGGTAAGAACAGCAATTGAGAAAGCATTTGACAAATTGAACGTGTCTGGGGCTAGTCGTAATACTTATGGAGCCAGAATTAATCAGTGGGTAACTTGGGCTGAAAAAGAAAGTTGGTGGCCGGGTAATTTGCGGCACCAAGAAAAATTTCGCTCTCAGTGTTGTCCACCCAGGGCGAGCAAGTATGGGGAGATGTCCAATACGTCTTTGATGCCCGGTAAGGGTAAATCACTGCCTTATGGTCTGCAACCACAAGAAACTCCATCCCAATTGCAAGCCCAATTGGATGAATTTTATGAGTTTATGACCTTTCCTAATTGGCAGGGACGAGTGATTGAAGGAGTGAAAAAATCAACTGGTCAAGGACACTTAAAGAATATCAAGCTATTTCTGGGTTGGTTGTCTAAATACCGCTCTCACTATGCTCCTATGGTGAAACATGAACTGTCGCTGTCATTAATCTTTCCTTTAGTGACAGAGGAACAGCTAGAACAGTTGACTCCTAAACAGCAGCAAAAGTTGTGGAAGACTCACAAGGCTTACTTAGAAGCGTTGATTTGCGATTATTTCAATTTCTTACAGTCTGTGATGCACTCCACGAGTCCGAGAACTCGTCATCTCAAGCTGTTATCGATTCTGACTTTAGGTAAGTTTATCTACCGTGATTGGGTGGAAGATAAGTCAGATTACGACAACATTCCCTTATTGAAGCTAGTGACTAACCTTTTAAAGCGGGAAGCAGATGCGACCAAAGAATGGTCTCGAAATCGCCGTTATGTTGCTGACCAATCACAAAAATGGCCCTCTGTGCCAGAGGGCAAGACTGCGTTGACGGTGGTACAAGAAACTGTAATTGAGCCGTTGCGATTATACTGCCGACCTCGCAACAATCGGGGAGATTTCCGTTCGCCACAGCAGATAGCTATTAATCATCAGGAGTTTTTAGCTTGGGTGGATTTGGGATTAACTCCAGCTCGTCGCCAACAAGAGGCGAGAAATTTGAGGGTGGCGCTGTGTTGTCCGGTGGCGCGACCGGCTGATGTGCCGGCTAATGGTTTATATCACCCTTTACCCCCGAATGCGGTGCGGGATAAACGCCCTGATGGCACGCTGGAGGATAATTACATCTACAAAACTTATACCTATGAAGGGAAGTATTACCAGGATGGGGTGTGGGTCAAGGATATTCAGGATTATAAGACCTACAAGTTTCATGGTCACAAGTCATTGATCATCCCGAATCGCCAGTTTGCAGATGGGAGTTGTGTTTATGACTATATTGAACGCTATCTTTATGGCTGGTGGCTGCCTGGTAGTTATAAAAATTCCCAAACTTATAGCTGGTGGGACTCTGGGTTACAAGGGGTAAGGGGACGTTGGGTGACGGCGGGGCGAGCCGAATTTACGCCGCTAGATACCTGTTGTTTGCCAACAAATACTAAGTCAGAGATTTGGTCTTGGGGATATTTCTTTATTGTGCCTGATGTGGGCAAATGTTATGCGGATAGCACGTTTGCTAACTTTTTGGCTAATTCAGCACATACGCTGATTGGTAAACGGATAACGCCGCATACGATGCGCTATATTTGGGCGACTTGGGGTTTTCAAGTGGGGCTGTCGGATGCCCAATTACGGTCTTTGGCTGATGCAATGGGTTCTACGTTGGAAACGCTGCGTTCGATGTATGAACGCTGTACGCCATCCGAGAAGCGACGGTTAATTAAGGAAGCGATTGATGAGTTGTTGTTTCCTGATGCTGGTAGTGATGATGAAGCAGTGATGACGAATGCGGCTGATTTACAGGGGATTTTTCAATCTATTCAGTCTTTGAGTGATCAACAGCGTTCTGAATTGATAAAAATGCTTAAGTCATCATAGTCCTGACTATGACTGTAGCTCTTCCTAACTGTAGGCGCAAACAATAAGAAACACTTCGACCTGCAAACACGCTCTTTACATTCACAATCTAATTTCCACCTCTGCAATGAGTCATTTGTAGAGGTGGAAGCATTTTTATTGCCGATTCTACTTTTTTTCTAACAACGTAAAATCAATAATTTTCGCCGTTTATTCAACGAAATAGCCCAAACGTGTAACTACTGACTATGAAGAATATATTCATTATCAAATCTGGAAAGCAGCAATTATTGTATGTAGTTGTGAAAGCGTAGTCTGGCAAAATTGAGATATATCAAGAGATTGATGGACTACGAACAAGTAAAAAACTCAATTTCCTATGATAGACTTCAATACACCCAAAATCGGGCTGTAGGTAGTCATTTTAGAATCTTTATTGACTGGATAAGCTGAAAAAAATGGATGTATCAATTTTAACTACATTTCTAGTTCCCTTCCTCCCTTACTTGCTTAAGGCGGGAGAAAAGGCGACTGAAGAGGCTGGTAAGAAGGTTGGGGAAAAATTTGGTGGTGATGCCTGGGAGAAAGCTAAATCTTTGTGGGCGAAACTTAGTCCCAAAGTAGAAGCTAAGGCAGCAGCTATTGAAGCAGCATCTGATGTAGCAAAAGACCCAGAGGATAAAGATGCTCTGGCGGCGCTACGTCTGCAACTGAAGAAGTTACTCAATGAAGATTCAACTTTAGCAAGCGAGATTGTCCATCTTTTTGAAGAAGCAAAACAAACAGGCAGTGTATCAAATGTCATTGCAAGCGGTGAGCGTGCTGTGGCGCTAGGGAGTAATGCCAGTGGTAATACTATTAGCACTGGTGATAATGTGACTCATAACCAGTCGAAGACTACTAACCCATAACATTACTTGACCTGATTAGTTAAAAAATTAACGACTTATGCCAGAGGAAGAAAACGTCATTGCTCAGGGAGAGCGGAGTATAGCAGTAGGTGGTCAAGCAACTGATAACAACATTTACTCTGGTGATGATCTCAGTATTAAGATTGAAAGGGATGCAATCAGCAGTGCCATTATTTCTGGAAATGGCAATAAAGTTGTTATCTATCAATACCAACTTGAGCGTCAAGTTCTGTCCGAGAAAACTTCTTACTCAGGAGAAATCGGCCCCAATCCTTATAAAGGGCTACTCGCATTTCAGTCAGAAGATGGCGATCGCTATTTTGGGCGAGAAGAACAAATTGAAAAGCTGTGGAATTTGTTTCGCACTCTCCACGAAAATATTATTCAACCCATTGCGCCATTACGCTTACTGCCGATTTTGGGGCCATCTGGTTCTGGAAAATCTTCCTTAGCACGAGCAGGTTTAATTCCAGAATTAGCACGGCGTCCCCTACCCGGTAAAAGTCAAGCGCGGATAGCACTCCTTGTCCCTGGAACCCATCCTGTGGAAGCTTTAGCGACGGTGTTGGCGCGGGTGGCGACAAATGACCAAACCCCTGTGGCTAAAACTCAAGAGTTTGAGCAGGTATTAAAAGCAACTAATATTAATACTACAGATCTGATTATTTATGATGGACTACGACGGATTGCCAATGTCCTTCCGGATATTGCTGTATCACCACTAGTGGTATTAGTAGACCAGTTTGAAGAAGTTTACTCGCTCTGCAATGACTCTACAGAACGTCAAATATTTATTGAAAACTTAATTCATGCCGCAGGCGATCGCGCTGGTAGTGTATCAGTAATTATCACCCTCCGCAGCGATTTTTTAGAAGAAACTCAAAGGCACCCAGCCCTGAATCAAGTAATTGCATCTCTTGGGGTGATTATCCCGGCAATGAGTGAAGAAGAACTGCGGCGAGCAATTACCAAACCAGCATACAAAGCAGGACATCCCCTGGATGAAGCTGTAGTCTCCCTTCTACTTAACCAGACACAAGGACGCTCAGGAGCATTGCCCCTGCTACAATTTGCCCTTACTCGCATCTGGTCAGGTCTAAAAAGAGGTGTTGAACCCGTTAAGACACTGAAAGATATTGGCGGTGTTGGGGGAGCATTAGCTTTGGAAGCGCAACGTATTTTTGACAACCTTAATTATGAAGAGAAGAAAGTTGCTCGGCGGGTATTTCTGGGATTAGTGCAATTAGGGGAAGGAGCAAGCGACACTCGTCGCCGTGCCAATGTTAATAGTTTGGTTAGTTACAAGGATAAACCAGAATATGTTAAAGCGGTGATTAACAGATTCGCTAGCCCTGGTGTGCGATTAGTTACACTTTCTAGCCTTGACGGGAAAGAAACCGCAGAAGTCACCCATGAGGCATTATTTGACAATTGGGGACAAATGAAAGAATGGCTGGATATTAGCCGCAGCGATATTCGCTTTCAACGCCGCTTGGATGAAGCAGCGATAGCTTGGGATGAAAATAGTCGTCCGGAGGGGAGTCTTTGGCGTTCTCCAGATTTAGATTTATTGCAGAAATATCACTCTAGAGATGGCGACAACATGACGCCGTTGCAGGTGGAATTTTTCAATGCTTCTGTAAATGCAGAAGAAGCAAGAAAGCAAGCTGCAAGAAAAGCCGAACAAGAGCGAAAACGGCAACGACAAGCATTAATTGGCGTTTTAAGTACAGGTTTCGCAATCACAACAGCTACAACTCTTTTTGCAGCTTCTCAGTGGCAAAGTGCAGAACGAGGGCGAATAGAACAAACCGCCATAACAGCAAAAAATCAGTTATCAACTTATCCCTTAAATGGCTTGGTCACTGCAATTAGTCTTGTAGGACAAAGCCGATCACTCGGACTCAATTTTCCTAATCAATCATTTCCCCAATCAATAAAAGACAGCTTGTTTAGTGCAGTTGAGATTAGTCGAGAAAAAAATCTCCTTAAAGGTGAAGGTCATCAAAGTCCCGTAGAGTCTGTAGCGATTAGCACAGATGGTCAAACAATTATCAGTGGGGGTTATGATGGCACTGTCAGAATGTGGAACCGCAAAGGTCAGCCCCAGGGTGAACCTTTTAAAGGTCATCAAGGTTCCGTACTATCTGTAGCGATTAGCGCAGATGGTCAAACAATTATCAGTGGGGGTAATGATGGCACTGTCAGAATGTGGAACCACAAAGGTCAGCCCCAGGGTGAACCTTTTAAAGGTCATCAAGGCTACGTAAGCTCCGTAGCGATTAGCACAGATGGTCAAACAATTATCAGTGGGGCTTCTGATAGCACTGTCAGAATGTGGAACCGCAAAGGTCAGCCCCAGGGTGAACCTTTCAAAGGTCATCAAGGTTACGTATTGTCTGTAGCGATTAGCACGGATGGTCAAACAATTATCAGTGGGGCTTCTGATAGCACTGTCAGAATGTGGGACCGCATAGGTCGGTCCCAGCGTGAACTTTTTAAAGGTGATCAAGGTACTGTATTTTCTGTAGCAATTAGCACAGATAGTCAAACAATTATCAGTGGGGGTAATGATGGCACTGTCAGAATGTGGGACCGCATAGGTCAGCCCCAGGGTGAACCTTTTAAAGGTCATCAACGTCCCGTAAACTCTGTAGTGATTAGTGCAGATGGTCAAACAATTATCAGTGGGAGTAATGATGGCACTGTCAGAATATGGGACCGCAAAGGCCAGCTCCAGGGTGAACCTTTTCAAGGTCATCAAGGTTACGTAAATTCTGTAGCAATTAGCGCAGATGGTCAAACAATTATCAGTGGGGGTATTGATGGCACTGTCAGAATGTGGAACCGCAAAGGCCAGCTCCAGGGTGAACCTTTTCAAGGTCATCAAGGTTACGTAAATTCTGTAGCAATTAGCGCAGATGGTCAAACAATTATCAGTGGGGGTATTGATGGCACTGTCAGAATGTGGAACCGCAAAGGCCAGCTCCAGGGTGAACCTTTTCAAGGTCATCAAGGTCGCGTAAGCTCTGTAGCGATTAGCGCAGATGGTCAAACAATTATCAGTGGGGGTTATGATGGCACTGTCAGAATGTGGAACCGCAAAGGTCAGCTCCAAGATAAACCTTTTCAAGGTCATCAAGGTACCGTACTATCTGTAGCGATTAGCGCAGATGGTCAAACAATTATCAGTGGAAGTGATGATGGCACTGTCAGAATGTGGAACCACAAAGGTCAGCCCCAGGGTGAACCTTTTAAAGGTCATCAAGGTCATGTAAACTCTGTAGCAATTAGCACAGATAGTCAAACAATTGTCAGTGGGGGTATTGATAACACTGTCAGAATGTGGAACCGCAAAGGTCAGCCCCAGGGTGAACCTTTTAAAGGTCATCAACGTTACGTAAGTTCTGTAGCGATTAGTACAGATGGTCAAACAATTATCAGTGGGGGTTATGATGGCACTGTCAGAATGTGGGATATTAAATTTGATACTTGGTTGAAAGCAGCCTGTGAGCGACTAACCGATCATCCGGTATTCACTAAGCCTGAAAGTGCGGATGAGAAAGAAGCTAAAGCAACTTGTCAGCCATATCTCCGTTAAGAAAGGCAAGCTAGATTTACACGAAAGAGCCAAAACGTGTAATCCAAGCCTCTATCTCGAATGGCTTCATTCATGCCCCCACGCGATCGCCCTCTTCCAGCCGCGACTTAGCAACAGCGATGCACAACCGAAGCTCCCACTCATGCTTTGAGAGTCCCACTTTCATATCCCAACTAAGAAACTGCAACACGAGTGTTGCTTAATCAAATGCCTAACCAAGGACGCAGATGAGCGCGTCTAACTTTTGCGCCAGCCTTTTGCTTAGTACCAATGCGAACATCGTTTGATTGTCCGCACTCCCAAATGTAGACTAGTTCGCCGTTGTAATCAGCCAATGAATTTGCACCTAACCGCCACACGCTATTAGCTGCATCCTTAATATATTGCACTTGTTCAGGATTAAACTCTTGAGCAATTCGCTGTAATTCAGCACTATCAAGGCTTAGAACAATTTCACCCAGGGCTGACTTGTTATCCCAAGTCTCGATCATTCGTTGTTTGGTGCTGACTTGTTTTTGTGTGGTGCTATCAGTGGTGCTGCCTGAAACCCTTGCTGGTGCTGACTGTGCTGACTGTGCTGACTTATCCTCCTGATTGTCACTGCTAGTAGTGTTCATCAAGTAGTGTTGGTTGGTGGTGTCAGATGCATTACTATCAGCCAAAAGGTCAGCACCACTCTGAAAATCAGCACTATCAATACTTTCAGTTAGCATAGGGGTCAGCACCGGGTTAGCATGACTTTTATTAAAGTCAGCATCAGGGTCAGCATCTTTTTCCGAGATTAAGAGCGGAAAGTCTTGTCCTGACTGGCGAATAGCAATTTTAGTGATAAAACGTCCTTTCTTATTTCTCACTTTTGCAGCATTAATGTTGAGTTGAGACTTCAGCAGATTCAGCAAAATGGCTGAGAATCGTTGCTTGGTCATGATGCCGTGAGAATTACGCTGCGCCCATTCGCAGTAGTTAGGATAAAGGAACAATTCAGGACTTTGACCGTTATCACCAATTTGTGTTTGTGCGTTCGGGTCATAGTAAAGACAGTCATTAGCCCAATCCGCCAGAGGATTAGTGCTTAACAGTACCTCTGTGCTAAATGAGCCGAGTGAAGGCACTAGTTTGTTAGTGTCACCTACATAAGCGGCGACATCCAACGCTGGCATCTCTAAAACCCATTGCAATACCCCAGGCAAGTATGGTTGAAATTCCTTTTCTAACGGGCGACGCTCATTTTGCGGCACCACCCGCTCAAAAGGCATGGAGAGACGACGACGGGACAGGGCGTTAGTGTAATCACTGCTTTGAATGATTTCGTTGGCGGCAATCCAGACCATACCACTAAATCTAAAGCTGCCTGTTTGCTGGATTCCTTTTTTCTCGTGTCGCAGCTCATCATCACCCGTCAATTTCTTGAGAGTGCTAACATCACCTGTGTAGCGTTCAGAGTCAGTGATAAACACAGCTTTCTTGCCGTAGAGAGCCGCAGTTTCAAAGCGGTTTTGCTCTAACTGCTTCAGTTCTGTAATTGCGTAGTTTTCCCTGCCAAGTAGTGCTTGCACCAGCCGCAATAAAGTACCTTTGCCAGTACCGCCAGCACCCACTAATTCCATGAATCGTTGTAACTCACCGCCGCGTTCGGTGACGGTGGCATTAATGCCAGCGCGAATCACTTGTACCCAGTCAGCTTTACCTTCGCAAGCTTCTAGTAACCATTCCTTCACAGGCTCACAACCAACATTGCGGTCAGCCCATTTAAAAGGTAGCTGACTCAGCATTCTGTATCCCGGCTCATGTGGATATTCTTTAAGGGTATTCACATCCAGCACACAATCCTGAAGGCAAATAAAGCCTTTGCGGACTTCCCAGTGATTAACCCTGAGTTTGGCCTTGAGTAAAGTCAAAACGCCGTTGACAAACTTGCTGGAGAAATGGCGTGTCCGCGTTTCCAGTTCTGTTAAAACAATTGACATCGCCTCTTCGACGGGAATTTCACCCCAGACCCCGCGCCTGTTTTCTGCTTCATACCAGTACCAAGCTTTATTGGCTACGTGCCAAGCAAGGCGAGCGCGGTAATCTTCGGCGATTTGTGCCGCAAAAGAAGATTCTGACAAGGTTTTGTTATCAGCATCGTCTTCTTGAAACTGACGTTCCCAAATTTCAAAGTTAACAGCCTTAGCTAATATTTTGTCTCTAAAAGCGTCGTCGCCGTTGGCCTGAATATAATCGTCCATCCCCTTACCTTCTGCTGCACTCCAATTACCTGTGGCAATGTACACAGGTACTTTAAACTTAGCTAATTGATAAGCTAGTTTTCTCTGTGCTGCCACCACATTTTTGTTTGTTTGGGCGTGTTCGTCCGCGTCAAAAGCAATAATCCATCCAAACTTGGCACGGGCTAACAATTCTAGGGTATCGACTAGGTAACGTTTGCCTTGGGGGTCGCTAGCTGCTGGTGTTAAGCCCTGTTCCACTCCAGCAAGCCCCACTGTGGGCAATCCGTGAGAACAGCCAGCGATCGCCTTAAATAATCCCTCAGTTAAAACTAAGCAAGGATGACCGTTGATTTGATAGCACAGTGCTTTGAGTGCCTCTAAATCTTGCCAGTAGAGCGGATTATCAGGATGACGGGGTAACATTGCGTCATATTCTTCCTGGGTGGCTGTCCGATACTTGGGTGCTTTCTTCTCGTCTAAGCTCTTCCAGGGCTTGTTAGGACGATACTGCCCAAAACCGTTGACTCCTTCTAGCCAGATGCCTGCTGATTTTGCTGTGTATCCTAAGCGTTCGCTCGCTTCTTTGATGTCCATTGAGCGACAGTTAACAGCTATCCATTCTGGACACAAGCCCCGCTTGGTGACGCACTCTTTATAATGTCTGTCTGTCAGTCTATTAGCAGTCAGTGTTGTATTTGTCTGTGTAGTATGCACTTTTTATTACTCCGAATTTTTCAAAATCCGGGTAACTCCTTATTGCAACACGACCGCAAAACTAGTTAACATAGAGCTGCGATCGCGGTTCCGAAAAAGCCTCGTAAACTTTTTGTTCGGAGTTACCCGCGTTTATGACTAGTAAAATGACAGAACCCGCTTAACTTCCCGGTCGAGCGGGTTTCGTCATTTTTGAATTTGTTTCCCTAATGGGTGTATGGCAATTCTCATCATCAAGCTACATCCTTGACTGTGAAGCCTTTGCTACATTTTTGAATTAACAGCCAACGGTCAGAGTCTTTGTCCAGTGCTGGCTTTAGACGAAAATTAAAAACATCTTCCCACACCTCTACACCGTGACTAGAAGCAAAATCAATCTCAAGCTCTTTAAAGCGTGGATAGTCTCGTTCGCTGATAGCTGTCAGCATAGGGAGTAATGCAGTTAGTGGTATTTGGGTTGCTGTCTCAGTCATCAGGGTAGTCCTCAAAAATACAAATAATTGGTAGAGGTTCGTCTTCTGTGTCGATGATTTCGACCAATCGCTTACCTATGTTCCTGGCTATTCTTTTACAGCGTTCCTCGGATACTGCGGCTGACCATTGCCTAGTTTCTTTTAAAGGGTCAAATTTTCCCTTAGATCGCTTTATACTGTCGCTTGGTTGTTTTTCTTCGGCCAAATTATCTCCTTATTTTGTTGTGAGCGATCGCGTTAGTCATTTGTCCTTTTCCTCCTTTTTCTTGTCTATCGCTTGCTCAAGCAGCATTGTTATGAGGTTATTAACACTTCGATGCTCATCCTCAGCCCATTCCTTAAGAAACTCGTACTTATCAGGGTCAAGGTAAACCATCACTCGCGGCTTTTTACTAGGCATCTGTACAGGTACATGTAAGTACTATCGCTTGTCAGCAATTGTCACCCTAATAAGAAAATTTGGGAAGGGAGTTGTACTTGTTAGTATCTGCTGCTACTATAGTATTGTCGAAGTTATTGATACGTCAAATAACTCATGACAGGCGCAAATAAGACCCAAGCGCAAAACGTTAAGGCGGTTTCCTTGTGAGGGTTGCAAAGTCTATGAGCGCAGAATTTTGACAACATTTCGATTATTTGTAAGCACATCTGCATAGCGGTCGCTTTATGTCTGCGGTCGTTTCATTGTTGTGCAAATGAACACATACGCATAGTTAATAATACGCGGTCAACAGAACGGCAACAATGACATTGTTGCCGTGGACAGCCATAGCGTAGCGTTTTACCGTGCATGAATCCTCCTGCACATCAATTTACGCAACTTAGAAGCAATTAACAAATTACCTTATGAGACTGAGAAAGTAATGCTTAATCAAAATCAATTACGAAGATTAGAAGCAAGCGCTCGCTGGCTCAGAGAAATCCAAGCTTTAGCCCAATTCAAACAACTGGAATATTATCCAGACTTAACGTTAGGTGAGGCTATCCAAGCAGTGGGTGAACCACTACAAGAACATGATTACAAACCCTTCTTGTGGAACACCACGAGATCGCAAAAACTAGGCGATTCGCGGGCGTAAACGAGAAAGTGCCGGCAAGTCGCAAAACCTGAAAAGTCTTGTTCTCGCGTGGTTATAGCCAATGAAATACAACAGGAACGTGATTTGTCAGATTTATTTTCCAAGATTATTGATAGTCGTCAGCTAACTGGACATATCAAATACCTTGAATCAGCTAATTAGGTATATCAAAAACCTTGGATTATTCGGAATGGCAGTTAATTTTATACCCACTTAAGTATTAACCAGGAGAAACAATGGCGACGAAGAAATACATAACTAAGTATCGCCATCTGAAGCAGGTTTATGAACGTGAGTTAAATAAACAGATTGCTGATATCACTTGGTATCGAGTCGTAGCCACCTTAAAACAGCACTTCAATTTTGAAGTACAGAGGAAGGATGCTCAAAATATAGTCTCAGCATTCGCCGGACTAAAACGGCGCTACGGCAGTTTTACAGGTCGTGGTGAAGGGTTTAACGAACGCTGGCAAGCATTTAGACATTTCTATGAGTTGGATGTTTACTACGAGGGCAGAAAGTTCTTAGAAATTCTGGCTGACTATCTAAAAATCAACCTTGACGATGTACCGCGCAGCACTCGTTACTACTGGTTTGAACGCGCTGGGCTTTCTTTGAGTGCCAAGGAGGGATATCACAGCAAGGATTTAGCCCTTGTCGCGTTTGTTGCTGCTAAATGGGCAATCAACAAGCGATCTGCCGTAGGCGGCAGCGCTTCGCTATCGCAGCCAATGAAATCCGCTTTCCCCCAAGTTTTATTACTAGCCAAATAAGGAGCAATCACCATGTCTAACAAATTCACTAACAACGTCCGCGCTCGTTTATACAAGCAAGGTTATCAAGGATTCACCAAGGATGATTACACAGAAGCAGCCCTGGCTATAGAGTGCGATGACCTAGAAAATCCCAGCAAAGAACAATTGAGTCAAGCCGTTGACTATCTCAAACTCAAAGTTCAAAGCCAAATATCTGTAGCTGATGAGTTGGTTGAAGAAAAATTGCACTCACAAGTAGAGTCTGAACAATCTGAGACAGCCAGGGAAACAGATGTGGTGGTAGAACTTGAGAATCAGGTGGAACAGGAAAAACCAGTACTCGTTTCAGAAATCACACAGTGCGAGGGGATTGAGTTAAATGAAGAAACCCAACTAAAACCAAGTATCGCACAATCTGAAATGCCAGCGATTACCTCTGAAGATGAGCCAGAAAACACCGCCATCGCACTACAAGAGAAATCAGAATTAGTTGCCAGTGCTGCAAATGATATGGGAATTATTTTATCGATTGAGGAAGTGACAGCGATTGCTGAAAACTTTGATTATGCCAGTGTTAATTCTGATTATGAGATAGCAGAAATAGAGTCAGCAATTACAGCATTTGTACAACACAAAGCGCAGCTTACTAAGCAAAAGATAACCAACATGGTACAAGGTGTTAGGGAGACTGTAACGCGATTGGATCATGAAAACTCCCAACTATTGAATGATGGACTACGGGAGATAAACAACGACATCAAAAGAGGCTCCCATTCGTTTAAAAGCCAAGTCAGAACAGCACTCAAAGCCTTTGCGCTCCCACCTAGTAAAACAGGCTGATAGAAGCTTGACAATTGCCTTCAATCCTCAGAAATTAGGCTACACCATTTTGTTGATTTCATCCTTATTACTGGCTCTTATAGCCTTCGATAATTACCGACTAAACAGGCATCGAGTCCAACAGCTAGAGTATCGAGAATTTCACGACCCTAATATTTACTGGGAGATTCCCTAATGGTTCAACAGATGACACAAACCAAAGAACTATCAAAACTAATCAATCAATCATTAACACTGATTGAAAAAATCAAGACTCATCCTCAGTTCAAGCTAGTAGAGTATAGCCCGGATTTAACTTTGGGAGATGCACAGCAAGCATTAATCGAATTGCAATCAGAATTACCCATTTATCCCACTTCAAATGTAAAAAACAACTCTGGAGAAGCTTTAAACGTTTTTGCGCTCGAAGGTTTCACCAGTTAGCTCTCTCACCACCAAATTTAGCTGTTTTTTTGTTACCAACCAACTAAACCATGACTGAGAAGAATGACTACGGAACATTTGAGGAGTTTATTCAAAAAATAACCAAACCCTTAACACCATCAGAGAAACCAGAATCATTAAACAATCGAAGGCTTGATGCTTATCTCAAGAAAGTAGGAGTTATCAAATAATGACTAAAAAACTAACTGACACAACCACTACCACCAAAGCCAAATTAAAAAACCACGTTGCACCCAAAGCCAGAAGAATTGGCAATGTTTTAAAGCCTAAATTTGGTGTAAATTTGACCGACTTTGATGCAGCTTTAGCCGGAGATGTAGCAGCAGCCCAAAAAATTGGAGAACTAGCAAGGCAAGGACGATTATCAGCCGAATTAGCTCCCAAACTTGCACAAGCCTACATTGAAATTATCAACGGTTCAGAAGCATACAACAAAGCCACTGCGGATATTTTAGTGCAAGCTGGCAAGTCCGCGATCGCCATCGATAAATCTGTCATGCAAGCCACTTTAGCTAATTCCAAATATGGACACCAACGAAGTGAACTAGCGGCTGAATTTGTCGCATCTAAAACTAATGAAAACCAGCGTCATCAATACCAGATGAACTACACCCAAATCAAAGGTTATCTTGATGCTCACTTAGCAGGTATTGACCAACAAACCTCATTACTTGAACAATCCCATAGACCAGAATTAAAGCAAATAGCCGCAGATGAACAACATGAAATGAGGGAATTAAACGAAGGATTGAGTAAAGGAGAACGCGCTCGTTATGACCTGATTCCTGAGAAAAATTACCAAACACCAGGATTAAGAGCAAAAATACTGCAATTGCGTACAGCTTTAGGCTTCTAAAAAAATTCCCCCAGAAACGTCAAAACGATTGCAGATTGCAGAAAGAAAATTGAATGCTTTTAATCCCAATCTCCAATCTGCAATCTACATTCTCCATTCCAAAAATTTCACCTATGTACCCTAATGACCAGTTAGAAGAACTGCTAGACAATCAAGAGTCTTTACCCAATGAAGATACTTTGAGATACTTACAACACATCGAAAATCGATTGTATGAAGATATCACAGCGAGAAAAAGAATTGATAGCGGTATACTCTTTCTAGCTTGTCAGATAGGGTCATGTAGCCTGTCATGGTTGCTGTTTGAACTGAGAGTAACACTGGTGATTATTCAGGTGTTTGCTGCTTGCGTAGCCTTAATACCTGGATTGATTCATATAGGAGATGGTTTCAACTTTGAAGCATCAAGTGAAAACTGGCGAATACACTTTGGAGATAAGCCATTAATAGGAATTGCCAAACTGTTGATTGGTGGTGCAGTGTCATTTAGTGGGACTAGCAGAATTACTAAAGAAGTAATACTTACCCATGACACAATTGCTGAAACTTACAAAGAAATTAGAGCTAAGAATGGATTAACTTGGCAGTTACCCAGCATGAACATCTCACTATTGATTGCTCTAATTTTCATGGCAGTAGTTATTTATTTTAAATCTCTGTGTAATCCAAATGTACAGGATAAATAATATTTGGGGAATCTTAATTAGTTCTTTAGCTACGATTGTCACGCTCAACTATTTAGCCACTGGATTTATAGATTTTGTTTTTAACATTGATGCACTGGTGAATTGGTTAATTACTCCTGATACTCTCGGAGTGTTAAACAGTTTCATCACCAAAACAAGATTATTCCTCCAAGGATATTGGCTCTATTTAATTGCTGGCATTTATCTATTACTTTGGGTAAGGAACCAATGCAAGAGATAGAACAATTCAACGAAAACCTTAGACGTGAGCGCAAGGCATCTACTTTGTTAGTAGGTGCATTATTAGTTGGTGGACTAGCTACAACTGTGCCATTGTTCACCGACTCAATTAAACATAGTAAGGTTTTATTTTGTAGGGTCAATTCGGATTGCAGAGGGTCAAGTGTGCGGCGGGGAATTGCTTACATTATTGATAATGAACGACGCAATCAACTATTTGATATTAATATCCGAGTGTTGAGAGTTTTGCCACCAGAAGATAGTACAGCTTACCTATTTGGAATTGGTGGGAGTATTGCCCTACTCGCTGCTTATGCTGCTAGTAAATCACTCACTGACAAGCAAGAGAAAGCGATTCATAGCCAATTCGCCCTGCTCAAAATCAAAGCATTGGAGAATGACATTCTTACTCAAAACCATCTGGACTTAACAGCATTCTCCAAAGCCCAACAAAGTGAGATAACCAAGCAGGCCATAGCCCGACAAACTGCTGAAATCATAGAGGCTATGAAATCCCCAGGAGAACAACAGCTTGACCACCTTAATGGAACTTTACATGGTGAATTATCACTCAAAAATCATGAGTTGCAGATATCAGAAATGGATAAGGTTATTGCTGATAATAAGCTACAAGTTGCTGAAACTAACAAAAAGCTGAGTAAATTGTCTAGCACTCCCCAGGATGAACACTCTTCCAGTACCCAATCTCCCAGTGAACAGCTAAAAGATACCCTGATAAATGCCCTGAAAAACCATGAAGACGGGTATTTGTGGAAAATTATTAATTCACTCAAACCATTGTGGCTGATTGGTAATCAAGGCTCAGGTAAGACTTATACAGCCACAGCGATCGCACTCATCAGAAAATACTGCCTTGATGCCCCAATCCATCAATTAATCGACCGTCACGCCACTGGTGACAATGCCGATGTGTGGCAATTACTAGAAGCCACCAGTAAAGCAGAATCAGAGGATGAAATCAGCACAGCATTTGATGACTGTTGTGATAGATGGCTGCAACGGATTAAGGAGAAACCTAGTAAAAAGCAGCAGGTGATTGTGGATGAATTTACCAATTTAAAGTCATTGTGCGGTGACACGGCGATCGCCTTTTTCAAAATGTCCCTCACCGACACCCGCAAAGCTAAGGAATATTTACTGGGAATTACTCACAATGCCACCAATGAATCATTCCCAGATGGAACAGCAGCAGCACGTAAATCAGGCACAATTCTATTAGAGAAATTCTCGGCTAATGGTGAAACACCACTATCTAGGGTAGTTGTCCGTTATGGTCTAGTTGATGAGAACGGCAATAACTTAGAAGACGAGGAAAGGACATTACCAAACTGGATGCACCCTGAGCGCGTTTACCAGCACTTCAACGGTAAGCCAATCAATTTTGAAGATTAGCTTTCATGCAATATCTATAGGACTTACGCATTGACAAAAAATTTCATTCATGTGTACTAAGCAACACAAGTATGGGTAAGATTTTCTACAATGTAATCACGCAAAACTAAAGTGAATAAGTTCCTTTGCA
>NZ_JACJQL010000099.1 GCF_014696625.1 Nostoc parmelioides FACHB-3921
TTTATCAACTACTTTAATCAAACAATGGCTAAACCTTTTAAGTGGACATATAAGGGCAAAGTTTTGGCTATTTAATGGTCTGCTTATTTACGCCGCACTGTACTAGTGATAAAAATCTGACGTTCTCCCCACATCACCGCATCCCAGCGCAAACCGCATTTTTCGCCCACAGCTTCCCCTACCCTCAGCCCGTGGCGAAACAACATCAGCATCAGCGTGTAGTCCCGGTGGGCATAACGGGCAGGGCGATTTTTAGCAGCATTTAAGATAGATCGCACCTCGCTTGGTGTAAGGTATTCTCTAGACCTGTAATGCTTATTCGTTTTACGTTTGGGTGGTTGGGCATTCATTTGGGGTTTAGGGTACTGTCCGGTTTACACTGCAAAATTTACCAAGTAATACATGGGAAGCCGATTCTCTTCAACCGTGTAATACACCGAATGTTGAGAATACTCAAACTTCAACCGCCTTACTGCCCCAACTAGAAGCACTTGAAGCTTTACGCGATCGCATTTTGTTGGAACTGAAGTTAGGTAAGCAAGCCACTGGATACAAAGCTGCACTGAAAGCTCTCAATCGTTTCATTGCTGAATTAACTACGAACCCATAGGCATTTCCCGAATTCGCCAACAGTGTCTGACGATGGCTCAACGACATTTTGTTTGTTCTCCCCGTGAACTCTTGCTTGCGGTTGGTGTTTTCAGCAATTATCACCATTAACCGCTTTCGTCCCCGCTTTACAGAGCCAGATAGTCAGTCTCCTCAGTAGGGGCTACCATTATTTGGTAGTTTACGTGCTTTCAGTCCCGCACTAGGGTGGTAGGACTTGGTTTTATATTTCACCTCACCTACATGGGTATCAAGTTGTCATCAGCAGAGGATTAAAGTGCGGACTCAACTCCTGGCGGAGTTACTCTACTGAAGCCTGGAATCCTCCCAAATATTGGGTTTCTCCAGAACGAATCGCACTTGCACGTATCTCGGCCGCTACCCAAGCGTTATTTACCCTTCTAGAAAAAAATCGCTCTCACTAGCAACCGAGAACCACAATTCTTTGGTTTCATCAGCAATATGTCCTGAATTTGTGGAACGAATTCAAAGTAATGTAAAAATACCTATATTGATGAATCATTTAGTTGTAATGCTTGATATGATTGGTACTTGTATCGGTAAATCGGGCATTAAATTCTACATAAACTTCTAAGATCTGATTCGTAAATAAAATCTTAAGGAGATTCAAATCATTATTAGGTTGAAGTTTCAGTGAATAAGTTAGGTAAATATTTTACTTGAGTTTACAAATTATCTCTTATGTGATATGTCCAATTTTTTCCCAAAAAATTAGGATTTTGTTCTGTTATTGATTTTCTTAAAATTTCCTAAAAAATCCATTCTCTCCTATTTGATAACAGTGATGGGGATTATCTTTGGTAACATAACTATTAATCAAGGAAAATTTTATAATAAAATTCATGAATTAAAAACAATATTATATTTAGATTAAGACTACGTAAAAACCAGAAGTGTTGAATGTTAAGATTTTGAGGATATTGCTCAAGTTGTGAATTGATATTGGTGATACCAAATTCGAGTAGTTAATGACTTTATTGTCAATAGACAAGCAAATTTTTCTAGGTAGAACACAAAGATTGTGAAGTTGTGTTGCGAGATTCAACACTTCTGCGTAAAAACCTACGTGATCTTAATGATTTAATATGCAAAATTAGTCATAATTATAGATAAAACTGTTTCCAATTATACAAAGTTGTACTTTGATTTCACATCTAATAGAGAAATTAAATCATCCACATATTTGTAATTAAAACACCTTTATAATTGCATGGTTCGTATTCTGCTGGTTAATGAGCAACAATATATTAGAAGATACTTGCAATCTCTATTAGATCCTGACTTGGATTTAGAGGTAATTGCAACAACTCAAAAAGTCAAGGATGCAATTAAGCAAGTAGAAAACTTTCAGCCTGATATTGTCCTGATGGACATAGATATACTCGACATAGATGGGGTGAAAGCTACCAAGACTATATGTCAACGATGTCCTCACACCAAAGTTCTAGTGTTGAGTAGTAATGATCGAGATGAATATATCCATCAATCCTTAGATGCAGGCGCAATGGGCTATCTGCTCAAAGATGTATCTGTGGAGGAATTACGAGAGGCAATTCGCTTTGTTTGTCAAGGTTATAGTGAATTAGAATCCAGCTTACTGGAAAAAACCATTTTAAAAGTTCCGGCATCGGCTTTAGTATCAGCGAATGTAACTGATAGAACATCTCATGTTAAAACTCTTGTAGAAGAGAACCCAGTCAAATTATCTGCTAGAAAGTCTGATTTCAAATTATTCGGCAAGTTAATAACTCATCCTAGTCTGAAGAAAGAAGGATCTAGCCAATCGGAACAACCCCATACTAAACAAATTGCTTGGTATCAATTACTGATATTACTGATCATTGCTGTTAGTTGCACAGTTGGTATTTATGTCATACGTCAAGTGTTGAGAAAGCCTCTACCAGCACTGAATTACTTACAACAAAACTCGACGCTGTTAGGAACAGAGTTTACGGGGAAAGTCAAGCCAGCGCAAACATTAAAAATAGCTGCATCAGATCCTTCAGTGGTAGAAAAAATTAATATCCACATTGGTGACAAAGTACGACTTGGTCAACCGTTACTAGTCTTAAAAAACCCAGATGGTGATAGGGAAATTCAACAATTGTGGCAGCAACGGCAAAGTGTTTTACAGCAGGAACAAGCAGCACTGCAACAACAACAAGCAGCTCAACAGCAAGTTTTCATCTGGGAGCAGAAAATCAACGAGAGCGATCGCCAAGAAACACCCCTAGCGACTAAAATAGCTGATGCTGATTTAGATGTGGCTTTAAATCAAACTCAAGCCGATAAACTACCTTTACCACAAAGACAAGATTCAGTAGAGAGAACCAAAGCAATTTACGAAAGGTCTCAATCACGAGTGCGGCGTTTTCAACAACTTTATCAACAAGGTGCGATCGCCAAAGACCAATTAGAGCAAGCAGAAGCAGACCTCAAAGTAGCAAAAGCAGATTATCAAGTAGCCCAAACGGCTGCTGTGACTGCCAAAAATCTAGAAATAGCCAAACAACAAAAGTTTCAGCTACAGCGTCAGGTATCTTTAAAACAACAACAGTCAAAGCAGCAAGAACTCAAAGCACAACTACAAAATCTGCGTTTAGAGTATCAACAAGCCACGGAAAGATTAAATCTCATCCGTAAACAATCAACTCAACTTTTACAGCGTCAGACACCATCAGTAAACACCATTGTCAGGTCAACAAGTGCTGGTGTAGTGGTGCAATTACCAGTAAAAATAGGCGACCAAATCTTCACGGGTAATCCGCTTTTAGAATTGGCGCAATTGAAATATTTGAATGTGGAAGTATTAGTCAATGCTCGTTTAATTAACGCTCTGCGTCGGGGTCAAAAAGCAACGGTGCAAGTAGGTACAGGAGAAGCGGCTCAGAAGTTTGACGGCAAGATTGTCACCATTAATCCCTTACCGTCTGAAGACATGAGCCACACCGTAGAAATCCAGTTTGAAAATCCTACCGATGCTTTACTCGTGGGACAAATGGCAGCTATCCGATTCTTACCAGAGTGATTATGAACAGAGTCTCTGTATTATTAACCACTGAAGGCACTTATCCTTACCACAAGGGAGGCGTAAGTACATGGTGTGATGCCCTCACAAATCAACTACCAGAGATAGATTTTCATTTGTTTGCGATCGCCGCTAATCCTTATTTAGAATTACGCTATCAGTTGCCGTCTAATATCAAACAACTGATAAAAGTGCCTTTGTGGGGAACAGAAGACCCTGTAGAATACTCTTGGCGATTCCCCTTTTCCCAAGCCTTCAAAAGCAAACTAGCCACCACACAAAAAGTCATCGCCACTCAATTCATCCCCCTATTTGAGCGTTTCTTAACAGCAGTTCTTTTAGCCGAATCAGATATTGAACAGTTGGGCTATATTGTCCTGGCAATCCACAAATATTTTCAGCGTTATGACTACCACAAAACGATGGAATCCAAACAGGTATGGTCAACTTTTCAACGTTTAACTGCTACTGATTGGCATCCGTTGGTTAATCCTCCCACCATCAAACTCATCGAACAAACGGAAGCCATGCGCTTACTATATCGGTTTCTGATTCCCATTCATCTCCCTGTTCCCCAAACCGATATCACCCATGCTTCAGCCGCCGCTTTTTGTGGCTTACCCTGTATCATTGCCAAGTTAGAACGAGGTACACCTTATCTGCTCACCGAACATGGGGTCAATATCCGAGAGCAGTATCTCAATTTAAATCGCAGTATTTCCTCCCTATTTGTACGCCAATTCTTGTATCGATTAATGGGAGAAATTGTCAAACTCAACTATCACTACGCCGATCAAATTTCTCCAGTTTGTGAATACAATGCTCGTTGGGAACGTTGGTGGGGTGTCCCTGAGCAGAAAATCAAGGTAATTTACAATGGGGCTGATCCCAACGTCTTTCATCCTACCCCGCCGGTAGCAAAAGAGCGTCCTCAAGTCATGAACATGGGCTTGATTTTTCCCCTCAAAGGTCAGCTAGATTTGATAGCCGCAGCCGCTATTGTACGCGACAAAATCCCCAATGTAGAATTCCGTTTCTATGGTCGTCCTTCCGACGAAAAGTATTTTGCTCAATGTCAAGAATTAGTCCGCACCGAGCATTTAGAAGCCAACATTAACTTTGCCGGATTTACCAGTGAACCTTGGCGAGCTTATAGCGAGGCCGATGTCGTGGCTATGTCGAGTATTTCTGAGGGCTTTCCTTATGCTCTGATTGAAGCTATGCTCTCCGGTGCTACCATTGTATCTACAGATGTGGGGGGAGTGAGTGAAGCTTTAGGTGATACAGGATTGCTAGTACAAGCCCATCGTCCTCAGGCCTTAGCGGCGGCGATTTTGCAGCTACTAGAATTACCCGCATCTGAAAGACACAAATTCGGACAGCGCGCCTATGAACGCGCCCTGAAGTTATTCACTCAACAAAAATTCTTAGATGCACATTTAGATACTTATTACAACCTTATACAACAGGTAAGAACTGACACAAATAGCATCAAAAAGTTAGTGATCGCATCTTTGAAATAAATATAGCAGTAGCCAACCTTCTTAGGCTCACCAATCCCCCATTCCCCACTATATGAATCTTGATTTCAAAACTACAACAAAATTGATTATGGGTGCTTTATTGACAACTTCACTCGCTTGTAGTGCGATTAAGCCAGAAATTGCCACTGCACAGGTGAAAATTCTCATTCCTCTCTATTCCTATCCCACCTGGTACAATCCTCCTACTTACACATGGCCACAAGTCGCGGATGCGGCTCGTCAAGTCCCCATCACAGCAATTATTAATCCCAATAATGGCCCCGATAACGGCCCACCAAATAGAGATTATGCGAGAGGAATTCAAGACCTCAAGCAAGGAGGCGTAACTATCCTGGGTTATGTTGCTACTAATTACGGCAAGCGTGACATTAATCAAGTAAAAGCCGATATTGATATCTACGCTAAACATTTCCAGCTTGACGGCATTTTCTTAGATGAAGCCGCCAGTAGTTCAGACAAGCTCGACTATTATCAAAATATTTACAAACATATTAAAACTCAGCCTCAACTGCAAATGGTCGTACTCAACCAAGGGACTCAAACCGACCAAGGATACCTAACCCGACCAGCAGGAGATACTTTAGTCATTTTTGAAAATTATTCCACAGCTTGGAATCAATACCAACCTCAATCCTATGTGAAAAATTACCAGCCTCAGCATTTTTCCTGTTTAATTCACACCGTACCCGATGCCGCTACGATGAAACAACATATCAATCAGGCTGTGGCACGTAATATCCAATATCTCTATGTCACCGACGATAGCCCTGATCATCCTGACAAAGACCCCTGGAATAGCTTACCCTCCTACTGGCAAGAGGAAATAAATCACATCCAATCTTTAAATCAAAAAGCTCAAAGCCCTTCAGGAAATTAACTTATCTTTCTGCGTTCTTATTTGCGTCTTTGCGCCTACCGCAAGCGGAACGCCTAGCGGCGAATGCGCGAAACAAAAAACATCCCGCTAATCAGCAACGCCGGATATTTTGTTAGTTAGAAGTCCCTCAAAGCTCTTCAGGAAGCCGAACTTGATAAATCCTCAAATCCTGATCCTCATAATAAATCGCCACATCTTGCTCATGGAGGCGACGATAAGTCTCACATATCTGTAACATCGTAAATTCTAAACTCGCTCGACCTGCCGAGGAACGATAATAAAGATAGGTAGGGTCAGATAAGACCGAGTAGGGGAGTGATTGACTTGCCCTTAACCCCGTAACTAACGGTCGTTTTTCCACAAAGATAAACAAATTAGGTACTGAATAACGAAAGTGAAAATTAGGTTTACTGACTAGAGATGAATACTTCTCCACAAATAAACCCATATCCTCATACCAACCAGCACCATAACTTTCGGCTAGTTGTTCAATGGGCGCAACTATCACCCATCGCTTCAGGGGGAATCGGACTCGCAGTTCCAGAGTCTTACGCGCCGCCATATCATATTCTAGATAGCTGATTTTAGGAGGCAATGGCAACAGAAAATTAATTGCGATCGCCAGCATCAAAATCAACGATACAATCTCAGACCATACACCCAATATCAAACTCAACAGCCAGCTAGTGAGAGTTAAAAAGAGTCCCCAAACCCAGCTTAATCCTACAGGTAATGTGACTAAAAAAGTGTTTGTCGATCCCCAGGGATTTTCCGGTAGAGCTAAAACCAATGCCAATACTATCCAAATGATAGTCACTATAGTCAGGGCAAATCTGCCACCACCAATAAAGCAGATTCCTCCACATAATGCCAAAATCAGCAACTGAGGTTGAATGATGGCTACAATTATCAAGCAGCAGACTGTATCAATCAAGGCTTCTCGACGGTGTTGAGTTCTAGAGGCTTCCCAAGCACGCCCTAAACCTAGAACCAAACACATCACACCGATTTCTAAGTCACCCCCAGCCCATTGGCGAATTAACGAAGTATTCAAACTACCCATGACTGTAGTTAGCCATTGTTGTATCCAATTCGGAGCAAAGTCAGGAATTTCTATATGGGAAGTGAAAATATAAGCTCCTAAGCTATACATCGCCCCCATCACAGCTATTCGACTGTTAGCAATTACACCCATGCTATAGCCAACACTCAGTACCAACAGACAACCCAACAGAGGACTGAGGAAGCGAATCACCTGCATAGCATCTATAGCACCCAACAGTGATAAGACAGCCGCTAAGGCAGAAAAGGCTGGAAAAGACTGCATCTGTGCATTCCCATCACCGACGAGGATTTGTCTTGTAGTCAACAACAGGCGATAACTATCGGGATTAATAAAACGTAGTTCTTGCCAAGGATATTCAAAACGAAGTAATACAGCAAATGTTAAAATTACTGTCAGTATTAGAATATTGATGATGTTTTGAGTGATAGCGATCGCCATCATTTTTTCCATGTTCAGGAATTGTTTTTTGGCAATTTGCCCAATCCCATCAACAGCCTGATTAATTTTAGGTAAAAAGCCTTGGTCTAGAGCATCTAAAACAGCAAATGCGATCCCTTGAAATATCAGATTGTAGTGTTGTTTGACACGCCAATTATGGCGATGCAACCAACTAAAAAGAAAACAACTGCCATATAAAATTACCAAAGTTAACCAACTAAATAAATGCAAGGCACTCAAAAATCCCACCCCAATCAATGTCACTAGTAGGATTCGCATCCAACCAGCTACTATTCGACTTGCCCAAGGAATTGTATTTGGCAGAACAAAAATAAGACTGGGCAACCAAAAAAACAAAATTCCCAGCAGTATCGCTACCCATATAGTAGTAAGCGAATCAAAAATAAAAGTTTGCAAAGGTAACACAACTATATTTTTGTAAAAATAATTATTTTTTAATAAAAGACTCAGTTAGCAGAAGCACGCAGCCAAAGAATCATAATCATACGATACTAAATTGCTCTTGCAATCTAAAATAAATGTAAATTTAAACTCTAGCTTGTTAGTTGATTGACACTATAATTTTGCTAAACCAGCAGAATTTTACCATTCCCAAATAAATTAACTCCGAGTGTAAATTAATTTTCATAAAAATTTTATTTTTAAATTAAATATCCTGATCTTTTCATGTAAAATCAGGACTTTTACTTATTCTTGTCAAACATTCTTGATTATTTGTTGCTTATTAGCGTAATTCGTGATACATACAAAAGTAGTAGTTAATTTCACATAAGATTTAGCTACCTATTAAGCAAGAATCCGTGATGATTCAGAGTTGGGAATAATGCTAAAAGTATTTGCTTGATTTTCAAGACTCTTGATTTTTTAGACATCTCTTAATCTCGACTTAATATAAATTAATAAGTGTTTTCCTAGACTCGACAAGTTCCTTCACTGTTTCCTAAATACTTGTTGAACATCGTAAATCCCAGATGACTATCAAAAGCTAAAAATACCTTTGCACAAAGATTTTAATGATGGCGATCGCATTGCTATTAAAGTTACTCAGATCGAGTTAACCGGATATTGGCTGTTCTATAAACTGAAGATTGACTTTAAATGAAATTCATGGAAAATTTATAATTTAATCAGTACATACGTAAGAAAGTATATTTGAAGTCATCTCAAAAAACAGAAAAAATGCCTAGAATCTTTAAGTGAATTTATTGCCTAAATATCACCACAATCAGGTTTAAAGCTATAACATTTTTTCAAATCACCCCTTTTTTAGACAAAACAATATGAGCTAATTGCTAGCTATAAACATGGTATTTACTGTTAGACTGTGATCATTTTCACATCTAGCAAAATTTATTCTGCACACATGATTAATAGATACAGCAAGTTGCAACTAAATAAGGAACTCAACTAGAGAATGAAATATAGAAATTCTTCCTATTACTCCTGGCTCATGCCTCAGAACAAATTAATTTGTATCTCATATAAATCAAAACTGCTGTAATTCTTTAAAAGTACAGGCTCAACAATGTTTATTTACTTTCAGGTGTAAAAAAATGACTAAGAAAATATTAGTAACTGGGGGAGCAGGTTATATTGGCTCACATACAATCCGCCAGTTAGGAGAAGCTGGTTATGATATTGTGGTGTACGATAATCTTTCTACAGGCTCAGGCGCATCCGTAACTTACGGGGAATTAACGATTGGGAGCCTCGAAGATAAAGACCTATTACTGCAAACTTTTAGCCAGCATAAATTCGATGCAGTTTTGCATTTTGCAGCTCATATATCTGTACAAGAGTCAATAGATAAACCCCTGAACTACTATACGAATAATACTTTCAATACATTAAACTTATTAGATTGTTGTCAATTATTTCATGTCAAAAAATTCATTTTTTCTAGCACAGCCGCAGTTTATGGACAAACTCAACAAGAGCAAATAACCGAGTCATCACCGACTAAACCCATCAATCCCTATGGTCACTCCAAACTCATGAGTGAACAAATTATCCAAGACTTTGCCAGAACATCTGGATTAAAGTACGTCATTTTGCGGTATTTCAATGTCGCTGGGGCAGACTCTACAGGCAAGTTGGGTCAGTCTGCAAAGAAAGCAGAACATCTAATTAAAGTAGCTTGTGATACAGCATTAGGTCGTCGTGCTTCTGTCAATATCTTCGGCACAGACCTTCCTACTCCAGATGGAACTGGGATCAGAGATTATATCCATGTTGAAGATTTAGCCAAGGCTCATGTAGATGCCTTGCATTATTTAGAAGCAGGAAATGATAGCCAAATATTCAACTGTGGTTATGGTCAAGGCTATAGTGTACGCGAAGTTTTAAACATGGTGCAAAAAATCTCTGGAGTAGACTTTCCTGTAATTGAGAGCCAACGACGAGTAGGAGATCCAGCTTGCGTCGTAGCCAATGCTAATAAAATTCGCACGATGTTAGGTTGGAAGCCCAAATATAACAATTTAGAAACTATCGTCTCGACAGCTTTAATGTGGGAGAAAAAATTAATTACTTTAGCGACATTAGAAAAAAATATAGCCCGGCAAAATTTCAAGTTAGGTGCTTTGTTGTTAGAACATAAAATTGTTTCACAAACGGAATTAACACAGGCATTGCAAGAGCAATCAGTCACTAAACAGAAATTAGGGGAAATTCTGGTACAAAAATCAATTATTTCCCCCCAGATGCTAGAAAAGTTTTTACTAGAGCAAAATTGGAGAAAACAAGGAATTTGGTTACAAGTTTGAATCACAGAGAATTAAAACTAGTCTTGACGTTTCTATATAAATACCAAAATCGTTGATTTTTGTTTTTTGAAAAATTCACTTTTTAACGAGTTAAAAAAAATGAGTAATAGTTTGACATTGATTGACCTTCAAGAACTATTAAAAACAGCTATCAACAATATTAGCGAGTTCTTCGTTTCTCCAGATTATCATCAAAGAATGAATCTAGTATTTGGCGATACTTGGGATGAGGAGAAAGCTAACAATGTAATTCAGGGATTAATCAACTATACAAACCTACCAAATATTAAAATTGTTGACTCCTCGGCAATTAATGGTGGACAAGGAGCTTTTGGTAGTTTCAATAATACGATTTATTTATCGCAAGCACTTTTAAGTGATGCTGATAAAAGTGTTGCTGTTTTGATAGAAGAACTAGGCCACTATATAGATTCTCAGATCAATATCCAAGAGACGCAGGGCGATGAAGGGGCTATTTTTGCAGCAGCTGTCCAAGGTCAAGAGCTATCTCAATCTCAACTTACAGCACTGAAAAGTGAAAATGATACTACTAATGTCATCATCGATGGTCAAGCCAGAATCTTAGAGCTAGCAGCTACCTACGGTAATATCAATCTTGATGGTAACTTAATTGATTGGACATCTGCTGATAGATTAGATTTTATTCCTGGCACAGGGCAACCAGGATATGAACTCTATGGTAAGTATGCAGGAGACGCTTATGTTTTTGCCTTTAAATCAAATAGCCAACCGATAGGTGCTGGTACGACAGTATGGCTAAATACAGATAGAAATAGCAATACAGGTTATCAAATATTTGGTCAACCTGGAGTTGGGGGAGCAGAATATAACATCAACTTCTCTACAAATGCTCAACCTTCCCTTTATACAGGAGGCGCAGGAGAAAATTTAGTCAGTGGCCCTTTAAACTATGCTTATGGTAGTAATAATCAAATAGTGGAATTTGCCGTTCCAATATCTTTGCTCAATGGCTCACCACAAGCAATTAATTTATTAATAGATATTAACGACCAAACATTTTTACCGCCTAATTATTCTGCTCAAAAATATTCAGTTTCAGCTTTACCAACAAGAACAGATTTCAGTAAAAAAGTAGGTATTGTCTTCTCAGAAACGACAGCGAAGAACTTCTTTCAAGACAAAGCCTATACCCAACTTTTCCTGTCCATGCAAAGCCAAGCGATGCAGGCGGGTATTCCCTTTGATATCCTCACAGAGAATGACTTAACTGATATCAATAAACTTGTCAATTACGACGCGCTGATATTTCCTTCTTTCCGAAATGTCCCTCTAGCGAAGCTAGATGCAATTCAAAATACACTCACAGATGCAGTTTATAAATATAACATTGGGATCATTACCTCCGGAGATTTCTTAACGAACGATGAAAATAATAATGCTCTAGCCGGAGACTCCTATATCCGGATGAAGCAGTTGCTGAATTTGACTAGAACCGGTGGTGGTGGCCCTGTAAATGGCATTCTCAACGCAGAGAATATTACTCATCCAGTTATGCAAGGATACTCTGCCGACGAGACCATTCGTGCTTATAATGGCATATTTTTTAATACTTATGGCGATGTAGATACTACTGACAATAACACACCCATAATTCTCGCAGATTTTGCTGTAAATGGGCAGAAAAACAATGCTGTTATCGCAACGCAAACTGGTGGCAGAAATGTGCATTTCGCTACTGAAGGATTCATGGGTGATAATAATTTAGTCTGGCAAGCATTGCAATGGGCGGTATTAGATAATAAACCGAAAGTGGCTTTAAATATGAGCCGAGATGCGAGTATCTTTATTTCTCGCAATGATATGGATCAGTCTCAAGAAGCTGAGGATGTGAATCCTGCTGGAAACGCTCCAGGGATTTACGATCGCCTGCTGCCTATCCTGACACAATGGAAAAATGACTATAACTTTGTAGGCTCATACTACATAAATGTCGGTAACAATCCAGCAAATGGGCAATTTACCGATTGGACTGTCTCCAAGCCTTACTATGACCAGATTTTAGCCTTACAAAACGAAATTGGCACCCATTCTTATACTCACCCAGACTTCACAGATCAATTAACGCCAGCACAATTAGAGTTTGAATTTAATCAATCGAAATTAGTCATTCAGCAACAATTAGGGATTCAAGTCTTAGGAGGAGCAATTCCCGGAAATCCAGAAGGGTTAAAGGTTTCCCAAGAACTTCAGAAATACTTATCCTATGTTTCTGGTGGTTATTCCAGTGTAGGTGCAGGTTATCCCAATGCTTTTGGTTTTATGTTTCCGGGTAGCGATTATGTCTATTTGGCTCCCAATATGTCCTTTGACTTTTCGCTGGTGGAGTTTCGCAAGTTAACACCACCACAGGCACAAGCAGAATGGTTGAAAGAATACACTGGTTTAACAAATCATGCAGCCCAAGCTATTATTCATTTTCCTTGGCATGATTATGGCCCAACAGTCTGGGATACAGATACATCTGATAATCTTCCCTCACCTTACACTGAGGCCATGTTTACTAATTTTCTGGCCAAGGTGTACAACGATAATACAGAATTTATCACTGCTAACGATTTGAGTAACCGCATCAAAACTTTTGAGAAATCAAAGTTATTTATTGATAGTAGTGGGAATACGATTACTGCCAATGTTGTAGCTACTGATGTGGGTAATTTTGGTCTGAATATCGATCCAACTCAAACGATCAAAAGTGTAAATAATTGGTATGCCTACGATAAAGATACAGTCTTTTTACCTGCCAACGGTGGTCAATTTACCATCAATTTGGGAACAGTTCAAGATGATGTTACCCGTATTATTGACCTGCCAATGCGTGCTAAATTAACTTCTCTTGTTGGTAATGGCACAGATTTAGAATTTACATTCTTTGGTGAAGGAAAAGTTCTCTTAGATTTAAAAAATCCCACTGGACTAAATATTACTACTGAAGGTGCAAGCAGTACGAATCTCAACGGCGAGATTCTGACGATGAATTTTAGCGGTCTTACCCAACATACTGGCAGAGTAAGATTAAGTGTTGATGCCCCTCCCACAGTAGCCAACCCCATTGCCGATGTCAGCGTCAATGAAGATGCTGCCAATACGGTGATTAATTTAAGTAATGTTTTCGCTGATATTGATAATGATCCCAATAGCATTATCAAGACCGTTAAAACTAATAGCAACAGTAGCTTAGTCAACGCCAGCATTGTTAACAATAATTTTGTGCTGGCTTATCTTCCCAACCAATTTGGGACAGCCACAATTACGATTAGTGGTACATCTAATGGTAAAACTGTTGATGATACATTGACAGTGAACGTTGCATCTATAGATGATGCGCCAATTGTAGCAAGTCCAATTGCCGATGTAGTTGTTAATCAAGGTTCTGCTAATACCATTATTAATTTAGGTAGTATCTTTACTGACATTGACAACGATTCTAACGCCATTACTAAGTCGGTTTTAGCTAATAGTAATAACTCCTTAGTTAATGCCAATATTGTGGGTAATTCTTTAACTTTGCAATATTTACCTAATCAATTCGGTACTGCACAACTAACTATTCGTGGTACTTCTAATGGCAAAACTGTTGATGATACTTTTAGTGTGACTGTCAATCCTGTCGGCAATATCATTAATGGTACGTCTGCAAATAACACTATTTTCGGGACTAATGGTAGAGATATCATTAGCAGCTTTGGTGGTGATGATACCATCTATCCCAACGATGGTAATGATCTCGTTTATGCTGGCGATGGTAAAGATTATGTCTGGGGAAGTGATGGGGACGATCTGATTTATGGAGAAGCTGGGAATGATAATTTATCCGGTGGGTCAAATAACGACACTCTTATAGGTGGTAGTGGTAGTGACACATTAGATGGTGACTCAGGAGTTGATACCTTGATTGGTGTAAACCCCAACGACATTTTGGCAGGCGCAGGGGAAATAGATACCTTATATGGTGATGGTTACGGCGATTTATTTATCTTGGGCGATAAAAATAAAGCTTACTACAATGACGGTAATAATAGTACATCTGGAACAAATGATTATGCACTAATTAAGGACTTTAGTATCTCTGAGGGAGATAAAATTCAACTTTATGGTAGTGCCTCAAACTATAAACTTAGTGGTGTATTATTTAATTTATCCTTTGGTAACCATAGGACACTTTATTTAACCACTGGTGGACAAGATGAACTAATTGGTGTTATTGACGTTGGCCTTTTTGACATATTTAATAATTTGAGCCTGAATAGTAGCAGTTTTACCTATGTAAGTTAAACAAATTCTAGAGTGAGTTTGATCTGTATATTGTGAGATGATGAACTCTTATACCAATTTTCTGTGAAGTTGTGGTAAGTCAATGATGTAGAGACGTTGTATACAACGTCTCTACATTATTCTACGAACGAGCAAAATTGAAATCTGTTGTATGACTGCTTACATACAACATTTATCCTCATTTTTTTCTATAGTGCTGAATGGGTAATTGCAATACTCACAACTTGAATGTAATACCAATTTTTTATGAAGTTGCACATATTTCGACCCCCCTAGCCCCCCTTCAAAAGGGGGGAACCGGAAAAACATATATCAAAGTCCCCCTTTTTAAGGGGGATTTAGGGGGGTCGAAATATGTGCAACTTCACATTAAATTGGTATAACTAACTTTTCTGTTTGATTTAAATATAAAATTATGATTTCACAAGATGAAAAAATATGTGAGCTAGTTGTAGCTATTTCAGAAGTAAGTTCAGAAATGGCTGATTTTTGGCAAGTAACGGCAATTATAGAATCATTAGGTTATACAGATAGAGTTATTCGTCAGGAATTTGGTTTTGCAGATACTTTATCTCTGGGTAAGTATGTTTATGATAATTACAAATTATCTCCAACATCAAAATCAAAATTAAAGCGAAAAAATGCTTGGCGGCATCTCATTCATGAGATACAAATATTTATTGAGCAATTCTCTCAAAGTTTTGTTTATGCTTTACCTTTACTGTTGATATTGCTTTTAGAGTCTCTCCATATCGATAACCAATCTCAGTTATTACCACCTGAACTAGCTTCACTAATCACTTTGGCAACGATGGCAAGTCTGACAATTAGTGGAGGATTTGTCCAGATGATTAGCCGTAGAGGAGAATTTTACCTGAAATTGGGTGAGCCAATGCAAGGTAGAAGAGTCTGTTTCCCTATTATTTATTTAGGTACAGCTACTAGTATTCTTTTAGGTTTGTTTGGTCTATGGTTTGGTTTTTATCAGGGTCAGTTTGCTGATGAATATTTGATGCTAGCTGCTTTGTATTATTTAGTGTTGAGTTTACTTTGGATGTTGTTAGCAGCATTGGGTATTCAATTACGCTGGTTTCCACCGTTAATTATGCTAGGTTTAAGCATACTGTTTGTATTTTTAAGAGTTTGGGTAAATCTAGATGCGCTGACAGCCCAAATTATCAGTATGTTTGCCACTTTAATAGTAGTAATCTGCTTAGTTGCTTTTGGACTTGGTAAAGATAATCAAACAGGTCAAATTAGTGGTGCGAAAGCTCCATTACCGCGATTAAGTTCGCTGGTGTACTTACTATCTCCTTATTGCTTTTACGGAATAGCTTATTTTAGTTTTATTTTTGGCGATCGCATGATCGCAGGATGGGCTGTAAATCCGGCTTTTGGGTTAGTCTTTGCCATTGATGCTGGATATCAGCAAGCAATGGATTTAGCCTTGGTTAATTTTCTTTTGCTAGTTCCCCTGGTGGAATATTTGGGTTATCAATTTATTCGCTACTGGTATGGAAATACCAAAGATATGAATATCGAAAAACTCAGTAATTTTTATGGTAAATTATTTTATCGTTACTGGTTAACCATAGGTATAACTATTATTTTTTTTGCATTATGTATGGCTGGAACATTGGGATTTGTTAAACCCACAAATTGGAGTTTAGAAACCAACTTAAAGTCTTTGTTTGGCTCATTAGGCTATTTATTTTTTGTTATCGGCTTATTGAATGCAATATTGTTATTCAGTCTCAATCAAACAATTATTGTCATTAAAAGTATTATCCCTGCTCTGTTACTCAATTTGACTTTAGGTTACATCTTGGCACATATTATTAGTCCAGATTGTGCTGTCATTGGTTTAGTAACTGGCGCAGCTTTGTTTATGTTGCGCTCAACTCATGAAGTTCTGCAAGCAATGAAACAACTTGACTACATATATTATATTGCCGGATATTAATCCTGAAAAAATTCCCCTAATTTCGTCTTTGATAAAAAATTGATTAGTAGTAATAGGTATTGAGCCGAGATGCGCGACGTGAAAGTTGTGCGTAGAGGCAGTAGCCTATTTTACTGAGGAGCCGTCTCCTCCTGAAGTTCCCTCCCTTCAGTCCCCACATAAAAGGGT